>JBBAAQ010000001.1:0-187897 GCA_041658255.1 Candidatus Woesearchaeota archaeon
GCAAACGCTTAAATTTATTAACCAGTTTTTCTTCCTTTGCCATGGTGGGCTGTACTCCCACCCCCGCTCAGCCTTAGGGCTGACGGGTTAATATTTCTTTCGAAAAAAAAGATTTTGAAAGGAGCCCCTATGAAGATAACATTTAAATAGTATTGTTGTTTTCTATGCACAATGGAACTCCATAGTCTTGAGGATCTTGCATTGATACGACAGATTGGCGCGCAGAGCATGAGTGTTAACAACCCGCAATATCTGGAAGACTTTGCTTCAGGAGTTCTTGATAGTGTAAAGAAAAAATATGTGGCTTATCTTGAAGGACACATTATACGGGACGAACAGAAAAGAATAATTTCTGGCGATACGTCAAGCGAACTACTTGTACGTCTTCCCAAAACTGAACAACTTTATTATATTATCCATGTTGGAACCATAGACTATGTTCGTGGAGAACGTTTCAAGTTCAGGAATTAAAAGTGTGCCACTATCTTTTTTTATTTTTCTAAGAATTCTCTTATCTTCATAATCTCAATCTCTTCTCTGGTCTTCTTCAGATCCTGAAGAGTAAATTCATGTGTCTTCTGGTCGAAGGCGACGCAACAGTCAGAAATGATGGTTATTTCAAACTCGCGATCATACGCATCCTGCGCGAGACTGCGCACGCAGAGGTTGGTGAGGATCCCACTGATAATTATTTTTTTAATACCTTTTAATTCCTTTTCGAGTATTGTTTTATAGAATGAGCTGATTTTATATTTGGTCATAACAGTATCCGATGGTTTGCGATGCAATTCTTTGATAATTTCGCTTCTTTTCATCCCTTCAGCAAAAATATCTTTACTTCCCTCCTCGACGTGGCGAATAAAGACGATCTTATAACCTTTCGCGCGGCAATCATCGATGAGTTGATTAATTTTTGGAATGGTTTTCGTCAAGTCCTTCGCATAATAATCTGATCCCTGAGTCAACCATTCCTGTTCAAGATCGACGAGGATGAGTGCGGTTGAAGGTTTCATTAGCTATTTTCTGATTTGTTGCTTTATAAATTTTCTGGAGTTGCGCTTCAGAGATGTTCTTAACGAAGTATATAAGCATCATGTGCTTCTTCATAATATTATTGAGGTGCTTAACATGACAAAAAACGAACTCATCGCAATCGAATTGTACATGAAAGAACAACGAGTTGCATACTGGGAATCGCACCATAAACTTCCAGGATGCAAAGAAATGGTTGACTATTTTGATGATCGGTTAGTCATTGTATAAGGCGGTGAAACTAATGGATAGCTGCAAAGATTGTATCAGAACTGTTCGCACAGAACATGGAGAGATGAGTGTTGATATGTGCAAGATGCTTGGCATATGCACATGCAACCATATACATGCAGGAAAAGTAACTGCATAAAAAAATTGTAAACAAAGGTGAAACACATGAAACAAACATACGGGATATTAGGAATAGTCGGAGTATTTCTCTTACTTTTAGGCGCAGCAGGAGTTTACGCCTATCGTACAGCCGACGGAAGTAGGAATATGATGGGAAACAATCAAGGAACATACAACGAAATGATGGGTAGCAACACCAACTACAGAGACATGATGAACACTAATAATGAGAATATGATGAATACCGGTGATGGAAATTACAGAGGAATGATGGGAAATCTTGACAAGAACACAAGAGATCAAATGAATGCTATGCACGATCAGATGATACAAAATCTTGATCCGGAAACCGCAAAACAGATGGATGCGATGCACGATTCTTGTATGGGAACTAGTGATGGAGATGAGCAATAAAATTTTTATACGTTTGTTTTAATAAGTTTTTTTTAGGTAAACTAAGATGATGGGATACTATGACTTCGGATACGGAATGGGATTTTTTGGCTGGATATTCATGGTATTATTCTGGGCAGCAGTGATATGGCTTATTGTTTGGCTCGTAAACAAGAATAAAAACTCTGCAAGAGACCATTCGGAAAAAACAGCATCTGAAATACTCAAAAAAAGATATGCGAAAGGAGAAATAACAAAAAAAGAGTATCTTGAGATGAAAACTGCGTTTTCACGAGGGTGAAATCATGAAAAAGAATATGTACGGATATAAGAAAGAAACTTCACTTGCCTTTTCACAGGCAGTAGAAAAAGTAAAGGAAGAATTAAGCCGTGAAGGGTTTGGTGTTCTGACTGAAATCGATGTCAAAGCAACGCTGAAGAAAAAGCTTGATGTAGATTATGAAGACTATGTGATTCTCGGAGCATGCAATCCGCCCTTTGCATATAAGGCACTACAAGCAGAAAAAGATATCGGACTATTCCTGCCATGCAATGTAATAATATACGCTGATAATGGTAAGACTTTTGTTTCTGCAATACTCCCGACAAAAGCCATGGCTTTAGTTCATAATCCGCAACTTGTTAAAATTGCGCAAGAGGCAGAACAGAAATTGAAGCAGGTTATTGATAGAGTGTGATTTTTTTTAATATTTCTTTTGTATAAGATGGCGCGAATCTCAGAATCCTCTTCTTTGTTTATTGTCCCCAATCTACGAGTTCTGTGAATCTTATATAAAATCCGAATGGATCGATTACTCTAAAATCTTTTTTACCCCAACGTTTCAATTTTAGCGGTTGTGCAATTTGTTCGGGTTTTAATTCTTTATAGGTATTATTCCATAATTCTTCGACGTCAGATACAGGAATCGTTATCTCGACACCATACCCGCGAGGAGTAGCTTTCGGGAAATCCTTGAAATGTGCGTGTTCAGATACTTTCTCTTTATCGCCGTAAAAATTGAGTAATGTTCTTCCCAGTTTATCTTCTCGTGCAAGAACCAGATATCCTAAATCACTTCCGCCGCCAGACACAGAATCGTATGATGCTTCTTTAAAACCAAAGCGCGTATAGAATTCGCGTGCTTGAGAAAAGTCAGGAATATGCAATTCAAGGACGAGATTATTAACTATGTTGTTCATAGATTCACTTCTGCCGGTCTTATTTAAATAGTTTTTTATCAAATAGATGAACTATCTCATTTCTCGTACTCTCTGCAAGCAATGGATTGTGGATAACCTGTAATTGTATCTCTTCTTTTGCATTTACTATCTCGCCGATATTGACTAAGGAGATATCTCTAGTATGTTGATATTTTTGGAAAAATTTCTCTATTTTTTTTGTTATTTTTTGCGGATGTTGTGAGTGTATAATATAATCTCCGTATGTTCCAACATGTAATCCTGCAGGATAATTTTTCGGTTTAGGTAACCTCATGCAATGAATTCCTATTTGCTTGTACATATCTATGGTCCATTGATCAAGAGGCGTATTGCCGTAGGAGATATAATATAATTGTATGTTCTTTTTGATCATCTCTTTGATGAGTCCGGTTTCTTGCGCGAGTGTTGCAATAATAAACCAGAAGTGTTCTGCCCTGAATGTTATAATTTTTGGTGTTTCTTTCTCTTGCAATGCTTTTACGATTAATCCATTCCAGATATAATCAAGATCTACAAGAGAGTTAAGCGTGTATACAGTAACTTCTTCTCCTATCGCCAGCTTAGACTGCTCCTTTTTTTGTGAGAAATAGTTTCTTTGCAGAAGATTACCATATTTGATAAGTCCGATAATCCAATCTTTGCTGAATGAGAATTTTTTTCCTTCCTTGATAAGAACTCCTTCTTCCACTAATTGCAGCACTGCTTTTCTTACTGATTGGAAACTTACTGAATTATTGAATTGATTTTTGATGGCGTGTTGAAGTTCAATAAGCGAGAGTGGATATTTTCCACTGAGTATAATAAATACGCGATCTTTGGTGGTTTCTGGCTTACTAAGCAATGGTAGTGTGGAAGGGACAGGCATGATTTCCTAGAGAATAACTGCTATTTAAAGTTTATGATTATTTACCCAAATGGCTCAAAAATAATTGAACCAAACATATTAATACTCGTCTATTGTAATTACTATGAAGAGATGATTTTAAAGAGGTGGCTATCATGAATGATGAACAAATTGCACAGGATGAACGCGTGGCAAAAATAGAAAATAACTATATCAAAAAATCGCTATATACTCTGGTGATCGGTGCAGGTCTTGGAGTGATGACGCTATTGAGTCCGGGGCTTTCACATGCGAACTATACTGCAGTAAAAAATCAACTCGATGTAGTGTATGCTGCAAATAAGAACACGCTCGACAGGTATTGGGATGCAAAAAAAGGATTAGATGCGCCGCTGTCTTCGATAGTTACTGCTGGCGATGTAAACGCCCAGAAGAATATATTGCCAATACTTGCAAAGAGAGACTCTCTTCAGCAAATTATCGATAACACGCCAAAACAATTGCTTGAGGTCTATGCGAATAAAACCGCAGAACTTGAAGAAGCAAAACAAGATGACAAGAGTATGACTGTTTTTCTGAATGCGTGGACTATTTTTGGCGCTCTTGGGATATTCTCGAGCACGATACAATTATTAAACTCATACCGAAGAAAGGCAACACGTATTCTTAGGGATCATTTATCATATAAATCCGCTAACGAATTAGTATATGTTGCGGATATGCAACGCAATTAGTTGATATCGATAGAATGTGTGGGGTATGCTCCTTTCACGTCAAATCATACGATTCCAAGAATCCTCGCATCTGTTGGTAATCTTTGAGGAATTCGAACCCCTTTGTGGTAAGACTGTATGTCCGTTTCTCGTCTTTGGATTTCTGTTCAGTAATCAATTGTTTTTCAAGAAGTTCAGTAAGATATTCCTTGAGCATGGCATGGGATAGATTTGCCCGGTACATGACTTGTGTGGGCTTTGCCTTATCGCCCTTGCTTCTAATAAACTCGAGCATATCATTCATGATTGTGATGCGATCCCGTTTTTCACTCATTTTCGTAGTATGATCCAGTTCGATAAGATTAAAAGATATGCAATGAGTTCAAGAACATATCCAATGACATAGAATATTTCACGATTGACTGAGATGAGGAAGTGGAATGTTCCGAACCATAAAAAGAGGAATGCTAATGCGACAAGAAGCGTCTTTATTTTCTTATTCTTGAGATAATATGCAATGAAATGCCCGGTGATAAATGCAAGATATATTGATGCGAGAAGGTAGAATGTGTAAATAGGATTCCTGCTCAGGGCGATGGCGATAAGAGAGGCAGCGAGCAGCAGCCATAATGTGCGTGTAGTATTACTTTTAAGACTTACAAAGAGTATAGTAACAATTCCTGCAATCATAAAGCCCATATAGAGATAGGTTCCTGCAGCATCAATACTTGCAACAGACGACGCCTGCATTGCTGCGCATAATTGTGTATTGATTTTTGTCAGCACAAAAAAAGTCGATACCGATTGAGTGAGAAATGCGATACTGATGAGGAGAAATCCATATCCGAAGTATTTTGCAAGTTTTTGTCCTGTGGTACGGTAGACCTTGAGTGCAAATGTTGCAATAATCAGTGAAATGATGAGAAAGAATATTTCAAAAAGTATATTATACTTAAAAAACCATTCAGGAGACAAAAAGATAGTTGACATAGTCAGAAAAAGGGTTTTCCCTTTATAAAATTTCTGCAGTTCAACTGTAGAGTCAGGCAGCAGATAGTATTTATAAGGATTTAATTATGCTATACTCACAGACAATAATATTTATACAACATGTTGTCTGTTCGTAATAAGCAAATGACATATTCGTATAAAAAATTGTGTCATTTGCTATATTACTGTACTGACGCAAAGATCGTCGGTAAAGTATATGATACTACACCATGGCAAACTTTACTGATTTGGGATGTGGAATGGGTTTTGGAATGGGCTTTTTCGGATGGATACTTATGGTTATATTCTGGGGCGCAATTGTTTGGTTAATTATTTGGCTCATACGTCAGAATATCCCTCGCGGTCGGGCAACAGCCGGAAAAGACCACAAAGCGAAAGATTCCAAAACAATATTAAAATCACGATATGCGAAAGGAGAGATAACTCTTAAAGAATATCATGAAATGAAGAAAGAGTTAGAAGAATAAAAAAGAAAAGAATAAAAAATGGTGCGATATTTAAAAAAATATTGATGAAATAATATTGGGTGATTTATAATGATTGGAAAAGAATATGTTACACAAAAAAGAATATCGTTGATGATTGTGGTAATCATTTTAGTTATCGGTGGCGCAATATATTTCTTGACTGGCGCCGTAACAAGGAATGTGATGGAGGGGGGAGTAACAAGTAACGCAGATATTTCTTTATTTAAGGACATTCAAATAAAGGCGGCGTATACTCCCAATGGTGCAATAAAAATATTTGCTCTTGCAAAAAATAATATACTCGTAAATTATCCTGTAAGCACGGGAAATAATCTTCCTGAACAGGACAGTGTGGTTATTGGTTTTGATGAAGCGCAGATGATGATCGAAGAAAATTTATTCAAAAAACCAGGTGACTCTCTAACAGATCTTTTCGGAATCGATGTTACTATTGAAGGGATTCTTGCAAAGACAGGAACATTTGCAGACGATTTCCATTTCATCAACAGTGAACAATTTACAGAACTCAAAGGGGATTCCGATGTGTTACTCGTAAAATTTAAGGATCCAACCACGCCAAAATTATTCTACTTATACGATAAAGAAAATCCATCACCGGTAACCATTGAATTTAGTGATGGGAGTATGGCCTTATTCTACAAACATATCGTGGAAAAGAAAGTTTATTACCCTGTTATCATCGGTGCAACAGAAGCAAAGATGATGCAGGAAGAAAAACTCTTCGCCAAGGTCGGCGATACCATTGACGGATTTTTTGGCAAAGATGTTATCATTGTAGGCATCATAAAAGAGACAAACACCGGTCTTGATATGATACATATTGTCGAAAAAGACTTTTTTGAAAAGAATGTAGAAGTAGTGCAAGGATACCTTGCATAAATTTAGGGAATTGAGTAGTAGATTGAGGATAACCAATGAAAAAAACTGATTTGACAATTACGGGAATGCATTGCGCGAGTTGTTCAACACTCATAAACCGCGCACTATCAAAGAAAGAAGGAATATCTGAGGCAAATGTCAATTATGCGACTGCAAAGGCACGGATTGTCTATGATGAGAATAAACTTTCTGAAGAAGAACTCATCAAGATTGTACAACAGAAAGGATATGGCGCATCGGTAAGTACTAAAACTGACTCTTTAGATAAAGACATCCAGCAGAAAAAGGAGATTGTTGCAATAAAAAGCAATCTTTACTTCAGTTTAATTTTTACTATTCCTGCATTCATCATCGGTATGATCCTCATGCCACTTAAGGTTGTAATACCCTTCGACTTATTCATCTTATTTGCACTTGCAACACCCGTACAATTTATCGTCGCTTCAGACATCTATAAGAGTGCATGGGTGGCATTAAAAAATAAGACTGCGAACATGGATTCACTCATCGCAATCGGTACCAGTGCAGCATACCTCTTTAGCGTCTATGTCGTATTTTTCAATCCATTACTTGGACAATACTTTGAGACAAGTGCAATTCTCATCACATTCGTCGTCTTCGGGAGATACCTTGAAGCTGTGGCGAAGGGAAAAACTTCTGAAGCAATACAAAAATTGATGGAACTCTCACCAAAAATAGCGACAGTCATCCGCAATAAGAAAGAGATGCAGATTCCTGTAGATCAAGTTGTATTACATGACACTATTCTCGTAAAACCTGGAGAAAAAGTTCCTGTAGACGGAATTGTTCTTGAAGGATTATCTTCTGTTGATGAAAGTATGATTACTGGCGAATCGATACCTGTCGAGAAAAAGAAAGGTGACACGCTTATTGGCGGGACAATCAATAAACACGGAACAGTAACATTCAAGGCAACAAAAGTCGGTGAGAATACGACGCTTGCAAATATCATCAAACTTATCGAGGATGCGCAAGGGAAGAAAGCGCCAATCCAGCGTGTTGCAGATATGATTTCTGCATACTTTGTGCCGATCGTTATCCTTATTGCACTAATAACATTTGGCGTATGGTTTTTCATCGTCGGGACACCGATCTCGTTCGCGCTTATTACTGCGGTTGCAGTGCTCGTCATCGCATGTCCTTGCGCATTAGGACTTGCAACACCAACTGCGATCATTGTCGGAACAGGCAAAGGTGCAAAGGAAGGAATACTTATCAAAGGCGCAGATTCCTTGGAAGCTGCACATAAAGTAAAGTACGTTATTTTTGATAAGACAGGAACCATCACGAATGGTAAACCGGAAACAACCGACGTCATCTCTTTTGATAAAAAAATATCCCGTGATGCGCTCTTGCGTATTGCTGCAAGTATCGAGAAACCTTCAGAACATCCGCTCGCAGATGCAATTGTGAAACAGGCACAGCAGGAAAAATTATCCTTTGCAAAAGTTACACAATTTAAAGCAATACCGGGTTATGGTATCACCGCAAAGATTGCAGGCAAAGGATATTATTTTGGTAATATTAAATTAATGCAGAAACAAAAAATTGCAATCGGCAAATATGAAGGGACTATTCAGGATCTTGAAGAGCAGGGAAAAACAGTCATGATTCTTGCAGATACAAAGCGCATCCTCGGAATACTTGCGGTTGCAGATACCATTAAAGAAACATCAAAATTTGCAGTAAAACAATTACAGGATATGAAAATCGAAGTATACCTTATTACTGGAGATAATACGCGGACTGCAAAAGCAATTGCAAAACAGGCAGGAATAAAATCAGAAAATGTGTTTGCAGAGGTACTTCCCGAAGACAAAACAAACTATGTCAAGAAATTGCAGGATAAAAAGGATAAGAAAGGAAATCTTGCAAAAGTCGTCATGGTTGGTGATGGCGTAAATGATGCGCCAGCACTCGCGCAGGCAGATATTGGAATCGCAATGGGCTCAGGAACAGATGTTGCCATGGAATCAGGAAATATCGTCCTTATGAGAAATGATCTTTTAGATGTTCCTAAGGCAATAAAACTTAGTAAGCAAACCATGGCTAAAATCAAACAGAATATGTTTTGGGCATTATGCTATAATGTCCTAGGGATTCCCATTGCTGCAGGAGTCCTCTATCCATTTACCGGGTGGTTGCTCTCACCAATCATCGCAGGAGGAGCAATGGCACTTTCAAGCGTGAGTGTGGTGACAAATTCGTTGCTTTTGAAACATAAAAAACTTTAAGTGAGCCTGCTAAACAAATACGAAAAATCTGAAAAAATCATATTATCGAGGTGAAATGATGGCAAACAAAAAAACAGTTTATCAAGTCAAAGGAATGCATTGCAAAAGTTGTGAGATGCTCATCAAAGATGGTGTCGGCGAATTAGGCGGTGTGAAAAAAATCGATGTATCGCTTGCAAAAAACACTGTTACTGTCGAATACGACGAGAGAAGTACAACGACCAAAAAAATTGCGGATGCAATAATAGCTGAAGGATACACCATAGTTTAAACAACAGAATTCCACTCATCTATGATGGGTGGTCGAAGTGGAATCTGCTGTGCTCAGGAATCACCGGTCGTGGAATTCTGAGCGTCAAGAACCACATAATATTTCATTAACTAAGCAGTCATGCCACCGGTCTGTGACTGGTGGTTCTTGACACAATGATTTGTATGATTTGTTATTTTGCACAATTTGTTGTTGAGGTACTCTTATGAAAACAAAAATATATGTTCCGGACATTGAATGTGACAGCTGTGTAAAATTATTGCATCGAAAATTCAAACACACCGAAGGAGTCACTGAATATGATGTGACTCATGATTCTGTAGACGTGACCTATGATGAAACGATCATTGAAGCAAAAGAACTCGTTGAAATGATTGAGGAAATGGGTTTTCGTGCATCAAAAACGCCGTTTGAGAGAAAAACATTTAGTGAACGTTGGAGAGATCTTCGACAAAACCCCTATAAATATGAAATGCCGCTTAAAGCAGCCTATTATTCAATTGCAATATTCTTAATACTTTCACTACTCGAGATAATTGCTTACTTTGCATTCTTTACAACAACTCCCGGGTTTATTGCAAAGCACGCCATATGGTTCCTCTATCTGAATATTACTGTTGCAAGTTTAGGGGCAACGCTCTGGTACATGACATCCTACAAAGGAACAGTGACATGTATGACTGGAATGATGATTGGAATGACTGTCGGGATGCAGGCAGGAATGATGATCGGCGCAGTGATGGGTGGAACTAATGGATTCTTTACTGGCGCACTCGTCGGAATGTTTGTTGCAGTGATTCTTGGAACAATAACCGGTGCAGTATGCGGGATCATGGGCGCAGTGCAGGGTATGATGACTGGAGTCATGGCAGGGACCATGGGCGCAATGATTACTGTCATGATGTTTACAGACCACGTATTAATATTTATGCCATTCTATATGATCATCAATGTCCTCGTCCTTGGAGGATTAATCTATATCTTCTATGAGGAAGTTGTTGAGGGGAAGAAGGATGTCAAGAAAAAAACAATCGACTTCACGACATTTGCTTCGTTAAGTATTATTGCAACAACACTACTGATTATTATCATGGTCTATGGACCAAAATCGCCATTATTTAGTTAGGAGAGATAAAAGATATTGAAAAGATATTTTTGGAGGGAAAAATGGGTAACGCAAAATATATTCTAATCGGTGCGTCAGCAGTAATCATTGTCGTACTATTAGCATTTGCTGCAAAAACAATTTTTTCAGGAGATGCGCACGCACAAGACACTAATACACAAACCTATTCAACTAATACGGCAAGTACACAGCGTCTCGCATCAGGTTCAGGAGACACAGTGGCAAGTTCTGGAACAACTGCTGTTCCTTCGGGTAATGTGCAGCAGGCAAATCTTGCATTGATTAATTTCAAATATACATTAACACCGAACAAACTCGTCAAAGGCATCCCTGTACGTATCGCGGTTGATGCAAGTACACTCAGTGGATGTATGACAACTGTTGTCATCAAAGATTTTGGAATTATAAAACATATCATCTCTTCAGATAATATTATAGAATTCACGCCAGATAAGACCGGAACATTTTGGATTACCTGCAGTATGGGTATGGGCCCAGGATCATTTGAAGTCGTTAATGCTGACGGAACACCAGCTCCTGCAACAGCAAAAGTAGCGAGTCCTCCACCTTCAAGCGGCGGAAGTTGCGGCGCAGGCGGCGGTGGATGCGGTTGCGGCGGATAATTTTTTTATGTTAGTAATACGTGTATTCGTACTCTTATTCATATCTTAGTGCATCTACCGGTTTTAACTTTGATGCTTGATATGCGGGAATTACGCCTGCAAGGATGCCTACGATTATTGATACTGATAATGCCATCATTATTGAATTTGTCGAGACAAGAGTTCCACCGGTAAGCAAACTATAATCTCCTAAAAATAGAGGCATTATCCCTGAGAGCATTATTCCGAAAAATACGCCGATAATCCCTCCGATAAGCCCTATAAATGCGGCATTAAGAAGAAAAATCATCATAATATCCTTATTTTTTGCACCTATTGATTTCATAATTCCAATTTCTTTTGTCTTTTCAAGAACTGATGTGAACATGGTATTTGCAATTCCGACTGCCCCGACAAGTAAGGAGATTGCAGCTATAGCAACTAAAAAAGTATTCACTGCAGACATTGTTTGTGCCCTTGCTTCCATCATCTGCTTTGTGGAAGAAACTGAAAAATCTTTGGTTGTCGGAGTTACATGCCTTACATTCATCAATTTTTGTTCTATCTTTTCAATAACATTATCTAAATCTTCCTCATTTCTTATTTTAATAATAATAGAATCATATACTTCATTTTCTTTATTATCCACTATTTGATATGCCATTTGAATGGGCATGTATATACCATTACTTTCATCATCAAGTATGCCCACAACTCTAAATGCGCTGTTTTCGATTGTTATCATTTTGTTAATGCTTATCGGTTGACTAAAATAAGATTTCGCAAGGCGCCCACCTATAACAACTACATTTTGATCAGCAGAATCAAGCATTCTTCCTTCCTTGATTTTTAAAGTGGTAATTTTAGACCACACTTTTTGGTCAACTCCTGTTAAAGATACTGTTCCGGATTTTCCGAGATAAGATACTTCGACTTGACCGCTAATTTTCACATCTATCAATTCAATATCCGGGATTCCTTTCAAAGCTTGTAAATCTGTTCTGCCCAGTATTATTTTTTCTTCAGTAGCTTGATCCATACTTGTTTGCGGTCCTCCTCCTGCACCACCATGATGTTGCTGCAGCATACTGCCCCCTCTTGAAAATCCTGCAGTGACAGTAAGAATGTCGCCGCCTAAGCCGCTTAATCTGTTATTCAATGATTGTTGCATTCCTTCGCCAATGGAAATAATGGCAATAACAGAAGCCACCCCAATTACGATGCCAAGGATGGTGAGCCAACTTCTTAATTTACTGTGAAGAACCATGCTAAACGCATGTTTTAGACATTTGACAAATCTCATTTTCAATTATCTCTCTTTTTTCTAATGATCTCTTTATCTCTTTTTTTTCTTTATCAAATCCTTTAATTTAAAACCGGGCTCAATGAGCTTTTTCTTTTTGTATGTATAATATAGAATAATCCCACCAATAACAATAATTGCGGTGATTATTGGACCAATTATTTTAGGGTTCTTCCAGACACTTTGTTGAGTTGGATGCATACGCGTCATCATTTCAGTTTGGGACTCTCCCGGCATGGTTGCTGTACTAGTAACTTGCGAACTTAACTGGACGTCTTTTTCAACAATATGCCTTTCACCCATGGTATCAGTATATGCAATTTGAACTAGTAAATTTTTAGAATTAGAAACCGACATTCCTCCCGGGGACGGATTTATAACATCTTGAGCGCCTGCTTTGTTACTGGCTTCCCTATCTGTAGTCATAGCAGAGGTTCCCGATTGAAGATTAAAGCTTGCAACAGTGTAATCTCCCTTATTTAGATTGCCTATGACAACAGAATTTGAGCCGCTAACCCTCCAAGCTTTTTGTATTGGAATGGTGACTGAAACAGAAGATGCGGGATTGCTTCCAATATTTGCTATGGTAAAAGATGTTCCTCCATTAGAATTTTCTGAGAAGGCCACATCAAAATCCGTTTCTCCGCCAACATAAACTCCTGCTTTCGTATTTATTTCTTTTTCTTCTCCACTCACAGGATCATCATACGTCAAGGTTAAGTCTAGCATGTACAGATCAGGATCTACACTGGTACTGGCAATCACGTTGAACTGCAACTCAACACCATCACCAACATCGATATACTTGATATATCTTGTGTTATCAGAACCAACAGGCAATATTATATTGTTTTCATTTTCCCATTGGAATGACAATTTCCTTAGAGGTGCAGAACCGACATTGTTTATGGTAAATTTCAAAGGTGTTATCTTTCCAGGAATCAGTTCAACTTGATCAATATATATTACTTCAGCACTCTCTTTATTGTCTACATCCAAGAAAAGACTTTTTGTTATAGATATAGAAGTGTTTGAACCTTTCTCATAATACTTCACTTTAAACTCATAACTACCTGCTATAGCATCTTTATCGATCATTAATTTATATTTAACAATCTTCATATTATCATCATATTGATACGCATTCAGGGTCCCTATCTCCTGAATCGCGTCTTGACCGGATATTAACCCGAAAGGGTATTGGGGTATTAATTCAACCAGGGCATTATTTCCCGGGAGACCACCAATATTCTCAACACCTATCCTTATTTCAACTATATCTCCTGCTGTTGCAGGGTCAGGATCTTGATTCACAACACTTAAAGAAACTTCAAAATTATCCTTTAAGTTAACTGCCGCAGAAACACCGCTTATCATTAAAAAAAACACCAATAACATAATAATAATTTTTTTCATTTTCTTTCACCTTTGCTTTTATGATTATATTCTATTCTCTCTATTTGACCATCTTTGAGATAAATTACTCTTTCAGCGTGTTTGACTAAATTGAGGTCATGAGTAACAATAATGATAGTTTTGCCATCCTCATCCTGTATTTTGCTTAGGAAGTCCATAATAAACTGTCCTGTTTTGCTATCTAAATTTCCAGTAGGCTCATCTGCTAAGATGATTTCAGGATTAACAGATAGGGCTCTTGCAATGGCTACTCTTTGCATTTGTCCTCCCGATAACTGAGAAGGCAAGTGATGTATCCTGTCGCCTAATCCGACTAAATTTAATAATTCTAAAGCTTTTTTCTTAGCTATGAGTGTATCTACGTCCTGAAACTCCAAAGGCAGCATAACATTTTCAACAGCAGTCAGTGTAGGGATAAGATTAAATTGTTGAAATACAAAACCAATCTTTTGCCCTCTTGTTTGAGCTAATTTCGATTCTCCAAATCCCGCAATATCCTTCTTGTCTAAAAAAATTTGTCCTTTGCTCGGTAAATCTAAGCACCCTACCAAGTTCATCATTGTGCTCTTGCCACTTCCGCTAGCGCCAACAATGGCAAGAAATTCTCCTTTCTTTATTTCTAAGTCAATACCCCTCAAAGCAGGCACTTCGATTTCCCCCATTTGATATATCTTCCAGACATTCTCTAAATGAAGTATTGTAGCAGCCATTGGAGTATTCTTATTTTTTTTTCTTGATTTTTAATCTTTTAATCTTATCGGCGTGCAGTATATTATGCAGTATATTTTGTGTCTGTCAGTCTCTTGTTCAACCCTTGCCTAACGCACATATTTTTCCCTCTTTATTAAGAACATTTTTATCACTATATTTAAATAAGATGGATGTAAAAGATATACTATAAGTCCACATTTTTTATATATCTAAGTAAATTACGCATGTTCGGTGATGCATAATGACAATACCCTCTTTTATTTATTCAGGATTTATGATTGAATTCATATATACGATAATTGTTGTTTTTTTCTGTTTCGTAATTTACGTTAAGACAAAAGAAAGCTACGATCTCACAAAACATAAAGGGATTCGGCATTTCAGAAATGCTTTTTTGCTTTTTGGTTTTTCGTATGTGATGAGATTTTTTGTTATTGCCATATTTTTTTCTGATTTCAAATTCGGATTTGTAGTATCAAGAGACTTGTCAGCCATACTATCCATGGTGTTCACAGGATATCTGAGCACGCTTGCAATCTTTAATTTGATATACAGTTCAGTCTGGAAAAAAATTAATGACACATACTTCGCAATAATAAGTCATATCGCGGCAGTTATCTCGGCGTTATTAGTTTTTATTACTGCGTCTCATGCAATAGCTCATGAGATGCTATTCTATCTTCAGTCGATAATTATGATAATTGCAATAGTCTTAAGTTTATTGCTCCTCAAAAAGAAGAATATATCTTCAGTAAAAATCTTCTATACGCTGATATTTGTTTTTTGGCTAATCAATTTGTGGGCAATAGCGCCAAGAAATATCCTTTCTGTCGAGATTAAATTGATTTTCCAAATAATCTCTATAATCGTATTTGTGATCGTATACTACAAAGTCTCCAAATGGCTAAAATGAGAAAAAAAAGAGATCGCTTGGAAGTGATATTTGATATCTTGAAAATCATCAGTAATAATCATAACTCCATAAAACCAACCCCCTTACTAAGATATTCTAATCTCTCACCCAACGGTTTTTCTGAATATTATAAAGAACTAAATTCAAAAGGTTTTATCAAGGAGATCACAGACACTAAAGGAAGGATGTTTGTGACTCTTACAGACAAAGGATTTAACTTTCTTGAAAAATATACGTTGATTCTGAAATTTATTGATGAATTTGAACTGTAATTTTTTCGTTCTTAACAAAACGACGAAATTCTCTTCAACGAAAGACCATAATGAAATGCCCATTGAGGAGATGAGAAATTTTTTTATGGATCCTCCTCAACTCTTTATTTTCCAATATAGTGCGAGAAGGAGTATCCCTGTACTGAGTAAACCAATATATAGTCGATATGGTTCTAAATACATCATTAACGCAGTGGTACCAAATAAGAATACCAGAATTTTGTTGCAGATAGGACAACTGAATGCTAAAAAGCCTCCAATTCCTCCTGTAGATGCAGATACATTGCATAGTGTAGTAGATTTCTTCTTATAATAATGCAGCCCGATATATGCACCTAAAAGAATTGAACTGAGAATAAGAAATACATAATCATAGCTCTTTGCAGGAATCATCCGCGTAAACCACGAATTAGGGATGAGACCCGTCGGGATACCGAATAGGAAAAACAACGCTATCGCTGATAGCGTTCCGATTACGATGCTCCAATTTTTTATTCGTTTTTTATTATTCATATTCAGTAATAGTATTTGCTATGCAAATCAGATTGTGTGCGTTTTTTTATAGACTCAAATTATTTTTGGTATAAACATCGGAACTTTTTTCATGTATGCTAAATATTGTCTTCTGTATTTTTTCATGATGTCTTGTTCTTCCCTCTTAGCAAGATTGTAATACATCGTAAATAGAAATGGAAACATAATAATAGTAATTAACGTTGGCCACTGAATCAGGAATCCGATCATTACTAAATATATCCCCGTATATTGCGGATGGCGCATTTTTGCATAAATTCCTGTTGTTATTAATCTTCCCTCTGAGTGATAAGCTTTTTTCCAACCAATAGTTATGACGCTAAGACCAATAATGATAAGAATCGTGCTTATGGCCATAACAATAAACCAACCAACCATAATATTTACACCTAAGAATGTGAGAAAGTAAGCAAATAAATGTCCGTACTCGTGTGTTAAAGGGATTTTGAGACCAAAAAAAGATGATAATAAGTAAATAGTCAGGGGAAACCCATACATCTCAGTAAACAATGCTATGAAAAATGCAATGAGTGTTCCGCCAGTTCTTTTCTCAAACCTCGTTCTTAATGGAAGATATTTTGTGATAAAGAATAGTGCTAATGCTATAATACTTGCAACGATAATCCAGTTTCCGTAAGCATATGTATCGTTAAACATGATTTTTTCCTTTGAGTGTGTACCATTTAATGTGCTCATAATAGCTCGACCATAATCCGCCAAATGTTAATGCAAACAATAATTCTTCCACAGGTACGCCGAGAATAAGTATTCCGCTGATAGCATCTAAGTTCCACACCTGTTCAACAATTCCGGGATAAACTAAATTAAAAGTCATGAAAAATACAAAATACAATCCTAAAAACAACACTGATCCAATAACTATTTTCTTTGTCAAGTCAGGTCTGCATAACATTGCAGCTATTGAACCCACAAGCATGCCAATACTCGCAGAGTAAATAGGGTTAATGGAAGTGAAAACATATAATGGCAGGAATGCAAAAAAAGGTGATGCTAGTGCTAGCTTATGAAACCTGTGTCTTGAAGATATTTTCTCTGTATGATCTATTTTTACATGTTCAAATTTTATAAATGTTTCATAAAGAACTGCAGCAATACCTCCTACAGCGAATGAAAATATCAAGCTTTCTATATCAAATCCAGTAGTTGCTGCTAGATTAAACAACGATGGAGGACTCCAATATTCTGGAACAAAGATGAGCTCAGTTAATCCAAAAGAAGCGGTAATAATGCTTGCCCAGATCATTTCTTTTCTCACAGAAGGTTTCACTATCCAGATAACTGCCCAGATTCCTAAAAGGATCAATGAAAATGTCAGCCAAGCATTCATTTTTACTTACACCCTTATTGAGTTTTATTGTTTATATTAAATAAGGTATGCAACCAGCACCAACCAAAAAAGCTTTCAACAAGCGCAATCCAGCCTATAATCGCTATTAGCCAATTCACCCATACTAAGCCGTACTGAGGAGCAAACGGTCCCAGCCACCAGAATGCCAACATAAATCGCAAAATTCTATCAAGCCAATATAAGTTTTGTTTCATTTTTTTACCTCCCTTTTTTTATATTTGATTACAATAAAATAGCCGGCAATAATAAACAAAACAATACCCACATATTGCGTCGGCGTCAACCCTAAATATCTCGGATCGGTTGATTCTATCCTGAAAAAATCAAGAATAATTCTTTGCACTGAATAAAGCTGAACATATACCAGGAAGAGAAATCCATCAAATTTATGCAATTTTCTAAGATTGTAAATTATTATTCCTATAATGATGAGACCAATAATTTCATACACTACGACAGGGTGCCTTAATGCGCCATCAAGATAAATCGCCCAAGGCAAATTAGTGACTTTTCCCGGATGGCCTCCAGTAAAATAATCCCCTAATCTCCCGAGAATATGACCAACAATTAATGGCAGGGTGAATATGTCTGCAAACTTCCAAAAATTGAGTTTATGTTTTCTTGTATAAATAAATCCTGCAATGAGCGCTCCAATAAATCCTCCAAAAAAGGCCATTCCTCCGTTCCATACGGCGAATATATCCCAAAACGTTAGCGGCATATCCGCAGGCCAGTAAAAAAATACATCGAATAGGCGTGCACCGACGATTATACCAATGAGAAGATATAACACTAAATCCTCAATAACTTCTTTTTTTATGCCCCTTTTTTTAGCTTCTCGAATCGCCAATAGCGAAGCTACAAGAATGCCTAATGCAAACATAATACCATACATGTTAATATGTAAGGGTCCTAATTCAAATGGTGGAAAAATTTTGTAGGGAATCATACACGTACCTTAACATCTTGATCAGTAATTTCACATAGTTTCTTAATGATGGATTCTATCTGTGCCAGTCTTCCAATTCCTATTTCTTTGCAGACCATCTTTCCATATTCCGGATCTACAAAAATATAACCATGTTTCTTGAGTTTTTCAACATTTTCTTGGACGATAAAATTAGTCCACATCGCATTATTCATTGCAGGACAAATAATGACTGGCGATTTTGTTGCCATAACAATAGTGGATAATGCATCATCTGCGATGCCATGGGCGATTTTACCAATAATATTAGCCGTGGCGGGAACGATAATAATAACATCTGCGCGTTGAGCATATGCAATATGACTCACTTCACAGTTATCGGTGCTGAATAGATTAGTTAACACATTATTACCGGCAACTGTTTGAAGTGTGAGTGGTGTTATAAATTCTTCAGCATTCTTAGTCATAACCACTCTTACATCCACATTCATATTTTTGAGAATACCAATGAGTTCTGTTGCCCAGTACGCCGCAATACTTCCGGTTACACCAACAAGTATGGTTTTTCCCTGCAAATCCATTTAGCAACATCCTCCGCTGCTTTGTTGTTTTGGCATGTTTTTCTTCGTCGCTTCAACTTCGCTCATATATTCATGAGCATGCTCCTCACTACAAAAATACTTACCAAATCTTTGTGGTGCAGTACTTTTGTCTACTTTCATTCCACATTTTTCGCAATATTTATCAAACCATCCCATTTTTTTCACCTCATCTGCTCTTGTTTTTAGATTTACATATACATTGATATGCTTGTTCTATAAGAGAAATTGCATAATCAATATCTTTCTGTGATCTAATTGTAAACACCTTATCAAATGTCCATGAAGGGGTTCTCTTGATATCTTCTGTTATCTTTTTTTTGTCAGTAAATGTGTTATTATCAACTTTTAAATAAATTTCAAGCTTTCCTTTTGGAAATTTAATAGCGCAGAAATTTTTAAGTTTTGATATTTGATATGTTGTATACCCTGATTTTGGATGTTTTTCTTTAATATTATCTGCTATGCAACATACCTTTTTCCCAAGTTCCCTTAAAACTTCTTTTAAATTATCGTCTAACTTTTCAAGACGTTCCTCAACGGGAACAGTTGTCCATTTAAAAGTCCATTTTCTAGATTCTTTTTCTAGTTCTTCTTTGGTAAATGATTTGAATAAATGAATATGGTCGGGTGAAAGTTTGTTGTCTTTTACATACGTTTGAAAAGGGAGGGCTATTACTTCACCATGTGTTGCTAGAAAATTCACAATTTCAAGGAGAGGATTCACCTCTTTCATAGGATCACCCACTTCATCAATAAGAATTATAATACCATAGTTGGTAACAATGGATTTAAGTTCTTCTTTTGATAATTTATAGGATGATTTAAGTTCTTCCTCAAATATTTCAACAAGTTTCTCCCGGGATTTTTCATTTTGCAATGCCATAATAAAACTAGTAATTTGTGGTAAAATATGTCTGCGCAAATCATGCTTTATTAATTCAACTTCCACTATGTAAAGTTTCTTTTTGTCAAAATCAATGACATAACCATCGGGAGTTGTTCCAAGTCCAGATTTGCTTTCAATTTTTCTCTTGTTAAAATATCTTGTGTTCTTGCCAAAAATTTCAGAAGAATGCTCAATTATCATTTTTTCTAACTCTATC
The DNA here is from genome assembly GCA_041658255.1 of Candidatus Woesearchaeota archaeon. Taxonomy (GTDB): domain Archaea; phylum Nanobdellota; class Nanobdellia; order Woesearchaeales; family UBA9642; genus UBA9642. The sequence continues at coordinate 20,338 of JBBAAQ010000001.1, forward strand.
TCACTCTCATAATTATAGAGATGATATCTTCCGTCTTTAGTAACAATTACTGCTTCTTCTTTTCTCATTATTTTTTCCCTTTCTAATCTTGATTTATGCATTAATTACATGAATAAGATAACCAATGAGTATAAATACAATACCAAGCATCCCTAATACCTGCTCGCGTTTCATTTCTTTAAGTACATCTTTATCGATTTTATGTTCTTTTATGATATGTCTATGAACAAACAATACGGTAATCCCTATTAAGACTTTTCCGATGATATCAAACGTGGCACCAATAATAAACCAATTCATTTTTATCTACCCCTCCACAACGCACAACGACACATCACACATATTCCCTCTATTTTTTCATGTTATAATTTAATTCTCTTAAGTCTCAACGCGTTTAAAAGAACACTTATTGAACTCGCAGCCATTGCCCCTGCAGCAATTATCGGACTTAAGAGAAATCCGAAAAAAGGATATAACAGCCCTGCAGCAATAGGTATTCCTGCAGTATTATAAGCGAATGATAAAAATAGATTTTGCTTAATATTTTTCATTGTTCCTCTACTTAGTTTGATAGATTTGACTGCATCAAGTAAATCGCTTCTCATAAGTACGATATCTGCGCTTTCTATTGCGACATCGGTCCCGGCGCCTATTGCGATACCAATATCTGCTTTTGTCAACGCGGGTGCATCATTGATACCGTCGCCGACCATTGCAACAATCTTCCCTTTTTCTTGAAGAGCTGCTACGTGTTTTGACTTGTCTTCAGGAAGAACCTGTGCAAACACATTTTCTTGTTCAATTCCTACTTGGGAGGCTATGGCTTTTGCAGTCCGCTCATTGTCGCCGGTTATCATATACACTTGTATTTTTGCATCCTTAAACAGGGCTATTGCTTCCTTTGATGTTTCTTTTATTGTATCTGCAACGCAAATAATCCCCAAAATCTCTTTTTTATTTGCTAACATCATGACAGTGTTTCCCTTTTCTTCGAGTTCATGAATCGTATCCAGGTGTTTATCGAAAGAGATAGTATTGTTTTCCATGAGTTTTCTGTTTCCTACATAAAATTCTTTTCCTTCAACTTTTGCGTAAAGTCCATGTCCGGGTATCTCTTTGAAATCAGTAATTTTTTCAAATTCAATATTTTTTTCAGCGCCACCTTTAACAATAGCTTCAGCAAGCGGATGTTTAGAGTTTTTTTCAATTGATGAAGCAATTTGCAATATCTTATTTTCGTCAATGTCTGAAAAACTTATCACTTGTGTAAGTGCAGGTTTGCCTTTTGTTATAGTCCCTGTTTTATCCAAAATTATCGCATTAATTTTTTGTGCCCGTTCTAACGCTTCTGCACTTTTAATCAAAATACCGTGTTCTGCTCCAAGTCCTGTTCCGACCATGATTGAAGTGGGTGTTGCAAGACCGAGCGCACAGGGGCAGGCGATGATTAAAACAGTTATTAGGATAGTTAATGCGAAGAGAAATCCTGCGCCTAAAAAGTACCATATTGCAAAACTAATCAGTGCTATAGCAATTACTGCCCAAACAAAATATCCTGAAATAATGTCTGCAAGTCTTGCAATAGGGGCTTTGGATGATTGTGCATCCTGGATTAATTTAATAATTTGCGCTAATGCAGTGTCTTTTCCAACTTTTGTTGCTTTAAATTGTATTGCGCCTGATTTATTGATTGTTGCACCGATAACCTTATCTCCCCTATCCTTATCTATAGGAATACTTTCACCGGTAATCATGCTTTCATCAATGCTGGTTGTTCCTTCAATAATTTCTCCATCAACAGGAATTTTTTCTCCCGGTCTTACAATAATGATTTCTCCAACTTCCAGTTCTTCAATAGGAACTTCTATTTCTTTACCTGCCCGTATCACTGTTGCAGTCTTTGCGGCAAGTCCCATAAGTTTTTTTATTGCTTCAGAAGTTTTTCCTTTAGTTACTGCCTCTAAATATTTACCAAGCAATATCAGTGCAATAATGACTCCTGCAGTTTCAAAATACAGATTTCTAATAAATTCAACATTCCCAATTATGATTTGATAAACCGCATATAAACCGTATATATAGGCAGCACTAGTTCCCAAAGCGATAAGTGAATCCATATTCGGGGTTCTTTTTATCATGTTTCTAAAACCAACACTGAACAATCGATAACCAGCGATGACTACCGGTATTGATAGAATGAGTTGTGTCAATGCATATGCGATCGGATGTATTTCCGGACTTAAGAATGGGGGGGCCAAATTTTTGCTGATAAATTCAGCCATTGCTAAATAGAGTATGGGAAAAGAGAAAATTGCTGCAATAAGAAACTTTTTTTTGAGTGTTTGAAGTTCTTTTGCTTTTGCTTTGTTTTCTTTCTCGAATATGTCTTCCCCTTCTTGAACAATAATGGCTTCATATCCTGCAGCATCAATAGCCTTTTTTAATGTGGAAAGTCTGACCAGTGAGGGATTATATTGGAATTTTGCATAAGAATTCGCAAAATTAGTTTCAACTGCTTTTACTCCTTTAATAGCATTGAGCGTGTCTTTGACAATGCCTGCACAATGATCTGAACCCATGCCTAATACTTTAAATTCAGCGTCTTTATACGCTTCATCTATCGGCGTATAACCTTTATCTCTTATGGTTTGTGCAATAGCATTTTGATTAGTTTGGGTATCATCAAATTCCACTTCGCAACTCTCTGTTGCAAAATTTACGCTAGCGTTTGATACTCCTTCTACTCTTTTTAATGCCTTCTCAATAGTTATTGCGCAGGAAGCGCAACTCATCCCATTTATTTTTAGAGCTAATTTTGACGTTTGTGGTTTTGGATGATGATTTATGTGATGTTCGGTTTTTTCATCTTTTGTGGCTTTTTTTTCATTGAATTTTTTAAAACATTTTTTACTACAAAAATAATATGCCGTTTTGTTTCTTTTTAGCATAAATTTCGCTTCTTTAGGATTAATATCCATTCCGCATATGGGATCTTTAACCATTGTAAACCTCCTTTAACGAATGTGTAGTAATATATATGTTACAGCTATTATTTTTTTTACACCATTCTTCGCATTTTTTAGCCCAAGCTTCATCGGTGTATAGTAATAAGCATTCTTCGCAATAAAATAATTCTCGCCCTCTTTCCACTATTTTTTTGACCATTTGTTTAACACTTCCCCATTACAATTTTTGAGCAATAATTCTTCATGTGGATGTTCATAAGTTTCAGGAGTGGAACAATCGCCACTTTATTGAGTGAGTAAATTCTGTTTTTCCCCCTCTGGTTTACACTTACAAACCCACAGCTCTCAAGCCTTTTTAAGCTGTGCGATATTGTTGATTGATCATAATTTAATTTATGGACTATCGCATTAACACTCATCTCTTTTTTATCTAGTACTGTAATGATATCAATTCTTACCTGATTTGCAAGTGTTCCAAAAAATTGTTTGTAGGGTTGTCTTAGTGCTATTTTCACAACGTCACCTAAATATGCTATTAATAGCATATGATGCTACAAACATATATTTAAATGTTTCTTTTATAAAAAAACGGCGCTAAAACTCATAATTTTGGTTTTGAGATACCGCGCAGTTTTTAGTACGCTAGAAAAATACGCTGTATTTTTCGCGTACAGAAAATCCTGATAGGATTTTCACGTATCCTAAAACAAAAAAAATCAAAGATTTTTTAGTCCCCCAAAACAGCTGTTTTTGTGGAATCCGCGATTCAGAAAGCGTCGGGCCAAACTTTGCACGTGAGGAAACCACTGTTTCCGGCGCCCCAGAAATGTGCGTATTTCTTTGGCTTTAGTGTGGAGTAGGACGCTTTCAGCGTTTTTTTTATGATTTCACTCATCATTTTTGAATACTGCTTGTTTATGTTTAGGGATGCATGACGAGGAACATAATGATTGTTATGAGTATCAGTATGCCGATGATGACGAATTTTTCGTATTTTTTGTAAAAACTCAATGACATTTACCTCCTTTATCGCCTTGTTTGCCTGACTTATGCATTTTCATCAAAAAGATGTGTGACAATGGACACAGCAGGATTGCCGCCCAGGTGATATATGTATTTCTGATACCAAAACCATAGATGAGTACGAGCAATACAATTAATGGCAGTCCACAACAGATAACCATCAGCAGTAAGTGGTTTTGCTTTAATTTTTCAAACCATCCCATATTATTCACCTCTAAAAACTATTTTTTTCAGTTCTTCTTTGTTTGGTGTTCCGATGAACTCGACTTTTTCATTGACAATTATTGTTGGTACTGACATCGTCGGGTACTTTTGAAGAATGCCAGGATTCTTTGAAATGTCTATGGTCTCGTATTTGACTTTCATTTCTTCTAAATATTTTTTAACGACAACACAGCCGCTACAATTTGGTGTTACTAAAATAATGACGCTCATTTTTCTTTTCTCCAATATTTTTTTATTATTAGCCTTATCACAAGAAATAATATGATAACACCGCCAACTAAGAACGCGATTTGACCAAACGACGTACTTAAAAACTGGTTTATTATTTCTGTTAATTTTGATAATAAAATATTGATTTTTAACTGGCTTTCTGAAGGATTCATGGTAATGCGGTCAGTTAATGTATAATACAATAGGATTCCACCCATAATAATGAATACTGCTCCTGAAAAGAGATTTGATAGGGTGAGTGATATCTTTTTCTTAAATACCGAATACGTAATCTCTTTTTTGAAGATATTCACCTTATCCATAATTCCTTTTTTATCCAGGAAATAGGAGATAATAAACAAGGGAAGGACCATCCCCAGTACATAAATTACAGAATATAGACCGCCCCACAACATTGATCCAGGCAGTGCGGAAAGAGCCATTGCCCCTGCTAAAACCGGTGCACAGCATAATGTTGCAAATCCTGAAAATATGCCCAGAATAAAAACTGAGAAAACACCGGTGACCTTGACTTGTGATTTTGTTCTAAATGGTAATGAAAAATGAAGTCCTGATAATATGAACAAACCTAAAAATAAGAAAAATATACTTGCAACGAGATATATCGTACCATGATATGCTTTGAAAAGCTGGCCAAGAAAACCCATTCCGAGGCCCAAAGGCAAAAATACTGTCAGTAAACCAAAGAAAAATACCAGGGTCATTAATAATACTGTTCTTTTCTGCCTGAATATTGATCCGAAAAATGCAGGTAGCAGAACACCTATGCAACAGGGAGCAAAGAGTGCAGCAATTCCTGCGAGGAACGCGGTTATTAATGCCGCAAGTATTAGTATTTCCATTTTATGCCTTTTTTATTGTATATAAAGTATAGAATACTTTTATACAACTTAAAAATTTTTGATTTGCGATAGCAAATTTTTCTTGTCATGCGAGTATATTTTTATGTTCAGAGTTTTGAAACTAAAAACTCATTATTTAAAGCCATGTTTGGATCGTCTAAGACATAGGTTATTACGCCTTGTTTGATGATAACATAGGTGTGGCCCGGAAATGAACCTTTATGCATGGATGAAGGTACATTCAGGACATCATACGCGCCCGATACTGCTTTATTGGTGTCAAATAAGATAGTCCCCACTCCATACTTTGGTTGTGAACTAATGATTTTATCCCATTTATCCTTTGCATCAATAACTATGGATGCAGTGATAACATTTCCGGTGTTGAACCGCTTGTCGTTTCCTAGAGATGCCATCTGATTCCAACACGCAGGATAACACATAGATCCCTCATTAAAAAACAAGACGATTGTTTTATCCTGATAATCACTCAATTTAAATGGAGAACCATCTCGTTTTGTCAAAGTAAAGTCTGGCGCTTTTTGTCCAACTGCACTGGCGAAACTTAATTTAGTCATACCGGTATTTGTGTTATCAGTACTAACCGGGGTACTGCCCCCATGATGACTTGACATATCATCATTATTGCTGCTACTGCTGCCTCCGTGGTGGCCTGACATGTCATTGTTACTTTGTTGAGTGGGATGCATGCGCGCCATCATTTGATCATAACTTTCCCCTGTTTGCTGGTTTGTGTTTGCCGGAGTATCTTCTTTCTTGTTCAAAAACAGCATGCTTAAGCCTCCGACAACTAATATTCCTAACACAATAACGACTATTATTTTTTTATTCATTGTTATTACCTCTATTCTTCATATCCTATTAATGACAACAGGAATGTTTGCTCTTAGACGATTTCTTAATTTCCTTCTCATAGGTATCAAGACAATTTTGACTGCAAAACCATTTTTCATGTTTACTGATGCCTTTATCTTTTTCCTCTTTCATGCCACATACAGGATCTTTTTTCTTAAATAAATTAAATACCATTTTTATCTCCTCCAAATACAATGCATTGTTTTATGAACCATTATTTTTTATCGCGTCAATTAAACCCTTGTGCGACCCACGCGTTTCTTCCGCCAACAAGATTGTACACATTAGTGTATCCTTGTTTTGCGAGTTCTTCTGCTGCAAGAACACTCATATATCCTGATCTGCAATAGAGCACTATTTTAGCAGATTTATCTTTTGGTAATTCATTCATCCGCTGCACAATTGCAGTATAGGGTATACTAAGGTCAGTACCCACAATATGTTCTTGTGTAGGAATATGTACGTCTATGAGTACGAAATCCTTATTGTTCATCATCCCATTTAATTCTTCAACACTAAGATTTTTATAAGATGTTTTTGAATTAGTATTACTTATTGATGTACATCCTACAACGAATAGTGCTCCGAGCAATATCGTGCTGATAATTATTTTTTTCATAAATTTGTTCTCTGTCAAATAGATACTATTTACACTATGCATGAATAATTTGTTAGTTTAGCGTACAGTATGTTCTTACCATTCTTTGCAGCAATCAACAATACTTTTGATCATTTGGGAAAATTTATTGGGTTGCTCCCTACTTTTTTTCTCATGAGCCAATTCGGGGAGCTCTTTCTTATCAATCATTTTAAGATTTATCGCAAAAAATAGCGACCACAAATCAAATGCTGCAGTAAAACATTCATGCGCTTCAGCAAGATTCTTTTTTGCTTGCTCTTTTGTTCCGACCTCGATTAATCGCATACTCGCTGCAAGAAGGTGTTTACTAATACACCATTCCTCCCCGACGGCATCAGTAACAATCTTTTTCATGAATCGTTGTCGCATCTCCCGCACTTGTTGCAGCATATCAAGATATGCGCCATTGTCTGTTTTCATTGCAGTGAAATAAAAGTGTTCTTCTAAACTCACAAGATTCATTAATGCAATACTTAAATCCTCGTCTTTAGAGAGATCCATCGAACCCTGTTTTGCTTTTTCTATCTTCTTTAGCCATTCTTGAACATTTTTTTCCATATGACACTTCTATTTATTTCGTTTTATGTTCTCTACTTAAGGAATAATTGAAATAAACCGCTCATAATAATAAGTACTACAAAGGTAAGGATAATCCCCTGATAGGGAACCATTTTTTCCTTTCGATAGTGTGTGAGCTGCTTACTCAACCAGGGTGTAATACATAATACTGCGCCGCCCACAATACTCCCTACGAGGAATTTACTAAAAATATATGTTCTGTTAAATAGCGAACCATAATCCCCGCCCCAAGAGATAAATATTGCATAATAATCCTGGATGAGTACCATGACAGGAATGATGGTCAACAGATAGGAGGAAATGATGAGTATCGGTTTTTGATAGGGGATATATTGTTTTTTTAGTCTATTTGCAATCCACCACCCCATAGATACTGCAAATGCGCCAATAAATATTCCGACAATCGCGTTACTTACTCCTAATGCACTCGCACCTGCAGCAGCAGCGACAGCCCCCATCGTGCAAAGTGGGCAATGGGCAGATACTGATGGTAAGGCGATTATAGATACCAGTACTAACGCCATTCCACCAAATACTATTCCAATATCACTTATGCTTTTTCTCATAGTATAATCCGCTATCTATATACGCATAAACTCTGAAGTGCTACTGTCCTTATGTATTGCATAGATAACAAAATCTCCTGATTTTGATCCCGGCATTCCTGGACTGCCTGAAGGCATTCCTGGCATTGCGATTCCTACAATATTAGGCTTTTCTGATAACAATTTATTTATTGCTTCTATAGGAACATGTCCTTCAATAACATAATCTCCAATAACCGTGGTATGGCAACTCTCCATATCTTTTGGTATATGATATTGATTTTTTGTTTCGGCAATATCTGTTACATCTGTTACCTGTATTCGATCACCAACAGCATTCTTTAAATAATTCACATAAACGCCGCAACAACCGCATTGCATGGATTTATATAATTGTACAGGGTCTGATCCGGCCTTGAGCACATTAGGATATGTCGGGATATTTTTTGCCGGTTTAAGAATTGTTCCAATCCCTATTGCTATTACTATCGCTGCAACAACAAATAGTATTCCTATTGTTATGTATGTATTTTTTTTATTTTTTTTCATAGGTATCGTCCTCCCTTTATTTCTTTTATATGGTTTTACCATGAATACACCCTATTCATTATGCGTGGAATAGTGGTGATTGTTATATTGAATTTTGTTAATTCTTTATCTACAGTAAAAACGATTTTTCCACTACTGTGATGTCCGCTCAATTCAGGAACAGTGGATGGATATACTTGTTTATTATCATATGCAAGTGTGATAACTTTAGTAAGATCGACGGTATCCAGATTTACAGAATGTGTGTTTAACGTAAAATCCACTATCAATTGATTATTCTGTACAGACTGTGGTTTAAGAGCAATCTCTACATCATTCGTATCAGTCGTACCTAATGTAATTGCCTGAAACGGGGAGTTGCTTGTTGTCGCGGTTGTTATTGCAGGTGAATTAGTGGTAGTGGTCTGTTTCTCAGTAATTTTTGGAGTTGAAAATACTCCAAGTAACAGGATGAGTGCAGCAATGCCAATACTAACAATGACGACTATTATTACAATGGTTTTTTGTTTTTTTTCTATGAGTTCATTCATGATTATCGCCCTTTATTTTTTTTATATTTTTATTTTTTTTATGTATATACCATAAACGCAGTAATGATGATTATCCCGCCAACAATTGCGTTTGCATACAGTATGCTTTTCAAATCAACACGATTCATCCATGAAAACAAATAATTTTTTGCAGATGAATGTTTTTGCAGATGATAGAGCATCATGTTAATCCCGAAAATATTTGATACAATTCCCGTAATGAGAAATGCGGTTTGATATGTATCGATAAATGGTGTTATCGCAGTTAATCCTAATACGGGCAATACGTCAGATACGTGATGTACGCAGCAAGTGATCATCGAAGCACTCGATACTCCACTTGTCGCAGTTATTTGCGCGGTTGCACTATTAATTTTTGCGAGTGTTCGCGCATAAGAATATAATCCTACTTGTATCCCGAATCCTATGATGAGTGGGGTCATCCAATACCATAATGTGATAAATTGATCTATGGCATGACTAAAAGAGTTTGCCAAGGAGAGTATAATCAAATAGACACTAAGTAAGGATACGCCGGCTATAATGCCAATACCAACACTTTTGAGGCGATATTTGGAAGCGTCACTAAGGGGATTAATCCGTACTTGTGTCTGATCTTTCATAACATTCTCCTTGGCAACATACTCTGGCAATAGGCCTATGAGCAGCAGCAACCACCTTTTTTTTGTTTCTTGCGCGATTCACTTTTTTTGCAACAATCGTTTTTTTCTTGCTTCGCCATTTGAACCCCCTTCTTTTTCGTACATACTTAAGGTATAGTAGTTATTTTATCCTGTTATATTAACACCTACCTCATTTATAAGCTCGATTCAATGTTAGTGAAAAATTAGTGAAAATACCATTTTTTGGTAATTAAAAAGATTTTTAAATAAATACCCGCTTCAGACATCAATGATGCAATATATTCGTAAGAATTATAATACTATCGCACTTGTAGTAATATTCGTGTCACTCGTTATGGCGGGATTACTCAGCTTTACAAATACAAATTCATTTCTCAATCTTGAACAACAATTACAATCCCAATGGCTGGAACAACAACGGATTGAAACAAATTATGTCTCATCCCAAATTGCAAATGAGATACACCAAATAAAGATGGAGCTTATTGCATTAACACTTTCGCCCCAACTACTCCATATATCTAATACCACTGCATGCGCTGGGGATTTAGGGTCATTACATACACGGCTTGGTGGACGGATACAATCATTATTTAGAACTGATGCATTAGGGACTGTTATTGAGTGCTCGCCGCAACAATACCAGTCGCAACTCGGAATTAATGTTCAAAATAAGGATTATTATAAGATACCGGTACGAACCCGGGCAGTATATGCCTCAGGACTCGTCGGTGAAGGTGCAGAATCAGAAATTATTATTTCCGCACCAATTTTTGAGTCAGAAGAATTAGGCCCCTATCCTAACACTGAGGGAAGATTTTTAGGGATATATTTTAGTATCATTAAAATTCCTGATCTTTATTTAAAGTATGTTCATCCGGTAACAACCGAAAAACAAAAATATTACATTCTTGTCGATATTAAAAAAGAATTTATTATACAACAAAACAGTAATTTTAGTTCTGTAGAGGAAATACGTAAACAAATAGGTGAGATTGCACAGGAACGCAGCACCTTTATGGATATGAAGGCGTATGGCCGAACGATTGTAACATCTGCAAATATTGTTTTTGATGATCAGAATTGGGTGATTATTGTTTTTACGCCACTGAACACACTTACCCGGGAAACACAGCGTATACATGTTCGGCATTATATCGAACTCTTCATAACATTTTTTATCCTGGTATTGATGATTGTATACTTGTTTTTTCTCTACCGTTCCAGGCAATCAATACACTCGCAACTTATGAAAGCAAATATTACTCTCAAGAAACTCGGTATTAAAACAGACATCGAAACGAATCTTTACGCGCAAACCGATACGGATTTACAAGACGGGAATGTGTATTTGGTGCGTGATGAAGATGAAAATCAGGCGCATGAACTTTTCATTAGTACATTAAATAAAGGATATACAGGTTTAGGGTTTATACGGGAGGATCCGAATATCTTCAAGAAAAAGTATAATTTGTATAAAACAGCACTTATTTGGCTGAGTAAAATTTCCGTTGAGAATGTACATTCGGAAACAAATAGTGATACTATTTTTAGTGTTATCGCGGAATTTATTACCACATCCAAGAAAAATGTGATTCTTATTGATCGGTTAGATTTTCTTATGGCAGAAAATAATCCTACCCGCGTGATACAAATGATTCAGCATATTAAAGATATCGCATCCAATCATAATACCATCATTATCGTCGGATTGAAAGAAGGAATTATTTCGAAAGAGTATGTTCACTTACTCGAGGCAGAAACCGTTGATTTATTTGGGAAAGAGCTAACAAGAAATACCGTCTTATCTGATCAAGAATCGGCGATATTATCTTTTGTTAATCAACACAACATCTATAATCAGCTTGTCTCTTACAAAGATATCACTAAACAATTTAATATTACCAAGCCAACAACACGTGTGAGGATATCTCAATTGCAAAAGACCGGACTCATCACTATCGAACATCGTGGACGATTTAAATCAATAAAAATAACTTCTTCAGGAAGGAAATTTGTTAAATAAGTATGAAAAGAGTTTTTCCCTTTCTTTTCACTAATATTTATCCTTATTTATATACAAGAGTGTTCTCATAATTATTACGAAAATGGTTATGGTGACTCAACAACAGTGCGTTGTGAACAATTTGATGTTTCGCGAAAATTTTTTTTATTTTATGTATAGCAAATTCAAAATAATGGAACATCTCGCGAGATTTGTTATCACACGCAGTATTTATAGCAAAGCATTGAGCAATAATATGTTGTTGTGCAATAATTGTTAAATAATATAATAGGTATCATTGAAAGGTATCATTGAAGGGAGGAATAAATATGTCAAATAGCGATACTAGGCAACACGTGCATAAACATCAGGATATTTCTGTTGAGGAAAATGTGGAAAAAGAAAAACATTCCAAAACACAGACCTCTCACATACCTCACAACACTTATTTACCGATAGAGGGAAAAGAAAAGACTGCGATAATGATTATCGGGGTAATTGAATTATTATTATTCTTTTCTGCAAGTATGATTATATATAATCAGTTTCAGATAGCAACAATTTCAGGATCATTATCTGGTTCTGGCGGTCATAATATGGGATCCATGGGATTTTCGAGAAGTGCGAGTCTTGAAGGCATCGATATCAGTACTATTAAATCAACTGCGCAGACAGTAGGAACTGTATTTCCTGTATCTGAATGGAAAACGCAGGATGATGTCATTGCAGCAATGCTCCCATCAGGAACTCCCGAATATGGAGATGCACTTGGCGTAAGCTTCGATAGACCTGAAGAATCTCTACAGATACTTGCACAAATGTTTGAACCCCTCAAAGCGCAGGTAAAAAATAATAATCCTCAGGCATATGAACGGTGGCTTAACATGGCATCGAATCCAATGGGAATGTCATGCGAATTTTGTTGTGGCGTAGGACCGATAGCTGTTGATAAGAATGGAAATTTAAAATGTGGTTGCCAGCACATTCCGGCACTTAATTCAGTTGGATTATGGTTAGCTGCAAATACTGATTATAGCGATGGTGAGATCCTAAGGGAGGTCATGCGGTGGAAGACGATGTTTTTCCCGCAAAAAATGGTTGCACTGGGTGCAAGCTTAACAGGAGCAGATGCTCAAACAGTGGGTCAGCTTCCGGGCATGGTCGGCGGATGTTAATGGTTTACACATAAGGAGATGGTTACAATGAGAAAACAACTTTTAGCAGCGGTACTGTTAATTGCACTTGGTGGAATTTTGTTAACAGGATGCAGTTCAGAAAAGAGCTCTACAGATGCTCCTGCAAATAATCAGCAGTATCAGGGCAGGGGTGGATGTGTAACAGGTGCTCCTCCAGCAATTGTCAGTGATACGCCTATGGCGCATGTCGATGTATCAATGAGTACACAAGACGCAGCATAGTGGACTCTTTCAGATCGAGGAGTGGCAATAACTTAAACAACGAGAAAAAATGACAACTCCAATAATCCTTGATGAGGAGCATGCAAATGAAGAGCGGTTTCTCACTAAATCAGAGAGGAAAAAACTCAAAAAACAAGAGCATCAACAGATGCGTAGAGATGCTCATAAAGTCTCAAGCCGTAAACGAATACTAAGCTATGTTGTGTCAGGAATTATTGCCCTTATCGTAGTGGCAGGCATTATTTATATTGGAACGCTTTTTTCAAAATTCAAGGCACCTACTGCCGAAGGTGAACCAATGCTTGGGTCGCCTGATGCGGTACTCACAATTATTGAATTCGGGGATTATCAATGTCCCTATACCAAACAATTCAATTTAGATATTGCTCCACGATTACTTGCAGCGTATAATGGAACAGTACGAATAGTGTTTAAGGATATGATTACAGGAAAACATATTAATTCCGATATTTCCGCAGAAGCGGCTGAATGTGCAGATGACCAGGGAAAGTATGATGCGTATCAGCAAATACTATTTTCGCGGCAGGGAACTGCAACGTTTATCACGTTAAAAAGATATGCGGCAGAGATAGGACTTGATACTGCTCGTTTTGATGAATGTCTTGATTCGAGAAAATATAAATCAGAAGTGAAGGATGATACTGCGGAAGGAAGAGGTGCGCAAGTGGGAGAGACCCCCACTTTATTTATTGACGGAGCAAAAATGAATGGCATATTTACTTTTAATGAGTATAAGGCAGTTATTGACCAGGCACTTGCAAGAAAATTATCTCAAAAGAATAATTGAGAGGAATTGTGTGAATATCGGGCGTGAATATGTACGCAGGGTATATATACAATTATGTGATGAATAGTTATTGACAAATATTACAGTCTAGTATACTATTTGAATAGGGAGGTAAGAAATATGAAAAATGGCGTATTAATAAGTTTAGTGGTGATTTTAGGGATATTATTGGTTTTTTCTGCAGTTCAGGCAGTACAATTAAACTCCTTAAAGTCAGCCGTAGAAAATAACAAATTATCTGTTAAAGGTTCAAGTATCTCAGCATCGACAACACCAAATAATATACCTGCACCGGCAACTCCGAAGAATTTACCCTCAATGGTTGGTGGGTGTTAAAAGAAGGTGTTAGGGAAGTAGAACGTATGGTGGAGATTAATTTTTTTATTTTTGCATACTATTTGTGTGTGTAGATAATTTGTTTAAATGATTTATCAATAGATAGTATATGGGTGGCTTTATGGAAGAAAAAAAATTACAACTAAAAAAAAATAAAAATAGTAGCGTTTATTATACGCTGATGAGTATTATTGGTATATTCTTGATTGCAATCGCGATATTTAATACCACACAAATAGTTACTCTTAATAACTCTCTTACGACAAAACTTGCTGAGATTGCAGAAAATGCACGACCTGCAAACCTTACACTTGCAATTATTTCGGCCCGGTGCACTATTTGTTCTGATATCACACCTGTTGTATCTGAACTGAGTGCTCTTAAAAGTATAAATATTGTCGATCGACAGGAGATTCAGCCTGATTCTGCGCAAGCAAAAGAACTCATACGCACATACGCGATTAATGCATTGCCGGCAATTATTATTACTGGAGAGATCAATAAAACATCTGTATTAAAGACCGCTCTTTCAGGAGCATTGCGTGAAAAAAATGGCGCATTACTTTTTGATAGTCCTGCTCCTCCATTTATTAATTTATTAACCAATAAAATAGTCGGTAGTGTAAAAGTAACAATAGTAGAGACCGTCGGGTGTATTGCATGTCAAAATCTTTCAATCATGCTTTTCCAATTAAAAAAAGCAGGAATTTATTTTGAAGATGTTACGTTATTAGATTATGAGAGTGCTAAAGCAAAAACACTCGTTAATACCTACAGTATCACTAAACTACCTGCAGCAATATTAAGCGCGGATTTAGAAGCATATCCTTCAATTACTGCAACATGGTCGCAGATAGGTACTCTTGAGAAAGATGGATCCTATATCATTAGAGAGGTACCTGCACCATATTATGATTTGACCAAGCAAGCAGTGGCAGGTATCGTAAATGTGGTATATCTCAAGGATAATCTTTGCGACACGTGTTATGATGTTGAACAATTCCATTCATCTGCATTGAAAGGACTCGGATTATACATCCGCGGGAGCAGTAGTGTAGATATCAATAGTGTTCAAGGAAAGGAATTAGTGGATAAATATGCTATTACAAAAATCCCGACTGTGTTACTGAGCGGAGACGTGGGCGTATATGCTGCATTTGGCAAAATATGGCCCCAGGTCGGAACAGTGGCGAGTGATGGAACATATATCTTCCGTAGTGTCGAGATTGCAAAAAGACCCTATAGGGACCTTACTACTGGAGAAATCATTACGCCTTAACGCAGCATCATCTTTCGTAAATATACACTGATTTTTTTTTAATTTTTTTTTATACTCTCTTATGAAAATCAGTTTAATGTACAACGGTGTGAGCGAGATATTGACGCGGTGTAAGTCACGCAATTTGACTTTATCCGTCCGTAGTAGATTCAGAATGCATTATTCTTTTGCAGTATGTTGATGAGAATTGTACTCTTCCTTTTTTACTGCAATATCCTCTTTAATTTGATCAGAAGCATATGTTACGGTATTCGGCTTTTTTGTTCCAGAATATTTTTCTACAGAATCCTCGAGTGACACTCCGATAATAAACAACCCTGCCGATGCTACAAGAAGCGCGATTCCTGCAATAGCAGTGATTCCTGTACTCGGTCCTGATGCGCCGATAACATTTGCAGTGATGTCTGCATCAGTTGACAGGACAAAGAATGCTCCTGCAAAAAATCCGATAATTGATCCACCGATAGTCCATTTATAGTTCATACGTTCACCTTGATTTATTGTATTTTTGCATTATATAATTATTGTATATTTATTATTTGCGATTTTTATTAGTTCTGTTTCATCATAATCTGAATCATATCGACCATGCGATTACTATAACCCCATTCATTGTCGTACCATCCGATGATCTTAACGAATGTACCGTCAATGACCATGGTTGAGAGTGCATCAAAGATGACTGAATGATTGTTGTGGATAATGTCTGCAGAGACAATAGGGTCCTCTGTATATTCGAGGACATCCTTGAGATGGTGCTGCGCAACATTCTTGAATAAGGCATTGATCTCTTCAATAGTTGTAGATTTTTTGAGTACGCATACAAAATCTGTAAGTGAACCATCAGGAACTGGGACGCGAAGTGCGATTCCGTCAAGTTTTCCTTTGAGTTCTGGGATGACTTCTGCAACTGTTTTTGCAGCGCCTGTTGTTGTAGGAACAATAGAGACTGCAGCACTTCGTGCGCGACGAAGATCTTTATGTGGCGCATCAACTAATCGTTGATCCGCAGTATAGGCATGTGCAGTAGTCATGAATCCATGAACTATCCCGAAATTATCATTAAGTACTTTGACCATTGGTGCAAGACAATTCGTCGTGCATGATGCATTACTCACAATATGGTGTTTAGTCTTATCATAATCATGTTCATTGACACCTTTGACGATAGTGATATCAACACCCTTAGCAGGGGCTGAGATGAGAACTTTCTTCGCACCAGCCTTCAGATGTTTCTCTGTACCTTCCCGATCAGTAAAGATTCCAGTACTTTCAACAACAACATCAATCTGTAAATCTTTCCATGGTAGTTTTTCAGGATCCTTCTCTGCGAATACTTTAATGAATTTTCCATTGACAACAATACCGTCAGGACGTGCTTCTACTGCATATTTTGATCTCCCGTGCACTGAATCATATTTTAATAAATGTGCAAGTGTCTTGGTATCAGTCAAATCATTAATTGCTACCCATTCGATTTCAGGATTAAGAATTCCTGCCTGTAATACCTGACGACCAATACGTCCAAATCCGTTAATTGCGACCTTAATCATATAATCACCTCAATAAGTAATAGTTAAAGAAGATGAATTTATAAATGTTATTTAGGATTACTCCTTAGGGTAATATTTTTCTCTCACTAATTCTGTTAATAGTTTTTTCTGTTCCGTGTTATTTTTTGGGTTGGTATCAAAACCTTCAAGTCGGACTTTGCCATTCCATAATGATATGACAATATATTTTCTAACGTCGTGTTCTTTTTCAGAGATGAGCGGATTATGTCTAATTGATCTATCTTCCATAAGTTCAGTAAATGTTCCATTAAAAAATGCGTGTTTATCATAGGATGACGGTTTTATAGCGTATGCCTGACAAAAAACTTTGTAGAATTCCCATACATCGTCCTTAGTGAGTTTTTTGATGTCAGAAACGTAAATGTCAATCATGCAGATGTTTATGTTCCGCTATTTTTTATAAATGTATTTATTATTTATACTGATTTAGTTGAAAGACGCGTTACCGTCTTAAGGCGAACATCTTACACAAATACTTCAAGAAAAATTTACAGAATTGCAAATGGTAAATTTTTCTATCGATAGAACAACACCAATGCGAACGACGGTAACGCGTTTAACTTCAGAACATTGAGTAAGCAATATTATTCTTCCTTTGCGACAGAAACAGTGCTGTTTTTATCCTCAATAATAAGAACGTGTTCTCCGACAATTTTTTCAAGATCGATACGTATCTGTTCCATGATTTCTGCGTTTTTACCTGCAATCTTTTTAATCTCGAGTGCATATTTTTCTATTTCACGTTCATGGTCGCTAATACGGTCTTGCGTATTTTTTATTCCATACTGTTGTTCAGAGAGATTAAGTGATGCACTATTATGAGTGATTTTGGTCTGGACATGCTGTTTTTGCTCATGCCATTTGTTGAGCATACTTTGCTGTTCTCGAAGATAGGTTGCATTGAGTCTGTCAATGATTTCGAGTGTATGCTCGCGTTTTTTGTCTTTGAGTTCAACAGTATTATTCAGGATGCATTCTTTGACTGCAGGAAGAATGCTTACGATTTCAAGTTGCGGATCTTCAAGGAGGCCAATGCCAACATCGTCGAGGTAGAGTTTGAGGATTTTTTTATCCTGATTGCGATAATAATATTTTCGCAGTGCAGTGTCGAGTTCAGAAAAGGCATTACGTAATTCGCGCACAATGTGTTTGATCTCGTCTTCGATTTTTGCTTTTTCATCCAGAAATCCCTGCAATGTACGATAATCTGCGCCGCCGGTGATGGTTACGATGCGTTCATTCAATTTTTTGATTTTGTCTGCATAGACGCTGATTTGTGCTTCTTCATTTGCGATATGCTCTTTTAAATCAAGGATTTTATTGTCGTTTTCTGTGCGTTTTTTGATCTCTTCCTGGATATCTTTTAAGACTTCGATATTATTCTTCTCAAAAAAGACGCGGATATCAATAACTTTTTCTTCAATATCCACAAGCATCTTATTGATGGTCTTTAATTCTGACTTAAAAAAATGGTTGAGAATGAACATGTTTTTTTGCAGTTCCCGGCCTAATTGTTCGAGTTGTGTCGAGAAGGCAATACAATAATCATAAAGTTCGAGATATCCTTTCGGAAAATCAATCGCATCCACGAAATGCGCAACACGCTTCACATACGTATCACGATTCCCTTCCATGATCTGGATCTCCCGTTGAGGGATGTTTGGATTCATCAAATGCTTTTTATGGAGCTGGCGTAGTTCATGTAAGGTGTCTGTCTTATGGATGTTTGTTGCACTCACGAGTTCAATAATTGTTTTGTTGAGATCGCCCATGCGCTCACGCATGAAAAAATTCATATATTTATCAATCTTCGAGAATTCAATCTCATTATAATCAGGCTTTTTAGGTTCTGTCTTAAAGAAACCCATAAGTTTTTTGAGCATACTGAACGGAGCGAAACGAGATTTAAAAGGGTTGTGAAAAATAAGAGTTTTTTGAATAATATGAGAGAAAAAGTCCGATCTAATCAGGGAGGTATATATCTTTACTCATATTTTCTGAGCGACCTGCTCTCAATTGATATTCTCGCCGTAGGTTTTTCATCTTTTCATTAATCTGATTATAAATGCGGTATGATTCTTCATGTGAGAAAAGTGGCATGGCTGGCAAATTACTTTGCGTCGTTAGAATAGTGTTGGTGCATATATCGGAAATTTCAGCCATACTTAGGCTATTGTTGATATACTATTTATATTTTTCTAAAACATTTATAAAACCCGGCGTGTTTTATATCTTTATGCACATGATGCGTCGTAAAAAACAGGATGCACAGAAAACAATTGCACTCGAACGTATCAGTACACTCTTTAAAGAGGCAG
This sequence comes from Candidatus Woesearchaeota archaeon, assembly GCA_041658255.1. Classification (GTDB taxonomy): domain Archaea; phylum Nanobdellota; class Nanobdellia; order Woesearchaeales; family UBA9642; genus UBA9642. The sequence goes on from JBBAAQ010000001.1 coordinate 39,726, forward strand.
AATCACAATTTAAGGAATATCCGGAACTGAGTCGTAGATATATGGTTCTTGCGACTCGTATGGCTGAACGATACAAAGTACATCTGACAAAAGATCAGAAGCGTAAATGCTGCAAAAAGTGTCATGCGTATTTGGTGCAAGGTGTTAATAGTCGTATCCGTTTACAACACGGAATCCTCGTCATCCGATGTCTTGAATGTAATCAGTTGAGACGATTGAAATATAAATAGGGTTTGAGCGGGGCTATCTGTAGAAATAATAATTTTGTGGGTCTCTCGCAGGCCTACGAAATCATTATTTTCTCAAAAAAATATGATTATATAATCAAAACAGAAAAATTTATATGGCTTGTTGCTTCAATCCTCCTATTATGCAAGAAAACTTATTTAATCAATTTCAAAATTTGTTGGGAAATGCGGGGAGATGTATTGATCAAAGACTTTCATATGGTCTCAACTCTTTCGTGAATGTAAAAATTTTCAGGTTGAATGGAATGCCTATTATTCCAACAACACCTGTACAAGAAACAAAGATGACATTGACTTGGGTGTGTCCTTCATCTGGCGGCAGGATTGTTGGAGTGGACAACCATGAAAATAAGCCGCTACATGTGCATGTCTCTGGAACTCAATTATTCTTGGCGGGTTCTCAGAACGTCGCTTCTGCTGGTTCGTATGTCTTTTTACATCTTTTGTAACTCATTCTCCGAGTTCACTTTATATATTCGTATCGCGCGGAGCTATCAAAATCCTTCTTCTCCTAAGCTTCGCAGGACTGTTTTTATCTCGTCTATGGTTTCCTGTTGGTTTTTCTTTTCAGACATGCGAACAAATTTGATGATCAAATCCTTGAGTTCTGTTGATTTTAAGAATTTTATTTTATATCCATCAGTAATACAATAGAATCGGAACTTTCCATATTTTACCTCTTTGATGAGTATGTTTCCTACGGTACTGATGTCTTTGCCTTTATGCGGATTGTCTTCAAGAGATAGTAATAATACAAATATTTCTATGGATTGTTTTTTGAATTTCTTGTTTATTTCTTCTTCAAGAGTCGGAGTAATTATTACTTTTGCCATCTTTTCTTTGCTTTTGCGATAGCTTCTTCAATAGGGATGCAATTTGTTTCATCCATTAATAATTCTCGTAATTGTCGCTCTTTTGCGCTATTCAATAATTTAGCGAGTATATCGTCGTATGTCTCGCCCTTATTTCCCAACTCTTTAATCTGATCCCTTATTTCGGGAGATATTGCAATTGTGGTATTCATCATGATCACCTATAATGGATATAATTATTATAATAGTTATAGCTATTATATAAATATTGTGTTTTTAAGGCATAGGTATCGTAGATTGGCAATTCTATTTATCAAGAAATTCTTTAATGGAATATTTTGGTTTTTGCCCGTATCCATACGCTTTTGGTTGATATAATTCTTTGAAGAATTTGAAGAGTGCATGATCTTTTTGGAATTGATCTAATGGTTTGTTTAATTCCATGACAAAACAACATCCAACACCGTCCCATTCAGAAGTTTCACCGACAAGATTGGTGGCGGGAATCTTAAAGTCGTCTCGAATCTGAAGATATACTCCGTCAGTATAATTTACACTCGCATCGTCTTCACACTGTTTGAATTCTGCCCTTTGTAATCTCTTTTCTAATTCTCTCTTTACGTTTTGAGTCGTAAAAAATTCTTCGTAATCGAATGATCGGTTTTGCGCGAACATATCATATACATCTTGCAGTTTCATATCTTGCGTATACACACCGAATTTAAAAATGTTTTTATTTATTTTCCACTTAGCAATAGTCACAAAACCACAACATTTATAAATAAATCATTACTGTTTAGTGGATACTCAAAAATACTTATTGAGGTTGAGCACATGAAAGAATATACATCAGAACATGAAACCGAATTTTCATTCGATGAAGTCAAAGGAGAAGCAGGAAAAAAGCCAAAGATGGCAATCCTGAATAAAAGCCACATCTCCAAATATGAAATGGACGATCTCTTTTTATCAGAGGAATAGATGCAAAACGGAAAATACGTCGTTCTTGTCGTAGATGATTATCCTGATACCTGTCGAATTCTGAATAAATGGTTGTCGCGAGCAGGATATACTACTCTTAAAGCATCAGATGGTCAAGAAGCAATAGATATCTGTAGAGCAGACATAACTAATACTATTGATGTTGTTCTTATGGATATTAGTATGCCCATTATAGGCGGTATAGAAGCATTACAGCGTATCAAAGCATTCAGAAATGAATTACCTATTATTGCACAAACCGTACAGTGTATGCATGGTGATAAAGAGCGGTTTCTTGCTTTAGGATTTGACGATTATATCGGAAAACCATCTGATGATAACACCGTATCCCAAAAAATAGCGCGCTATACCTCTCTCAAAGATTAATTTTCATAACCCTTAAAAACAGTATTCTATTCCCTTTGGGTATGACGCTTACACGAACACCCATCGCATCTGGCGCAGAATCAATTATTTATATTAATAGCGAAGATCAGATTGAAAAAGATCGTATACCAAAACCTTATCGCATCCCGGAAATTGACAGATCATTACGAACATCGCGAACAAAGCGCGAAGCAAAAATTCTACAAAAACTCACAATGCTAAAAATTCCTGTTCCTAAATTACTCTCGGTAAAATCTGATTGTATTGTAATGGAGAACATTGAAGGTATCCAACTCAAAAAAATTCTTGACACAGAACCATTTCTTGCAAAACGCATTGGCGAGCATCTTGCGCGTATGCACGATCATCATATCATCCATGGGGATCTTACGACGTCAAATATGATACTCAATCATTCAACATCTACTCCAGAACTGTATTTTATCGATTTCGGATTAAGTTTTATTTCGGCGCGCATAGAAGATAAGGCAGTTGATATTCATCTTTTCAAGCAGGCCCTTGAAAGCAAACATTTCACAGTCGATAAAGAAGCCTACCGCTTTTTTCTTGAAGGGTATCATTTGAAAGATCGTGATGAGATATTGCAGCGACTTGAAGAAGTAGAAACCCGTGGACGTTATAAGGAGAAATTCTCATGAATGTTATTCGTATAGTATTCGGATTATGTATTGTATTGATATTATTATCTCCCGTAAGTTTTGCTTACATTGAATCAGGGCATATTTCGCTGCTTACCGTTGCTGAAGGGAAGAATGCGACTGCATATGGGGGAGTTGCAGACTTATACCTTTCTATAAAACCAGGAACAGGAAGAATATTTATTGATTCATATCCTTTATCCAAAATAGATACGCAGATCACCACAAGATTTGCTGCAGAAATTGCCTGTGATTTTCTTGATAGGGATTGTTCGCATGATGATTTTTTCTATACCATCAAAGCAAATTCTGCGCTTGTCGGTGGTCCCAGTGCGGGCGCTGCAACAACTGTTCTTACAGTCGCCATGCTTGACAATCAAAAATTGAAAGATACGCAAGTGGTCATGACCGGAACCATTAATTCTGGAAATCTCATTGGTCCGGTATCGGGAATTGTGCCGAAGACCACTGCTGCGGCAGATAAAGGATTTAGTGTTGTTCTTGTTCCCCAATGGGATCTTGATAATGAAACTGTGCAAAATCTTACGGCAATTAATATTACTGTTATTCCTGTTTCAAAACTTGAGGATGCACTCTATTATTTTACTGGAAAAAATTATTCTAAACCCGACACTGCGCTTTCTTCAGACAAAGAATACACGACGTATATGAAAGAGATCACTAAAGATTTGTGTACGCAGTATGGCTGGATAGAAAATAATACCCTCATACTCCCCAACCTTTCACGAATCATCGAGTATGACGCAAATACCCGCGCACCCTTAACATCTGAAGATATCAATAATTCAATCATACCGGTAAATTTTTCATCGTCAACAAATAGTACGAATGCATCCCTTGTTTCGAAGGATCAATTTGTGCGCGCTATTGACGCAATCCATAATCAAGAATATTACAGCGCAGCAAGTTTCTGTTTTGCAGGTAATGTGCGCATCACTGCAGATATGCTGAGGAATGTCTCGAAGAAGAAATTGAAAATTGCATATATGGAAGTGTTTACGAATATTTCTGATTTCGAAAAACAGTTTGCCGTGGAATCTAAAGATATTACGCGTATTTCTCAACTCGAAACAACAGTCATCGTTAAAGAGCGGCTTTCAGATGCAAAAAAATCACTCACTGATCAGTCCTACGATAATTTATCTTCTGCGCAAGTTGCCTATGCAAAGGAACGATTCACTACTGCAGTCGTATGGTCGAGGTTTATGGGCCTTCAGGGAAAGGAATTTGTACTTGACCAAGGATCATTACAAATAGTCTGTCTCAAAAAAATTGGTGAAGCAGAAGAACGTACGAATTATCTGGAACTCTTTTTCCCGACTGCAGCTGCACGCGACGGACTCGATGAGGCATACCGGTATTATAATGCAGAGGATTATGCATCCTGTATTTTTTCTGCATCAAAAGCAAAAGCTGATGCGAATGTCGTCTTAGGAGCGCTTTTTGTTCCGAAAGAAAATATCAACGAATACCTCGATGAGAAATTGTCTGCAGCGCGAAATGTTATTAATACCCAATCAGAAAAAAATATCTTTCCAATCCTTGGCTATAGTTATTATGAATATGCGCAGACACTTCGTAAGGTCGATCCTTATTCTGCGCTTATCTATGCAGAGTATAGCTTAGAACTCAGTAATCTTGACATGTATTTTCCTGCAAAAAAATCATTTACATTGCCTATTGATTGGCTTATGATTTCCGTATTTGGTGCAGGAGTCGGCTTTGGTATTGTGTTAATTATTCTTATTCTTCTTATAGTTCGACGAAAAAAGATGTATACTCAATCTGTGGTGGTAAAGAATAAAGTTAATAGAACGCAACGGAAAAAATAAACAGTGCAGAGAAAAATTAATTCTCAAGAATAATAATAAACCCGAAAAAACCCTCGATTGCTCGAGAGCTTTCCCGGGAAAAAGAGGTGAGTAGTAGTTAAGAATATGTGCACCTCAATGATGAATTGATAATGTGCTACTGCTATTTAAAGGTTGTGGTTTGTAACTATTTAGAAATGAAGAAAATATTTGCAAAATCGTGACAAGATGGTGACGAAAACTACAGCAAATCATAAATTGTATAAATTCGAACAGTTTAGGGTTAGTATGCCGCGTAAAAAAAAGAAATCAGTCGTACATAAACCATTGAATGAATTCTATACTGAAGAGCAACGCAAAGAACTAGCATTACATAAGAAACGCGAACATCACCGCAAGACGCAGGAACAGATTGAAACGGACATTTTTGAACATATTAAAGAACATACGAAGAAAGTGTTGAAACAACAGAATTCCACTCATCTATGATGGGTGGTCGAAGTGGAATCTGTTGTGCTCAGGAATCACCGGTCGTGGAATTCTGAGCGTCAAGAACCACATAATATTTAATTAACTAAGCAGTCATGCCACTGGTCTGTGACTGGTGGTTCTTGACAGAAAGAAAGGAAAAGAAATAAATGTGCGTTATTTATGCACGCTCTTTTACCCAATCGATAAACCTTGTTGTACGATCGACATAATATCTTCCCGTAACTTTAAGCATATCTCCAAATGCAAGTCCTGTGGATTTCTCTTGATCTTTGACTAATGCATACATCATTAAAACATCTGCAACTGTTTCCAAACCGCCTAATGCTGCCATTCCGATGGTTGGTGCTTTTAGTGTACTACTTATTCCTGAAAGTGTATCTATGGCGCCAAAGCCCATTGCGTATCCGCGTAGTTCTTCTCTTAACTCTTTTTGACCGGCATTATTATCGTCGCTTGCTTTTAATGCAAGTCCTGCAGCTCCACCAATAAAATTACCGGGAAGATTTACGATTGATGCAGCGATATTTGCTCCATAAATAATATGGTTTTTAGTGTCTTGTTTCATTTTTTTCATTTAAAATCTTTGAGTATTTCTTCTCTTTTTGTTCGATCTAGTGCACTCAGATACAAATTGAACAATCGTTCCTGCTCGTTCCAGATAGTATGATCGACATCTTCACGTTCGTATGTTCGTTTTTGATTTCCTTTGGCAATCTCGATTTTCTCAATAGTAAAATCAGGTTCTATAGTGCAATTGTATGTAATGATTTTGTCAGCAGTATGAACACTGAGTCGATACTCTTTTTTTGCAGTATCAATTGCTGAAGTTACATTCACGTGTTTTATCCATGTTCCAGGCCTAGATGTTTTGTCTTCTGTCCATCCCTCAGTATCGATAGTTGTGGTTTTATTTTTTGTCGAATCCATAAGTTCCGGATCAATATAGGTGCGAACTTCAAGTGTTCCTTTATAGGTATAATTGCTTCCCCCATAGGTGTCTTTTAGTGAACTATATCGGGAATTAGAAAAAAATTCTCCGTTTCCATCCATAGTAGGTAATATTCCATATACTTGCTCATATTGTGCAGGGAGATCTGAATCCCTACCTATTAAATTTCCATAAAATGTTACCCGCGCATCTCTTAAGCTATCAATCTGTTTTTCTTTTAACTCTGTTGCGTGTTTTGCTTCACGTTGAGTTTTTTCTTCGAGTGTTTCCTGATGGACGAGTGTCCCTTTATTTTCGATTTTTGGAGAGTCATTATTGCATCCATAGAATCCCATAAATGCTGCCAATGTTAGTATTGGAATGATCTTTTTCATGGTTACCCTCTTTTTATGCTTTCAAATATTTTTGCAGTGTTCCCCGACTCATATTCATGCCATATTCTTCACGAAGTGCTGCAATGATTTCTTTTTGTAATGGTTTGTGGTGTTTCCCTTCCTGTTGAGAATTTCTTGCCGAAACATAGTCTATAATGGATGTCTTTACGCTATTCGTATCGGCGAGTTTTGAATCCCATCGTTTAAGCGTAACATCATTTCCTTGTGTATGCGCATAGAGTATTGCTTGTTTTGCATCAGTTTTGGTCTGGATTGCAGCAAGACTTGCTTCAGCAGCAGCATACGCGAGTGCCTGACTGTGTGTTGATCCTGTTGCAAGCGCATTTGCATAATAGGATGCAACTTCCTGCATTCCTGTATCAAAATCGCTTTGATACGGTGATATCGTTTCAGTATCGATGAGTTTGTCCTCGATATTACGATGACTTAGATATTTGTTCAAAAGCGGGGTGTTGTTATATCCGAGTTTGATTATTTTTTTGTGAGGATCATATTGTTTTATTTTTTCTTCAATTGATTTTGGACCACCATCTGTTTTCTTCTCAGGAGCTAGCGTTGTGTCTTCTTTGCTCTTGGTTGAGGGAGCAGTGGTTGTGCTAGTGTTTACTGTTTCCTGAACAGTCACATTTTCCTGAAGCGCGTCATACACGGATTTTATCTGGTCCTCGAATGCCTTATCGTTGATCTTGTTTTTTTGATATTGTGGTTTGGTGTGCTCTGATTCCCATTGATTATCTTCGTTGAAGATTTCGCGTGCATCATTTTTTATGCTTCCGTATTGCGCAATGTCTTTGATAAATCCAGAATAATCTTTTGATTCTGCTTTTAGGCTTGTCACTAATTCAAAAATACCTGTATATCCTTTTTGTTTTGCGGCTTTCAGATATTGATTATATGTAATGTCCTTAAAATTCTTGACTACTGAGACAGTATCGCCTTTGCTCGTAATGAATGAATACGTAGTATCCGTAGTTATTGTTGGAGCAGGCGGTGTTATTGGAGCAGGCGGTGTTTTTGAACTATCTGGTGTCGGAATTATTGTTTTTGGTATATTGATCTTCGGCGAATCAGGTTTGCGGTAATTGTTGTTTGGTATAATTGGAATTATTTTGCTGCTATCATTTTTTGTAGTATCCGGTGTCTGCGGGATAATTCCTGGCAAGAATGGTTTTTGCTGTTGTGTCGTGTTCGGTGTCGTCTGTTCAGTGGATATTTTTGGAAGTGGCTCTGGTGAGGATTTATTGAAGAGTGTGTAATATCCGATTACGCTAATAGTTGTAAGTGCTGCTACTCCAACGATAATTTTAGATTTCCAACTGTCGAAAAATCTTTTGGGTTTATAGTTCCAGTCCATAGTTTCCACCTATTTATATGTTTTTGGTATGCTATTGAATTTTTTGTCAATAGCGTTGCGCGTGTCTGTAAGATTCATACCCAGTTCTTTTTCCGCTATAGTAATCTCTCTCATAGTGTCCTTATATGCCTCTTCTACTTGCAAATATGTGGCCCCATCTATGGATTCTTTTTGTCCAGCAGCAAGTGAGATAAGAAGCTGGTTTTGCCCGATCCGTTTATTGGTATACTTATTTATTTTTTCAGATAATATGGTATTATTGAATGGTTCGCCTATAGTATTAAATTTTGGATATGCGGTGAGATACGCTCGTGTCTTAGTTAAGAATTGTGTATCATTAATATCTAGTTTCGTGACTGCATTATTAACGCCTGTTTTATATGAAGTCATACTTGTTTCGAGGTTGTCCTGAAATAAGGCTTCTTCTCCACGCGTCAGTATTCCTGTCTTCAGGCATGATTCGAGTGTCTTTTTTGTGTCTAAATACTCAGGTATGGCTTTTGCAATGTCCGGATATGCGGATTTATTCTCTGTTGATGCATTAGTGTCATATGTTTCAATATCCTTTAAAAGTCCTGTGTGTTGTATATTGAACGATTCGAGTTTATCGCTGAGTTCTTTTTTTGCAGAATGGCGTGATAATTCTTCTCCGCCGATGCGAATCAATTCATTAATTTGTTTTGTTGCTTGTTCTGTATCTTTTGTTAATTCGTTACTGGTTGCACTCTGATATGCACTTGCCATGCTTGTGAATGCATAATGATAGTTTTCGATGATATCGTTTTTACTCATTGTAATTTCCCCCACAACAATTTTATTGTTGTTATTACATAGTGATATCTTATTTACTATATATAGTTTTTCCATAGATTATATATGGAACATATATCTTTCGTAAAGTTTAAATAGACGAGTGTCTAATCTATCTTCATGCAACGCAAAATCATCCAGCAAAGCGCCACAAGCATGGGAATCAGTCTACCGAGTAAATGGTGCAAGAAATGGGGTGTGAAGAAAGGCGACGATATGTATATTGAAGAATCTGCAGATAAAATTATTATTATCCCTGCTACGAACTCAACGATTGAAGAAACTGCCGAAATCACTCTTGGTACCGGATCAATTGGCTATGTGAAGAGCGTTATTAATAATTTATACCGCCGAGGATACGACTCTGTAAAACTTATACATCCGCCTATTGCGCGACATAAAATAATCGAGGCGCTTCGCGAAACAACAGGATTTGAGCTCGTGGAACAAAAAGATACCTATGTCGTTATCCGCAACGTTGCAGGAATTTTCGAACAAGAATTTGATCATTTGGCACGTCGATTATTTCTCGTAACACTGGAGATTGCAGAAGAGGGATATCGTGATATCTGTAATAAAACTTTTTCACTTGAACAGTATACGCAATTGAAGCTTACTGTCGAAAAATTGATGAATATGTGCTGTCGAACACTGAACAAGGGAAAACTTCGTGAACAACCCACGAGTAAATTTATCTATCTGATTGTTCACACACTCGATAAAATTGCATATAATTATCTCTACGCATATCGACTTATTGCTAAGCAGAAAACATTAAGCAAACCGTTACTCAAATTTTTAAAGAATGTTAACGAGTATCTTCGTGCATTGTATACTGCATATTATCAGAAAGATCTTGCGCATGTTGTTTTCCTCACTGAAACTAAAGATACTCTCTTGTGGGATGAGGGACACGCATTACTGATGAAATTGCGTGGCGAAGAGATAATAATCGTTCATCATCTGATGAGTGCTGTTCGTCGGATTTATGAGTGTACGAGTCCTTTTATCGGTGAGAATATCTGATTACGATTGTTTTGACCAATGGATTGTTGCACGATAGATATCTTTATCAATCTTCTTTTTGGCAAGGTCACTGATTTTTTTCCCGAGATATTTTGCAATCATATTCATCTCAGGACCGAATACTTCCGGTATGCATGACATCGCTTCAAGACTCTCCATAGCAACTCTTTTAAAATGCTTTGCCTCTTGTGTCGCGTCATAGTATCGTTCGTGTGATTGCGCATCCTTTGCTTCATTGAGTGCATATCCTATCTGCCGGATTGCTGTTGGAACGCGCATCTCCATATATCCTGCGACAAAATCGCGATAGCTTGCTATTTTATCATCGGGATTAGTTTCATTCCAGGCTTGCGCACAATAAGGAAGTATTGTTCCTATCCTTTCCTGGAATCCAAATGGGTTGAGGAGTACGCCGTGTGTGCCACTAAAATAATTCTTATGGGCAATAGCTTTTTGGGGGAGATATGCATCAAAGAGATAGAATATATTGAGTTGAATTGGCGAGTATTCGATATGATTGAAATCAGTGACATGAATATCCTTCGCATACGGATCTGTTTTTGTGACTGGTTTATGGAGCACATCTTCAGGGTTACTTACGAGTACGTTATCGGTTGATGCGCTGGAAATCCATCTGCTAAATTTTTTCCGTGTGCTGTTAATGTGCTCTTGCAATGGTCTGAATACTTCAATGAATTTTTCATCATAGAATTCCAATGACTCCATGATACGGTATGCGTCAATATTTTCAATGATGTTTTCTTTGGATGTATTGAATTTTTTCGTAAGATTCTCTGTTTTTTTGTTCTTCAAATACTCTTTTTCTGTATCTGTTAATATGTTTGAAATATCCTTATCAATACGTAAACCGGTTTCGTAGCTTGGAAAAAATAATTCTCCGAGTTTTTGAGTAGGGTCCCCGAATATGGATCCCATCGAACCGCTGAATACATTAATCAATCGTTGGGTCAAATGCTTTAGCGTATATCCACTAATTTTTTCCATCTCGATTGTTGTATCATTACAGGATAATTGCTGAGGAACAGGATGCCCGCGACTTTTAAGCTCATTAAGCACGCGGTACTCGAGTTGTGCAAGTTCTTGTGTGTCGTTGTCTTTAAGGACGCTATTTTCCCTTTCAATTCGTCTTTCTTTTCCACGTACTTTAGCAGTTGTTCTTCCAGCGTATTTTACAGGTTCATTTATAATCGTCGAGAAATCGTCTAACATATCTCCGGTTTTTGGACATTCAATAACCCCGTTTTGATCATAAGGTATGTGAAGTGTGAGTATGCCGTTTAATACTGCAGCATTATGCATGCTTGCTATTCGTTCTAATTTTTTTGTATCGACATTTTGCATATTCGTTCTAAGACGCCACCATTTATAAACTTTACGCTTTTTAACTACTCTGAAGTAACAATCATTAATAAATTCTAATTCCGCAAAATTTACGGATTTTACAGTGTAAGTGTATTTTACAACTATGTTTGAACTAAGCATTTAATTACCCTATGTTGTATGAATCTGTAAGAAAATTAAAAAAATAAGGAAAAAAATAAGGAGTAATAATTTACTCCGCAGGTTCAGTCGTTGATTCCGAACGTGTACTCAAAAATTTCCACCAAGAGCTCTTTTCAGCAACGATTTCTCCGGATGTCGGATCAACACTTGTTTCGCTGTTTGCAGTTGCTTTGATAAATCCGAGAACCTTTCGCTCTTCTTCGCCAGTGATATCATAGGATGTTTTTTCCTTGCCTTGAATGAGTTTCATCTCGCGAATTTTGTAGCGTACTTTCGCCTTGGCCTCTTGAGGTGTTATTTTCAATTCCTGATCTCCTGCCTTAAGTATGTTTCCTTCATAGGTGAGTTCTGATTCTACTTCGATTTCCGTGCCATCACTTTGCCTGAGTTTTAACTTTTCCTTACCTACAACAATGTCGAATTTTCCAGTACTGAAGGTTTTGTTCTCTGCTTCAATCTCAGTGTCTCCTGCAGTAATCTTTTCCTTCCTGAATTCTATCCTGTCAACAACTGGTGAGAGTTCTGTAACGCTTATCGATGAGCGTGCAGTAACAATCTCTTCAATAGTCTTGTCTATCTCACTGCGTAATGTTTTGAGTTTTTCAAGTCGCACTGTGGGGTCCTCTTCACTTTTGATGGTGTCGAGTTCTTCCTTGTAATAAGCAACAATGTCTTTTGCACTGCCTTCACTTAATTTTACTGCAGTAGAAACCAGTCGTCCAAGATTTTCTTTACATAATTCACGTTGCTTTTCTGATTCTTTTATGCGGAGTTCTAATTGTTCGCGCGCTGTCTTATTTTCCGTCTGTTCACGGAGTTGTTTTTGTAATTCTACGCGCTTTACAATATCTTCACATTGCACTCTTTTTTCACGAACTGCAACAAGTTCGTCAGGGACACATTTTCCTTTGACATTTCCCTTCTCATCTTTTGTATATGCTGGATGATACCCTAGGATACAGTCAATGATGACGCGTTCCTTGATGTCATCATCCTCGATTTCTGTTTCTTCTTCAGTTTCATCTTCAAGTTCTATCTCGTCTTTATCTTCAATTTCTATTTTATTATCATCTAATCCCCTGGTTTTGTCGTCTTCTTGATCATCATCTGATTTGCTTGTTGTTCCCCGATCACTGCCGCTTTCTGCAAGCGTAAGAGCTGAACCGAGAAGCAGCATAATTGCAAGTATTCCCCAGAATTGTTTCATAAGTATCCTCCCTATAGTATCTTTTTTATACCAAATAATGAGCAGTATTTAAATATTTTTTTAAATTTGAACAGAATTAAATCACTCCGTAAAATCTCCGCCTTTTACGCCGCAAGGTTTATGAAGAACTTATGCATATCTTAGTGTATGAAATCTTATAGTATCATACTTGTTCTTGTATTGATATTTGCAAGCACGAATATACTTGCATGGACTTCGGATACGCATGAATGGATATGTAATCATGCAGGACTTCCAGATCTCGATTGCAAAAATGCTGATTATCCTGCGGTGCAGAAGAATTATTCTGGATTAGGATTTGTGAATCATCACTGTGCAAATAATGCGATTGATTGCGCAGCGAGGAGAACTGCAGTAAAATTTAAGGCAATGAACACCACAATCACTGATGGATTCGCAGCGCATCTCTATGCGGATTCCTTAGTTCCCGTCCATTGGTATTCACTTGATTATTATTCCTGTCATAAGATTTTTGAGGATCGTGTCGAATACGAACTTCAACATGCAGGAACTACGGTCTATGCAATATTCGGCGATATTATCGACACCACAAAATGGTCTTTTACCATGGAATGCACAGATAAAAAAGATGTTTCACACAAACTTGCGGCAAGTAACGAGTATATGAATGGTGTTGTAGAACGTGTTGCGGAGAAGATGGGTTCGACACCGACAACCCCGTCAATTAATACTGTCAATTTGACAGCGCCTGTTATTATTATTGTTCTTGTCGTGATTGTACTAGTAATACTTATCCTATTTGGAAGAAAAACCGCAAAGAGGAAATTATCCTAATATATGCGATTAATTGACCGGAACAGTGCGAGATCCATCTATATCGATTTTGAAGTAGTTACAATAGTAAAATTTAAATAGTTCACTAATTTCTTTTCATAATGAGCATTGATTCGAACATGATGCAGACAGGTGTTAAGATAACTCTAGAGGAATTAGAGAAAGTATTGAAATATCTCCCTGAACCAAAATGCGTAGACGTTATATTATATGGAAATTTTGATTATTCGAGCATCTCTTCTCAAGCACAAGAAGTGGTTCAAGGTGTAAAATTACAAAATGCTTATGGTCTTGTTTTTAGATTAGAAAATGCTTCAAAAGAGAAAATACTCGATATTTATAGAAAATCAAATGAAGTAAGAAATACTAAACGCCCAGAAGCATTTGTGCTTCCAAAAGGAATGGGTTTACCGACGTTTCTCAAAAATGAGGGAGTAGATTTAGCAGTTCCAAAAATAATTGATTTGTGGAAAGTTAACTGGTATCTAGATGATCATGTCCAAATTGAGTGGACGCCATTAGGAGTGGATGTAAAATATAATGATCAGAAACCAAGTTACATTTCTCAACTGGAACAGGAATTAGTGGGAACAAAAGTCAAACTTAAAATTGAAGCATATCGATCACAATTTCTTGACGATATAAAACTTCATCAGTAAAATAACGAACTCACGATATTCTATTATTTCTTCATCTTTCCAAACGTCGCCGCCACCAACAACGGAAATACTAATGTCGCTTCTGCGCGTACTTTCACATTCGGCGCATTGACCTTTAACTTTGCCCAGGTCATTGCTTCCTGCGGGTTGCCGCCAGAATCTGAGGCATCATATTCCTGTGCTGTCGTTATATAGACTGCATAATCGAGTCCGTCGCGGTAGATGTTTGCATTGAGAATATAATGTTTTGAGACTCCGCCGCCAAGGATGATTGCACCAGTCTTCTCGCAGGATAATACTAAATCAATAATCTTTTTATGATCTCCGACAATGTCAATGGCAATATCTGATTTCTTGACGCGTTCTGCATAGAGAAAATTACCGATAGTTCCATCGGTTAACGCCGGACAAAAAATAGGTATATTATTTTTATACGCCCAATAGACGATAGATTCTTCTTTTGATTCGAGTGATTCCATCTCTTTGCCCAGTTCAAAGATGAGTTCTGATGGTGTAAATGGTCTTCCATGTGCGTGCTGCCTTTCGTGTAGCGTATCAAAGAACGGGTCTGTGAATTGTTCAAAATAGAGGTAGCGGTCGAATGGTGCAAAAATATTACCAATGCGCCCAACCCCTTTATCAAGCAATGTTCGTCCAGGAATATCGAATGTTCCGATCACAAATGGCTTTAAACATTTAATAATATCTTCTTCTACGCCTCCTGCAGAGATTGCAAGTGCATGAATCATGTTATGCTTGACAAGAAATTTAATGATTTCACGATTTCCTGAACTGATCATGTTTGATGTCGCAGACAGGAAAATCGTTGCTTTATCATTAATCATCTGGTTGGTAATGTCGATTGCGAGCGCTAAATTTGTTCCCTGAATACCCATGGATTTGAATGAATCCATAAATTTGTCAAAATCAAATGGCTGTTCAAAATCATAACCTTTAATCTCCGGGAATCCCTCGAGTGTCTCATACCGGCGCATATCGTTTGCCTGTTTTTTATCATCTGAATTAGTATCCATAATATCACCTGGTGTTATTTTATATTTGAGGAAAAAATTAGCTATAAGTCTAGAATAATCTAATAGAACCTGAAATGACAATAGGAACCAGATATCTTAACCATAAGAGAAGGGAATAGGATAGGTTTTTTAAAGGTGATTATTTTAATGCATCACGGATGATTGCATTATAAAGGAGATTTGCTTTTGGATATTCTTTCTCTAAAGTCTGTAGTACGTTATCTACAAATACTCCTTCTGCAGCATAGGTGTAAAGTTCTTGCCAATTTGCAATTGCACTCACATAGTTGAATGCGCCATTCGGTATGTCTGTTTTTGCTCTTCCGAATGTTGAGTCATTCTCCATCCTATTCGTTATATTTTTAGCCACATCCTTGAGATACTGTTTTGCCTCTGGGCTGAGCGAATCTAGTGATCGATGCATCTTCTCATGGAATAATACTTTTTTTAGTGTAGCACTATCAGATAAAATGTCTTGATTGGTGACGATATTTCCCGGAGAAATAAGTATGATAGTCATACGATTGATAGTATTTTCGTCATAGTGTAATTGTTGCAACTGTTTTTTGAATTTGGCTTCTTTACTTCCGAGCCAATTCTTACCCACATAAAACCCTTTAGGTCCGCCGCTGTGGAATGAGAGAGTGTCTGTTATGTTTGCAAATAAGGACAATACTTTGTTTGGGATTGCATATTGGTTTGGTGAGAGTGTGATGATAATATTTTGCTGATTTTTTGTGGAATCTGCTGTTGTGAGCGTATCAGTTACTGTTTGTGTATCCTGCACTATCTTCTCCTCTTTGGTTGTTGCACCTAATTGTTGTACAAGTGCTAACTGTTTTTTTGCAAGCGCAGGATTTTCTTTAGACAGTTCTTCGGCACGTTGAAGTGTTGCATATGCAAATGCTTGTGTTAATGCTGCAAGTTGTTCCTGTTTTTTTGAATCTGATTCCTTGCTTTCGAGTGTGATCATCTGCCCTGCAATGTTTTTTTGTTCTTCAGAAAATGTTTTTGCTTGCGCACTTGTCAATGCCGTATTCATAAATTGCGTAAGTGCAACAGTGGTGATAATCGCGCCTTTTAATTTTCTTCGTACGCGATCATAAAGGCTTGGCTTAAATGCTCCGCCGCGTATGTTTTTTTCTATATTCTCAATTGACTTATCTTTTGAGTTCACAAGTCTTTTCTGACATAATCTTTATAAATATGTTACGGTTTACTACAGTAATATCTATGCGAGGTAATCCCTATGGTAACTGTTGGCTTAAACTTTACAAAAATTGTTGCGGAACGTGCTGGCGCATCACAACAAAATATTCATATCCAGAATACGACGTCCATTCTTTCGGTAAAAGAATCGACGATTGCTGACCCTAAAAAGTCTCTGCTTAAATTCGAATTTGAATTTACCTGTACGTATACGCCAGATATTGGAAAGATTCTTCTCACTGGTGAACTCCTTGAGATTTATGATAGGGATGTTGCAACAAAGATATTGACTGGGTGGGGCAGTAATCGCAATGTTGCGCCTGAACTCATGGAACACATCTTGAATGTGATCTTAAGCCGCGCAAATATCGAAGCACTTGTCATCAGTCGAGAAGTCGGTCTTCCTTCACCATTTGCAATGCCAAAAGCAACAGTTAATATTAAACCAAAGAATCCTGAAGTCAAAACAGTAGGAGAAATTAGACCTGCAGCAAAACCTGAAGTCAAGAAAGACGATAAGAAGAAGAAATAAGATTCTTTATTGTTTTTTTTAATTTTTTTTTAATATAGTTATTATTGTTATGTTTTTCTATACTGTTCTCTTCCATAACTTTCATCCTATTTGAAGTCTTCGACGGATATTTATAAGAGTTAGACTATACCCTAATATCTTAGAATCAATCTAAGAGGGGGCAAACATGAAATCGAAGAAAAATAACTTTTTAAAAAATATGTTTGGAGCATTATTTTTATTAGTAGTATGCGCATTATCTGTGACGTCAGTATATGCACGTGATACGCAGGAATTAGTTACTGCAACTGATATTCTTGCGTCAGAGTCTAGCGTTGCTTTGTATCCGACGCTTACTGTATCGGAAGGAACAACTGGTTCAAAACCTATTAGTATAGATACAGATGGTACCAGTAAACCAATCAGTATAAGCACCATAGATACGACTGGCACAAGTATTGCTACGAGCGGAAAATTTAAACTCCGGATCGGAGAGCAACAAACCATTTCTAAGCATCTTGTTCTTACATTGACTGGTGTGAATAGTGTTATAACCGAAAATAGTGTTATAACCGAAGATGCATTTGATGGTTACGCAATAAACTTTAATATCTATTCGTACGGCGGCGGTGATGTTGTTGCTTACGCAATCTTTACAGCTGATAAGGGGGAATCTGTGACTTATACTATTGATGATACGAATATACTCACCATAACACCCGTGGCTATAACTTTTGAGGACGGTATTCATAATCCTGCAGTAGTCTATTTTAAGTGGACAATTACAGGTAAGACTGTAAAAAATCATAATCCAGACATCACCGGCATCAGTGGACCACAAACATTAAAGGTTAACGAGAAAGGAAAATGGTCTATTTTCGCAAATGATAAAGACAATGATCCATTATCCTATGCGGTGAATTGGGGAGAATATGTTACCTATCCGACTGCGCAATCTTCAAGCACTCTTGTTGCAGCACAGCAATCAACATTTACACACTCCTATGATTATGCAGGGACTTACACCATAACTGTTGATGTGAGTGATGGTAATGGAGGATCTGCACAAAGTACAATCACTGTAACAGTAGTCGATGAGGGGGATACTACTCCTACAGAACCTCCGCTTCCTGCAAATAAGGATGCAAGACTCAAGGAATTATATAAACAACTCCTGAGAATCGTTGCAGAAATCGTACGATTACAGGCAGATTAAAGTTTTTTTATTTTTTTTACTGTTTTTCCATAACATTTATATCCCTTCTTAACCCCCGATTCATACATAAGACTTATAAATACGAAGTATTTTTTAGGGTGTAAGGACGAGCAGTATGCGGGGTGGATTATATGTCTAAAGACATCATGAAGCTTAAAGTTGCTGAAGCAATCCAGGATGATGTAAATAAGGGAATTGTCAAAATCGATTCTAATTATATGAAGCAGATCGGTATCCGGTCCGGTGATATTGTTGAAATCTTAGGCAACAGAAAGACTGTCGCAATAGCTGATCGCGCATACCCCGGAGACATGGGTCTCAATATTATTCGTATGGACGGTCTAATCCGTAGGAACGCAAAAACCGGTATTGGCGAAGTTGTAACCATAAAAAAGGCTGTTATTAAAGAGGCTAAAAAGATCATTATTGCTCCTGCACGTGAAGGTATTCTTGTTCGCGCAAACCCTCTTATTTTCAAACAAGGACTTTTAGGACGCGCAGTTGTCAAGGGCGATATTGTGGCACTTGGCGGAACACGAACAAGGCGCACTGCAATGACGCAAAATCCGTTCTTTGACGATATCTTCACATTCCCGAATGAGGAATCACTTATGGGCTTTGGATTCGGAGATCTCAAATTTATGATTGTAGATGTTGTTCCATCAAAAGAAGCAGTAATCATTACTGAAGGTACTGAAGTCGTGTTCAATCCAGAAGCAGTAACTGAAATCAAAGAGGATAAAGCGCCCGATGTTACTTACGAAGATATTGGCGGACTTGATGAGGAACTCAAAAAAATCCGTGAAATGGTCGAACTCCCGCTTAAGCATCCAGAAATCTTTGAACGTTTAGGGATAGAACCACCAAAAGGTGTATTACTCCATGGTCCTCCAGGTACCGGTAAGACACTTCTTGCACGCGCAGTTGCAAATGAGACCCAATCACATTTCACAGTCATCAATGGTCCAGAAATCATGAGTAAATATTACGGTCAGAGTGAAGAAAACTTAAGGAAGCGATTTGAAGAAGCAGAAAAGAATGCGCCTGCAATCATTTTCATCGATGAGATAGATGCGATTGCGTCAAAACGTGAAGAAACCCATGGTGAAGTTGAAAAACGTGTTGTTGCGCAACTCCTTGCAATCATGGACGGATTAAAATCCCGCGGCAGAGTTATTGTTATTGCTGCATCCAATATTCCCAATGTACTCGATCCTGCACTACGAAGACCAGGACGATTTGACAGGGAACTTGAGATTGGTGTTCCACGAAAACAGGGAAGACTTGCAGTATTAAAAATTCATACAAGGGGGATGCCACTTCTTACTGCAGAAAATCTTAAGAATTATAAGGAACGCAATAAGGATCTGGATGATAAAAAAATTGTTGATCTTGATAAACTTGCAGAAATCACTTATGGTTTTGTCGGTGCAGACCTTGCATCACTTTCCAAGGAAGCGGCGATGGTTGTCTTGCGAAAAGTATTATCAGATATGATCTTACAAAATGATGAACCAGTATCTGAAGAAATTCTTGAAAAACTCGTCATTACCCAAGATGATTTTATTGAAGCATTAAAGACTGTTCGGCCATCTGCCCTGCGCGAAGTACTCATCGAAAAACCTACAACTAAATGGGATGATATTGGTGGTCTTGAAGATGCAAAACAGGAATTGCAGGAAGCAGTGGAGTGGCCATTGCAACATCATGCAGCATTCTCACGACTCGGAATCAAACCACCTGTTGGAGTATTACTTTATGGTCCACCAGGTACCGGTAAAACATTACTTGCAAAAGCAGTAGCGAATGAAAGTAAAGCAAATTTTATCCTTGTCAATGGTCCAGAACTCATGAGTAAATGGGTCGGGGAATCAGAAAAAGCTGTACGCAAAATCTTTGAAAAAGCGCGCCAGGCAAGTCCATCAATCGTCTTTTTCGACGAGATAGATTCTATTGTTCCGAAACGGGGAACAGGCGGCGATAGTCAAGTGACTGAACGCGTAGTTAATCAATTACTCTCAGAAATGAACGGATTACAGGAGATGAAAGATGTGGTGGTCATTGGCGCAACAAATAGGCCTGATTTGTTAGATTCCGCGCTCTTACGACCAGGACGATTTGATCGTCTCGTACTTGTGAGTGTTCCAGATGCGAAATCACGTAAAGATATCTTTAAAGTACATATGAAAGGAATGCCGCTTGCAAAAGATGTGAAAATCGATGAACTCGTCAAACAAACCGACGGATATGTCGGCGCAGATATTGAAGGAGTATGTAGAGAAGCAGCAATGCTTGCACTTCGTGAAGACATCAATGTCAAAGATGTGAAAATGAAATATTTCTTTGACGCATTAAAGAAAGTCAAACCATCTGCATCAAAAGATATCGAAGCACTCTACCATACGTTCAGCGATCAATTCCGTAAGACACGCGCAGAAGAGATGAAGGATAAGCCGACGTATTACGGGTAAACAATGAGACACGTCAAACTCCATCTCGAACACGAAATTATTGAAGGACTTCTTGTCACCGAGGACGAAAAGCGATATACACTTAAATTATCGAGTGGGTATAATATCGGAATTCAAAAACATCGCGTACAACGTGTCGAAGAAATCGTAATAGTACCGTCACATTCTAAAATCGCAGAACATAAAACTCCGACACATCAAAGTACTGCGCTTCCAAAAATTTTAATCCTACACACCGGCGGAACAATCGCTTCAAAGGTGGATTATCGCACAGGCGGTGTGATACCAAGATTCTCGCCACAAGATCTTATTGAGATGTTTCCTGAAGTGAAGGAACTTGCAAGTATAGATAGTGAATTGTTTAGGAGTATGTGGAGCGAGGATTTGCGGTTTGTGCATTATAATCTCCTCGCAGAACGAGTTGCTGTAGAGATAAAGAAAAATCCGGATATTAAGGGCGTTATTATTGCACATGGTACGGATACGATACATTATACCACTGCGGCATTGAGTTTTATATTCGAGCATCTACCAATACCTGTTGTTATTGTCGGTTCGCAGCGCAGCAGCGATCGTGGAAGTAGTGATGCAGCGATAAATCTTGTCAGCGCAGTCGCATTCATCGCAAATACTTCTTTGAACGGAGTTTTTATTTGCATGCACGAGAATATGAATGACGACTCATGCATAATACTGAATGGATTAAATGCCAGAAAGATGCATTCATCGCGCAGAGATGCGTTCAAGCCAATAAATGTTCCTCCGATTGCGCGCGTTGATTATAATTCGAGAAGTGTTGAATATCTATCAGAGTATCCTGAATCAATATTAAATACTCCTGGAGTATTGAAGCTTCACTTATTCAATCCGGGTTTAAAGATAGGAATCCTGAAAAGCCATCCGAACATGTTTGTTGAGGAGATATTATGTTATAAGAATTTTGATGGATTGATACTTGAGGGTACGGGATTGTGCAATTTTCCTGTCAACAAGATTGATGAATATACTGATGAGCATGTGAACATAATGGATGCATTGCGTTCTCTTGCACAAAAAATGCCTGTTGTGATGGCGCTACAGACCGTCTATGGCAGAGTCAATATGAATGTCTATCAGACAGGAAGAGATTTGCAGACAACAGGAATATTAGGAAATCATTCATCACTCACTTCTGAGACTGCATTCATCAAACTTGCATGGCTTATTTCTCAGAAGTTAGATCCGCAAGAATATTTCATGAAGGATTTACGCGGAGAATTGAGTGGGAAGAGTGTTGAATAATATTTTTTTCAAATAATTCTATTCTTGAATATCTTTTTGCACTGTATTTTCAAACAACAGAATTCCACTCATCTATGATGGGTGGTCGAAGTGGAATCTGCTGTGCTCAGGAATCACCGGTCGTGGAATTCTGAGCGTCAAGAACCACATGATGTTTCATTAACTAAGCAGTCATGCCACCAGTCTGTGACCGGTGGTTCTTGACAAATATCTTTTTTATTCAAAATATTTTTAAAGGACCAAACCTTTGATATACGATGTCTGGTCGTATGAATGTTTTTGTTATAGGTGTTGTCGCAATTGTTGCAATAATCATAATCGTTTTACTCGTTCAATTATCTCCCTTTACCGCTGTTCTCAATCAAGATGATATGATAGGAAACACGTTTGCCAGTACTCCTTATAATACTCTTTATTTAGTTGAAGAATCACAAATAACTATGCACGATGAATCTTCTCGTAATGTTACCCTGTTCTATCCCACTTTTGATCTTGTTGAAGAAGATGTGTTAGTAATAATTAATAAATCGCCAGAGATGCCGCTGCGTCCTATTGATAATTCTACTATTTCGAAAACAACCATTATTGAAGAAGATAGATTTATGTATATTAAAGTAGTTGATGAATCCTATGAGCTTCTTCCTGTCAAAAAAAATCTTAGTGTTCTTGTGATTGCAATCAATATTGAAGGCAATACGACTTCACTTTCTATTAAAGATAGCAATTTCTTTAATTACACGCATTTCACACCTGCAAGCATCCCTCAGATAAATGATACCTTTTTCGGCGATAAGTCTCTCCAGGGATATATGCAGTACATTTCTCACGGCCAATTAAATATTGTCGGCGATGTTATCGGGCCCTATTTGATTAATCTTTCAACACTTTCTGATAACTGTTATTTCACAAATTATATGTTTTATGCTTTTTCTGATAATAGAAAATGTGATGTTAAATTCCGCAACGCAGTACTCCAGTTAAGTCCGAAAAATGTATCTGCATATGATTATATCTTTTTTGTTTGGCCGAAACTGAATAGTTCTGAAGTAGGGTTTAGTGGACAAGTAATGACTCCTCAGATTATATACATCAATGGATTTTATAGTAAGAAAGAAATTTCTCTCTATGTTCTAGCCCATGAATTAGTGCATACGTTTCATAATGGTTCAGCAGAGTATGATTTTTCTCATGTTCACGGGTTTGGTTGCCCATTTCTCAACACCACCCTACGAATAGTGTCTGTTCCTAATTTAGATAATAAGTCTTGTGTGAGTGTAGATTATGGTGATCCGTATGATTTGATGGGTCCAAGTACATTATTGTGGTCACCAAATTTTAACGGAGTCACCGGGTTGCACGGATATGCTGCAAAACAATTCAATAACTATTTCAATCTCTCATTCATGCCTGATTCTGCAGTGCAAAAATTACCTTCATTCCCCAATTCTTCTGAAGTTGTATTATCGCCGGTGATGAGTAGTTCAGGGACAAAAATGCTCATTCTTCCTATTAATGTGAATAGAGAAAGCGACGGGAAATACGTTGTTGATTTCAGATCCTGGACATCTTGGGAACCATATAATTTTTCTTCACCGATTCTTAACGGGGTATCACTGCATTTTATTAAAAATTATGATTCGACACTTCTCGATATGCATCCTGAAACTGCAAGTTTTGAAGATGCAATGCTTTTGATTAATGAATCGATATTGTTGAGTATACCTATTCCTGGACGGTATTCGGGGTTTGAGTGGCATTATTATGATTATTGGTATATCAAAGTCCTCGGAAAGACTCCTGAAGGAAATATGCGATTAAATGTGACATATTATACATATCTTCCTTCGGGTTTAGGAAAATAATATCGTAAATTAGTGGATGTAAGTATCTCTTTCAATACTCTTCTCTAATTTTATAAATCCTTACTGTTTATTGATATCTATGAGAGAACTCCATGGACACGAAGTCATTGCATTCATCAAGAATGTAAATCCGCCAATCAAAAAATCAGAATTACTTGCAGTATTGCAAAAAGAATTCAGTGACACAAAATTCCACACTTGTTCACAATCTGATTTGACTATTGAGGGATTACTTGAGTTCTTAGAATCTGCAGAAAAACTGGTTTTTGTAAAGGGTATGGCGACAATTAATACTGGAAATGTGTGTAGTGACGGTGATTAATTTTATTTCTGCGCGATCACTGTAAAAAATCCGGTCTTTTTTGGATTAAATTTTTTCTGGTAATCACCATATACAGTGAGATTCTTATATCCAACATCACGTACAGTATCGCGTAATTCTTCGCATGTAAGCGGATAAAGCACTAAATCAGACATTACGTTTGTTAGTCGATGCTGGTATCGCATTAATATCATATCAGTTGCGACATATATTGGTGTTATATTAATATTTTTTCCACGGTAGGGGCCATTTGTAGTATTAACAAAATTTCCCTTAAGTAATTCATTATAATTTCTTGTATCGATGACGAGAAATCCACCTTTTTTGGTTGTGTCATAAAAATTGTGTAATGACTTTTTGCGTTCTTCAGTTTTCAACACTTCAGTAAGCGAATTACCTGTACAGATTTCAACATCAAATGCTTGATTAAAGTGCTTGCTTAATTCTTGCCAATAATAATCAGTGATGATGAGTGCAATATACCGCTTTTTTGATTCATTTAATGCAAATCGCTGTAATTCTACGTCCGGTTCATTCGATATAACATTTGTGATTCCGTATTGTTGAAGTCCGATACTCGTTGCGCCAGTGCCCAGACAGGTGTCTAGTACGCGCGTGGCGGGCGTCATTTGGCATTCGCGGATAATGAAGGGTATTTCAATAGCAATACGTTCATCAATACTTGCAAGATCGGAAAGTATTCCACTAAATGGTTGATCAAGATAGTTTAGTCCTTGTTGTTCTAAACGTGTGAATTGTTCTGCTGTTAGCTGTGATTTTACGTAGTCTGCATAGTTGAATTCCATGATATCACCTTTTGTATTCACTATGAAGTATTAACGGTAATATAAAATATTCTAATAGAATCTCTGTCAAAAAGAAAAGATTTATAACAGAATTCTCCTTAATAATAAAGAATGATATATAAACTAGATTTAAAGGACAAGAAAATCCTCCATGAGCTTGACTTTAACGCAAGGCAAAGTTATTCAGAACTCGCAAAGAAAGTCTGGCTTAGTAAGCAAGGAACTGAGTATCGTGTCAATAATCTTATCAAGAAAGGGATCATCACAAGATTTTATCCAGTTATCAATGTTCCAAAACTCGGATATTTCTATTGTCGTATTTCGATTATCTGGCAGAATGTTGGTCCTGAAGAACTCAAAAAAATTTATGAAGATGTCAAAGCCGATACGCGGGTGTTCTGGATTTTTGAAGTGCAAGGGGAATTCGATTTTTTCTGCGGGCTCTGGTGCAGAACGCTTACTGATTTTAGGTATTTTGTAGATGAATTTATGGTAAAATATTCGCGTTACGTAAAGACACATCTTGAAAATATTGCAACTGATGTTGTCCATTATGAACATCGTTATCTGCTCGGCGTGCAAGCAACAGAGGAAATTCATATTGCAGAATCACCCGTGCGTATACCCCTCGATGAACTCGATAAACAAATATTAATACTTCTTGCAGAAGATGCACGAACATCATTAGTAACTCTTGGTCAAAAACTTAAGGAGCATCCAAAAACCATTGCATATCGTATACAACGTATGGAAAAACAACAATTAATTGAAAAATATCGTATCGGTATTGATCATAATGCATTGGGTTATACCTATTACAAGATTTTTTTAAATATCAGTGATTTTAATCATCAGGAATTACGTAAACTCAAAGAATTTATCAAGAATCATCCTGCAACCATTTACTTAATTGAGGGCATCAATCTCCACGGCGATCTTGATTTCGAGATGATGATCAAAGATAATCAGGAATTATTTGATTTTATTAAATTGCTTCGAAAAGAATTTCCGAAAATTGTCGGCAACTATCGGACTGCAATATTTATGGACACATTGAAAGTAAGGTATTTGCCGTTCTAATAGTTTTAAGAGAATAGGCAGTCACTTTCTATTCACTCATTCTCTTTAAATTCTTTAACAGTATTGAATTGTTTTTTGAAATAGTCGATGTGGGGAAGAAATTCTGAATCTAAAACGTAGATATCGATGTGATTGTTTGGGAAATATTTTTTATTTGCAGGATTGTTTACTGTCCCGACCATTAATGCGATAAGTCCTTCAGGATGTGTGTCTGGGGTAATATTGCTGATAACAACCTTGTTTTTCCCCTGTTCTGCTTCATAGATCGATAGTGCCGAATATTGTTTAGGATCCTTATTCTGTACAGTCGGGAGAAGAAATGCATATCTTGGAAGCTTTTCTTTTGGAAGATTTCTTTCTTTAACATCAGACATAAATTCTGCGTAGTATATATTGACTTCTCGTTCGAAAAAAGGATCAGTTCTTTGGAAAAGGCGGAATTCCGTTGATTGAGATTTTGGTTGGTGAGAATCCATATGCTCAGATTCGATGTATTCTTTAAAAATCTTTTCATAACATATTTAAACGCAAATCATTTCTAAAAGGTATGACTGATTATACTGCGCTCGGACTCAAAGTGGGGCTTGAAATCCATCAGCAGTTAGATACAAATAAATTATTCTGTAATTGTCCCTGCGAAATCCGTGATGATACGCCCGATAAAACTATTAAACGCATTCTACGTGCCGCTGCAGGAGAAACAGGGACTGTCGATATTGCGGCGAGTGCGGAGATGGAGAAACAAAAGCATACCATTTATGAGTATTATGATGATACGACGTGCCTTGTTGAGCTTGATGAATCGCCTCCCTTAGATATAAACAAGGATGCACTTCAAGTCACATTACAACTTGCTGCAATGATGCATTGTGAAGTTGTCGACGAAATCCATGTCATGCGCAAGATTGTTGTTGATGGATCAAACACTTCAGGATTCCAACGCACCGCATTAATTGCGCGTAATGGATATATTGAATTTGAGTCAGAAGGAGAACTTGTAAAAGTGGGTATTGAAACAGTCTGCCTTGAGGAAGATGCTGCACGTATCATTGCAAAGACTGCAAAATATGATACATATCGACTTGACCGCTTAGGAATACCCCTTATTGAAATAGCAACAGCGCCGGATATTAAAACACCGCAGCAGACCAAGGATTGTGCGGCGCATATCGGGATGCTCCTTCGAAGTACGGGTAGAGTAAAACGTGGACTTGGAACAATCAGGCAGGATGTGAATGTTTCTATCAGTGGTGGTGTTCGCGTTGAAATCAAAGGAGTACAGGATTTACGATTACTCGATACTGTTGTAATCCTTGAAATTGAGCGGCAACAGAAAATGTTCAAACTTTGCGAAGAATTGAAATCACGTGGTATCACTAAAGAAAACTTAAATACTTCGCTACAAGATTATACAATAGTATTCAAGAATACTACTTCTAAACTCATCAAGAAAGGACTTGACGCAGGACAATTGATCTATGGCAAACCTTACAATAATTTTAAGGGATTCTTCGGTTTTGAACTCGGGCCAAACAGGAGGTTTGGCAGCGAACTTTCAGATCGTATCAAATTATTTGGATTGGATGGTTTAATACATAGTGATGAGGATTTAGGAAAATATCAGATTGTAAATGAAGTGAAAGAAATTTATAGCCAACTCAATCTTGAACAATCTGATGGAATGATTTTTATTATTGGAACACCAGAAAAATGTGTACTCGCCTTTAAAAAAATCGATGAAACAATAAATTCATTTCTTGAGCATGGGCTCTCTAAAGAAGTGCGTAATGCAACAGAAGTCGGAACATCAAACTATCTGCGGCCCATGCCTGGATCGAGCAGGATGTATCCGGAAACAGATGTTAAGACCATCATCCCCGATATCTCAAATATTCAAAAACCTGAATTGATTAAAGACAAGATCGAGCGGTTCGAAAAAGAATATGGACTTCCGAAACAAGTTGCGAAAGAATTAGTGTTTGAAATGAATTTTGAAAAATATGTAACTCAGTTTCCGCAAATAAGACCAATTACTATTGCAGAAACACTTGTTTCAACACCTAAAGACTTACAGAAGCGATTCGGTGTATCTGTTGAATTATCTGAAGATATTGTTGTGCCAATATTTTATAGTCTTAACAGCGCGAACATCGCATCAAGTTCTATACCGGAGATATTAAAAGATTATGCTACGGAAAAGGATATTGTGCGGTCAATCAATAAATTTACATTAGCTGATGAGTCTGAACTCACTTCGTATATTACTCAGATGATTAAAGAGCATCCTTCAATGAATACGAACGCCATCATGGGCCTTGTCATGAAGCAATACCGCGGAAAATTCTCCGGGCAGAAGATATTAGAGTTGATTAAGAAGTTTAAGGGGGAGTAGATTTTTTCTTTTGATACTGGTCGATCGCATTTCCAATAGCGTAACCTACTCCGCTGAAAATCCATCTGACACCCGGTATGAAACAGACTGGTGCAAAAGCGAGAAGTGCATATTTGTTTGCTTTCGACCAGTCTTTGGTTTGACGGTCCCATTTATCCATGATCGATTCACGAGTAGTTATATAATTTCTTTCATAAAGTCTTTCAAGTGCATCATAGATTGTTACAGTCGTAAAAATTCTATTCTGATCAGTACAATCTTCTCTCCATCGAGATGGATCGATTTCAGGATTGATGTTTGAAGGGTGTGGAACCCTGAGCGAGGGCTGACTTTGCCAGCTGCCATCTGTTTCTTGTGTTTTGATAATGTTCTTAATCTGTTTTCTTAATTGGTATTTACTCTGATCACAAAGATGCATATTCTTGAGTGCTAATGCGCGATAGAGTGGATTATTGTTTTTTTTGGCGGCTTTTACAAATGTGCGCGTCGTTTTTTTTGTTCTTAAATAGGGAAATTCCTCATATACCTGTGCAGTGGCGTAGATGTTGCTATTCCACCAATAACTCCGCCACTCATCTTTTGGTTTTTGATTTGATATATACTCTTCAATTGATTCTTTATCTTTTTTTAATTTTTCAGAAGATTCAATCCACCACAGATGATGGAAGGCTTTCGCGACAACTACACTAATATCTACTGTTGATTTACACCACCCATCAACAGGTATATCTTTGAATCTTGTAAATCCAGGGTGTTCGCGAATATCTTTTTCATTATAACAGGCATATCCATTATCTGCTTTGCGATGTTCTTGAATAAACGTTATTGCTTTTGCTATGTTTTTACGATAGAAGTGATGCGCATCTGTTCTGTCGTGCATTAGCGATAAGAACATCGTATTCCATGCTGTTGAATCAGTATCCGCCGGCGTATGTCCATTAAATCCCCAACCACCATTTTCTTGTTGACGTGATGCCATAACTTCTGCGGTTTTCTCAAGTTTTTGTTTTATAGAATTCTTTTTACTAAGTTTTGTGTATGTATCTTCTGCTAGTATAAGCAATGTTCCGACATATCCTGTTACCCAATCAACACCTTCTCCATTTGTGTGAGACTGAAAATCATGCCAAAGATAATCCCGACCTTGTCGTGATAAAATATATTCTAACGCTTTTTTCTTTGCGACATCAACTTTCATAGAGAGGTTCATATTACCACTAATAAGTGAATCACTATTTATATTTTTGTTGTTAGTTATAATAACAACATTTATAATTTAAGGAATCTCTTCAATAGTTATGGATCTTATCGAGAAACTAAAACTTGCAGGACTCTCTGGAAATGAAGCAAGAGTTTATCTTGAACTCGTGAAACATGGTTCAATTCCGGCACGCGATATTGCAAAATCCTTGAGTATGGATCGGACACTTGCGTACCAAATACTTCATAATCTGATCGATAAAGGATTCGCACATTATCAGAAGCGTGGTGCAAAAACATATTATTCTGCATCGAAACCCGGATTTGTCTTAACAAAATTCCGCGAGCAAGCAACAGAGATAGAATCTGCAATACCCGAACTTACGGCACTATCAAAAACTGCGCCATCTGCTGCGCCATCATCAGAAATTTACGAGGGAAAACAGGGACTGCGCGTACTCATCTCAGAATTGTTTTCTGCAAAGGATATCTGCATTTTTGGAGCGACTGGAAACAGTTATGATGTCTTGAAATGGGAACTCGGGCATGTTGTCAAATCATTTGAACTCGCAAAGATTACCGGCCGCATGATCATGGATGAGAAACTCCGGGGACATAAAATGATGTATATCAAAGGATTAAAAGTGAGATGTTTTAAAAACACTCCTGCAAGTGCAACAACTGCAATATATAATGATACGGTTGCGATACACTCCATTACTGATAAACCAACAGTCATCATTATCCGCAACAAAGAAGTCGCACAGACCTATAAAAATTATTTTGAACAATTATGGAGGCAAGCAAAAGCATAATATGTGCTGAGTGTTTGAAAAATAACAATGATCCTCTCTGCAATTCTCCTCGCATTTGGTGCCATGCTCTCGTGGGGCATTGGTGATTTTCTCATCCAACGATCGACAAGAAAGATCGGCAATGTGGAAGCACTTGCATGGATAGGAATTATCGGAACAATCGGTCTACTCCCATTTGCAATCCATGATTTCTCGATGATCACTAAAGATACATTGATACTTCTCGGGTCGCTTGGTGTATTAGTCTTTATCGCGGCAATTTTCAACTTTGAAGCATTAAAGGAAGGAAAATTATCAGTCATTGATGTACTGCTCGAAATAGAGCTCCCCATCACTATAGCTATGAGTATGGTTTTTCTCAAGGAAATCCTCTCATTCACTCAGATCATGCTGATACTCCTTATCATGATAGGTATCATCCTTATTGCAACATCATCATTTGCGCATCTGCGCTTCAGACTCGAGCGCGGGGTTATCTTTGCAATCATCGCATCACTCTTTATGGGACTTGTCAATTATTTTACTGCAACATCAGCAAAAAATGTCTCGCCAATCATGGCTGTCTGGGCGCCTTGGTTCATCTTCTCACTATTTTGTCTAGTTATCATCATCCGCCGCAAAGGGTTCACGCAATTTTTTTCTCACATTAAAACATTCACCTGGCTCATTATCTTTATGGGAATATTCGATACCCTCGCATGGGTTTTTTATGCATTTGCAGTCGAACAGAATTATGTCTCACTCACAACAGCCATCACTGAGGCATATCCTGCAATCGCATTAATACTCGGCGTATGGTTCAATAAAGAGAAAATCAGATGGCACCAGTATTTAGGTGCGGGATTGGCGCTTGTTGGAAGTGTGGTGCTGGCGATATTATGATAGTTCTTTAGTCCAGTTGTGGAGTATATCCGGACAATGCGAACACTTGAATTGTAATCCTTTGTAGAGTTGCATTGGTTTAATGTTCTCACGTATGATTATTATTTTCTATCCCCGCCACTCTCCCTTCATCTTTAAGAATTCTTCTCTCGTCATGGTTGAGGATTTTATGCAGGAGTCAATAATCATATTCTGCTGTTTACTCCATACGGTGTCGGGATGCGTCAGTACATATCGTGACCATTCATCGATAAATTTGTATCGTTCACGCTGGTTCTTATTCACGAAGTATCGCCTCATATGCTTTGAGTTTTTGCTTATTGAGTTTTAATCCTAAGATATTTCTGAGATGGCGCGCATCTTCCATATCCTTAGGTGATTTTAATCGTTGTTCTTTATATGCAATTTGCATTTCAAGATCGGATATCTTCAATTCTGTTGTATTGATACGTACACGTATTGCGTCGTGAAGCGCCAGAAGATCGGTCTTATTTTTTGCAAATTTGAATTCCATATTCGGAATGACTGTTCCTTTCTTTGCGAATCGGATAGCGACTTTTTCCTGAGTAAGGTATGAATACATCTCTGAAATGGTTGGAGTGTTCAAACAATAGAATCCTTTCTTCTCGAGAGTTTTTTCGAATTTCGTAAATGTTGTCAAATCCATTTTTGGAACAATCAAATCAATATCTTCACTTATCCGAGATCTGCCGAGGAGAATTGATACATACCCGCTGATAAGGACATAGGATGAATATTTTTTGAGTAAGTCAATAAATTTTATTGTAAATGTATCGAGTGCAGATAACTTGCGATTGACAATAAGCACGCCGTCTTTAAATTCCATAACCCATGTGAGGTTGCTCTTTTTTATAAACATTATGGTAATCTTTATTAATCCTATCCCTCACCAATAATTGATGTCCCTTACTCGAAGTCTGGAAAAGGCAAAGGATGCTTATACGAAACATGATGCACGGGCGTCAAAAGTAGCGCATACACAAAAATCTCCTGAAATGCATCAACATTCCGGATACTATCTGAAAAGTGCAGTCTATGGTGGACTTGATGGGACAATAACCACATTTGCAGTGGTTGCAGGTGTCGCAGGTGCAGCCCTCTCGGCAAATATCGTACTTATCTTAGGATTTGCAAATCTTATTGGTGACGGGATATCCATGGCAATTGGGGATTATTTGAGTACGAGGGCAGAACAGGAATATCATCGGGCAGAGCGCAAACGTGAAACATGGGAATTCGAGAATTATCCTCTTGGAGAAAAAAAGGAGATGATTGAAATCTATATGCAGAAAGGATATGCTAAAAAAGATGCAGAGAAAATTGTTGAGATCATGTCAAAAGATAAAGAGGCATTTATTGATGTGATGATGGTCGAAGAATTAGGGATCATGCAATCTGCTGAGTCGCCGCTTAAAAATGCACTCGTTACCTTCGGGTCATTTGTACTCTTCGGATTCATCCCCGTACTTGCGTTTGTTCTGGCATTATGGGCAGGGATAGTCATGAATATATTTTTAGTTGCTGCAATCCTTACAGCCGCAACATTATTCACACTTGGCGCAATAAAGACCAAAGTTACTGGAAAGAATTTCTTCTATTCAGGACTTGAAATGTTGATTGTCGGCGGAATCGCTGCGGGTGCAGCTTATGGAATCGGCGCGTTGATTGCAGGACTCGTATAATGTTTCTGTTTGATTAACTTTAAATAATGTGTTCAATCTCTTTCACTATGTGGTATGCAAAACTTCTCATTCCTGCAAATGATGGAATGCTCGTCGCATCTCGGGCGAAAAAACATAAGATTGCATTATTCGGCTATCCGTTGTCCTTTCAGGAAAAAAATAATAAGTTTTTGCTGTTGTGCACGGGTCACGTGGTTGGTGCATCCGCAAATAAAAAAGCATTTCTAAGTGACCTCAAAAAAGATAAGCGGACAATGAAGATTGATATGGTTAATGATCATTTCGGATTTTGGCTTTTAGATCAACATCCTAGCACAAAAATGTTTTATGATCCCTTAATCATCTATGTTAAACCATTCTATATTTCTCCACAAGGTGATCAGATCCTCGAACTTGCAAGCTGGGATAAAAGAAAATTGATGGCTATTGCGCGGGCAATACAAACACCATTGTATGGCGGAAAACTATTGTCGATGACTCAGAAAAAGATTAATCATATCGCAATAATGACGACTTTTCCTGAACTGACTGATAAACAGAAGCGCGCATTTGATCTTGCAGTCGAACACGGGTATTATGGCTATCCGCGAAAGATTTCGATGCAAAAACTTGCAAAGATCATGAAAACATCCTACGCGACATATGAATTTCATCTGCGCAATGCAGAAAAGAAACTCATGCCCTATCTTCATTCTACGATAAATTAGATATATCGTGATATAGCGATAAAAAGAATAAATATGACTTCTTTATTACTTTAGAATGTTCCAACCTAATTGCCCCGGGGGTATTACTGCAAAAGCGTATTTTGATTCATTACATAAAGCGGCTGTCGATCGGTGGATTGATGTTGCTTCTGAGTTACCAACTAATTATATTTCGCGTATTATCAAGGATTATGAGTGCAGTACTTCAAAATTTCAAAAATTACTGAACGCTCTTGATTTAGCTTACGCCCCGCCTTATGTTGTTGCATATCGTTATACGATTGCTAATCGTAATCATAAAAAACATGACTTGCCTCGTTCTTATTGAATTATTCGCCGTTAACTTTATATATTCCCGCTTCTATACATGATTATCGTTTATCTGGGGGTTGATTACCATGGTTAAAAAAGTGGATTGGCTTGCATGTTTATTAGTATCTATTTTTGTAGGATGGTTTGGTATCGATAGATTTATGATGGGTAAAGTCGGGACTGGGATACTTAAACTTATCACATTCGGTGGGCTTGGCATCTGGTGGTTTATTGATCTTGTGCTTATTGCAACAAAACATCAGTTCAAGGATGTTAAGTGGGTAGAGCATTAGGAGGAATATTGTATGGGAAAATTATTGAAAGAGTTCAAAGAATTTTTGAAGGAATACAAGGTCATGGGGCTCGCGGTCGCATTCATCATTGGTGCAGCGCTTACTGCGCTTACACAGGCGCTCGTCAATTATATTATCATGCCCATCATCACACCATTCATTCCCGGCGGTGGATGGAAAGAAGCAACATTTGCAATCGGACCAATCATCATCAGTTGGGGCGCATTCCTTGCAACATTAATCAACTTTATTATCATCGCATTCGTCGTATTCCTGATTGCAAAATACATGTTCAAGGAAGAGAAAGTTGGAAAGAAATAATTATCTTTTCTTTTTAAAAACCAATCTTATCTTTTTTTATTTCCTTATTCATCATTCTTTCTCGTTCGAGTCTAGAAATCATTTGATCAATATTTCGTATAGCGTCTCCTGATCCATTTATGCTGTGCGTAATTTGTTGTATTCGCACATTGATAAACCGCGCTTTTTCATCAATAGCGTCCATGATAGTTTTATGTTTCTGATATAAGTCGTGAGTTTCTTTAATATACAATCGCGGAAGTTCTTGAACAATCCGCGTCACCATCGGACTTATCTTGCGGTCTATTTCTGCAATCATTGCAAGGAGCTCTTTGCACTTTGTGATGTCAACCTGTGTAACACGCTGTTCATACAAGGTTATTAAATGCATCGTTATCTGCTCTCGTTTTTCTGTAAGTGCGGTGATTGAGATTAATTGTTGTTCAATTGTCTCAAGATTATTTTTCAAATCTTCAACATTTTTAAATTCTAGTCGTAGTGTTTTTTCAAATTCTTCATCAGTCCTGATTGTTCCTGCTATTAATTCCCGTAATTCATAAAAATTCTGCAATTCATTCTGTTCTTCCTTTAGTATGCTGTCAAATCCAACCATTTATTTTTTCTTGTTGCACGTATTTATATATTTTTGGATTTCTTTTTTTAATTTGCGTATTCTTATATTATTTTTTCAAATCTAGTCGCTTCTTCAAATCCAGATACATACATGCCCAAAGCATGCGAGTCTCTGTGGAGAAAAATAATGACCGATAGGGTTTCCCTCCTGCATCATACACCTCTATAAATCCTCTGTGCTCTTCGATCAATCCCCGATATTTTTTCAATTCCTGACGTGCTCTCTTCTTATCGACTTTAGAAAGGACTTCGATATAGGGCATTGCAAGAAATGTCCATAATGTATCCCGTTCCCATCCGCTCACAAAAATTTCCTGCCAGATAAATTTGCTTGTTGTTTGCGTCCTTTCGTATCGTAATGGGAATGGTTTATCAAGATCTGCATTTGTGATTGCGCGAAGCGATTTTTTAATCATTTTTTTGTCGTTGATTATTCCGAGTGCGTAAGGAAAAATATTGCAGTGTCCAGTAAGCGTATCATCAGTTGGGTTATTCTTGAAATAAGATCCATTCCAGTAGTATGTTATGAGATTTTTTTTCAATGCATATTTTTTGAGGGGATTGTGAAGGGTTGTTGTTCTCATCATACGATTAATTTTTTCAATCTCATCACAGAGTATGCATGCCATGATCATATCATAACAGGATTCCTTGACGATAACATAATCGCGCATACCAGAAAAATGTTTTTTTGCAACAATTCCTTTCTGAGGATTGATGACATTCTTCTCGAATTTTATGATTTCAGCATTCAAGAATGCGCGGTTGCGTACTATGAGTTTTTTTGATTGTGTGATGCGTAGTATTCTGAAGAAGTACGCCACACTATCAGGGCTATAGGTGTCTGGAAAATTAATCGGCAAACCCTTTGGCGTGATCATGACTGTAATCTTTTGATGTAATGCATATTGTTCCATTGCATAGACGACAGTATCTTCACACTGCGTACGATATCCTAATCGGATGAGTGGTTCGACGCACATCCCAAAATCTCGCGCATAGAATTCTGGATAATTACTATTCATACCGGCACTTGTCTGAAAATATACCTTTTCTTTGTTCCAGCAATCCTCAATAATTTTCCTGCAGATTTCTTCATCACTTCCAGAATACCGTTCAAATCCGTGACATTTAACACGAAGATTCCGGCGAAACATCCGTAATCCTTCAGAAAACAGTGCAAGATTCATTTTCTCTTCTTTTGTATTTCAAACTTAATGATCTCTTCGACCTTTTTAATGATTCGTGAATTATCTTCACGTTTATAGGTTGAGAGATTTTTTTTATATTTTGGGATATGTTTGATGAATGCGCGAATTTTTGCTTCTGTTGCAACATCGGCCATGTCGCCGTATCTGAGCTCTTTGATCTGTAACGCATTTAGTATCTGTTCGAATTGTCCTTTGACCGGAATGCACAGGATCGGTTTGTGGAGTGAAACTGCTTCAGAGACAAAGGTGAATCCGCCATTTGCGATACACGCCTTGCATGATGCAAAGTCTTTGAATATCTGGTCATGATTGTTTTTGCGAAAAGTAATATTTCCATCTATCTCCTCCTTATTAAATCCATAAAAGATGACTGGATGGGAGAGTTTCTTAAGTACTCTGATGAGCCGATGATTGGTATCTGATGTTTGATAGACCAGAAGATGTTTTCCTTCATTACACTTCAACTGCAGGATTTCTTTACGAAGAACTGGCGGATACACAAATGTATGCTTTCCTTTAATCGGGAGTGTGAAAAATGTCGTGATGAGATGATAATCGACGAGTTGGCAAGTATTTTTTACCACCACAAACTTTGCTTTATAATACTCTTTACGATATTTTTTAGGGACAGGATACTTGAAATGGGTTACGGCATGGACATTGCAGAGGCAGATTGCAGGGATATTAAGGATTCTTGCGACATAACTGCTAATATTTTCAAAATCCGTGATGAGAATATGGGGCCGAAATTTTTTGATAAGTGTATAAACAGTACGGTAATTGGTGATTGTGCTTTTTGTCGTTATGCGCAAGAATTCTTTTACAGTCTCAACATCATCAACTGCATTGTTCTTGTACTTGATTGGCAATCCTTCAACTTGTACGATATTTGGAAATTCCTTATACATATGTTCATAGACGCGTCTGCTGCCAACAATGATGCGTATCGTGTGATGTTTTTGGAGTTCGCGGATGATTGCAATACTCCGATACGCATGCCCTAACCCTTCACCATTGATTGCATAGAGTATTTTAGCCATAGTCATTTATGAATTTACAGGAGGAGACTGCGTATTTCCATTCTGTCTTTTCTTAATGATTTGTTTACGATCGTTGTATTTTGTTTTTACAATTCGTGTCGGACTAAAGCCAAAAATTGCAAGAAGGATGAGTCCGATAAGGCCCCAGGTAATATCTTTCATGCGGACAAGAAATGCAAGTGCGATACCTGCACTTCCGGGAAGTCCGAGGATTGCAAATGCAGAGAGTTGACCTGCTTCAAGCACCCCAACAGCCATGGGGATGGGAAAGAGTACTGCGACTCCGATGAATGCAATAATGAAGAATAACGCAGTAAATGGATGAGTTCCTAGTTCTATCCCTAAAAGTTTTGTTGCAAGTTTATACTCGAAGAACATGACGAGCCACGAAAGAATGCTAATTGCAATTGTCTTCATAAATGCTTTTTTATCATTCGTATAAAAATCAATCATGATCAGTTCGATTTCTTCGATCTTTTTCTCAAGTTTTTGGATGGTCGCGTTTTTAATATGATCGATCCGTAAGAATTTGAAGAGGTGCAAAAAGAAATGTCGATGCGTAAGCATGCGATAGAAGAAGAGAATAACAAGGCTTGTAAAAATGATTCCTGTGATGACGAGTATGATTTTTAGTGTCTGCGGTATTGAATAATAGAGCATAACAAGGATGATGCCCACGACAAAGAGAATGCCTGAAATTGCAGTATCAATGATTTTATCGATCATAATCGTCGATAATCCTTCAGTAAATCCGACGCCGTGCTTGCAGAGTAAACTCGCCTGAGTTGGCTCGCCTCCGACTCTCGGGCCGGGTGTGAAAAAATTTATTGCCGTACCGATGATGCGGTAAAAGAAGAGTTTGATAAATGGGACTTTGATCTTTCGTGATTTTAAAATAACATCCCACCTCCACGTAAGGACGAAAAAGATGCTGATGACTGCAAGAAGATAAAATCCTAAAAATAACGGGTCAAAATTACGATAGGTATTAAATATAGTCTTTAAAGAATAGTTGCGTAAGATAATGTACATGGCAATAATGCCAATAATAAGAAATATTGCAGTAAACAAATTTCTCCAATTAAACGTGTTCTTCACTGTAAATTTCATGTAAGACACTGAAAGGCTCGGGGTTTTTTAAAGGTTGCGAAAGAATTTTTTTAGAGAGTAGTATAATGGAGTTGTATGATGATCTCTTGTAGATCATAGAGTGATTGTGTAAGTTCAGTGAAGTGTGCGTGTAATGGTGATTTTTTTGATGCAGCCTTGAGTGCATGACGACGGGTATCCTGCGCATTAATATCTGAAACACTAAATTTATGTACTAATTTAAATGCATTATCGTATACGACACTTAATTGGGCGATTAGACGAACATCCTTTTTAGTGATCGTGTGTGAATGTGCAATAGCTGCAAATAATAGGCATAATCGGTCTGCATATAACTCGAGAATTTTGACAAATTGTGCAAGTGCGATGCTATTCTTTATTTTTCCACTGCTTAAATCTCGAAAACACATGCTGACATACGTATTGAGTGTATAATCCAGCTTCTTGATAGTGTTCAGTGCATCCCAATCTTTTCTATGAATATGGGCTAATGCTTCAGTCACCATATTACTAGTAATATGTCTGATACGTTGGAGTGTATTTGTAAAATTAATATCTAGGGTATCTGCTACGGCCTTAAGCTCTACAGTCGTCTTATGTTCCGCAGCGATGATGAATAATGGAAAAAATTTTACAATACTGACCAGTAGTTTTCGTTGTGAAACGCTTACCTTTAGTTCAATATCTGAATATCCCTGCATGTATATCGCATCAATAACGCTCCAGAGAATATCATCATGTAATTCTGAGACATCGATAGATGTGTGTTGCGCTATCGGCTTTATTTTTTCAATGATAAGTGCATTGTCTAATTCTTTGACATATACGCTGTCGCCTTTGCGAAGACGGTTTTTAGAAAGCCAATCACTCGGAAGCGATACGACTTTTGTGGTCGGCGAGAGTTGTATGATTCTACGGTAGGTCATATATGTAAGAAGATATACCTGCTTATATAGCTTATGGAAAAATATTATCTTCTCTGCTGAATAAAATATAGTGGTGATATGTATGAACACGATGAATAATAATCGATATATCGGCGTAACAGGATTTAAGACCACTGCAGAAATTGCTGCATGCAGTGCTACTTCGCTTAGTCAGGAACCAATGATGATGTATGGGATATTGACCACGCCGCGTATGCTCGCTGAACCTGCACGTGCAGGGACGCGGAGGCCTGCGCGTAATAAGCTTATCCCGCTATTTAAGACAATCCCCCGATATGCGCTTGCAACAATCCATCATTGTACTGATAATCGGCAGTTTACGCAGGAATTAGATCAATTACTCCTCCCTGCATTATACGAACAGAACTTATGTGATGCACTGCAGATCAATCAGCGACTTCCAGAAGTAAAAGAATTAGCATATCTACGTAAACAGTATCCTGATTTACAATTAATACTACAACTTGAACCTGAAGATTTAGAAACACCTAAACTAACCGGAGAAAAATTAAATGCGTACGAAGGACTCGTTGATTATGTTATTATCGATCCGTCAAGAGGCGTAGGAAAGATATTGGATAGACACGTGACACTCGCGATGCTTCAGGAAATTAAAATTCCCATGACTCCAGTCATTGCCGGCGGACTTCATGCAGGAAATGTTGAAGCGGCAGTATCTTTTTTTAGGAGCGAATACGGAGAAAACTTTTCCATAGACGCGGAAGGAAGATTACGCGATGCAAATGATGTCTTATCCCTCGAGAAGATGACTGCATATCTTACTGCAGCGTATGGGGCGTATCGTGGATAAAAGATCGGGTGTGAAGGGATTTGTTCCCCAACGTATCGATTCTACTCAATATATTCTTTCCCGCTTATCGAGTTTAAATACTACTATTTTTTTCTCTTGATAGTTTATTCGGTATAGTGCCCGATAATCTCCTATGCGTATCCTATATACACCGTGCTCTCCAATGATATATTTGGCATCTGCGGGAACCGGATTTTCTTTTAATGTTTCATCGATTTTGTCAAGAATTCTTTTAATAACGTCTTTATTTTGTGTCTTTAAGAACTTTGTCGGCTGTTTATCATATAATATTTCGAAAGTCATATTCCTAAACTCTTTCTTAAATTCTTGCTAGAAACAAGTTTTCCACTCTTTTCATTTAAGAGACTTTCTGCTAATAGTTTTGATTCTTCAGATGTTAAAAACATTTCTTTATTCGGCATACTCTCTTTTATCTTAGTTATTTCAGACCTAATAAAAGTCAAGTCATCCGCTATTTGTTTTATTTCTGTGTTCATAAGAATAGCGATATCGTCAGCATTTAAATATTTTGCCTTTTGAATTCGTATAAAAATTCGGGCGTGAACGTATAACGTTGTTGTTAAAAAATAATTAGATTACCTCTTGCTCTAGGTCTGTTTATAGATAATTTCTCTTATAAATTTTCCATCGCTTTGTATATACGCACGGTCGCTACCCCGTTTATACGTAATGCTTCTGAAAGTTACTATTTCAGCTCCTGATGCAAATAACGCAACATTGCGTCCCCACGCGTAATCTGGTTGTCCGGATATGAATGCAGTGCCTTTTTTTCCATGGGCATAATCCTCTAAAAGAATAGTTACTATTGCTTCAATTGGCAAATTATCTTTTTCTACCATAGTGATCCCCCTATTTCTGGAATGATGTCGTATTTAAAAATTTTCCCATAAATTACTACTTTAAAGTCAATATGATTAGGAAAAAATTAATTTGTGTTTCTAGAAAATAATTACGGGCGTGAAGGTATTCTCATTGCATTCGGGAACCTTCAGCCCTTCGCTTAGCTACGGGCGTGAAGGGATTTGAACCCTCGACCTAAGCATCACTCCGTATCGAATTGTTCGATGCGTAGGAGTGCTTCGCGCTATCCAGGCTGCGCTACACGCCCATAAAGAAACTAATAGAAGATGTTTTATTAATATTTCTACTTTGAGAGATTATTTTGCAAATATGATCTATACTCACAGACAATAATATTTATACTAAATGTTGTCTGTTCGTAATAAGCAAATGACATTTTCGTATAAAAAATTGTGTCATTTGCTATAGAATTATTGTGGAACAAGTTCGAACAGTTTTCGCGATTTTATTCTCATGAATACTTTATTGTTGCGTTTTTCGATTTGCCGGTGGATATAATTTCCATTCGCTATTTTGATACTATTTTCTATTTCATTATGTGTATCATAAATCACTTTATTGATTAGTTCCATTTTACTCATACCCCCTATACAACAATCCTTTTATCCATCAAGGATATATAAACTTTTAGTGTATTTCTC
Organism: Candidatus Woesearchaeota archaeon; assembly: GCA_041658255.1. Taxonomy (GTDB): domain Archaea; phylum Nanobdellota; class Nanobdellia; order Woesearchaeales; family UBA9642; genus UBA9642. The sequence goes on from JBBAAQ010000001.1 coordinate 81,548, forward strand.
GAGTGAACAAAGAAAAAACAAACCTTACTATACGAATATGTATACTATTTTCCGATAACTATATAAATAATGCTTCTTTATATATCTTCGGGGGTTGTCAAACAATGGGCGTATTAGATGATATGGATTTTGATGATGTCATGCGTTTTCAACGCCAGATGGCAGCAGCAGTAGTAAATGATTTTGAATTAGATGCTAAAATAAAAATTCTCACGATCTTTGACGAAATAGTGGGTTCAAAGAAAAAAAAGATTCAGACCGCGCAACTCATTCTTGAAGCAGAACATCAAGGAATGTCAGAAGTGGAAATCACGGGGACCATCGAGAAACTCAAAACCGACGGGTTACTCTTCGAACCACAACCCGGATATTTACAAAAATAAGGGTGTAACAATGAAGACGCTCGTCCTCTATTATTCCCGGACCGGGCTCACGAAAAAAGTAGCTGGACTTCTCGCAACAAAATTATCTGCAGATATTGATGAAATCATCGATGGTAAAAATCGCAAAGGCGCAATAGGATATTTTTTTGCAGGTAAAGACGCGACATTAAAAAATATCACCGATATCAAATGGAAGAAAAATCCTGCAGTATATGATCTTATTATTATTGGTGGACCAGTGTGGGCGTGGAATATCACTCCTGCGATACGCACTTACCTTCTCATGCATAAAGATGCATTGCAGGAAAAGAAACTCGCATTCTTCGCAACACAGGGAAGTTCAGGCGCAGACGGGAAGTTCAAAGTCATGCAGGAAATCCTTGAGAAAGAACCACTTGCAACAATGACTATCAATGGGAAAGATTTCAAGAATGATAGGATTGAAGAGAAGGCAGGAGAGTTTATTGCTGCGCTTCAGAAATAAACAAACTTATGTTCTTTCGCAATGGTTATCACGTCAATCTTTTTGATGATACTTGTAAATTTATCTTTGAGCTCACGTAAGATATTTTCGAATTCTTGTTCAGTTGCAGTTTCGAATTCTGGTTCTAGTTCCCAACTGCCGAACACTTTAACATGATGGATGCAATTCGGATGAATTTTAAGATAATTTGTTAGCGCTTTTGATTGCGAGGTATCAGTGCCGTTTAATTCAATGAATAGCTTGTGAAATTGGATATTGAGCTTTGCATAGTTCAATGCAATCTTATATCCGAGAATTATCTTATTCTTCTCTAATTTGCGGATGTGATAGATAACTACGCGCGAATCGATTCGAAGTTTTTTTGCAATATCAACAACGCTAGCTCGTGCGTTTTCTGCGAGCAGTTTGATGATTTGATGGTCTTTATCGTCAATTATTATTTCTTGTTTATTGGCGGTGATACTACGCGTGTCGTGAATAACTGTTTTTTGACCAGTAAGATAATCTCGATTAAATGTCTGCGCTTCAATAAGGATTGTTATGGCTTTCTTTCGGATATGTCCTTGAAATAGTGCGAGTACCTCGTCCTTTATCACATCTCCTTTTATCATATCCTCTGATTCTATGGCGATAATAATATCCCAATTGCCTTTACAGGTTACGATCCACTTGATTGAACTTTTCTCTTTAAGTGTTTTAATGATTATTTCGAGTTGAGCGCTGATCAACTGTTCAAGTGCGAGGCAGATTTTGAATTGGGTGATATGGAGTGCAGAAAGGTTAATGATGACTTGGTATTGGGTAATAATTTGTTCTTCTTCTAATCGCTTAAGCCGATAGTGCGCAACTTCTGGTGATACACCGATTTTTTTAGCAATCTGGCTAAGAGGTGTTCGCGCATTCGCATCAAGGAGTTGCAATAGTTTGTAATCTTTATGATCAAGTTTCATGATATGCTTAATATTTAATTTTATGACAATTTCTATATAAATATTCCGTTTTTATTAAACTTTTAAGTAAAAAGATTTAATATTAATACTATCTTAATGGTAGTAACAAAGGTCATGATGAATGATATTAAATAAAGCGATAAGAGGTGAATAATATGACTGTCAATTGTGGAACGGAATGGGCTGAAAAAGAGAAGAAACATCAAGACGAATATAATAAATTTTTACAAGAAAGCAAGCAAAAGAAGATCGAAGATTCGTATAAAACACAGATATCGGATTTGAAATCGGATTTGAAGTATAGACTTAAACAACGTACTCTTTTCGGAGGATTACTTTTGTCATTGACCATTTTCGCCCTTATTCGTACAAATGGTCCGTATATCGATACTGGATTATACCGTGGTATTCGAAATAATACTGAAATAACTTACGAAGAAATCGGAGAGAAAGATAAAACTAATACGATGTATATTATTGACAGTTTGGGTGTAAAATATGAACTTATTGATAATATCAATGCACGCAGTGTTAAAGATATTGACTATAAGGATCAAAATCTAGAGAAAATTTGTGTATCGAAATTAAATGTCGAACCAACATGTTATAATATAGGAGATACTGCTAAAGACGCAACCGCAAAACAATTATTCACCAGATATACTCAACTGTATAATGATGAACGATCACATATGAGAAAACAATTAGCGGAGAAATACTCAACGGAATAATTTTTTTCTCTCAATATCCCGATAAATTCGTCTGTTGAGAATTCTGGATGCTGTCGTCGAAATTTCGCTATTTGAACGTCAACGTATTCACTGCTTGTTGTATATCTTTTTCTTCGATAAGAAATATGGTGTCTGTCCAACAACTCATCATTTCGACAATATTGATTCTTTTTTCTGCAAGTAGTGTGCATATATACGCTGTCACACCGGGAATTTTTTCCAGGGATTCATGGCTTATAAGAATTATTTGTGCAAGATTATTAGTTTTTCTAATTATGCTCGTTTTAAAATATTTTGTAATGATATGTTCAAATTCTTCAGGTGCAATTATTGTTATTACTTCTAATCCTTCAATCGCATAAATTCTTCCATTTTGATTTCTAATTTCTTTATAGAGCGCGATTAGTTTACTATGATGTTCTCTTTCAATTATTGTTACAAACATTTTTGTTTTGATTTCTATTCTCGAAGATTGGAGTATTGATTTGACTTTTTTATCTATTGTAGTGTCTTTTTCCATCGCATAAGCTACCCTTCTTAACGCTACGACTACCGCATCAAAGTCTTTTTCTTTTAGATTACACTCTTTAATAATTTTCTTGCTTAGTTTAGAATAATTAACTATATTCGTCTTTAGACCTTTTTTTACAAAGATATTTTCAAGAACATATTTTTTTACTTCAGTAGTGATATTCATCTTACGTGATATTCTTTTTAATTATATAAATGTTTGGTTTTGGACATATATGTTTTTTTTGTCTTATTACGGACAATATAATTATAAATTAGTGTTGATTATTACTACTCTGTGTTTAAAAATATTGCAGGTTGATTATTATGCAAATGGATGAATCAGAAAAATCAAAAAGAATCAATGCATATTTAGAAAATGCGAAGCAAAATGGTTTGCCTAAAGATGCATATCTTCAAATAATTCATTCTTGTAATGCAAAATGTGTAATGTGTACTATTTGGAAAAAACCGCTAGTTGGTAATTACAAGACACTTATTGCTATTATTGATTCATTAAAAAATTTAAATTTTGAATGGATCACATTATGGGGTGGAGAGCCGCTTCTTCATCCAAATATTGTTAATTTAATGAAATACGTGAAAGATGTTGGTCTTCAATTGCAAGTTATAACAAATGGTGCTTATTTAAAAAAATATGCGCCAGATATTGCTTTATATGTAGATAATTTGGTGGTATCTTTAGATTCAGGAATTGCTTCTATTCATAATAGTGTACGTGGAATTGATATTTTTGACGATGCAGTTAATGGTATAAAAGAAATACAAAAAATAAGTTCTTCAACACCTATTGAAATTGATTGCACGGTGTTGAATGAAAATAGCACCACATTAAAATCTATTATTTTATTATCCAAAGAATTAAATAGTTTGTTTGTAGATTTTGATCCTGCTCAAATAGTTGGTGTCGGAAATAACTCTTCTTATATTCTTGTTGTTTCTGAAAAAGAGATTGATGATATGATGTTACTTGCAAAACAACAGGGTGTTATGATCACTTCTGAAGAAAAAATCTTACTTATAAAAAAATATATTAAAAAAGAACCGATTATTATGCCTTGTTATAGTTATTGTAAAGATTTACTGATATCTCCTAACGGAAATGTATTTACTTGCTGGACCATAAGTGACATTATTGGAAATATATTGGATACTAATTTTTCATCAAAATGGTTTGCTGCTCTTAAAAAAAATAAAGAAGTTCTTCTAGGAAATAAAAAAAATTGTTTTAATTGTGGATTTAGCCATTCAAGAATGCCTGACGATAAATATGCGCGTGTTGTTATAAACGCAAACAAACTCAGGTATGAACAATTATGATGTGTTATTTTTTTATAATTATTGTATTTGTTTAGCAGGTTCACATCACGTAGTGGCTCGCGTTCTCAACCGTGTTCATATTCACTTCGTTCATACAACAGAAATCGAAGATTTCTGTGTGTTCAGGACACAGTCTTGACACAGAGGAAATTTTTACAAATTTCCGAGTGATCAAAAACTGCATGCTGCGAACTTCAATCCGCAGTTTTTGACATGTCTCTCTGGGACATCGTTATTGATATAATCATGTTCAAGGTTCGCGAGCAGCTAAACAAATACTAATTATTCAATTATGTTTCTCTTTAATACCCAAATAATGTCGATTGCGAAGAATTCTGGATGATATCATCGAAATTCTTTCCATAAGCAGATAACACCGTATCGGCGAGGGGTTTTATTTGTTTATCGATGTAATGTTCATAGTCGAGTTTGTGTTTCAATTTCTCTATAGGTTCTGGACCTTCAATCGTCATTACATACCGGATTTGATTACTCGTTAATTTCTTGAGCTGCCGTGCAGCTTTCACATGGGGTGGAGTTGTTTTTGTGTATTCATTTAATGGCTTATTGATGTTTTTGCGATATACGAGTAACTCATCATATTTGCCTTTACGCAAATCATCGACAAATGCTTTGATATAGTCTGATACTCCTTGTTTGTTGAAGAGGAGTTCGAATAATTCTCCCTGAAATTTTTTCGCTAAATCTGTCCAATCGCCACGGACGAATTCCATACCAGTAAAATGGAGTTCTTCACTATCGTCATCTTTGACAATGATTCCGGCATACCGTTTTTTTGCACCGACATCAGATCCGCGGACAGTCGGCATGAGAAATATCTTGAAGAGTTTATCGAATTGGAGTTCGATGCTGCTTTCGCGATGATGTTCTTTTTTGATATGTGCAGTATAATATTCGTTGATATGATCTTCAATCTTTTTTCCGATAGCGCGCGCGTCGCCATTGTTTTTTGCGCGACTGACGAGAAACACACTGTCGGTGTCGCTGTAGATAACTTTGTATCCTAATTCCTCTACTTTCTTGATGGTGAGTTTGATGATTGCCTGCGCGGTATGAGTGATTGCATTACTCATATCAGGGTTAAAGAATCGACAGGAAGGATTGCCGAGTACTCCATAGAATGAGTTCATAATGATTTTAAGTCCATAAATAGTTTCTGCAGTCGCCTTATTCCTCTTTGCTTCGTCACGCTTCTTCCAGACTTCAGAAATGACATGAGGGAGAATTCCGTCCTGATTCTTGAATACTGCGCCGTTTGCCGCAACAATGAATTTATCTTTTAATTTCTCAAAATCTTTTGGGATATCCTTTTTTTCAACAAAAGAATAGGGATCAATATTGTAGGTGCGAATGATACTCGGATATAGGCTCTTAAAATCGCATACAATCACATATTCGTAGAGCCCAGGCACTGATTGCATGACAAATCCACCCTTTGCTGCCTCTTCCTTTTCACCGAACGCTGAATTATTGAGGACAATCTTTCTTCGCTGTGCTTCGCGCAAAAAGAGCGAATCTAAACTTGCAACACTTGCACGTACACGTTCAAGCGTCATCCCGGTGATGAGTGATCGTTGAATCGTGAGTTGCATTGAACCTGTCTTGAAGAGTATGCGATAAACGAATTCTGAATCTTTCAGATTATAATCAACAAGTTTTTGCTGGTCTGCCTGAAAATAATGTTCGATGTCGCTGCCCTTGTGCTCATGACCGATAAGTTTTTTCTCGCCTAAAAATTCTTCTGCCGCAGTATCGAGTTTATAGTTCCCGAGTTTAATATAGGATGTTTTGAGGACTTGAATACCGTCAAGGACCATGCGTCCGGGAAAATCTGCTGAACTATCGCGCATAAAATCTTTCACAATATCCAGTTTACAAGGCCATGCAGTTCTTCCGAGTACAAAAGGGATCTTATGTTCGTCAAACTTATTTTTTAGAAAATTGAGATCAAAATCAATCACATTCCATCCGATGATGACGTCGGGGTCAATACTGATGACGAGTTCCTGGAATTTTTCGAGAAGATCCTTTTCAGTATTGACAGATATTGCGTGTTCAAGTGGTTTGCCCATCTCTAATTCGTGCGAGAGAATGATTACGCGTTCGAATGCACCTTGTCCCCGAATGCCCGGTGTATAGAGTGAAATACAGTAGAGGTGCTTTGCATGTGAGTCGCTCTCAATATCTATAGAGAGAATTTTAAGTTCCGGATTCCATTCAGCGCCTTTAACAACAGGATCTTCATAGATGCGATCAATATATTCGCCCTTCTTCCATTTCCCGGAAACTTCAAGAGTGCTTTTGATATTATGGTCGATCAGGAATCGTTGATAAAATCTGATATCTGCTTCATAACAGGTGCAGCGATGTTCTTCCTCAAGGATTTTTCGTAGTTTTGGTACATCGCCCGGAATGTCGAGAATGATTTTTGATACTTGTTCATCGTTAAAATTCTTAAAGTCAGAATCCTCGACATACGCATTAAATAATGTTAATGTTTTTTCAAGTTTCTCATCGATGACTTCGATATTTGCACGTTTCACGTAGAAATACGGTCGATACGGTTTGATGATAAGAAATGATTCTCCATTCTCTAAACGGCCAAATAAATAGACGAGTGCTTTCTTTGATTTCTTCTTCTTGCCTTCTTCTGACTCATCATCAACAATCCGATAGGTCGGATAGACAATGTAACCTTTGAGCGATGGGTTAGTCATACCACTATTAGTCTCACATTGTTTAAATTGTTTATGGATTATTCTTATATGAATTACTCTACTAATGGTTTATTTTCAGGATAGGTGATTCCTGAAATGGTGTAAAACTCTTTTTCTATCTCTTCAATGGCATTGATTTTTTCCTGAAAACTTATTTGTTGTTTTTCGATTTGCTCGATCTCTGCGCTACAGCCAAGATATGCGTGTTGTACTTGCGCGATCTTGTCAACAATATCTTTATCTGCAATGGTGTTCATACTGGTCGGATCATCATTATGTCTTGCAATGAGCGGTTCAGTGTAGGTGTGCACCTCGATTCGTTTTCCTTTCTTATAATCTACCTTAGGGATGAAATAGGTGACTACCTTGTTCTGTGTATCGATCATTTTTACTGCAGTAAAATGGGGATAGGATACGAGGTAATTATTACCCTGCTCATGTAAAATATTATATGCCTGCCATCGCTCCTGATCTGAATTTTCTTCATGGCGATCAAAATATCCTATAGCCTTGGTGAATGTTTCAAGAGGTATGGTTACCGCAGGATCTGATGGGGAATGCATATCTAAAATCATTTTGTAAGGTATCACCCCGAGTTCATATGCTTTTTTTGATAGGGATTCTAATTTGTTTACAGTCCATTCCATGTCATCCCTTCGAAAATTAATACCTTCTTGCACAGGCATTTGCAGATGAATACTGATCCCTTTATTTCTTAATTTATCAACTGCAATCTTTGCTTCTGGTGCTGCTAATTGATCCCAGGCAGTAACATGTGCATTGATATAGAATTTTTTCTTACTCGATCCTTCAAAATCATGGAGTAGATTCGCTAATTCATCATCAATGCGGTACCACATCCCTTGGAATACTGATGATGTACATATCCTGACGACCTCGACATATTTTGCATTCTTGTATTCGTCAAGGATTCGCTTGAGGGTGTTGTTTGAATACAATGCGGGCTCTCCACCACTGATCACAACAGTGTCCACTTCAAGATTTTGATTAAGCCATGCAGTAAGTTTTCTTGCTTGATCTACTGCACGTTCTTCCTCAAGCCGTAATTGTTTTTTTATTTCTCCAAATTCTGGAAGGATTTCTTCAAGTGCTGCAAGTGATGTTCGAACCATTGAGCCCTTATAACACCCGTCACATCCAATAGGACAGGATTCAGTAATATTTGCGAGAACAGCATAGGGGAATTTTCTTGTCGCAAGGTATGTTTCCTTACCTGTAGAATCAATTGATATAACCTTAGTAAATTTTTTGAATATACCATAGGGGTCGACGCTGTGTCGCCAATTTCCGGAAAATTTTTCTGAGCGTGAAGGGAGATATTTTTTCAAAGTCGTTTCACTCATAAGCATATTATAAGGGAGAACACTCATCACTCTTCCATGTTCAACTGCTTCTTGCGCGCTTCGTATCTGTGATTCATCAATGCCGAGCAGTGCAAGATGTTCAGGTCTTGTGACGCGATATGCTAATTGGAATTTTGCACTCCCCCACAATTCTGTGGGATGCACAGCAAGTTCAGAACTTATTTCATTGACAATCTGATCAAGATCGTTATTTATCATAGTATCCCTATCGCTCACCCCTTTTGCTGTAAGATAGCGTAATCGCAATTCCTTAAATAATTCTTTTACCGTTGTCTGAGGATATTTTTCCTTAAGTGTTTCAATGTGTGTTCGTGATTCAAGTGTGGAATGGGTCATGTCATCACCTCTTTATTTATTTACTTAATAGTGATTACAGATGAGGAGGTATATGAATTATTGTAGTCTTGTTTAAGATTACAAAACACAATCTTTATATAATCAATTGACGAGGAATAATTATGGATGAACGTTCGGTACTCATTGAACTTGGACTTACGGATTCTGAAGCAATTATTTATCTTGCACTTCTTGAACAGGGATCTTCGCTTGTCGGTCCAATCATAAAAAAAACCGGCTTGCATCGCGCAACAACCTATCAGATTCTTGAGCGGCTCAAAGAGAAGGGGTTGGTCTCTTCGATCATCATCGAGAAAAAACAGCATTTTGCTGCAGTATCGCCGAATGAATTCTTAACGCTCCTCAAAGAGAAAGAGGAACAATTTCAAGAAGTACTCCCAAAATTATTACTTAAACAATCTCTTGCAAAAGAAACCCAACACGTAACCGTCTATTCAGGTGTTAAAGGTCTTCGGACAGTATTCGACCAGATGCTTGATGAATTAGGAACAGGCGGAGTCTATTATGATTTCGGTGTTTCTGGAATGTTCAAGGATATTATGGGTCCCTATTTTTATACATGGCAGAGAAAAAAAAAGGAGAAACATATGCGCCCTCAAGTTATTTTCAATAAGTCAGTAAAAGAGAAAAATCCTGAAATTCTTAAAGAATATGTGGGCGAGTATAAATTCCACAAAGACGATTCTCCTAGCATGACTGACACATTCATCTATAACGACATTGTTGTTCTATGCATCTGGACTGCAAAACCGCCAGTTGCAATCGTCATCAAGAACAAGGATAATGCGCAAAGTTATCTCAATCAATTCAAGATGATGTGGAAGGGACTGAAGAAATAGTTTTATTTATTCTGATATGAACGATAGTTACTTTCGAATTGCTTAATGCTTGCATTAGTGTGTTGTTTAAAGTCTTCTTCGGCTTTTCGGAGATCAGAAAACCGTGACTTCTGAAACTCAACAATATCTTTTAAGTATTCAAAAGCAGGATTATCGCCTTCGTAAGAATTTTTTATAAATAAACGATAGAAATCTTCACCAGTCTGAAGCATTGCCTCAAGGAGTAGACGGAATTCTATCATCGAATGCGGTGGTAGTTTCTTGAAACCGTTTATTGCAGTATTTTCACAGAGATAAAACTTGTCTATAATAACGGATTTTAACTTATTTTCGCATACATTTATCTCTTGACTTCGATCAGGAAGGATTATAGGACCAATTCCTGCGGAAAAATTCAGCATATTAATATTGCAAATATTTTTTGCATAGTTCTCAACTATTTCTGCGTATGGTGACGTAGATTTATTATTTATATGAAGTACTGCATTTTTGATAGTATACTCTGCCCTACACTGAATGTCTGTATTTCTTTGTTGTGGTGATTTGCTTAGCCACCATTCAATAGCCAATATTTGCGCATAACTATCTGCTCGTTGCGCAGAATCTTGCAGGCTCCTTTCTAATTTAACAAAGCGATGAGTATGGTCCTTTGAGGAAATGTCGTCTGTTACAAAAAAATCAGATAATACTGTAGTATCGCGTTTACCATACACGTCATGATACGCTAAATCAATTGCATACACTGCGTGCTCCATTCCAGTATGTTCTGTGGGAGTTTTAGTTTTGAGCGCAATAAGAATCTCTTCAAATGTAGGAACTTTTTCTTTTTTTCTCGAAAACCAGCTCATACTCTAAGAAATCGTTCTTAATTTATAAATTTACTCCTTGAGAATGGTTTATTTATCTGGATTAAGAATAAGACATTATTCCTTCTTCTTTACCGTAATCGCGCTGACGGGACAGGAATCTGCAGCTTCTTGATTTGTGCCGATTTCATCAACTTCAGATTTAACAGGGACTGCTTTATCTCCTTGCATACTAAAATTATCACACGTGACTGTACATGCGCCGCACCCAATACAGGTTTTTGCATCAACTGCAACAATGAATTTTGCCATGGGATTGAGGGTTTGCAGTGTTTTATAAATGTTATGTTCAATGAGCGGGTTCGCGAAATAACATCAAATTACAAATTTGAGAAATAATAAGAAAAATGCAGGATGTTTAGACAGAATCATATTCTGCAAGAGTCATCACTCTCGGTTTTAAATCTTTAAGTTTCGTTTTTAATCCTTGTAAATGCGCGAGGCCAACAATAGCCACCAGCCTGTTTTTTCCATCATATAATTCTCTTACCCGATTTTTCATTGCTTCATCTCTTGCAGGATTATACACTTGTTCCAATGCCTGAATTGCTTGAGGAGACATGGTCTTTTTCATCATTTCAAAATTTTCCGGATCCCTGATCATTTCAAATAATTCCGCTATAGCTTCTGCATTTTGATATATTTGTTGCGTATCTCCTCTTAAGTATTGCAGATGTGCGTCAACTCCACCATTTAATCTTTCAAGAACTTGTTTTGCTAATTTAGGATCTGCAGCAATCTGCTTAAATACGCCACTCATTGATTCAATCAGTCCTTTGGAAAATTCTTCTCTGCCATTCGCAAAAAGAGAGATGTCGATATATTCTAATCTTGAATTCGCATTTCTAGTTGTATACGCTCTTGAAGATTTAAACTCATAGCCCATTGCGCTGCTTACTCTCTGCCCGGATTCTATGAGTGTTGCTCTTTGCCCCGGATTTAAATTCAGACCAGATTCATCGAGTAGTGTAGTAAGCTCTCTTTGCTCTTCCTCTTGAGATTTTTGCGATGATCCTAGTTCTTCTCTGTCTTTATGAAATTCAAGAGCGATAACAAACGGTGCGAGTCTGTCTAAAAGAGTGTCAAGTCTTTCTTTGCCATTCAAATCATTGTGCAGTGTTCCTACGAGATATAAATTTTGATTATCCACATGACTTGAATTGTCCTGATATTTATAAAGTTATTTATTATTTCACTACTTTAAAGTAAATAACCATGACACCTGAATGCTCTACTCAAAATCCTTTCTCCAACTCGAATTTTTGAAACTTCGTTAAATTTTGATGTTAAAATCAATAACATTCTGACAATCGGTATTAAACATCTACTGATTAAATAATGCAGTTAAAAAACAATATTTAAAAAGAACAGCTTCTTGGAGGATATAAAAGAGGTCGAGGTATGCATATTAATCCAGAACATTATTTTATTCTCGCAGATGGAGGGGTCATTAAGAGTCTTGAAGAGTTGAATATTATTCTGAAATCCATTGATCCGAAAATCTTCGAGTATCATGTGAATGATTCCAAAAACGATTTTGCGAACTGGATTAGGTATGTCTATAAATCTAAGAGGCTTGCAGACTTTATTACTGATTATCAGTATAAGGATCGCAACCATATCGTCAGCGCAATCAAGAATTATCTGGCAGAATGCAAAATTCTTGTCATCAATGCAGGAAGTTCTTCCCTGAAATTCCAGCTCATCGAATTTACGGCACGCGATGTATTGATGAAAGGGATGATTGATGCCATAGGTCTTGATCGTTGTACACTCACTATCATGGACTGCGGCGTAGAGAAGAAAAAAAACAGTGTGGTAAAAAATCATGAAGAAGCAATACAATTTGTCATGCAACATCTCATCGAAGAGGATGCGATCGGCGATATTGCGGAAATCAAGGCAGTCGGTCATCGTGTCGTGCATGGAGGAGAATCATACACTGGCGCAGTGCAAATCGATGCAACAGTACTCATGCAATTGACTGTGCTTTCTGAACTTGCACCACTTCACAATCCTGCAAATATCTCCTGTATCATTGCATGCCAGAAAGTCATTCCTGCACCACAAGTCGCAGTATTTGATACTGCATTCCACTCAACGATTCCGAAAGAGAAATATTTGTATGGACTTCCCTATGAATATTATGAAAAATATCATATCCGTAAATACGGATTTCATGGTTCAAGCCATAAATACGTGACTGGCCTTATGAAGGAATATTATCATATAAAAAAGAAGAAAAAGGCAAAAATCATTATATGTCACTTGGGAAATGGCGCTTCAATCACTGCAATTAAGGATTGGAAATCATTCAATACCACAATGGGATTCACTCCGACAGACGGCATCATCATGGGTACTCGTTCAGGAACACTCGATCCTTGTATCGGGCTCCACTTGCAGGAACATCTCAAACTCGATTATAAAGAATTGAATACTATGTTTAATAAGCGTTCAGGACTCCTCGGCATCTGCGGGAATTCTGATATGCGTGACCTGCATAAGAACGAGAAGGATCCTCAGATAAAACTTGCAATGAATATGTTCGTTGATCGCATCGTCCACTATATTGGCGCGTATGTCGCAGAACTAGGTGGAGTTGATGGAATTGTGTTTACTGCAGGAATCGGCGAGAATGCATTCTATATCCGAAAAAAGATTCTCGAACAATTTGCATACCTTGGAGTCAAACTCGATGTGAAGAAGAACGCGAAAAACGAGTTTATTATTACGACACGATATTCAAAAATTGAAGCATTCGTCATCGGAACAAACGAAGAATTACAGATAGCGACTGAAGTTAAGAAATTGTTGAAACTGTAGTTGTGAAGAGATTAGTAAGAGGTGTGTTCTGGGCGGGAGATTCTTTAAGAGGATAAGTATCTATCGATGTATCATGTTCTGGTATACGCTGATTTCTTTTGATTGATAAATCTCCCTAAAATTACGTATATTGCTTTCAAGGACCCGTTTGGATGATTCAAATGTGTTAGATCTCCACGTCTTCTGTATCTCGCCCACTATTGCAAAATCAAATGTGCGGGGATCACAGCCATTGCCGAACATCACAGAAACATTGTATTTTCCAAGTACGGAATAATAAGGGACATTTACATCATTCAGATAGGGCGATTCGGCAATGATACATACACTAAATGATCTCTTTGTGTTTGTACGATTAATTACGGATAGTATTTCTGTGATATCTTCTCCTCTTATCGGCGGATTGATTTCAGGATATTTTCCCATAGTATTTATGATTGGTATGCTCGTGGCAGTGTATTGTACATTAATTGTAGGAGAATTGTAAGCGATATTATATCCTGCTCCGACAATGATAAGTACAATCGCAAGGATATACTGTTTTTTTATGGAAAGTTTTCTGCAGTAATGCATAACCCCTAATGCAGTGATCGTTGCAAGGAATACATAAATTGGAGCAATATATCGTGTATCATGATTGGATATGCTGCTCAAGACACCATATGTAAAGAGTATAGTGAGGAGGAGCGATATTGTCAATCCAAGATGTTTCTTATGTCGTATACCCTCTTGTAATAGGGTTATTGTTGCTACGATGAATAGCACAAAGAAGAGGGCGGTGTATCCATTCAGTATGGTAAAAAGATAGTCTGTACTGCGAGACCATAATGGTACAGCGCCGCTTGATAGGTTTGAAAATGCTGATAATTGTGAAAATAAGGTTCGAATTCTCAAAGGCGTATACCATAATAACATAATGATCGCTGCGCAAAGAAATGCACTGCCTGCACTGATGATGCGTTGATAGTTCTTTGTTTTAATGGTTGCGGCAGTCAACTGATACAAGCTGAAGAGTAGTGGTACAAAAAGAAACAGTGCATATGTCCATTTTGTCAGCATCCCTAGACCAAAGATAATGCCGAATGCAATCGAGTAACCCATTTTTTGGAAGTTATCTGAATAAAGGAGCAGACAATATCCTAATGCCACCATTGATGCAAGCGCATAATCGATGAGATAATCCCGCGATAATAGACTATAGACCGGCAGGACAACTATGATGAATGCAAGCAACACACCAGTGGATGATGTGTCGAGTTTTTTCCCAATAGCATAACAACTGATGACCATGATGATGATGTAGAATATATTAGTAAATAAAGCCGCATCATAATTTACCCCGAACAAAAGATAGGAGAATGTGCTGGTGTAATGGAAGAAGGGGGGATAATAATTTCGTGCAAATCCAAATATCGGATAGGACTTCTCTAATTGTTTAGTGCCATATGATGAATCTTTTTGGAACAATTGATTATATCTATCGACGCTTATGAGTGAATGCCATGACTGGTCCCAGGCAGGCGGCGCCTTATCTTCTTTGATCCACAGAAATAATTGTCCTGCTTGAAAGAGTATGAGTATAAGAAGGATAATTACAATTATCTTATTAATTTTGAAATGTTTCATACGATAATTTATTTATATGCCGCATCTTTTTTTCAACTTCTCCCATCGTGTATCGACATCGTGTTGGAATGCCTCGACGAGATGTGCATTCTCTGGTTTTAAGAGGTGCTTGAATCTCGACTGTAATTTTAAGAATTCAATAATAGGTTTTTTCTTGCCCAAACTTTCAGGATTATAATTTAATGTATAGACGCCATTCTCAACTTCATAGAGCGGCCAGAAACACGTATCGACTGCAATTTTAGAAATCATGATCGCGTCACCATCATGAATACCCCATCCCGGAATGCATGGGCTAAAAACATTCACGAATGTTGCAGTCTCATCAGTCTTCTTGAATGCCTTTTCAACTTTAGGAATAAAATCATTTAAGTTTGAAAGTGCAGTCTGCGCAATATACTGCATATTATGTGCGACCATGATTTCAGTAAAATCTTTGCGTAATTCCTGTTTACCCTTACGGTCACTACCGACGGGATCTGTGGTGGTATTTGCATAGAGTGGTGTTGCGGAACTGCGCTGAATTCCAGTGTTACTGTAAGCTTCGTTGTCGTAACAGATATAGACAAATTTATGTCCGCGCTCAATTGCGCCAGATAATGCTTGGAGTCCGATATCATATGTTCCACCATCACCAGCAATTGCCATGAACCTGAAATCTTTATTCTGGTCGATTAATCCCTTACGCTTCAATGCAATGAATGCTGATTCGACACCTGCAATATTTGCTGCAGTATTTTCGAATGCAGTATGGATCCACGGAGCTTTCCAGGCAGTATAGGGATAAATCGTTGTGGAGACTTCTAAACAACCCGTGGCATTCGATACAATAACAGGCTTATCGCTACACATCATTGCAAGCTTAGCAATCGTCGGCGCAGGACAACCAGCGCACAATCTATGTCCGCCAACCAGTTTCACTTCACGTTTTGCAAATTCTTTGATGTCTACCAATTTATACCATTGTTTTTTCTTTATTTATTCCCTCACTCCTAAATATCTGAGTTTATTCTTCTCATCCAAAAACTCGCCCTCGATCTTTTCGAGTTCAGCATACAGTGTTAGTGCATCTTTGTGTCCGAAATTTCTTCCGCCAAGTCCAAAGACATAATTGACCATCTTAGGTTTTTGTGGATAATGATAGAGTGCTGCACTCACCTCGTTATAGATTGGGCTGTAGGTTCCAAAACCTGAGGATCGTTCAAGAATAATGACTGCTTTTGCATTCTTTAATGCCTGCGCAATATCGTGTTCAGGAAACGGCCGAAATACTCTGATACGCAGGAGCCCGACCTTTTTTCCTTGACTGCGTAATTCGTCAATGACGTTTTTGAGTATGCCGCAACTTGAAGACATTGCAACAATAATATGCTCTGCGTCATCGCAGTGGTATTTCTCGACGAAATCATACGATTTTTTGCTGATTGCGCTGAATTCGTCAAATATTTTTTTAATAACACTGCGTGATCGTTCCATTGCATCGAATTCCTGTTTTTTATGTTCAAAAAAATAATCATAGAAATCGAGCATCCCCACAGATATTGGTTTATCATCAAATAATGTTTCTTTGGGTTTTCGAGAACCTACAAACGTTTTTATTGCAGAATCCTCGTAGACATCAACATTCACCAGTGCATGACTCGTGATAAATCCATCCTGACAAATAGCAACAGGAAGCAGGACATCGGGATGTTCAGCAATTCGAACAGCCATAATTGTATGTTCATAGACTTCCTGCGCGTCTTCAGAATAGATTTGGATCCAGCCAGAATCCCTCATCGCCATGCCATCAGAATGATCACAATGAATATTGATTGGACCAGAAAGTGCGCGGTTGACTAAGTTCATGACAATTGGAGCACGTAGTGATGGTGCAATATACACTGGTTCGAACATGTATGCAAGGCCCTGACTTGATGTTGCAGTCATTACTCGTGCGCCTGCTGCTGATGCACCGAGTGCAACAGACATGACTGAGTGTTCAGATTCACATCTCACTAATTCAGAGTCTACTTCTCCATCAGCGACAAATTGACTGTATACCTCGACGATTTGTGTCTGCGGAGTAATCGGATAGAGCGGGACAACATCGGGCGCAATCTGTTTCATGGCTTCCGCTGCTGCTTCAGCGCCCGTGAGTGCTTTGGTTTGTGAATTTTGCATTTGCTTCATTTTTTTATGAATTAAGTATTTTTAATAGTTGTTTATGTAATATCGGATTTGCAGCGAGCATTTCAGTATCGGTAATAGACCATTCTTTACCTGAAAAATTTGTGACTATGCAACCTGATTCTTTAAGGACAAGATAGGGTGCTGCAAGATCCCAGACACCACCGTATACTGGTTGACAGAACCAATCACGTTGTCCATTAGCAATAAGTGTTGCAGTAAATCCTGCGCATCCTTCATGGGTGATCCAATAATCAAATTCTGTTTGGGCATGCAGAAGCTTCAGTACTTCACGCGCGTTTTTCTGCAAGTTTTTTTCCCTAACACACACATCAAATCCCGCGATGCTCCGATTAAAATCTGTTACTGGCGAACAGCTAATCTTTTTGTTATTTAAGAGTGCCCCTTTTCCTTCTTGCGCAAAATACAATTCTTTGAAAAAGGGATTATAGATTGCACTCAGCAATGCTTTTTTATTCTTAAAGATAGCAATCATGACACTAAAATTAGTGTTGTTTCTTGAAAAATTTCTTGTTCCATCAAGCGGATCAATAATCCAAACATATTCTGCCGTATCTTGGTAATCTTTTTCTTCTTCTGAAATAATGCCGTGATTGGGATATTTTTTTTTAATGAATTTTATAATAATATTACTCGATGCAAGATCTGCTTGCGTTACTATGTCAGCAAAACTTTTTTTTGTATATCGAATTTCTGCTTTGCCGAAATAGGTCATGACTTTTTTACCGGCAATGACTGTGATCTTCTTCAAATCCCGGGCAAATTTTTTCTCATCCATTATCCCTTCATCTCCTTTTTCTGCGCGTCTTCTTCTTTTTCCATCATGATGCATTTGATTGGGCAGACACTTGCGCAGATAGAGCAGCCCTTGCAATGTTCTAAATCGATTCCAATAATCTCTGGTTTGCCGTCTTTTCCTTCTTTTTTGATAAGGATCGAATCATCAGGACAATAGAGAAAGCACATCATGCAATGGATACACTTATTTAAATCAATAATAGGACGGTTTGCACGCCAACTTCCGGTATTAAAATTAATGGACGAACCGCCATCACTTATTGGTCCAATACTTATTTCATCCTTATTTTTTAATACCACATTATTTAACCTCGTTAAATGCGCGTTCGATTGCTGCATCATTATTGTTCAACGCATTTTCATCAAGTTTTCTCGCGAATTCCATACGGAATGCTTCCTTGATCTCTTCAAGTGTGAATAATCCAGTGATTTTTGCGAGTGCACCAAGCATTGCACTATTCGTAAAATTGACTTTAATGGTCTCAAGGGCAATGGTTGTTGCATCAACAGTATGTATGACCCCTTTCATATGAGTTGTTGACTTTATCTCTGCAATCGTATGCGTGGTGTTTACAATAACAATGGTATCATCATTTACCGTAAAGAATGTTCCCTGAAGTGCTGCGAGTGTCTGATCAATAATCACAATCACATTTGGGCTTGCTTCAGAGGAGCATCCACGAATCGGTATATCAGAAATGCGGGTAAATGCTCTGACAGGTGCACCTTTACGTTCAGGACCATAATCAGGGAAACTTTGAATATATTTACCCTTATCGAGCGCAACTTTACCTACGAGTTCAGCAGCAGTCTTTACGCCCTGCCCTCCACGTCCGATAAATTCGAGTTCAAAGAATCGTTCCATACTTCACCAAGATAAAATCATGAGGGAATATATATAAAGTTTGTGGAAGAGTATAGGAGATATTTTGCATCACTCCAATCTCACTTGAAGTCTTGACGACATTTAAATAGTTCATATAGTTTACCAATAGTGGTGATACTTATGACTTTTAAAGAACAACTCGAAAAATTGAAAGAAAATTGGCTGACTATTTCATTAGTCGTTATTGTGGTATTTACGATGTTCGTGTTCATGACTGGAAGCGGTCTACGGACTATAAGTCAATCGTATGGATCAGCAACTGATTCTTATAATCCATCGTACTTGAGTAAGGGAAGTACAGGATATTATCCTGAGAATAATTATCTGAATTCTAATTCGAACCTCGCACCCAACATTCTCAATCGCATGATTATCAAGACCACATCGATGAATGTTGAGGTAAAAGATTATTATGGGAGTGAAGCAATGCTCAAAAACAGTGCATCAACACATGATGCAATCATCACTTCTGAAAATGTGAATGCAAACAATAAGTACCATTCAGGATATTATACTCTACGTGTACCCGTAGACCAATATGATGGATTAGTTGCAAAGTTAAAAACACTCGGAACAGTAAAATCATTCAATGAGAATGCAAATGATGTTACCGGATCCTATGTTAATCTTAAGGATGTTCTTATCATGGAAAAATCAAAACTTTCAAGTTATGAAGAACTCTATGATTCAACCGCAAACCTTAATGACAAGATACAATTACTCGACCGGATCACGAGTCAGAAATCACTCATTAGTTCTCTGCAATATCAATTAGCAGATGAAAAGGAGCGAGTAGTTTATGCAACACTCCAAGTTTCACTCTCAGAAAAGAGTCCTGCATACGCAAGTATTGTCTTTGCAACATTCGCAGATCTTTGGGCAGCATTTTTGAGCAGTTTGAATATATTCCTCTACATTGTGGCGTATGTATTACCATTTGTATTCGTCGGGTTAATCATCTTAGGTGTACGCAAATTCATGAAGCGGGAATCGAAGGGGAAAAAGAAATAATTCTTTTTTTTTTTTTTTATGGTATATGTTTGTGATACCATTATTTGTAATATGGCCGCGTAACGTCATAAGAATTTGTCTTTGATGAGCAGTGGAATGAGATGTTTTACGCCGTTAGAAACTTTTATTGTTTTTTTAAGAAAGTCTTTTCTAGAATACCATAAGATTTTAGTTATTTCTGCTTTAGACACGATAGTTCCAGTATATTGGGTAATGTAATAATAATTTTTTTGTTTACTATTACTGGTTTCATTTACTAATATCATAGATTCATAATGTTTCATAGATTTAAGTGCAATGCCTAGTTCTGCAAATAACTCTCTTTTAAGACATGATTCATGAGTTTCATGATGTTCTATTTTGCCGCCTGGCGTCCAATAGAGTGTTTCATCGTATCCTGTAACAAGCAGAATTTGTTTGTTGCGTGTTATTATCGCGCCAATCCTGTCTGCAATCATGAATTATCTAATCTCTTTCTCTATATAAATCTAATCTTGACTTAACCGAAACATTATCTCACACTTTCGTATCCGCCTTTCAGTCCGTGTTTGGTATACACAATCTGCCAGAGTTGATTGATTCTTACACGAAATCCGCCAGCAAAACAACTCAGATAATAATTCCACATGCGATAGAATCGTTCATCATAATCTTTTTTAAGTTCTGGCCATGCTTGACGAAAATTTGCACGCCACGCCATAAGTGTCTTACTATAATCCACTGCAAAATTATGCCAGTCCTCCATGATGAAGAGTCCATTGGAAGCTATTGCAACCTGCTCAACAGAGGGGAGTCTTCCGTCAGGGAAAATGTATTTATCAACCCAGGGATCGCCTGGACCAGTTGATGTCTTATTTGCGCCAATGGTGTGGAGGAGAAATATTCCATCATCTTTGAGACAGCGATGTACAACCCCCATATATGTGCGATAATTCTTCCACCCAACATGTTCAATCATTCCGACAGAGACAATTTTGTCAAATTTCTCGTTTACCGTACGATAATCCTGGACGCGAATGTCAATAGGTAATCCTGCGCATTTTTCTCGTGCAAGTTTGGCCTGTTCTTGTGAAACAGTAATTCCGACACCAGTAATACCATATTTTTTTACAGCATATCGAAGGAGTGTTCCCCATCCGCAACCGATGTCGAGGAGCCGATCGCCCTTTTTGAGTTGAAGTTTTTTACAGATAAGATTGAGTTTATCTTCCTGCGCTTTGTCGAGTGTTTGGGCATTCTTCCAATACCCACAGCTATACTGCATATTTTTATCAAGCATTCGCGTATAGAGCGCGTTTCCGATATCATAATGTTTCTCTCCAATATTGTATGCATGGGTCTTTTGTCTGTTGAAGAGTTTCGCCTTAATATAGGGGAGTATAAGATGTTTAAATCCGAGTATTTTGCGATCAATATGTGCATCGAGGATTTTTTCAAAGAATTGGTCGAGTTCCTTACAATCCCACCACCCATCCATATAGGATTCTCCGAGTGCCAAGGATCCTCCGGAAAGTACACGCACATAAAGTCCATCATTATGAACCTGAATGTCCCACGGTCTTGAACCGTTTATCTGGACATCTGCCGTAGCAAGAAGTTTGGTTACGATTTCTTTTGCTTGAGCCATAGTTTTACATTATCCCGATGATTTTTATAGTTTATGGTTTTTATTTGGCGGTAGACACACTAGCGGATGAGAACATTTTTAAGATATAGATGTATTCTCTTCCTATGAAATTTACTGAATATTATCTTATCATTACAACTGTTCTTGAAAAACCAGGAATATCTTTTCCGGAATTAGTTACTACTTTGTCCAATCAGCCTATTTTATCACTTCGTGAAACACACTTACGGAACAGGGAATTATTTCGTGGAGATATAGAGGCCACACTCGAATCTTTTATTGCCGATCTCCCCTGCATTACTGAGGTAGGCGGGAAATACTGTTTTAACAAGGACAGTAAATTATTCTGCGACAATTTTGCATATAATCAATTACTCAAAGAAGAAGTATCAGCATTTATCTGCGCCCAGACCGCACTCAAGAATGAACTGTTGCGTCGGCCTCTGGATGGTGATTGAATGCTCCTCAAATCCCTTCCTGAAGATTTTATGGTTGAAGAATTGCCTGCATTCCAATTACTGGAATCAGGACCCTATGCGATCTATAGGTTGTGGAAGTGCAATTTCAATACTGAAGATGCCATTCAACTCGTCTGCAAGAGATTCAATATCCGCAGGAGTGATGTTAAATTTGCAGGCACAAAGGATCGTAATGCGATAACCACGCAATATATTTCAATACACCGGAATAACCGTAAACTTGTTCTCGATGAAGAGAATATTAAACTCGGATATTGTGGGTTTGCAAATGAACCGATAAGTCTTGGATGTCTTGCAGGAAATACATTCGAATTAATCATCCGAGATATCGCTCCTGAAGAACGCATAATTTTTGAACAAAACATGCATGCATTATCTGACACTGATGCGTTCTATCTTCCTAACTACTTCGATGAACAGCGATTCTCAACAAATAATGTTGCTATCGGACTATGTATCCTGAAAAATGATTTTAAGGGCGCAATTGAACACATCAAAAATTCTGCGCAAAAAGAGGGATATTATGAAAAAGAGGCAGTAGAACATCTTGCGCGTTTGCCAACTGATTATATTGGTGCATTAAAAAAGATCCCGCCAAAAATCTTACTCATGTATATCCATGCAGTGCAATCAAAAATATATAATGAATTATTACGACAATCAATTATTGAATTGGATGAACATGCGCGCGATATTCTCTATTCTCAAGGAATATTTGCATTCAGTCAGGATTATTTGGTATATACTCGTTTATGTGATCACTCATTACCGCTTCTCGGATTTTCGACACCTTCAACACCTGCATTGAAAAAACAAATCGATGCATTAAGTATTACTCCACGTAATTTTATCATCCGTGCAATCCCGGAACTCAGTTGTGAAGGGACTGAGCGAAATGCAATGATGCATGTCATAAATTTCACATCAGAAAAGATTGACGACACAACTCTAAAACTCTCATTCACCTTACTGAAGGGTTGTTATGCGACAATGGTTGTGAAAGGATTGTTCAATTGAAGGATTTGATTAATTTAGGACATGATAGTGAAGCATTAAAGAAAAAATTTGAAAAAACAAACTGGTATGTTTATGAAAAATTATTAGAAGTAGGAAAGATTTATTTGAAACAATAATGCCTGAATGTAATTATTTCTGTTATTTCTTTCTAGTGGTTAAAGAAAGAATAAATTTATAAACTCTTATTCTTCTCTATTACTATGGATATTTCAGATATGATGCGCATTGAAGAAAAACTCCGCAATGAAGCCGAGCAGTGGAGAAAGAATAGACAATGCAGTAAAACTGTCGAACAGGATTTATTAGACTCTGCTATTGCTAAAGGATTTCTGCTTGTCGGATCACAGTATGAACTTGCCTCAGGAAAATTTCTTATCAAAAAACAGAATGGCAGCAATGAAAATCGTATTACCGCGACCGATGATCCATTCGTAGCAAAAGTGAATGCACTTATCTGTAACTATAAGTCTGACACAAGTTATGGGGGAGTATTTGGACGTGATATCCGGAAAAAAAAGGTCGTCATTGGGCAACTGCAAGACTATACTATTGCGCCTCAAGGATATATTTATGTTGTAAAAAAAGATCAATTTAAAAATAATCCTCCAGGATCAAGAGAGTATATCTGTGATAAACCATCGTCCTTCGAGTGCAGTACTCCATTCAGTATTGAAGAATTCATGTATCCTATTATTATGATCAAGAAACATAGGCCTGTAGCTTTGCACGACCCTGAAGGAGTGTACGGGCAAAAAATAATTTATACTGCAAATACCATCACCAACAAACAATTTTTCTCATTCCATCGATAGAAACATTTATATTTCTCTCTCTAATTTCGAGGAATTATAATTACTATTTCGGGTGTTGATCCCATATTGGATTTCTTATCATTGTTGCGATATTTCTCATTTTATAGCAAATAACATTAATATTCGGATACTGTGATGTTATTTGCTAGATAGTAAATCGCTTTTAGATATATCCGAAAATTAAAGCGATTTACTATAGATCTCAGAGTCTTCAATAAGAAGCAGCACGAGATATCGATTAAAGAAGCGCTTATCTGGACTGGCGTCTGGTTTGGGATGGCGATGCTCTTCAACCTCTTCATCTGGTTTGAATTTGGTAAAGACACGGGTTAACATTTCTTTGTTATCATTATGGGGAAGCAACAAAAACATAACATTTAAAAAGGAAAACACATTCCCTTCTTAGTGATAACAAGTTTAATAACTGTTTTATGGGGGATAAAAATGGCAAAGGATATAAAAGACGAATTATCAGATAAATTATCAGGAGCACTTAAGTTCGGAAAAAAAGCTTTCGCTATCGGCAAAGAAAAGCTTGTAGAGAAAACAGAAGAACTTAAAAAAAAGTATGATAGTAGCGTTTCGATACAGACCACTGTTGGTGCAGTAAAAGGCGCGGCAGATTCATTCAAAAAAACTGTTAAAACAAAAATTGATTATAAAATTTCTGATCTCCAAACCAAAGCAGATGGCGGCGATGAATTTGCAAAATCTATTCTTGACGTTAAAAACGCTGTTAGTGAACAATATACTACGATCAAAAGTTACTGTGCTACATTATTTAAGACAGGAGAAAAAAATCCCGTCAATGAATTTATGCCGGGATATGCGACACTCATGCAGATCATTGATGCAGAGACTGCAACAGAAGGCAAGAAGCAATATCAACGCGACTTTAATGCAACAACCAGAATTTCTGTTGATAAAGGTGAGCGAAAAGTATTAGTAAAGAGCCATCCTTTTATCTCTATTGAATCAAGAAAACCTGAAGAAAAACTTGAGACAAAATGCACTATTGCATTCAATTATGATGTAGGATCAGGAGTTCAATATAACAAAATCATCGCTGACATTGCAAAGAATGCAGTTGATTTTGTGCAAAAAGAGATTATCCCAGCGCAAACAGGATCCTATAATGGCAAGAGCGCAATGATTGCTAATGCCGGAGATTCAGCTATTGAATATGTCATTGAAGCAGCATTCAATAATAATGCGTTGAAACTCTCCTATATACCGAACAATAAGTTCAGTCCTGAAGTTGTTATCACACAGACAATACTTTCGGACGAGAAAAAATAAGCTTAGAGAAAACACACACGTAGAGTCACTCTTTATATAGCGCATATATCTCTATGTATATAGGATATCGCGCTATAGAAATCGGCAGGGATACACACAACCCTGTTTTTAAAACACACAGTGAAATAAACAAAAAAACACAAGGTGAAAAAATGGGAAATGAAACTGATGATACTACAGAAAATAAAAATGCATTAGTAGGAACAAAACATCAAGAGAATTCTCTTGCACTAAACGTACTGAATTATTCAAATGTCAGCGCGCAACGAGCAAAGGATGAAAATGACATTGAATCATTAGGCAAAGCACTAGATGTCGAGGTCAAGGAAGCAAGTAAATCGGCGTATGGCGGCCAGAATGGTCTTATTATTATCGGACAGGGAATACGGCATTGGAATCTTCCCATGATAAAAAATGGACTCAAAAAGATAACAGGCCGGCGAATCAGCCTTTCAGATATTCTCAAAGCGCAATATGAAGGATTTTGCGATTCCCGGGACAGGATCAATGATCGTGTTTCAGAAAGCAAGCAATCAGTTGCCGGTCTTCATGCAAACTTAGTCGATAATGCAAAACACCGCGTGCGGCTTGGTGAAGAACTTAAAGCACATTATAGTAATATTACTAAATATAATGATAAGATTTTTGCATTAGAAAAATCAAAGAATGAGTTGAATCCAAACGCAGAGAATTATACCACTCTTGTCGCAAATGCCGATTTGAGTCTCGCACAAAAAAGACAGGAACTGATGAATGAGACCACTAACTATAATATTAAATCAGGACAATCCAAGATAGAGAAAGAGACCTATGATCTTTTTACTATTCTTGCAAAAGAAGCAGAGGCAGGACTCCCGCATTTGATCATTCTTCATGAGACAGTCAAGGGTCGTGTTAATCAGGCTGATGCAGTCATCCAATATCAGTCAAAAGCGATCACTACTGCTGAAACGGTTATGGACGCAGTCAAGACATATGGAGAGATCAAAGCAACACTTGAATATTCGAATAATGCTCTTGCCTTATTCAATGAAAACTTCAGTACCATCACCGGGTATATCGCAAATACACCTCTTATTGATGAGAAGAGTCTTGCAAATCGTGTGAATAGTATAAGAATATTGAATGAGGATACGAATAGATATCAGTCGCAATTAGCATCGGTAAATGGAAATCATGAATTTGGAGAAATGAACCTTGCTGATTGTTATTCCTTTTTGGGTTGCGAGATTACTGCAAAACCAAAAGAGATTGACGAAGCGCGCAAAAACATGCTTCTCAACAAAGGATTGCATCCGGATATGAAAAACGCCGATTTAAGCGTTGAAGAACAGAGTAAATTGACGAGAAAGGTCGAATATTGTGCAAACGTTACATCGACATTTGCACAAATGGGGGATAACCCGACACTCCGAAAATTAATTGGTCAATAAAATAGTGAGCGACCATATGGTGAATACGCGGGTCGGTGAGAAACATGGTTGCGCCAACTATTTTGAACTTTAATCGTGCTGCAAAACAGCACTATATTGATCAACTGACGCAATCCATGGATAAGCTTTCTTCGGAACTCTATAAATCAAACGTGGTCCGCACCAATGTTGCTTCCTATTACGAGACCTATACGAATATCATCAAGATTTATGGCATTGAGGCATATGCAGAAAATATTTCTGATCTTTGCGTGAGCAACATATCAGGATTTCCGATGTATTCGCGTATTATTGAACTCGTGAATACGCAAAAAAAATCCTTTGCAAATATGGTGCAGCTGAGAAAAGAGGAAGACATTTCGCGCGACGCCATTGAATCGCTTTATACGAACAACCAGTCCGCATTTGAAGTCTTTATATCTGAATACTGCCGAAAAAATTATTTAAGCAAACTTTCTGAATTAGTCGCTTTTAAGGACATTACTAAACTTGTTGAAGAGAAGAACACTGATGAAAGAATGGTGCGATATTCATTTGATTATGCAGCATATCCGCTTTCAGAAATGTCCTGCGTCACTGTTTCTCTGGATGCTTCAATGATCAAGTCGATCAAACCATTCGCTTCTAAACCAAAACTTCCGCTAGATAAGATAAAGAAGTATGCAACTGAAGATGTGCGTACACTGTATGAAATACTCAAAGATCATAAGGCATATCCTGCGGTGATAGAGAAAACTCAGCCTTTCTTTAATTTTTATGGCAGGGACATCAAGGACCCGCTTATCCGCAAGATTATCTTTGATCATCCTCAATCTACAATCCTTCAATTGAAATTTTCGAAGATTGAAAATATTGATGTGCTCCTTGCAGAAAACATCTTTCAACTGAAACGTTCTATTGATGAAATCCCTGTCTGGAGCACTAATTCCATCTATGTGTGTCCTCTTGAGATCAAAGATTTACTTGAAGATGGACTTATGGAACAATTTGAACAAGGGACCCGGGGACGTCCTGAACCTTTTAAGATCATCACTTACAAAAAAGCATTCGGACCGAATGCAGCAGTGCAGGAATCAGACGGGAAAGAGCTCGATGTAAAAGAACCAGGCAACACAATTCATAAAATAATATTAGGAGGGGGACCATGAATAAGAAAGAATTATCGGACACTGTACTCATCGATGATAGAACCTTAAAAAATATTGTGGGAAAACTTGTTTTTGGGTATATCGCATATCAAATCGGATCGGTCTTAGGGGATTATTGTGCAGTTGTTGGGGCATATGTCGGTCTACGCGCGAATTATTACAAAATGCCTACGGATCAATTATTTACGATGACATTTCGTACCTATGACGAGGAAAAAAAACACGATGAAGAGCGAGAACAACAGAAGAAGAATGCGCCGTGAACAAAGGAGCATCGTGTTCAGTTTTGAACGATGCATCATCGGCATAACAATGCAGATCAGATAAAACGCAAAAACATACTACTTACTATCGGCTTAATATCGGAGAAAAACAGATGACCATACAATCATTTATTATCGATGGAGAAAAGGCGGATCAGTATCGCGCATTCACTCAATCTATTGATAGATTCGTGGGCGAAGGTGCTGATGGTTCGTCCGCTGTTCAAATTGATCGCAGAGGTGTTGAATTGCTGCCTTTGAAACGCCACGGATTTAGAAGCCAACTCTTCTCCAAATATTTTGTTATCGCCGATCACGCGCAAATTGAATATACTGCTGAAATCCTCAAAAACCTTCATGATGACGAGTTTTTGAAGGGTCCATCGCTTATTGACGAATTGATGGTGAGTGTATACCAGAAGAATAAAGAACTTATCGATCATTTGCTTAAAGACCAGATTATTATCGGCAATGTTCAGGTGTGGGGCATGTTTGATAGTGATAAAAAGAAGTTCAGGAACATTTTCGATACTATTGAATTTGATCAGATTGCGCTTCGGCATGATACTGCGTATCGTGATGTTATCGGAAAACCCACTTCATGGGTAATAGAATACAGTATTGATACGCCCAAAAAGGATATTTCCCGCCTTCGGGAAATCTCTGCAAAAATTTATGAACTTGCGATGCATCACGAGCGCATTCTGGATAAAGATTCATTGTATGCATTGTATGAGGAATATATCCCGTTCTTTAGATCATATGGCGATATCCGGACATATCACTTAGAAAATACAGAAATGCAGGTATCTTCTCCTGCATTTTTCAAGTATGTCACGTCCGATGCGACATATTTTGCATGGAGCGGAAAGAATGGCTCGCTCATCATTAATACCGGTACGGAACTGATCAAAAATCCATCTATCCAGACGACAACAAATGCGAAAAAAATATTGCGTTTTTTGCAGGAAAATGATTATACGAGGATAGATAAAAAAGAATTAGAATCAGTGCTCAGAAATATCGAGAATGATTATATCATCCAGCATGCACCAAGCATCATCGATTCTGCGAATTCAACCGAGGAAGATATAAAATTTATTCAAAAGATTGCGTCTGAAACTCCTGACACTGCTCTTGAGCGTATGCGGTTTCTGAATAAATATATGTACACGTTTTCCCATGCTGATGATAACCTTCGATTCTGGAATAGTCTGAGTTCACTGCGCAAGACAGGAGACACGTCTTTTTTGACTGCAGAAACAGTCGTGATGTTCACTAAAAATGCGACTGATTCTTTGCTTGTTGATGAATTTTTAGATTCACTCGGTCTCACTGATTATTATCTACTCCAGAAAACAGATCTGGAAAAATTCAAGAGACGGTATCTGAGGCTGTCCCACGAGGATCGCGCTTCTGTAGCAGTAAACTTTCATATCATGATGGATAAGGGGAATGATATTTCTCCGGCTACACGTGAATTTATGACAAAAGAAGGGTGGTTTCAATGAGTGATCATGTGGCCACGATGAACGATAAGACAACTATCGATACGCTTATCGAACAGACAAAGAAGGAACAAGAGCAGAAACGTATTAATTTTGTCGTTGCAGCATTAAATAAGCTTAAAGATCAGTTTCAGATTTCAGAAAAATTCATCAAGGAACCGATTCAGAACAGTATTGATGCAGGCGCAAGCCGGATTGATATTACTGATCAGTATGATACTGAGAAAAATCTCGGATATATCACTATTCAGGATAACGGAAGCGGCATGAGCGAGAAAACCATTCGCGAGTACCTCCTTAATAAGTTTGACAGTTCTAAGGATGCGGATATCACCAAAATCGGCAGATTCGGTGTAGGATTTGTGTCGCTTTTTGCACAGGACGATCTTGAACGCGTGATTGTACAGACAAATGACGGTAAAGAAGAACATCGTGTCGTACTCCTCCCCCCAAAATACGGCTGGAAGGGAACTATCTTTAAAAAGAAGGGGACCATTTTGGCATCTGATCGTGGAACAACAGTCACGTTGGAGATAGCATCGAAAAAAACCGCATTTGAAGGCACCATCAAAAAAGTCTACACTGATATCGATAATTCTTGCGCGTATACTACCGCACCACTCTTCGTACAGGGAAAACAGGCCAATAAAGAGTTTAATATCCCTGATGCAATCTACCAGATGCGTTTTGGAGGATCTGAAATTGAAGGAGTGATAGGATATACCACTGATACTGCAGCAACATTCAGTGCCTTTTTCAATAGGCGGCTTCTGGTATCGCATGAATTTGTCCCATTGTTCTCTGAACATAAGGACCTTTCCGTCATGGTAAGTTCGTCCTATATTGATTATAATATTTCCCGTGATAAAATTATTAAAAATAAGAAATATGCGCAGATTGTCAATCTTGTCAAAAAGAAACACGACCAGATCATCTTTTCCATGATGCGTGATATTGAATCAGAAATCAATTATGGTATCGAGGAAAGACCAGTATACCGCTCTGAACCTGATTATTCTAAACTTCCGGATTCTCCCGGTTCTTTTTTCAATAATCTTTCATCCAA
Source organism: Candidatus Woesearchaeota archaeon (assembly GCA_041658255.1). Taxonomy (GTDB): domain Archaea; phylum Nanobdellota; class Nanobdellia; order Woesearchaeales; family UBA9642; genus UBA9642. The sequence goes on from JBBAAQ010000001.1 coordinate 112,121, forward strand.
CTTTACACTCACTTCATCGAATAATTGGTCATTACGGAAAAGTAATATCGTGACCTATGAGAAATCGCTGGTGTTTACCGGCAACCAGTTTAAATTCAATAAAATAATCGGGTATGTTGAGAAATCACTGGAAAAAGAAAAAGAGCATCGTCCGGCGCGCTCAAAGATAAAAAGGGCGTTTCATCGGATCAAAAGGCGTTTTACAAAAGATCTTGACCAGATGCTGGGGTCTCTTTCTGACGAAGTGCGTGAAACGAAATTATTTACTGCGATTAAGTACATAAATAAAGCTCCACGATTTCAGAAAGTCTCTCTTAATGAAATTATGGACCAGGCGCTCCAGTATAAAGGCATTCTTGCTGCCAATCAATATGATACATTAAAACTCAGCGAAGTATCCCTCGAGTTCTTGCGGTCAGGAAAAATACTTATTCCCGATGTTCTTTCATTTCATGATCCGCAAAATAAACTGCTTTCAAAATTCGGGTCGTATATTAACGTTGACCGCGCATATTCGGCACCCAGTTATGAAAACGAACAGTTTCTTGAAGAATCAGAAAAGAATTTTCTGGCTGCATTTCGCACGATTGTCGATAAAAGTCCATTAAGAAAACATATCGGCGCAGTGGCGTATGGTCGCAATCTCTCAAAAGAAAAGCCTTATGATATTGATACCGTATATAATACCATCGGCAAAAAATCTGTTTATGCAATGAAACAATCATGGAAGAGTCGCTTGTCTGGAACATTTCTGGACCGTAAAACGATGTTTCTGAACAGGACGAATGGATATATGCAAAAAGCGATCCAATTCAGTTCAGGGAACGATTATTCATTCCTTTCCTATGTTTCTTTACTTAACTCTCTTGCGTATGAATTGATTCCTGAGGACAAGAAAATAACCCGAAAAATGGAAAACTTTGTTGCGACCTATTTCAAAGAGGATATCTCCCGAAAAGATTCGCTTTTGGATGAACTTGATCCGGCGGCAGGCACTGCGACAGAAGCAGTCCCGCCTTCACTCTCAGATGGACTTACCGCAGGAGACAGAGCCGAGATTTTACAAAAAGGACTTGTTCCCTCAAAGACTTATGATGATGACTGGTGACGATCATGAAAAAAATAACTAAACGCAAAACCGTCAAACAACAGGAAACCTCCGATGGAGAATCAAACAGCGGATCAGATACTCTTGATGTGCTTGTTGATGATGGGTTTCAGCAGGTTGGCGGGGGAGATGATGATTTTATATGGAAAATCAATCAGGAAAAGATGCAATTAAAGACAACTGCAGCGCTCCTTCCTGACCCGAATGATTATATTCTTGAGTTGTTTTCTTTTGTCCACAACACCTCACCATCAAAAATTAAAGTAAAGACAAAATATTCGCAAACAGAAATCGTCGGCGATGGTCATGGTTTTGACCTTGCAGATCTGGATTCGTTGATGTCGGTCTTTTTTGTCGTTCCTGATGATAGTGCAGATCTCTATAAACGATTCGGAGGACTCGCGACCGCCATCTACTCTGCAATCAACACCTCTGCATCTAAGATCGTGATTGAGACGAGAAAAGACAATGTTTCTCTGCGGTATACGGTTCGGGCAGGAACATATAATGCAGCCAATCTGAATGAGCGCATAAATTCTATTCGATTCGGAGAAAATAAGATCTCTTTTACTCATGATGAAAAATCAAGTGTGAAAAGCGGCGTGAAAATCACTGTTTCAAAAAATGTTCCGCTCAAAAACAAAATTATTGATATTGTCCGATTTAATACCAAAGGCATTGAATTTAACAAAATAAAAAATTATTGCGCGCAGTCGCTTACGCCCACTTTTTTGAATAATGTTGATATCTGGGATCGGGGGTCTCTGGAAAAAACTGCTTTTTCCGCCAGAACTTTTTTTACTTCTTCCAATAAATTAGAAAAATATGAATTGAAGATTACGGAAAAGAAATTTAATGCAATACTCTGGCTTGATTCCCGTAAATATATAAATAAATTAACACTTCTCCGGTCAGGAGTCAATCATCCTTTTGATGATTCTAATGTTTATGCGATGGTTCCGCCCTTTCCCGAATCAAATCTCATCCTCGATAGTCCGTATTTCCAGGTGCACATGGATAAGTCGGGAAAACTGAAGGAGATCCCTTACCTGGCGCGTGATTTTACAAATCCATTAGAAAAACATTTTTCTGAGTTATACACCCAGATCATCAATGATTTCATTCCTCTTGCGGATAAAAAATCTTCAAAGGATTTTTCTTATGAAGATCATAGCAACTATAATCTTCTTGAGCCGCTCATTCATGAGATGATACGGCGTATGGACCATAACTTTATTGTTGATAAAGACAAGTATCCTGCTGATGATTACCGAAAAAAATTATTAGACCTGCCGCTCATCAAAATCATAACCAACCCTACTGCTCCCGACGAATATATCTCATTTAATACACTTCTTGATACTTATAAGTCTAAACAAATCTATACTACCGGCAGGACCTTTCCCGTGCTATCTCCTGATTGGAATGAGGGCAATTTATTGTGCAGAACTGATAATCTTTTGAAACGATTCTGCGAAGAACATGCTGTTCCGTTTCAGGATTATGATGAGATAGTTAATGCGCGGAACGCAGATCAGCGGAATAAAGAGAATCTTGAACGTAAAATTCTCAAAGAACAGCTAAAAGAGCAGAAAAAAACAGAATTCAAAAAAAAGAGAAACGCATTTTCTGAATTACTGTCATATCTTTTTAAGTGGAGTAATAATTCTACAAAAAAATCACGGGGTAATGTTTCTGTAGGCGATTCATTAAGTACTATTGTCAGTGGTGCGGGATTAACCACTATTGGTACGGTGAGTATGGTAGGTGCAGGTCTCATCATGCTCCCGGTACTTGCTCCTCTGGCTGTTCTCTGTTCAGTAGCATATTTGGGGAAAAAAGGTAAAGAGTACGCTGCTCCGCATGCACTGTCGTTTTACACAAAGGCTCAGCAGTTCTATGCTGCGCATCTTGAAGAGAGAGTGCAAAAAACAAAGCTTTCATTCTCTGCAAAATATACTGCATTCAAGACAGGATATCGTCAGATGAAAACTCGTACCGGAACAAAAATATCACATGTCTATGATAGCGCAAGTCATGCAGTTACAAAAACAACCAGTGCCATAGGTTCAACTGTTGCTTCAGGAGTTACTTATGTCTCGACAAAGGCCTATCATGCAGGATCAGCATGTATCCGGCCAGTTGCCCGTGCAGGTTCCTTTGTGTATTCTGAAACAATTCAGGGAATATCCGGAATGTATTCTGCGACAAGTGATGCATTTGTTTCGCTGAAAGAAGGATATGCTCAATTTCGCCGTGATCGCAAAGAACGATTCAAAACTAATCGCATGTTGCGGACCCAGCGTGAAAAGGAGAAGATATCAGCATATGAAGCGCTTCATCCTGAAGAATCTTCTACAGAAAAAGCGCGGATACAGCGAGAGAAACGCGCTGAAAAAGACAGGCGATCAATTGAAAAACAAACGAAGAGATTAGAGAGGAAACAAGCGCGCGAAAATTTGCGGGAAAAGTCCCGGGAAGAACGCAAGAAATTAAGAAGAGATGCGCAATTAAAAGAAGAGCAGGAATTAATCGACAAATATAATGTTCTTAAAGATCAGCATATTACAGGCGCAAAATCTATTTTTGACGCATACACCAAAGTGGTGGACAAATATGGCGTACTGAGAAACATATTCCCAAAATTTGGCTTTGCGCTGGCCAAATATCCACGGATGGATCCTAAGACAAAAAATGTCATGTTTGAAGATAAATTCTTTTTTTCTTCAAAAAAATCTGCGATGTATCCCAATTCCAATCAGCCATATACGATCAGTCTTCCCGAAGGGCTTTCGCTGTTACATCGCGATAGAACATATCAAGAGCCTCGGACTACCGGAAGGGCAGAAGTCTACGTTGACACCCGTTCAAAAGAAAATCTTGAGTATGGAAAAGCAATCGGGTCAAGAAAAGGATTTTTTGCATTAGCGCCGTATATTATCGGCTTATTTGATCATGAGAAGAATCTTCGTTATTCGACTCAGGATAGGACAGAAACACTTTCTTTTTATGATTCGCGGATGAAAGATTCATATACGCAGTATAAACGGGCGTTTGATAATGAGACCCCATTAAGCATGTTGGTCCTTGACTTTTATGGAAAAGTTTTTGAGGAGATCAAAGATGCAAAAGTATATCACGCCATTGATCTCTATCATGCAGGCAATGAAACCGCATTCATCCAGACTTTTGAAAAGCTTTCTGATGAAGAGGTCAGAAAAACAATTAAGAAATTGGTGCGGATGGATACGCCAAACCAGACTATTGATGCATATGTGGCAAATAAATGTTCTGGTCTTATTGAAGAAATCGGCAGAGCAGAGATATAAAAGTATTATCTTAAGATATACGCATCACATTGTGTTCTCTCACTCATCAATCTTTGCACTCTCGGCAGACTTGATTTTTGCAATCCTCGGATTACGATCACTCTACTTTGTCATTGCAAAAGTGCATGATATCTTTCATTATCTGCAGTATGGGCTTGCATTCATCCTCGTCTTTATTGGTATGAAAATATTGATTAAGGATTTTATTGACATCCCCATCAGCGGTAGCACTTGGTCTGGTATTCTTCACTTTGTTCGTTGCAATTATCGCTTCGATCGTGTTTCCGAGGAATGTTGTAAAGAAAGAAGTGAAGATCGAAAAGAAAAAGAAGAGACAACAACACTAATCATTCCTCCTTCATATCGACGCCATACACATTTCGTATCTTACTCATCTTTTGTATTAATGCAGCAATGTCTTTCTCAGGATTCTCTTCGATACCAATGGTGATGACTGCATGGTCTGATTTGCCGAATTTGGTATTGATGGTCTTGACATTAAATTTTTCTTTCGCAATAAGGGTGAGTATCTCTGCAAGCAGGCCGATGCGATCAACCACATTGACGTGAAGATTATGGATCTCCAGTACACTCTCGCTCACCTGTGGTTTGATTTCTGATTTTGCATCATAGGCGTGCAGATTGATACAATCAGCCTTATGAATGGCAATCTTTCCATCCCGGGTCTTGAATGCACGGATTTTATCACCCATTTTTGGATTGCAACATTTTGGGATCTTCACATTAGGGACTTTTCCATTATAGAGGATGTTTCCATCCTTAAATTCGAGTCCGCGCGTCTTAGACCTTTCTAATCCCTGATTACGTTTAACTTTATCCGGAGGTTTTGGTGCTTGTTCGTATTCGATGCCGAGTGCCTTCTTGATCTTGACCTTGGTCGATGCACTCTTCACAAAACTGAGCCATGCACGTGAGGGCATGACATTCTTTTGTGTAATGATCTCAACAATATCTCCTGAAGATAATTTATGATCGAGCGGTACAATGATTCCATTCACTTTTGCAGATTTGCAATGAGTGCCTACATCACTATGGACTGCATACGCAAAATCAACTGGTGTCGCGCCTTCAGGGAGTGCAATCGTATCACCCTTGGGTGTGAATACAAAAATCTCTTTCTGGAATAAATCCACTTTCAATAATTCTACAAATTCATGGGCGTCTGCAGATTTTTGGCGCCAATTAATGATTTGTTTAAGCCATTCGAGTCGTCGATCAAACCGCTTATCCTGCTCCTGCTCCTTATACCGCCAATGCGCAGCGATTCCTTCCTCTGCAGCAAAATGCATCTCTTGGGTTCGTATCTGTACTTCAAGGATTCGTCCATGACTGCCACGTACCGTGGTATGGAGTGATTGGTAATTATTAGATTTTGGGGTCGCAATATAATCCTTGAATTTTTTTGGGATAGGTTTCCATATCTTGTGCACAATGCCGAGTGCGGCGTAACATTCTGCAACAGTACTCACAATGATGCGTATGGCATTTAAATCATAGATCTCTGAGAATTCCTTATTATCAGTTTTCATCTTCTTATAGATGCTGTAGAAATGTTTTGCCCGTCCATACACTTCAGCTTCAATACCGCCATCCTTGAGTGCTTGCCTGATCTCTTTGATGATAATTTCAATCTGTTTTTCGCGCTCGTCACGTTTGAGCGAAATCTTGTTCTTGAAATCCGTATAGATTTCAGGTTCAAGGAATCGGAATGAGATATCTTCAAGTTCAGATTTTACAGAATTCATCCCAAGCTTATGGGCGATGGGTGCGTAGATATCCATGGTTTCCTGCGCAACAGTTTTTTGTTTATCCCGCGACCGGTACTTGAGTGTGCGCATATTATGTAAACGGTCAGCAAGTTTGATGATGATGACACGAACATCCTTGGCTGTTGCGAGAATGATTTTACGGATATTTTCTGAACGCATATCGCTGGGTTCATATATCCGTGATTTCTCATCAATCTTTTTTAATTTAGTCAGTGAGATGATGAGTTCAACTGTTTCCTTATCAAACTCCTTTTGGATGGTTGTGGCAGTCACTGGCGTGTCTTCAATAACATCATGGAGTAATGCTGCAGCAATCGAATGATAATCCATCTTGAATTCTGCAACAGTCATGGCAGTATTATAACAATGCGTAAAATATTCATCACCGGATTCACGTTTCTGTCCTTTATGCGCGTCATAAGCGAATCGTACTGCCTTCTCAACGAATTTAAGGTCTGCCTTCGGATTATAGGATTCAACTTTCTTAAGCAGTACGAGAGTCTGCTGTTTAAGTTCTTCATCAGTCATACGATACAGAGAAGGAGTGACGGATATTTAATGTTTGTGGTTTAATTCATGATGTATTCGGAAGATTTACGGATGTACTTTGTGCGGGCATATAAGAATATGCGTACACATATATTTTATAGAATTACTTTTCTTTTATCTAAATCAAAGACCCCATTTACAGTGATGAGAATGGCATCTTTAACAGTATACCCGTTGTTTTTTTTAGTGCAGATATCTATATATTTTCCAGAAGAATAAATTTTTACTTCGCCTTTGATGCGATAATATCCGCCTATGACACAGATATGTTTATTTTTTTTAAGATTTTGGATTGTGGTTTTCATCTGACAGTTGGCAACAAGCAATTTGCCGTCTATGAATCCTGTCGAGATAACAATATTTGCGTTAGGGATGCCCTTTTTTGACGATGTTGCAAGCACGAGCTCCTTTCCTTCTTTAAAATTATTTTTCCAATCCATGATTATGACCACTAAATCTACAGATATTTAATGTTTGTGGTTCAATCCATCAAGAATCCGGAAGATTTCCGATGATACTCGCGACTTGACGCTCAAGACATTTTCACCGAAGCTGCATCAGAAAGTTATTATTAAGATTTTTCAGGTTTGTAAGCACAATCTCTTCTATCAGGGAGGAGAATTTTTTATCATCACGCTTTTTCGACCGTTTAGTCAAATCAAGATAGGAATCAAAATATCCTATAGGTAATTCCAAAACCAGGATATTATGCATCCGCAATATATGCAGCATCAATAATCGCGAGATTCGGCTGTTGCCGTCCCGGAATGGGTGTATTCTTTGGAATTCGTTATGAAAGAATGCTGCAAAAGATATTATTTCTGCAATATTCTTTTTCGTGCTTTCAAATAAGATATACTCTTTCATGAGTTTATCGATTTTTCTTTCTACATCTTTCCAATCACTCGTCTCAAATAAGGGATTTTTTTTTATGAACACATTTTCTTTTCTGAATGTTCCGGCGAACCCTTTTCCATTCATTGCAGTTGCATGATAGTGTAATATGAGCGCGGTGCTCAGTACAATTTTATTTTTCGAGTTTATGATCATCTGTTCTATGGCTCTCTTATAATTGAGTGTCTCTTCGATGAACTCTGCCTTTTGATCTTCTGGCACAATATTTTTTATGAGTAATTTTTCTGTTTCAGGAAGCGTTAATGGATTACCTTCGAGGCTGAGACTTGAATAGATAAATCCTATCTCCCGATGTTTTTCTTGAATATCAAGGGATTGACTATCTATTCGCATGTTGCGACGGTATCTTTTGAGTTCACGTGTGATATCTACTATGTGTGAGCGGTTCTTTTCTTTGTAAAACTCTGTTTTTATGTTGAAATAGTTAAGGATCTTTTTTATGTATTCACTCTTCAACAATTTGCATTTCAAAGGATTTCTCGATACGATGATGAGAAGGCCATATGTCGATAATGCATCAGTATAAAATCGGAATGTTTCGGGATGGATTTTAATATCGTTTATGGTGAAGAATTCCTTTTTTGCCGCATATTTTAAAAAATAGAGCATCTTGGACTTGAATAGGATGTTATAGTTGATGCTGTTTCGTAAAGAGAAGGAGATAAGATTGAATAATTCTTGCGTAGATGTTGCATTGACTATGACGATATGCTTGCCGCTTCTTTTTACTAAATTCTTTTTTTCAAGAAGTAATATGTTATTGAATATGTTCGGGTATTCCTTCCGGTCTTTGCCGAGTTCTCTAATTATTTCATTTACACGTATTTTTCCATTCTTTGCCACAATGTAAAATACATCATAAGGCGAGACCATGATAGTTATACGTGATGCAACTTTAAAAAGGTTTCTATTTTCCACATTATATTTAAGAATCGTAAATAAAAAGTGTAAAGTAGGACCGTTTCCCGCATTTTACATTTACGTTGTTTTATTCAACCCATCAAGAATCCGGAAGATTTCCGAAGCGACCTCGGGGATGGGTTTATTACCATCAACCGTATAGAAGATCCCGTCTCTGTGATAGAGTGGTGTTATTGCGGTTGTCTGGGAATAATAGATTTGAAGTCGCTTCCTGATCTGTTCAGGTTTATCATCATCTCGCTGGACGAGTGGCGAATGGCACTTGTCACATTCTCCATCAATCTTCGGCTTTAACGTGATAAGATTATATCCCTCACCACATTGGGTACACACTCTCCGACTTGATATTCGTGCAATGATCTCATCTTCAGGAAGTGTGATCTCTATTGCTGCATTTATTTGGAAATGGGATTTCAAGAATTCGTATTGTGCAACATTGCGCGGGTATCCATCAAGAACGATCCCGGTCTTGAAATATTCTGCATGTGCAAAAATGACTTCGTTTGTTTTATCGTCAGGGATAAGTTCTCCAAGAACATTGATCGTATGATCAATCCATTTGCCGAGTGCTGTTCCTTTCTTGATCTCTTGCCGGAATGCATCACCAGTCGAAAGATGCTTGAGTTGGTAATGCTCTGCAACACGTTGAGATTGTGTCCCTTTACCTGATGCCTGTGGTCCAAAGATGATGATGTTCATAATGTTTGCCTTATTGAATTTTCTTAAATGTTAGCGTCGTTCGCATTTAAATATTTTTATCGAAGGAAAAATTCTCCACTTGCAATCCTGAGAATTTTTCGAGAGTAATAGGTTTAAGATGCTCACACATTGACGCCAACATATATATTTTCCTTTTCTATCCGAAATACCCGATGTTTCCTTTCTTTGCAATCGCACTCCAGGATACTTTCATTTTCTTAATGATTTGGAGCATATCAGGTTTGAGTGATGAGATCTCTATATGCGTAAAGTCAATGGTTGCAATCATATCCTTTTCTTCATTTTCGACGATTGATCGCAGAATCTCCCTACTGATAATCATGATTTGTTTATAGAGTTCAAAGAGTTTAGATTTTTCTGTGTCAGAAAACGCCGAACATTCATAGAGCGCAGAGAATTCTTCGGGTTGCATGATTTGGATAATGATCTTCTCATAGAATTCGAGCCGATCAGCCATGCGGTGTAATACCTGCTTAAGTGTCGTGTCCTCAGGCGAAATGTCGTATTCTTTTTCGAATATATTAAACGATGAAAGTTTTGATGCAAGAGGGTGCTGAGGTGTTGTTTTGTTTCCGGTGTTTTCCGGCGTTTTCTGTGCATCCTGCGTATGCGCAAGCGGAGTCGTGATTTTCTTTTCCATGACACCAAGAATACGAGAGTAATTTTTAAAGTTGTTTATTTTTTAGGCGTGTATACTATGCTACGTAAGATATAATCTTCAAGACTGAACTGTTTTTTTCGCTCGCTGAGTTGCGGATCTATTTTTACTTTATATTTGTTCTGTTCAGTTTTACCAATATAGATCTTATTAAAGTGGATATATCCTTTCAGAGATTCTAGGCTGAACGCTTCATACTGTATGCCATTACTTCCTTCAAGAATCCCTTTAGCGAGTTGTTGCTCGTCAAAAATATTTTCTAATTGTGTGATTATTTTGCTTTTAATTTCACGTATTTTGCTTGGTTTATTAATAATTAAAAAATACCATTTTACTGCATAATTATTGTCGATCATCTGGCCCTTTTCTCTAGCGTATCGTAATTCACGTTTAACATATTTGATGGGTGGTGTCATTTTCTTTCAGATGAATTGCTTTGCAGCAACGGTATCTCTCCAATAACATATGCATTGAATAAGATGTGATTCTGTGTGCGGAGAGAAACATGATCATATTTTCCCCACGGGTTCATAAAAAAGATCTGATTTCTTATTGCTTCATATATATGTAATGTCTCATGATCGAATCGGGGGAATGGCGAAGCATTAATATATGTTTCTTTTGCACGTTTTTCATGATGTTCTTTTTCCTCTTTTTCGAGGAGCATAAATCCAAGGATTTCCTGGGTGGACCACTCTTTTTTTGCTGATATATCTTTTCCTGTTGAACAGTCCCTCCATATCCAAAACGATTCCCCGCAAAGGTCTGTGTAAGGATTATCTGAGATTTCAACAGGCAGATAGTGGAATGTCATGGGTTGTGAGCTGCGGAGTGTCGCATTCGGAACGTAAACTGTTCGTGAGCTGTCAGTCATCCTCTTATAATATCGTTCACGATTAGTTTTCTCTGAGAATTCTTTCCTGACGAATTTTGTGCGTTCTCTTCTGGTCATTGAAAAATCAAAACCGAACTCCCCGTTTGATTTTTGTTCTAATCTTTCAAAACTATACATCGGAATAACATCTTTTTCAAGATCAAGATATTCTGTTACGCTGAGCGGATATGCTGCATCCGTCTGCCGTATCGCTTCTGCAACTGTTGAGAACATAAATTTTTTCCAGAATGGCTTATTCGTTGCTTCATATGCAACGCCGGTGATTGTCTCGAGCAATTTTCCTTCGTTCTGATAGTATTCATCCCTGAGTTTTTCTTGGAGCAATAATTCTGATGCAAGTTTATCTTCAATGACTTTTTTTCGGGGTTTATCTTTATTGATGAAAATATGCTTACTTTGCTGGCTGATGAGTGTATTATAGTTTATGGGAACAATAAGCGCAGTTTCAGGATCAAGATTCATACACGCATGGACGAGATCTTTTTCAAATGAAATTCTGCCTTTATTTGAAGATATTTGGATTTCAGGATCGACTTGGAAGTCCTTGCTTTTTGGAAACGCTTCGTAGAGTGGTATCTGAACAATATGTTGCAATTTTTTCCACAGTTCCTGCTTTTTAAGCATTGTATCTGAAATCATTCTATCCTCAATGTAACTAAGTAAGAGTAGTAATTTTATAAAGTTTATTCTTTTTTGGAGAAACATTTTTAAACTTCTCTGTGCGCCTATACATATTGCCTTCGAGGTGATTTGTTATGCGTTCAATTAAAGAAATGAATTTGGATAATAAACGTGTTCTGCTCAGAGCAGATCTTGATGTAAAAATTGATGAAACAGGAGAAATCGTGTCAGATATTCGGCTTCAAGAACTCATTCCAACTATTAAATACATCCTTGAACATAACTGCAAACAGATTATTCTCATAGGGCATTTAGGCAGACCGGGGGGAAAAATTGTTGACAAATTCAAGATGGATAAGGTGGCGCTCCGACTGGAAAAACTACTGGGAATGATTGTCGTAAAATTGGATGATTGTATTGATATAAAGATTCCCGATGCAAAAATTGTTGTACTCGAAAATCCGAGATTTCATCCTGAAGAAGAAATAAATGATGAAACTTTTGCAAAGAAGCTTGCTTCCTGCGCGGATGTATATGTAACTGATGCATTTGCAACAGTACATCGTGCGCATGCGTCGACTGTTGGGGTAACAAAATTCTTGCCGGGGTGCATCGGTTTTATTATAGAACGGGAACTAAAAAATCTTGATCTCAGCAATCCACAACGTCCGTTCATCGCCATTCTTGGCGGCGCAAAGATCTCAACAAAATTCGGAGTCATCAAAGAACTCTTAAAAAAAGTTGATTACCTCCTCATCGGCGGCGCAATGATGTTTACATTCTATAAAGCAAAAGGATTTGAAGTCGGTAAAAGTCTTTACGAAGAAAGTTTTGTTGCAGAAGCAAAATTCTTGTTGAATAACGAAAAAATCATCCTACCCGACGATGTTCTCGTTGCAAAAGAGATCAAAAATGACAGTGAAATTACTGTTGTTGCTGATTGTGAAATGCCTAAAGAACAGATCGGTCTTGACATTGGTCCTGAATCAATTCAGGTATTCAAAGATTATATTAAAAAGTCGAAGACTGTTTTCTGGAATGGTCCACTCGGCTATTTTGAAATCGAAAAATTCGCAGAATCGACACGGCAGATTGCAGAGTATCTTGCAGAATCCGGAAAGGTCGTGATTATCGGCGGTGGGGATACGGAAGACGCAGTCACGCCCTACAAAGAAAAATATACGCATGTCTCAACCGGTGGCGGCGCAAGCCTCGAATACATCTCCGGAAAAGAACTTCCCGCAATCAAGGCATTGAAAGAAAATGAGATAGAATTTCATACTGTGCTGTAATTATGGTTCTTGTTATTTGTTTACAATCTGCTCAATAAAATTTTTCAAAATAAGTTTTGCATTTTTTTCTTCAATTTCTACTTCTGGATGAAATTGCACACCGTATATGTTTCGCGTGGGATGTCTGAGTATTTCAACACCGTCTGACGAGGTTGCAAGCGTAGTTAAGAATGTTGTTTTGGGAAGGAACCATTTATGCGCTTCGTATGCGCTGAACTGTTTTGGAATAGCCTCGCACAGGACGTCCCTTCTTTTGATCGTTATGATGACTTCTCCACAACGTTTTTCTCTTTTTTCTAGGGCCTCACCGAATGTGTGTGCGATAATTTGGAACCCCAGGCAAATTCCGAGAATAGGTTTTTTATATTTTTTTACTAATGCTATTTCAGACGCATATACGGCATTAGATCCTTTATTAACCGAAAGAATATCTGAACCTCCTGAGAGAATAATGCCGTCATAATTCGTATAATCTGCAAGTGTTATTGCATCAAACTTTTTCACCGTCGGAGTTGTTTGAGAAAACAGTCTTATTTGTGCAATAAGTTTGTCAAGATGTAGTGAGTTATTATCAATGATGAGAATTCTCATTACCGATCACTCTTTCTTCGGTCTCTTCCGTTCCTCGCTCCGCAAATACATTCCCTTATCCACAAGTCGTTTGATGACTAAATCTTTTCCTTCCTGTTTGAAAAGTCCGTAACCGAGGTTTTCATTGCGTGCATTCTGGACGAGTACAAGTCCTTCTTTTAATTGGTTTGGGTTGCGTACGATGGATGTTTCAAGGACACTGCGTCCACATAAGAATAACCCTTCTGCTTTCGGATTGATAAAGATTTTCTTGCGGTTCGCATCTTCAAATCGGGAAATGATGTCGATTGCTGCAGGGCTTGGCATGAAATGTTTTTGCGCCTCACCTAAAAATATCCCTGTCGCAAAAGGGTCGCGCATGATCTTTTCGCGCAGCTCCCAGATATCATCATTGACTAAAAAGTAATTCCGTGCGATACTATGGACTCCTTTGATCTCTTGATCACTGAATTGTTTGGTAAATGCATGGAATAGTTGTAGGTCAGAAGACATATGTTTTCCTCGATATAGAGAGATTAAGTTGGAGGTTTATATAGTTAGTGGTATCTTCGAGTTAAGAATTAGACAACACTTTATTTCTTCCCGCTCTTTTCAAGAACTTTAATGGTTTCTTCGCGGGTCTTGCATTCGCCAACTTTCTTTGCAAGGGCATTCCTATTATTGAGGATGAGCCAGCTCTCGAAATCATTCTTTGTCTTTGTCACATATTCGTTGAATGAAGTGTCGCTCATCTTCTTTAATTCTTCAAGAAGTTCTGCCTCATAACGTACGAGTACTCCAGAATTGAGTTTGAGGTATTTATCGACAATATCGTCCTTTTTCAAGAGATGCTTCATTGGCTTTTTGCTGATATATTGTATCTTACTCATCTTTTGGATGATGAGAACGAGTATGATTCCGATGATGATGTATCCTGCAAGGAATGCAAAATCCATTTGTATGTCTGGCCACTTTGCATTAAAGATCGTGATTTTTTTAAGTGTTTCAGATGCAATAACATAGGGGTTATAATGCGCAATCTTTTGAACAGCAAGAGACATGTTTTCGACAGGGAGGACTAAATTTGAGAGGAAGAGAAAGACACTTCCCACAGAAATTGATGCCATAGTAACTGCTTCCTGACTCTTGAAGAAGTATCCGATAATCATTCCGATAATCGTGAAGAGTGCAATGGAAACAAAGATGAGGAGGACGGTAAATCCGATATTCGTACTCAGACCTGCTTCAAGAAAGTAGTATGCAAGTAGTAGTATCAGGATGAGTTGTAAAATGTTTACGAATATACTCGTCAAGAATGTTGATATGATAAATGTGAGATCTTTTGTTGGTGTGGTGAAATTCCTGAAATAGGCTTTTGACGTTTTTTCCATGATGATTAAATTACTCGAGAGCATGATGCTGATAAAGACAATGATGAGAATAATGAGATAGGGAAAGATGAAATTAAGATTATTTGATTTTGTACTTACCGGTTTGATTGTCGTCGTAATCGGATTGACGATACTTTCTGCAGAAGTAACCTTTATTGCGTTAATCTGCGCGTTGAGTGTTTCAACAGACGATTTCATACTCTCGAGATTTGTCTTGATTTCTGCAAGATTAGTCTTCATTGCAGTAATTTTTGTGGTAGTGTCTGCAGTAGTGGTTTTAACAGTATCGAGTTTTTTATTGAGTTTATCAACATCAGTTGACATTGCAGCAATCGAACTCTTGAGTGCTGCGACATCCGCATTGGTCTTGTTTGATTGATTGGTAATTTGTGCCCGGTATGTTTCGAGTTCGTCCTCAAATACATTCTGTCGTGATGAGTTGTCAACTGTTACATCGTCAAGAAAATCCTCACTTGCGCTGATAATAGCAAGGCCCTTACTTTTAAGCGCAGCAACATCAGTTTCTACTGCAGTGAGTTGAGTGTCTGCATTACCGGTACTTAAACTGCTTTTATTCAAATCAAGACTGCCAAGTTTTGTCTGCATATCAGTAAGTGTTTTCGTCAGGTCATCAGTTGCTGCTTTAAGTTTGATAATACGGAGCAGATTTTCGCTATTGGTCTTCTTTGCGCTCTCAATTGTCGAGATGAGATCATTCGTCATCTGATAACTGAGTTTATTAGAAGTGAAATCTATTTTTGAAGAGACCGTTTCAATAACTGCATAAATGAAATTGGTACGTGATTGGTCAACATAGAATACGATTTCATTCGTCTTATTATTGCTGATCGCAAAATCCTTTGGGAAGATGATACAGACATGTGCATTACCCTGTTCAATCATGTCCGTACATGATTCTGTAGTCACGTATTCAATCACTGCAAAATTAGTATTGCTTTTGAGTGCATTCAAAAACTCATTCGTGAGATTGGTTTTTTCAGGTGCAACATACCCGATATTGAGTTTTGACGCAGTCGGATTATTGAATGCGAAACCGACAAGGAGCATGATGAGGAGCGGTCCGAAGATGACGACGAGTATGGATGTCTTTGACCGCATCAATAATTTAAGATTTTTTCCTACAATTTTAATTATTTTTTTCATCGTTACGTATCTTTTTTATTTTTCTTCTTTCTCGTCTTCAGATTTCTTTTTAGCGCCTTTTCTCATTTTTTCGACAAGTTTAGTCTTTTCTTCCATGAGTTCTTTATCGTCTTCAGCTTCTTCTTCTTTATCTTTTGCAGATTCAGTAATAAGAATGAATATTTCGTCCAGTGTGGGTTTTGTGACTTTGAGATCAATAATGGTCTCTTTATGTTTATCGAGTTTTTTCATTAATTCCTGCAGGACAAGTTCAGGTTTTGAAGTATGAATAACAAGTTTAGTTCCGCGATCCTCAATTTGGGCGATTTCCTTCATGATGTCCTTATCTTCAATATCCGCGATGAGATTATAATTTCCCGGGAATGTTTCAAGATGGATCTCTTCATGTTTGCTGAATCGTTCTTTAATTTCATTAGGTGTTCCTGTTGCAAGAATTTTTCCCTCTTTAAGAATTGTAATACGTGAACAGAGATTCTCGAGTTCTGTCAAATGATGTGAGGCAAGAACAATTGTTGTTCCACGTTTATTGATTTTACGTACAAGTCTCCAGATATGATTCCGTAAGAGCGGGTCAAGATCCGCAGTTGGTTCGTCCAGGATTAGGATTTTTGGGTCATGGATGAGCGCGCAGGCAATGTCAAGTCTTCGTTGCATACCGCCAGAAAGGTTTTTTGCGAGTCGGTTTTCAGCGCCTTGTAAATCCATGAGATTAATGAGTGTTATCATATTGGATTTAAGTGTATCCCGATGAAGCCCGTAGAGTGTTCCAAAATACAGGAGATTTTCTTTGACGCTCAAATTATCATAGAATGAGGACGTCTGGCTCGCCATGCCGATGACCTTTTTTAATTCCTCATGATGGCTATGTACAGACCTGAAGATTTGTGAATCTTTATGTTCAAGAAGATGTTCTCTGCGGAATAATACTTCACCGGTGTTTGATTTCAGAAATCCGACGAGAATATTAAGCAAAGTCGTTTTTCCGGACCCTGATGCGCCAATAATCCCAAAGATTTCACCGGCGTTAATCTCGAGATTGATATCATCAAGAACAATCCGACGATCATAAGCCTTCGATACCTCTTTTACCTTAAACACTGGCGTAGCCATAATACACTCATACCGATACTGCAAGTATATAAATATTTCGCTGATATTTCGTTGATGCAGTTTAATAAAAAATTGATGCCATGAGTGGTATTTGCTGTTAAAATCGTTCTATTATTGTTTATTCTATTGTGAAGCACAATAGTTATTGTATCTATGTTGCAGTGATTAAGAAAAGATAAACTATTTAAACAGGGTATCGTTCTCTTTACTATGGATAAGAAATCAGCAGTCGTTATTTGGGATAATAAGAATTATTATGACGCTATTAAAGAGTTTTTGGTGGCATCTGGATATATGCCCAGTTATATTAAAACTTCTGAGATAAAAACCCCTAAATTTAACATCCTTGATTTGCAACCGGATCTCGTTATTCAGCAATTCTCACATAGCAGGATGGGTCCTGCAGCAGACTATGCTTTCACAAAGAGAATAATGCATCTGACTAAGGATAGCAAGAAAAACATTGCACTGCTTGTGTTAGATATATTGCCTAAATATGATAAAGCGATGGAACTGGTGCGTCAATCACATGAAATATTGTCAGGTAGCAAGGTTCAATTTTCGTATGATGAAATGGTATATGAAAAAGAGAAGTTCATGAAATATTTGACTGACGAATACTGGAACGCACCGGCACGTAGTAGGGGTTGAGGATATTAATATGGATAAAATAGCAGTCGTTGTTGGGGAGAAGAATAATTATTATAACAGTATTTGGGCGTGGCTGAATGAATCAGGATATACGCCTTTTTATCTTAATGCTTCTTTGGTAGATAACATCTCGGGTTTGGAGCCGGATCTTATTATTCAGGAATTTCCTGATGTGTCTATGAATCACGAACGGGAATATGCTATTATAGAAGAGACAATGAATTATATTAAGAGCAGTACGAAGGATATTTCACTGCTTGTGCTAGATGCATTGCCTAACTATTCTAAAGCAGTGGAATTGCCGAAGCTATCACAGAAGATATTGTCAGGTAGCAAAGTTCAATTTGCGTATGGTCGGCGTACGGATAAAAAGGAAAAGTTCGCAGAATACCTGGCTTGTTTGCAGAAACAATCCGGAACAAATGTACCTCTCTTATTAGGTTGATGAACTTTATTAATTCTGACAAGCAAATCATTGAGGATAATATCTCTGTATAATAAGTAATCACTTTTTTAAATCCATTCCTATTATATATATTATGATCCTTCTCATCAACATCTGCAAAGAAGAGATGCATTACTTAGAATTCGTGCAGCCAATCATCGATATCGTGAAAGAGACGCAGACACTATATATAGTGAAGCATTACACGCAATTGACTGATGCGATTATTGATGCTGCAGAGAAGATCATCATCTGTGGTACCTCACTGCATGATTTTGCATATCTCAACAATCTCGATGCGTTTGATTTCTTGCAGCAAGATGATTTTAACAAACCAGTCCTTGCAATCTGTGGCGGCATGCAGATTCTTGCACTCCAATTCGGATGCAAACTTGATGATGGACAAGAGATCGGATTGCAATCCGTTCTATTTGAGAAAGAATTTTTAGGGATACAAGGAATTCGCGAAGTTTATTGTTTACATAAGAAGATTATTGTCGAGGATGTAGTGTTCAAGAAGAATTTCATCGTCAGCGCACGAACAGACTGCGTACAAGCAATAACGCATAAAGAAAAACCATTCTATGGAACGCTCTTCCATCCTGAAGTGCGGAATAAGGAATTGATGAAGAATTTTTTAATAGCGCATCATACTAGATAGAATTCTTGATATTCGTAGTGATAGGGTTCATAAGAGAATATGTGATTGTTTTATGCGCAAATGTCATGGATTGTAAAACCTTGTTTTCTGAGGTGTGTGTAGATTTTTTGTGTGAGTAGATCTGCTTCCTGATTTCTGGGATACCATACTCCTTGAGCGCAATTTTGTTCGATCCACGCAGATGTTTTTTCTTCCTGTTTGACAAAACCATCAGCACTGTTCTTAAGAGATTTCCATCTCGCATGATAAAATGCTCCCGGCAATCCTTCCTCAGAGCTTACAATATAACGATTTCTATGGAGATCAAATGCTTGTTTATCTACGTGATCGATATACCAATCCGTCCATGGGCCGGTAAAATAATGTGTAAAATTATTTAAGAACATAAAATTGTTTCCTGTATTGAGTGGATGTACTGCGTTTCGCTTGACAATAATCTCCTCTGAAATCCGTGCATCATTTGCGATATTTTCTTGTTTATAAGATGCTAAAACACAGTCGATAATTATGTCAAATGCAAGAAAGTTTCCATGAAGAAAATTATTAACAAATTCTTCGTTTGTTTTCGACTCCAAATGATTGTTCCATTTTATTCCAAAATCCTTCTTCGCATATTCTGTAAACGTAAAACTTGACAACTTATCCCCGATGGATGTTTCGACTGCATTCCTAAAATATGCTAAGTACTCACTTATAAGAATGTTAATATCTACCACGATAATCCCTCTAAAGTAGAGAAATACTTGTGAAATTATAAATGTATCTGTATCATATACGTTATACTATCTCGCGAGAATTTATTTCTTATACACATTCTCAAGCCACCAATCCTTGACAACAGATAATGTCAGTGTCGAGAGCATGAATCCTGCAGTCGGAACAAGCGCATTAAGCCATGGGTTCGGGATATTGATAATCATAAGAAAGATGACGATAATAATATAGGTAAGAACAGCGATGATTGCTCTGCGAGTAATGCTCGTTTCCCAAGCCTTATCTGCCTCGACCCTCTTGTTTCGTTCCTTGATTGCATTGATTTCCTTTTCCATGGATCTCTCTAGATATATAGTGATATATAATCTTTTTGATTTCATTTGGAGTTTTTCGAATAATTCGCTTCGCGTTCAGCATCGCTCGCATTTTTATTGTTTTAATGAGAGAAATTCTTGCCATTTGCATGTCAGAAATTGAAAATTTCTGATCACGATCAAAAATTCATTTTTGACGATTCTGCAAGAATTTCTGAATGTAATGCATGTAGATGCTCGCACATTGATGTCATAAAAATTTCCTAAATTTTTAGGACGCCAAAATTTACAATTTTGAGCGCTGGACCATTTATTCGAAAAACTCTTTCATTTGGGCTCTGTAGAATTTCTCACTTCGTTCGTAGTCGCCATTCGCATTCTTAATGTTTTTTGAAGAAAATGTTTACCATTTGGAATTCTATAAACATTTTTAGAATGATATTTTGAAGATGCTCATCTTAAGGCGACTAACATTTTCTATAGGGCCTTTCATTTAAGAATATTTATTAATGCAGGACTATTTGTGATACTAAAGGGTGTTTGGTGAAACAGCAGATATATACAAAGAGGGGGTTATTGTTGACTCGCAGATTAATGTCGCATATACAGATACGTATTGCATTAACATTTTTACTCTGCATATTAGGTGTTTTTACAGTAGCTGCACAATCGTCAACCCTTAAGACTGCACTTAGTGCTAATACGAGTACAGAACCAATGGCAGTCATTGTCGTCATTGAAAAGCCTCAACCGATTGTCGGAGTGCAATCGTCACTTATGAAATCTGCTTCCCGCGCACGTGCAGCAGTAGCGACACCTGTTTCTGAAACACCTACACGCATCATTGATTCATTGGGTAAAGAGTTGACGCTCCACACAGAATATTCTATCATTAATGGATTTTCAGGAACAATTACTGCGAACGGAATTGCAGAATTAGAAAAGCTCAAAAAATCCGGTACCCGTCTCACGATTTATCCTGATACGGTGTTTTATCTGCAGGCAATCCGCGATCCCAGGCCAATACTCGCACTGAATGTAAGTACCAATGCAATCCGTGCAAATGAAGCGAGAAACACGTATAATGTTTCTGGACGCAATATTACTGTTGCAGTTATTGATTCGGGAATAGATTATACACATCCCGCCTTAGGAAATTGTACAATGATGGGAAGTAATTGTCGTGTCCGTGACGGTTACAATTTTGTAAATAATACGGCAACCCCTATTGATGATAATGGTCACGGAACCCATGTTGCAGGAATCATTGGTGCAAATGATTCGACTACATCATTTATCGGAATTGCTCCTGATGTCAATTTTTATGCATTAAAAGTCTGCAATGCTGCAGGAGAATGTGCAACATCTGCGATGATTAATGCACTGCAATGGGCAATAGACCATAATGCAGATGTTATCAGCATGTCCATTGGTGCATCATATTCTTATGATCCTTTAGGGAATAGTGGTCTTGATGTCATATCGCGCGCAGTTAACGCTGCAATTGCTGCCGGAATACCTGTTGTTATTGCTGCAGGAAATGATGGTTTGGGGATAGGAACAATTGCAGTTCCTGCAGCAGCACGTGACGTAATTACTGTTGGCGGCATTGATGATCATAATACGGTAGCGACGAGTGATGATAGTATCGCAGATTTTAGTTCTGGTCCTTCAGCATTTGGACGATTCGATCCAGAACTTGTCGCGCCAAGCGTCGGTATTATCAGTACTGTCCCAACAGGTTCTTGCGTTAATTGCGCCCCCGGTAGGTATCTTGGACTTACTGGAACAAGTATGGCCGCCCCCCATGTTACAGGAGTTGTTGCGCTCCTGCGTGAAAAGAATCCTTCACTAAGCCCGGGAATTATTCGGGGATTGTTGATGCATGCTGCACGCTCAATCACCGGCAGCGTCTATGATAAGGGTACAGGGGTTGTTGATGCACTAACAATATTTGAACCCCGAATAATTATCAGTGTCCAAAACGAGAATACTGTCGGATCTATAGTATCAACAGATCGTGCAGAATTACTCCTTATTCCTAACCGATCAGTATCGTTTAATCTCGCTCTTGATGCAACAACTGTGCAATCTATAGGACTCAATTATACATTCAATATCACACTGGATGATTTAGTCGCATTCGATACAGGGGCAATACTTAATGCATCAGTATGCGCTATTCCATTAGAAGCGAGTATTCTTGTTTCGAGCAGTACTACTCTTAATATCTCGTGCATATTTACAAATACGTCCGCTGTATACGCATCAACATATGCAGGAATACTCCACCTTAATGGTACAGGACATAATAGTAGTGTGACTATTCCAATGCAGTATGCAATTCCTATTGTTATTACTATACCATTCCAATACACCGTTAATGTTTCACGACAATTACTGCATAGTGGATCAACAAGTGGTGGAGCTTATTATTCTACAGGTGATGTATTTACTTACGCATATTATAATCCTAAATCAGGTAATGAGACCATACGTATTAATTGGACTAATCCTACTGATGATATTGATTTATATGTATACAATGCTTCAGGCAATATTGATGTCTATGCAGGATGGGCTGCGGGATTACCCTATGAGTATGTTGAAAGCAATACTACAACATCAATAAAATGGATCCGCATCAATGGGTATGAGTTTGCAACAGCTCCCTTATCATTTACACTTACGGTAACTGATAATAATAATCGTGCACCGAATAATTTAGTCATCACGAATCAGACTGGTGGCACAATGCTTTATTTCTTAAATGGAACAAATATCACCATTCTTATCAATGCCACAGATCCGGACAATGACACGCTCATATTTTCCTGCAATGATACTGCGTATGCATTACAAGACAGCGGACCGGCGTATGCACGTTATACGCGTTATGCAAACAATACGCTTATCGGCAATCATTCAATTACCTGCACTGCAACTGATCCTTACGGTCTTTCTATAAGTACAAACGCAACAATAACTGTCACAAATAATTCGTTGATCATCACACAAGTAACTCCTACGCCAGGAGAGTATTCCATCCTCAAAAATAGTTCGCTCATCCTAAATTATACTGCTATTAACCTTGAAGGGAATGCACTGAATTCGTCATGGTATGTTGATACAGAACTCGTTGCAACTAATACTTCAATATTTACATTTGAGGGAGCAAATTGGACAGTCGGAACGCACATCGTTACTGTCAATATCACAAATAATCATTCGACAGCATCTTATGAATGGAGTGTTGCTATCAATCAAACATTTTTGTCAGTAAATTATTTACGAAAACAAGTAATCCTTATAGGAATTGATGGAGCACAATTTGCAGCATTCAATAGGCTCTATACACAGGGAAATCTTACCAATATGATGCGGCTTATTGCAACTGACGGTTGGATGGGTACTGCACAGATCACCGGCCATACCGCAACAGAGACTGCACCGGGAAATGCAGAATTGCATACAGGACTTAATGAAACATATACAACAATTTCAAATAATTGGTATGTTCCGGAAAATACAAGATCTATCCCGAACGGACTCACAACGTTTGAACGATTAAAAGCATACAATTCCAGCATCAAGACAGGCCTCGTCTACGGAAAACAAACACTCTATATTCCTGACGGCATCTTAAGCAATGCAAAACCTGAAGTTGATTTCTGGAGGAATAAGACCACTAATTCCTACTGGACGAATTGGCCGTATAGTGGCGCGTGTTCATACCCGCAAAATGTTTCTCAGGCTGCAGCAGATTTCATTAATGAGTATTATAATGAATCATTCTACCTCGTAGTCTATTACGGTGTTCCCGATTGCACAGGACACGTCTATGGGGATAATTCTACACAGTATGTTGAATCACTTATTGCTGTTGATGATGCGATAGGGATGCTCCTTGATATATTGGAATCTGCAAATCTCAGCGGCAATTCCACGAATTCCATAGTAACTCAAATTATTGTATCTGCAGATCATGGATGGAATAGTAATACTACCGGACACGGGGTACGCAATAATGATACGACAATATTGCCGTTATTATCCAATAATAATTTCCTCGTACTTGCAAGTGATAATCATACCCGCGCGCAATGCGATATTGCACCGACGATACTTGACTATTTTGGTGTTTCTGAAGCTGCATATACTGATATTTTTGATAATAATTGTGAATCATTACGCTACTCGCCGCCAACGATTACCGTTCATGCGCCCACAGGAACTTATACGGAGCTGCCGGTACCACTCAATATTTCGCTGAATGAAAAGGGTTCTTGTAATTATTCGATTGATACTGCCAGCGTTGTACTATTGCAAACAACAACGAATATATCATTTTATGAATCTGTTGATGATATTGATTCAGGGTCGCATACAGTGATGTTTTCCTGCGTTGACCGTGCAGGAAATAGTGCAAATATCAGCGCATCATTTACGTATACGCCTCCGTCCCGTCATAGCAGCGGTGGTGGAGGAAGTGGAGGCGGGGGCAGTAGTATAACAAGCACCATGCCTTCTATAAATAATACTGTGAATAATACTGTGCGTAATATGTCAATTCCTGCAGATACGCTTATTCGGACAGTAATCGCGAATACTAGTCATTCGTTTACTTCTGCCGCGTATGTCTTTACGAATGTATCTAAAGAATTTACGATAATTCTTGCGCGTAATGTGACGACGATTAATGAAACTTCACTTACAGGATTGCAGGTATTATTTAATGGTACAAAGACTGTTGCCGTTACAGTCTATACGTATAATGATTCTGATTCGCGTGCGATTTCTGAAATAATAACCACTACCAATACGGTGTTTACTGGAGTGCCCTTTGCAGTATTTGCAATTGATCATCCAGAACTATCAGATGGAGAAATTATTAATGCATCACTCAATTTTAGCATTCCAAAATCTCTTCTAGAATCGTATACGAGTAATCCTGCAGATGTGCGATTATATCGATTGCAACAATCTGCTGGCAATTCTTCAAATGCGTGGATTGAACTCAAAACCACACTCGTATATGCAACAGATACTGCATATTACTATGTCGCTCAATCCCCCGGTCTGAGTATGTTTATTATTGGAACAAGTACGAAACTCGAACTTCCTTCACAATCATTAATCCCCCTGCCGAAATCGCGTATAACACCCGTATTTCGCATCCTTAATGACACTAACTATTCTCGTGCGAAGAATGATTCAGTGAATGATTCTTTGAATACTTCTGCCCGGAAGCCAGCATCCATGCAGGATTTTTGGTCAACAATTATTTCTGTATCTTTCACGCCAGAACAACGCGTATATATATGGATTATCAGGATCATTTGTATTACCGGGATATTAGGTATTTCAATCTATTATTGGATACATTTTCGTTCTCCTCGTTGTATATAAAGTATAGAATACTTTTATACAACTTAAAAATTTTTGATTTGCGATAGCAAATTTTTCTTGTAAATAATTTTTCAAGTTTATGTTTTAATTTATATTCCGATTCATATTCTTGCGCATACTCTTGTGAATACCTTATGATTTCTACTTGTTAGTTAATAACAATTTATATATAGCGTCTAGAATATGTGAAGTCATGTTCGATATCATTGTGGGGCGTAACGAAGCAGATAGGGAAAAATTCGGTGATAAAGGCACTGTTTTTATCGGTAAACATTATGTGAAGATGGGGCGGACTACAAGCCTGAGTAATAACATATTTCTTGATGTCACCCGTGCGCATGTTTTCTTCGTCGTGGGAAAAAGGGGTTCGGGGAAATCGTACACGATGGGCGTCATTGCAGAAGGCATTTCTGACCTCCCCCCTGAAATCAAGAATAATATTTCAGTCATACTCCTTGATACCATGGGTATCTATTGGACCATGAAGTATCCGAATCAGAAAGATAAAGGACTTCTCAATGAATGGGGGCTTTCCGGAAAGGCGCTTGATGTCAAAATTTATACGCCGACTGGTTTTTTTGATGATTTCAGAAAAAAAGGTATCCCGACTGATTATCCTTTTTCTATTAAACCCTTAGAACTTGACGCCGGAGACTGGTGTATGAGTTTTGGCGTGCAATCAAATAATCCTATTGGTGTCTTAATCGAAAAAATAATTTATGCACTTAAAGATCGTCATGAAACGCAGGGAATAGAATATGCGATTACGGATATTGTTGCAATGATCGATCAGGATAAAGAAGCAGACAGTAATACCCGAAATGCTGCAAAAAACTTATTCTTTAATGCACGCAATTGGGGAATTTTTGAACCAGAACTCACAACTCAAATAGTTTCTTCTACTCTTCAACCTGAAAAAAAGTCTTCGCTTGACTATAAGAAAAAAACTACTGTTGCAACTCCGATATCGCATCGTGCAACACCACTTTCAGATCTTGCAAAAGGCGGGCAAGTGACTGTCGTCGATCTTTCCTGCTATGCGACCATGCCGAATTCCTGGAATATTAAGAATCTTGTTGTTGGACTTATCGCAGAAAAATTATTCATCCAACGCATGATTGCACGTAAAGACGAGGAATATGCACAGATCCACAAATCCATTAATTTATTCGGTGAAGAGCAGACAAAGAAGTTTGAGTTTCCTATGGTATGGCTCGTCATTGATGAAGCGCATGAATTCTTGCCGCACGACGGAAAAACACTTGCCACAGATCCACTCGTAACGATTTTACGTGAAGGACGACAGCCGGGAATATCTCTTATCCTTGCAACCCAGCAGCCCGGAAAAATCCATACTGATGTTATGACCCAATCTGATGTGGTGATTGCGCATCGCATCACGGCAAAACTGGATACAGAAGCACTCGGTGCATTAATGCAAAGTTATATGCGTGAAGGACTCGTTGAACAACTTGACGATCTTCCGCGCGTCAAAGGCGCTGCAATCATCTTCGATGATAATAACGAGAAAATGTATCCGATGCGCTTGCGACCGCGATTGACGTGGCACGGCGGCGAAGACCCATCAGCGCTCCCGAAACAAGACGAGGGGTTTGGCGAGGATGTGTTTAAACTATGAATGCAATGACTCTACCACTCTCTCGAAAAAAAACAATAACGTTATTGAATGCATTTATCGCGGATGTATTGCCGAAAAAGCAGTGGTTTTTATCATGTAAACCATTTATGAATGCGGCAGTATTTTATGGTTCTCGTGCGAAAAACAATCACCGTGCTGACTCTGATATTGATATACTGATATTTATGCCGCTTGCGGTAGAGAAGAAATATACTCGAGGGGAATATGTGTATAATTATTACGGACATCATATTAATATTGTTATCCGATCTATTGAACGGTTAAGAAGAATTGCTGCATTTAGAGAAAAGGATTTATTCGAAGCAGAAATATTCCGTATGGCTGAGATTATTTGGCAGAAAGATACCGAAGTTGCACAATTAATAAAAAAAATAATTTAGACCGACTTTACTTTTTCTTCCATAACTTCTTATCAATCTTTTCATGGACTGCAAGTTCTTCCTGGAATTCTTTCTTTGTGAAATCTGCGTGCGTCATGCTGATGATTGACGAGATGAACATGATGACAAAGAAGAGTGCGAATGTGAATCCCCAGGTCTCTGAGAGTTTCATCACAAAATAGACTGAGACGAAAAATCCGATGATACTGGTCAACATAAATCCTGCGCTTAGATGTGCATACTTCATTTTACTTCACCTCTTTTTTCTTCTGGCTGTTCGTATTTAAATAGTTATTGAATGAGACGGGGTTGTCGGAAAATAGTTTTAGCATCTCAAGGTGAGTGTTCTCTACAGCAGTTCCAGAAAGTGTTGCAGAATTGCAAATGGCAACATTTTCCATAAAATTAACAAAACAAACACGAGCGATGCTAAAAACGAAGCTTATTTTCCGACAACCCCGAAAGGGACCGCGGTATTTTTTCAAAGAAACGAATTGATGAATAAAAGAATAAACTATTAAAAGCACGATTCGTTGAGATAAGTGTGAATTCCAAAAAAATAGGATTATATCGGTTCAGTCCCATAAAAAATATTTCTCAATTATTGGAAGCTATAAAGCACACGCATTTTTCTTGTCATACACTCTGTAAACACACATTTGGGAGATATCTTCCTAATGCGGGGAATATCGGTATTTTTTGCCACTACGAAAAAGAATACAATCAGCTTATCCAAATGAGAAAAAAACTTACAGAACCTTCTAGCAATCCAAATCAAAAATATTTTAAATTATATAAACCCATTATTATCAAGGCGAAAGGGGATGTCCCGCAAACAATCTATACACATCTGTATATACGTAAACCGGATATTTACCGATCCCAGGTCGGTGATGTCGATTTCTTCTTAGCGCCAAAAGAATATCTTAAAATAAAAAAATCATTAATCGAAGGGGCGAATATTAAAGATGGAAGAATATTTCCCCGTCAGGATCTTGACATGATTGAGTTATACCATCCTGATATTGATGCACTCGCATACGTAAGTACGAAAATGATGACTGAAACAGTACGGGTGAAACAGAATTAAATTTCTTGTATAACGCCTTATGGAAAGGGAAAACTTTTTATACAATGCCCGCTCGTAGATGTTGAGAGGTGGTTGTCATGAAGTTTACAGTTATGTCAATAATGATTATTATTCTTGTAGGTGGTCTTGTACTGGTGGTCGGTTGTAAAACCACTAAAACAGGAACAACAGTCATTCCTGTCGATACAGAAAAAACATATGGAGAATTATACCGATTCAGTGATGTAAGTACATATTCCTATCGTTTAACGACGAAACTTGCAGATGGTGATGTAAATACGACTGTAGAATCGAGTGTAAAATCTGAAACGCTCTATGGAGCATCCGTATGGGTCCAAGATTCGACATCAAATGGCGTAACGACGCGTATTTGGCTTGATGCGACAAAATTTTCCTGCCTCAAAATGGCGTTTATTCAAAGGGTGCAAGATACTGACCGTCTTACCTCTGTTTCATGTCCACTCGAGAATTCTGCGCAAGCATCTGCTGTTGCAGTCAAATATATCTACGCAGGTTCAGAAAAGGTTACTGTACCACTCGGGACATTTGATGCACTAAAATATGCGAGTGCAGACTCCACGTATTGGTATGTTACAACAATTCCAGTCCCGGTAAAAGCAGTCTCGAATTATGGCGTAACGATTATGGAATTAGCGTCGTATTCATAATTTTTTTTATTGTATATAAAGTATAGAATACTCTTATACAGCTTAAAAATTTTTGATTTGCGATAGCAAATTTTTCTTGTATTTTTCTTTTTTTCATCAACTCTTTATCTTTTACGAAACTTTTTAAACACAGATAAAATCACAATACGATGGGGATTTTTCAACTACTCATCGACTATGTACTCCACTTAGATCGTTATGTGAGTCAACTCATCGAATATTTTGGCCCGTGGACTTATGTTGTAGTATTCTTGATTATTTTTCTTGAGACAGGTTTAGTATTGACGCCCTTCCTACCGGGTGATTCACTCATTTTTGCACTCGGCGCATTTGCCGCAATCGGTTCACTCAATATCTGGCTCCTCTTCATCCTCTTATCACTCGCGGCAATACTCGGCGATACCATGAATTATTGGATTGGGCACTATCTCGGTCGAAAAATTTTGAGAGCAAGACCGCAATTCATGAAAAGATATGAGATTGATATTCGCGGGATAAAAAGAGATTCTCATGTAGTAATACGTCTCCGGTATTTTATGAATATACGAAATGTGATTATTCGTAGCATGATTTATAGAATATATAAGCATATTATCAATGCAAAGAATATTTCTATAACGAAAAAATTCTTTATCAAACACGGTGGAAAGACCATTATCCTTGCGCGATTCATCCCCATTATTCGAACATTTGCCCCGTTCCTTGCGGGCATTGGAAAAATGGATTACTGGAAATTCTTTATGTATAATGTGGTTGGAGGAATCGTGTGGGTCGGACTATTCTTATGGGTGGGATACTTTTTCGGAAACATTTCTTGGGTTCAAGAAAATTTTTCAATCGTCATCATTATTATCATGGCGACCTCACTTATCCCTGTCATCACTGCAATCATCACGAACTTGAGGGATAAACGTAAAAAATGAAACACACCATATCAATAACTGTTATTTTGCTTTCATTTTTTGTCCTCGCACAAGTATTCGGACTCTTCCTTATTATGAAGGATGCGCAGGTGAATACTGCGATTGAAGGGAATACGACAATTATTACTGTTGCGCATGATGATACTGCAGTCGGTGCCCGTCCTGATACCACGGGCGCAGAAAGTTTAATCTATGTAGTCATCGGAGTGATTATCGGGACATTACTCGTATTACTCCTCGCGAGATTTGGAAAAACAGGTCTTTGGAAGATATGGTATTTTATTGCTGTCTGGATTGCAAGTGCGATTGCCCTTGGTGTACTCATCAAATATAACTTATTTTTTTCATATGGCCTCGCGATTGGACTTGCACTCGCATTGACTATCTGGAAGGTGTTTTGGCCGAATGTATTTATCCATAATATTACTGAAGTCTTAGTCTATTCAGGAATCGCATTACTCATTGTTCCACTCTTCACAGTGTTGTGGGCGATCATCTTATTACTCATTATCTCACTCTATGATATGTATGCAGTCTGGAAATCAAAACACATGATTACCATGGCAAAATTTCAGACAAAATCTAATGTGTTTGCAGGACTGATGATTCCTTATAGGAGAAAATCAGAATCAAAAAATACATCTTCATCAAAAATGAGGGATAGTAAAACCACTGCATCTTCATCAGGATTGAAATCCATGAAATTGCCGCACCTTGCAAAGAGTGCAAAAGAATCAACTCTACAAATGGCAATCCTCGGTGGTGGAGATATTGCGTTCCCACTTATTTTTACTGGTGCGGTGTTTGAAGGCATGCTGCGATTAGGACTCACAAAACCTACAGCATTTATGCATTCATCAATCATTATTCTGACAACAACGATTGCACTCGGACTATTATTCTTCTATGCAAAGAAAGGAAAATTCTATCCCGCAATGCCATTTGTCAGTGCAGGATGCTTGATCGGATGGGCGATAACGCTGCTGCTGTAAAAAGCGGTAACATTTATTAAGAATGCGTTCTTTTTTATATCATGAGTACAGATAAATTAATTATCAACTATCTTAAAAATAATTGCCTCTACGAAATGAGTAAAGAGCAACAATTAATCTCGATTGTTAATCTTATTGCAAAAATTCCTTGGGGCGAGGCAAGAACTCCTGAAACAGTTTTGCAGAAGGGAAAAGGGACATGTCAGGGAAAACATCTTTTATTGCAAGCATGTCTTGATGAATTACGCATTAAATATAAGCCGGTTGTTTGCACGTTCTATTATAGTGAACAAGGATTAAAATTACCACCAAATTTGATTAAGATTATTAAAGAGGGCGAATGGATTCATGGACATAACTTCTTAAAAATCCAAAATTTCGAAGGCAAATTTGTCGACATCGATATTACGTGGAACAGAGAATTAAAACCGTATGGTTTTCTTTGTTCTCCGGTGAATTGGGACGGTAAGAAACCGATTATTGGAATGAAAAAAATAGTAAAAAGATGGGATGGCATTAATGTTGAAAAAATCAAATCCGAAATTATTAATTCTTTAAATCCAGAACTCAAAGAGCGAAGACACCGATTCGTAAAAGAACTGGTGGCGTGGGTTGAAGGGATTAATAAGGAATTGATTAAATCGTCAAAACTTTCTTCTTAGCTTTCTTCCCCTTCTTCATCAACGACAATCCAATAAAACTTGCAAGTGATACGACACATGCAGGGAGAAAGGACATTTTTCCGAGGAACGGGTAGGATACAACAAGTACGATAAATCCTGAAAGTATTGACCAGAATGCTCCACGTTCTGTTGATTTCTTCCAGAAGAATCCTCCGATGACTGTTGGCGCAAGGATGAGTACTCCGCCATTTGCTGCGACTGCAAGTTCAACAAAATTTGGGAAAATATACGCAAGTGCAATTCCGCTGATTCCGACGCAGAATGTGATGATGCGTCCGACCTTAAGATAATGTTTTTCTGACGCATGTTTTTTTATGGATCCCATGTAGAAGTCTTTGATGAATATTGCACTGATGACCATAATTACTGTGTTGAGTGTTGAAAGGATTGTTGCGATGAGTCCTGCGACTGCAAGACCAATAAGTCCAGTGGGTAGATAATTTTTTATGACGAGGAGTAATGCGCTGTCTGGATTTATTCCTGGCAGCTGTATTCTTCCGATGAGTCCGATAATTACTGCAAGGACGATGAATGGGATGGTGATGAGCGCAGAATAGAGTAATGTACGTTTCACTGTCTTCAAATCTGCACTTGCATAGATGCGTTGCCAGATTTCCATATACATTAAAAATACTGGGGCGCCGAAGAGTATGACGAGCCAGAAGAATGACGGGCCAGCAAAATTATAGATGTTAAGATATCCTGCAGGAAGTTTACTCATGATTGCGCCGATTCCCCCACTCTTGATGATCATCCAGGGAAGTAGGATTATTGCAAGGGTGATGAACATGACGATGAAATGGACGATGTCCGTATAGAAATCGCTTTTGATACCTGCGATTGCAGTATAAATCACTACCCCGATGAGTGCGAAGATAAGTGAGATAAAAAGTCCTTGTCCTCCGAACACTTGAAATAATTGTGATAGTCCGAGGAGTAATCCTGCAAAGAAGAGGAGGTATGCGACGATGATGACAATGCCGGCGATGACGCGTACACGATTCGAATAGCGCTGCGCAAAAAAATCACCCATGGTATGCGCCTTATAGGTATCTCCGAATGTCTTGATCTTTTTTGCAAAGAAATAGACAACCACATATCCTGCAAGGATGACGAATAATCCTGAAACCGCAAATGATATCCCTGAACTGTACGATGCAGATGCAGTACTCAGGACTGTACTCATCCCAATCATGGTTGAAGCCATGGTAAAGACGAGAAAGAATGTCTTGAACTTACGTCCTGCAACGAGATAATTTTCGAGATTAGATTTTGTTCCGATCCAAATCGCAAAGATGAATAATCCGATGAGATATGCAAAGATAATAATAAGATCGAGTGGTTGCATCGGAGTATGTTTATAATTATTGGTGTTTATAAAATTTTTTAATTCGAGAGTGTATATATCACTCCCACTGGACATACACGCGTAACCTATTTTAATGAGTTCTTTTTTCTCGGATAAATAGATGTCATAAGATGGGTTATCGTATCAAAAAGCCGCAATATTTAAATACTCATAACACGAATATAGCCAAATATCCAATTTTGGTGATAATGTGAAAGGTCTTTCAAAAAAGGAAGTTGAAATTATTGCGCATCTCGAATTTGAGCAAACGTATTTCTTTACACGAGAGACCATCAAACAATTCTTCGAAACGCCACAGCACATTTCTGACTTCATATTTGGGCTGAGAACAAAAGGTCGGGTTATCAAGATAAACCGCGAAAAATATTATCTTATACCAATAAAATCGCGTAGTGGAGGATGGTCAGAACATCCTTTTATTCTTGCAGATGAGATATGTGATGGCAAAGATTATGTTATCGGCGGATGGGCGGCAGCAAAATATTGGAAACTTACAGAACAAATACCTGCGCAGATAGATGTATATACTACAAAGAGACAAGGCACTTATAATATAATGAATATGCGGTTTGTGTTTCACCGGACAACTGTTCGAAAAATACGTAGTGGAGTCAAGAAAGCGATAGAACAACATCCCTTCGCAATTATTTCAAAAGACGAGGCTAAACAATGGTACAGACAGAGAAAGTAGACAAACAATTTATTGCAGACTTAGTCGGAAAAACTTCATTTAACGAGACGCTTCTCGCTAAGGATTATTATATCACAAGAATACTCTATCTTTTAAAAGATATAAAGGGAATATATTTCAAAGGCGGAACAGCGCTTCAGAAAATATTTCTCAACCATTCACGAATAAGTGAGGACATAGACTTTACACTAAAAAAATCAGTCTCAGAAATTAGGAAGGAGATAACGCAGATAATACATTCATCAAAATTATTTGGGACGAATCCGTTTAATCCCTTGTATTGCGGCATTTCTGATTTCGGGGTCCGCACTTACCGGACATATTTTTGGATAGTGTGGTCCGTGAGTAAGAAGATATTTACTGTTTTTCTTCATATTCCGACCAATCGACATGCCACATATAATTGCTAATTGGCCACTGATAACGAACATATGTGCGTTGTCTCCTGCGATTAACACAGGGTTCAGTCAATCCTTCCGTATCAAGAATTTTTTGTATTTGACGTTGAGAAGCAGTAAAACCAGCTCTTTTCAAAACATAATGTAATTTTTCTGCACCATAATCATCACGACGTCGAATATCAACAACCCTCTTAACAAACGATTTGTTTAATGGCAAAGGAGGTCTACCGACCTTCTTTACCACATAAGCTAAGATGCCTTTTCGTTTAAATTTATCAGCCAAATAGTAAACCATTTGTCGACTTACTTTTTGAACACGTGCAATGCTTGTTGCACTCTTATTTGCACGAAACTGTTGAATAGTCCACTTACGCTTCTTTTCGGTCAATTTTTCCATAAAGTATCACCGAAAAGAAGAAAAACATCAAAAAGTTAAAAGTGTAAAGTAATTACGTACTTGAACAAGACTGCAAGCATATAATAATATTTATAAAGTATCAATTCTAATTATGTTAATAGTTGAGTATATTATTGCAAATGAAAAAAAACAAGCTATTATTCGCTGCGGAACAATTATTGAGTATTAATTTACACGTAAAAAGAACCGATATACTTTTGCTTATTTATGATTCACAAACGAAAAACTTCTTTACCTACATAAAAAAAATTCTTGCTGAAAAAAAAATAGTGTATTATGAACACGTACTTGACATGTATTCAAGACCTGCAATCATGACTCCCGCAATGGCAAATAAACTAAAAATATGTACGATTACAATCTATGGCTGTAAATGGGTTTTTGGCGAACATGAATCGTTTGCGTCACCATTATTACGTTTAGTAAAAAAATATCAGATTACACACGTACATATGCCGGGATTAAATGATGCAATTATTAGATCAGGATTATCTGTAGATTACACAAAAGTTGCACAGTTTACCCGTAAGATCCATCAAAAGATGTTGCATAAAAAAAGCATGGTAATACAGAGTGCTGCAGGAACAAATTTAACCATTTTATTCAACCCCAACTATACGTTTGTTGCTGATGATGGAATCTTTCATAAGGGCGGCTTAGGAAATCTTCCAGCAGGAGAAGTATTTACTTGCCCGCAACAGGTTAACGGCGTATTATGTGTTGATGGCGTTATAGGCAATCTTGTACACCTCGACCAAAAATCACTACAAGCAACTCCGCTCAAAATAGTTATAAAGAATTCTCGGATCGTCGCTATATCCTCAAAAAATAAGAAACTCGTTACTGCATTTAAAAAAACGGTGTATAGTTGCAATAATGGAGATCGAGTAGGGGAAGTTGCTATTGGTACAAACATCTACATCCCGCAATTATTGTATGAACCATTACACGATGAAAAATTTCCTTCATTTCATATGGCGTTTGGCGATCCAATCAGTACATTAACGAAAGCTACATGGAAAAGCAAGATACACGTCGATTGCATTATTCTTAAGCCAACCATCATTCTTGATTTAGAACTAGTTATGGATAATGGAATATTTCAACATACTCATAATTGAACAATAACATCAGAATTTTTTATATACTTACGATATGGAGTACTATTAGTATAAATGCCTTTTTTTGTAGTGAACTGTTTTTTTACATTAAAAGAATCAGTCGTGGTTATACGAATAAATGACGAGCGGAGTAAAATATCTTTTTCATATGTGTTGAATTCGTCATATAAAAAATCAATATAGCATCCGCATCGAATAATGATTTTTTGTATTTCATAAAGCAAGTATTTTGTAGTATGTTTACAATAATCCACTTCTAGAAAATTAGGCATGCTCAAGTAAATATGACGACCGGGTTTTTTCTTCAGCAGACGCAATGATTGATAAAGGAATAATTTTAATCCTTCAAGGCTATAGGGTGGATCAATAATAACGACGTCAAATGTATTAGTATGCATAGACATGTCTAATCTAAAATCAGCAAAAACAGTACGAACAGCAGGCATGGCACTGCGTATTTTATTAAGAACGCGTTTATCAATATCAAAAACAGTAATATTATTCATCTTGAATTTATGAAGCCAGAATGAATTAAAATCAGAATCTCCTAATATTGCAACGGCATTCTTTTGGTCATATTGTTCTTGAGCAATAATTCTCGTTCGTGCAAAAGCTGTCGCCTTTGTTGCACGAGTTTGATCAATACATTCATTATCAGAAGGTAGATCTTTATAAAAGGATTGTATTGTAACAGAATCGATGACCGCATACGGTTTTTTTGAATGAGCAGAATTTTTCGATAACAAATACTTATTGAGTAGTTGTTCTGATTTTTTTGTGATTTGTAAACCGGATTTATTTTTTCGGAGGTAACCTTTTAGCAATAGTGTATTTTGTAATTCTTTACTTGTAATACTAGTATTAGAAGTTTTTGCAGAGCAAACTGTATCTAATACATGGATAAGATCACGAATATCGATATATGATTGATGCTTCATAGTGTGCTACCTGTCATAAGCATAGTAATACTATTTTTTTGATCAGTAACAAAAGGCGTCAACATGTAATCAAGGGCGTTGAAAAGAGTTGTTTTATAAGAGTTATCCCAATTATTCGAATGTGCAAGTACCCTGAGTTGTTTTGAAATATTAAAAATTTCGTCGACAGCCTTATCTAATCGATAGTGATTCATTGCGTTATCGTACTGCACAACATGTGTAACATATTCTTCTTTAGAAAGTTTAACAACAGGTTGGGCGAAATATTTTTTTAACGGAGCAAATTTATTATGCACAAGTCGTTTGAATGCAACATACTCATCTTCAGTAAATGTTGAATTATTAAAAGGATTTTTTTTGTAAAATAAGTAGAGACGTAAATAATCTGCTGAGTCTGTTTTTAGTATGCTGTCAAAAGTAGTATTGAATTTAGTCTGAAAATAGCCGTGAAATAATATGTCTTTAGGTAACGGCTGGTCTAATGCCTCTAATAATCCAGGATAATTAATGAGATGTGGTAGTAATGTCGTTGGACCGCACACATGAATGTTGGTGGTTTTGTCATTGGCAAAGTGCAAATCGGTTGGTTGAATATATCCGATTAATGCATCAAACCACGAATATAATCGCGATCCGTCACAAAGTATTCCTTGCACATTTGAATTGCGGGTAATACAAAAGTCCTTTAAACCTTCCCGGATACTATTACGTAACTCGATCTTACGACTTTCAGGAAATACGTGTATGACGTTTAGCGCAGTTATGATTGCATCAGAATATTTAGTAGTATCAAAAAAGACTGCGGTTTCGGAATGAGTTATAGTTTCAACAGGGTTCTTTTTACGTATTCGTTGACTAATAAATGAACCAGTTAATGGATCATAATCCCCGCGATACTCTCCAACATATAAATCGTGGTGTTCTTTTAAGAGCATATACGCATCTTTTACCGCAGCAATATGTTCTGAAGAATATGTTTTAACAGTGATAGTATTATGAGGTGCTAACACATCAAGTAGTGATTGCATTTTATTTCGATATTCAAAAAGATGCTCTTCCACAGCACCATCGCGCGGGATAGCGCACGTATTTTCGTCCAGTCCATAAATATACTTGCACAGATGTTGATTATTTATAAAATATTTCTTGATAATATCGCTCATCACCATTTCATAGATGATCCCAATATGTATCGGGCTTCCTGATTCTACAAAATCGGAGAAAATAGCATAATTAGCCATTGACCTTACCTTCAGAATACCAATATTTGATGAGTTCTTCAAGTAAATGGAAGTATAATTCACAAGAATAAGGTGTTTTACAACGTGAGGGTTCGCTAGCAGGCATATTTAATGCGCGATCTAAGCAACCACCCCCGCAGGCAACTTTTATACTACAAGAATTACAATGTAATAATTTATTATACAACGTATGAATATGTGCTATTTTCGATGCAGAAAGTTGTAACTTATTCTTTTTTTGATCAAACATTCCAACGATAAATGTGCTACTTAATGGATGATTTGCATATGAGCATTCAAAACATTTTGATACGCTTCCATCGGGATTTATAACAAAAAAATCATCCTTAAAAATTGGGCAAGTAATAGGAGTCTCTAATAAAAAATGGGTGTAAACAAGATTAAACACAGTCATTCCGCGCGTTTTACCATATTTAATCATTTTTACAAATGTTTTTGAAAATTCTTTAGGATTGCAGACAAATGAATTATTTTTTCCCCGCCCCGCAGCTAATATCGGTTCTGCATGTAAGAATCGCACACCGAATTTAGCATAATAATCGATAATTTTTTTGTATTCTTTTAACATCGGTGCAGTCATGGTTATCCTGACTTTAAAGAATGCGTTATTTTTGACAAGATACGCTGCGGTTTTTTCTACATTGCTAACACTAGATGATCCATTAACAAATGGCCGGTTTTTCGATTGATATAAACCATCCCAACTAAAATTAATGATGAATTTATTTGCAATGATAAAATCTGCAAATTTTTGCGAAAAAACCCCGTTGGTTGATATTGAAAAAGAGAACTCTTTATCGCTAAATTGTTTGCAATATTCTACTATAGATTTTATTGTAGGATAACATAGAGATGGTTCCCCTCCAAAGAAATTTAGAACATATTTTTTCTTATTTAATGCAATTCTATCTGACAAAATTGCAATAATTGTTTCTTTAGTTAATATTGTTTTCTCGCTATTTGCATCAATAAAGCAATATACGCACTTCAAATTACATGCTTTTGTCAGGGTGAATGCAATATAGGAAGTATCCGCATCAGCTAAATGTGTTAATGGATTTTGGAGCGAATTATGTTTTAATAAATTTTTTAATTCTCCTGCAATATGCTCTTTAGTTTGAGTAGCGTCAAATTCAACTATCTCTTTAGTAGACCCTAAATATACTAAATACTTATTTCGATATTTAACTAAAGGTAATCCTAGTATCGAATCCATAACCCCCTCACAATAATAAAAAAGAAATAATAAATTTACGAACACATATTAGACAAATTAGCAAATTTCTCTAATTCTTCTTGTTTTCCTAACACGTTATTGGATAGTTTTACAACTTTCATGTTTTCGCCCCTCGATTAATGAAATTATAATCGATAATAATAGTGTAGTTCTGTTATTTATATACCTTTCGCTTTTTAACACGTATACCCCGTAAATTTTCCGGTTCTAATTCACAATATTAAAATACTTCTTCTGCTTTAGGATAGTAAGATTGTGCATACTATTTAAGTGCGCTCCGAATCGTATACACGCGAGACGATTATTATGCTCGGAATTATTCTCTCCTCTCAGAATTGATTCAGACTCTTCTGTTTCAATTTAATATTGTATGACTCAGGATTGATGATCATGTCGTCCTTTGCAGCAAGGATTTGCGTCTTGAATGGAATGTTTTTTTCTTGGAGCAATCTCTTTATCTCTCGCGTTACTTCTAATGGATCTTTGACATCATGAGTAAAGTTTGTTAAGATATACAGTTCAGGATTGATCTGTTGTACTAATTCTACGATTTGTTCTTTGCTTAATGTATGTTCTCTGCTCGAATATTCGCTGATGATGATATTGGTGTCTTTCAACTCCTCAGCAAGTTTTTTCGTGTAAGTGATTGTTGTGAAGTACGTGAGCATATATTTATGTGTTTTTATCTTAAATGCTAAAGAATCAAGTTTTGTCTGGATGAAGATAATATCCTTTTTTGGTTCTGGATTCTTTGGAGTGATAAACCTTGCGTGAGATATCTTCTGGAGATATGCTGCATCATTCGTGTAGATATCGTCTTCTTCTGTCGCAAGGATGAAATCTAATTCCTCGATTTTAGCTTGAAGTTTGGCGAGTTGAATGATTGAGCCGATTCCCGGATTGATAAGAATTTTCTGTTCATTGACGAGGAGAATCCCGCCTGCACTGCGCCCCTTTTGCATACTTTGGTAATCACTTCCACTTCCTAAGAAAATGATCTGCGA
Organism: Candidatus Woesearchaeota archaeon; assembly: GCA_041658255.1. Taxonomy (GTDB): domain Archaea; phylum Nanobdellota; class Nanobdellia; order Woesearchaeales; family UBA9642; genus UBA9642. The sequence goes on from JBBAAQ010000001.1 coordinate 152,185, forward strand.
CATAATAGTTATAATCCTTCAAACTTTATTAAGATTGTTGTTGTGGAATAGGGTTATTACGGATTATAGCAATTTCATGAGTGCAGTATTCATAGCAATGATTGCTGTTAAAGTCAATAATGTGTTTTTGAGTTTACTCATACTTTCTCTAGGATGTTACTATTTATAAAGTTTACTGAAGTTACCACTAGAAAGGAGCAACATAGAAAGATTTATATATGTGTTATCACATACTTATGTGTAAAGGTGATCATTATGAGTAATATAACATTATCAATGCCAAACGATGTTCATTTGCAGATGAAAGAATTTTCCGAAGTGCGATGGAGTGAAGTTGCGCGTAAAGCGATTATAGAAAAACTTGAAACATTGCGCATGGCTGAATCGTTAGCGAAAAAAAGCAAACTTACAGAAAAAGATGTTCAAGATTTTAGTAAAAAAATTAATACCCTTGCTACAAAGAGGATTATGAAATGAATATTGTTCTAGATTCGAACATACTCTTTTCAGCACTCATTAAAAATTCTACAACTAGAAAAATAATTCTTGATTATGACGGATTCTTCCTCTTTCCATCATACATATTTATCGAGATGGAACATCATAAAGATGAATTATACAAAAAATCTGAACTTTCAGAAAAAGAATTCGATGATCTACTCCATTTAATTCTTTAAAAAGTATTAATCGTACCACACGCAGTCATACAACCGCACATTAAAGAAGCAATTATTATTGCTCAACCTATCGATATCAATGATATGTTATTCATCGCATGCGCACTCGCATATCATAAAAGCATCCTCTGGTCGAATGATAAGAGATTAAAAACACAATCAAGAATTCGCGTGTTGAATACTCGAGAAATAATTTTATATTTCCAGGAAAAACAAAAATCTTGATTTTTCTTTCTAAAAAAATTAGGATTACGGATTATACTTATCTCTCATCACTTGTTCTAGACTTTTATTGCTTAGTGCAGTGTATGTTGTTCCGTCATGTCTGGTGAGTATGATCATTGTTGCATTTCCGCTTGTTTTTCCGAGATAATTTTGCCAACTCGGTGCGATTTCCATTTGTTTAGTTGAGTCCCACTTTGTGTTTGGCGGATTCATGAAATGTGCTTGTAACATTGTGATATCGATTGGATTTTTGAAATCTTTACCAAGGTTTCCTACTGCCGAGTTGAATAGTCCATTATAGTCTGGATCGTCGTTTCTTCCGAAGTATGTTTCTCCTGTCATTACTTCTTTGGTTAATGAAACATCCATAGCATATAACCCGAATGTTAAATTCTCGCTTTTGAGATATGCTTGATCGTATACTGTTGCTGCTCTGTTTATTATTCCTGTTGTTGTGTTGAAGTCTACTACTGTTGCCGCTGCAAATCCTCCTGCGTCTCCAAATCCTATTTGGTGCATTCCGTTCGGCGTGTTTGGATATTCTTGTCCTGTTTCGAATTTTTTGTTTTTGAAATACGTTGTGTCGAGATTGTTTATTTTAGCGTTTTGGATGAGTGTTGCTTTTTGTTTGTATATTTCGTAGAATTGTTTTTGTACAGCATTGAGTGTATCGACTACAAAATGTGCTGTTAATGGCTTGAGAGTTCTTACATTACCTTTTTGTGTAGGGTCCATCTTGCTTAGTTTATTATACTTTTCCATCACACTCGCAGGCATGTTTGTTTTGTCTTTTATGTATTGATCTATTGTTGTATCCTGACTGGTAGAGAATGTTGTTTGCCATCCCCAGATGTTTTGTCCTTCGATAGTCATTGTGTATTCTGTTCTTCCTGTTGTTTTTCCTAGTCGTTGTTGTTCTGTTCTCGCGTTTATTTGTTCTTGTAATGCGCGTTCTAGTGTTTGTGGGTTTTCGCGATGTACTATTGATGTTTTTCCTGCTTTGAATTTTCCTTCTTGTTCTATAGTATATGGATATATCCCGCTGCTTACACGCGCTCCTGCATCATTTTTTTTATCCCAGTAGAGTCGGTGTCTTCCTGCGCTTTGTTCTGCATTGTAGAGTTCGCGTATTTTTTGTCCGAGTATATTGAATACTGTGATTTTTGTTTTTGCTGTTTTTGGTAGTGCGTATTCTATTGTTCCTTCTGCTGCTATTGTTTCTATTCCTGTTATTGTTTCAGTATTTTCTTTATCTTTTATTCCTGTTACGAGTAGATTATATCGCCCTTGGTTATCTGTTCTTGTCGTCTGTGTATTAATAGGATTATTTTTTTCCGCAATAGTCACAGTCACGTAGCTTGCAGGTTTCTTGTCGAATATTGATTTGATTGTTCCATTAATATTTCTATAAGATTGTGCCATGAGCGCAGTATTCATAGCAAGAATTGCCGTCAAAATCAATAATGTATTCTTGAGTTTACCCATACTTTCTCTAGGATGTTACTATTTATAAAGTTTACGGTTGTTACCACTAAAAAGGGACTATTTAATAACTTCTGATTTTTCTGCTTTGAAATCATTAACTATTTAAATGCGTTTCCTAAAGATTGATAAAAAGTAGTGTGAGGCGGTTGATGATGAATAAACGCGTACTATATTTATTCTTTTTATTATTTATTTTAGGGATGTTATCTATTTTTATTATTCCTTATGTTTCTGCTGCTACAGCTGTTGCGGGTGATGAAGGTAGTGGTGGTGGTGGTACTTGTATTCCTACTACTTGTACTGCTTTGGGTAAGACTTGTGGTTCTTGGAGTGATGGGTGTAGCGCAACATTGAACTGTGGTACATGCAATTCTGGGTATACGTGTACGAGTGGTCAATGTGTTGCTGATGCAACTTCATGCACTACCACTGGTTGCTCTAATGGATATATTTGTGATCTTTGGGGTGGTGTATTTGCATCACCCTATTGTAGTTGTCCGAGCGGAACAGTACAAATTACTCATTATGATTATACTCTTAATAGAACGATTATTGATAGAACATATACGGGATATCAGGGGTGTAGTGTTGAAGTTTCCCCGGGTGTGTGGACTCAAATACAATGTGTAAATACTCAAACAGATAGCCAGAATTGTGGTTGGTGTGGGAATGCTTGTTCATCAGGTCTTTCCTGTGTTAGTGGTAATTGTCAATGCCCGACAGGTCAGACATTATGTAATGGTGCATGTGTAGGTACTGTTAGCGATCCTGCTAATTGTGGCAGGTGCGGCAATGTTTGTTATGCGCCTAATACGAAATGTTATTCAGGGTCTTGCGTGCAATGTATAAAAGCAATATTTGATTGTCCTGATGGACCTTATGAGTGTATAAATAATCGATGTGTTCTACGTTGTGAAAGTCCAAATTTTTGTGGACCGGTAAATTCACTTAATACGGATTCTGATGAAGATCGCAAAGCCAATTGTGTAGGATCAGATTGGTGTCTTTCATGCATTAACGGTTATGCTAATTGTAATGCGAATAGTGGTTGCGAGACAGACATCACTACAACAAGTAATTGTGGAAGTTGCGGGAATGTATGTACTGCATCAAATCGTTGTCCTGCAGGTACAAGTACACTATTTTATATCTCTCCGACATGTAGTGGTACTTGCGGTACAGTATCGACTGGAAGTAGTCCATGTGCATCATCTTCATATTGTTCAAATAATATTTACTATATCCAACCCGGAGTATGTAATGGTCTGGGAACAGCATGCGCATTAGGTATAGCACAGGCGCAACCAAGACTTGGAGAAACAAAGAGCTGTATTGATTCTTCCACACTTAGAACGACAACGTATAATACCTGTGATGCAAATGGGTATATAGGAACATCTAACGATGTGAATTGTCCTGTGGTTTATGGTGCTGGTTGGACTTGTCAAGTTGTTTTTGGTGTTCCCCAATGTAAGAGGCCACAAACTTTCTGGTGGAAAATGGATTCTGATGGCGATGGACATTATGTTGGTTCAGCAGTGGAAAGTAGTACATCTCCTGGAACAGGATATGTGGTTGTTTCTAGTCAAAATGTGCTAAGCGATGATTGTAATGATAATAACGCCGCTATCTATCCTGGAGCGACTGAATTATGTAATGGTGTTGATGATAATTGTGTGAATGGTGCTGATGAAACTTTTGCACTTGGTGAAGTGTGTTCTTCTCCTGCAAATAATTGTGGCAAGACTAGTCTCGGGAATACAGTGTGTAATACTGCGCAAACTGGCGTAACTTGTAATGCTCAGAAACCTGCTGACGCATCACCTGCACCAAACACACCATATACTTCTCCTGCAAATAATTGTGGTGCTACCAATACTGGCGTATATGTATGTAATGCAGATAAGATAAGTACCTCAGGCAATGTTCAGAAGCCTGTTGATGCTTCTCCTGCTCCGAATACTGCGTGTACTTCTGCTCCGAATAATTTAGGCGCTACTGCTTCTGGTTATTATCAATGTAGTGCTGATAAACTTTCTACTTATTGTAATGCAGTAAAGCCTGCTGATGGGTGTTCAGGCACTCCTCCAACAACATCGTGTGGTACGTGTGGAACAATGACTGCTCTGTGTAGTGGAACAATCTGGACGTATACTGGTGCATCTTGTTCGTCTACAGGTACAACGCAACCACAATCCTGTCTTGCAGTTAGTGGTTGTTCTGGTTCATTGACACAGACATGTACACTTCAAGGTTCGAATTATAATTGGGTTAGTGGTTCATGTTCATCATTATTAAATTATTGTGCAGGTACATGTATTGCTGCAGCATGTTGCACATTGAATTCAGAGTCATGTAATGGTGCCGACGACAATTGTAATGGTATTATTGATGATCCTTGGAAGAGTGGTAGTCCAAAACTTGGTGATTCATACACTTCTCCTGCGAATTCTTGTGATGCAAAAAATTCTGGAACATGGGTGTGTAACAATGATGGTTCTGGAATAACAGGTAGTGTTGCTGCACCTGCAAATCCTTCTCCTGCTCCAAATACTGCTTGTACGTCTTCTGCAAATTCTTGTGGTGCGACAAATACTGGAACATATTTATGTGCTGCTAACGGACTCTCAACTTCTTGTTCTGCTTTCGCACCTCCAAATCCTTCACTTGCTCCAGGAACTGTATGTACTTCTCTTCCCAATAATTTAGGTGCTACTGCTCAAGGTCAGTTTCAATGTAGTGCTGATAAACTTTCTACTTATTGCGATGCCATAACTCCTGCTCCTGGATGTACTGGTTCTGCGCCTACAACATCGTGTGGTACGTGTGGAACAATTACTGCTCTGTGTAGTGGAACAACATGGACGTATACTGGCGCAACTTGTTCAGCTACTGGTAATACGCAACCACAATCGTGTCTTGCAGCTAGTGGTTGTTCCGGTTCATTGACACAGACATGTACACTTCAAGGTTCTAATTATAATTGGGTTAGTGGTTCATGTTCATCATTATTAAATTATTGTGCAGGACAATGTACAAATCAATCGTGCTGTTCACTTCTTTCAGAATCGTGTAATGGTGCCGACGATAATTGTAACGGTATTATTGATGATCCTTGGAAGGCTCCTGCTAATCCAAAACTTACTGATGTATGTACTGCAACAAATATTTGTGGTACAAATACTGGCGCGCAGGTCTGTACAGTTGATGGTACAGGAATAACTTGTTCTGTAACTCCTCCGGTGATGCCACTTAATTATGGGACACCTTGTAATTCTACTCCAAATAATTGTGGGACTACAACTCCCGGAACTATAAAATGCGATGGAACATGTTCAGCGACTAAACCTCTTGATGTTGCAAGTTGTTGTGCAGGTACTCCTGCATCAAGATCATGTACTGATCCTAATTGTGGTACTCAAACACAATTATGTTCAGGATCTGTATGGACTTATACTGGCGCATCATGCGCAGGTACTGGTGCTACAACAACACAACCCTGCACGATCAATAGTTGTTCTGGAACGCAATCACGTAATTGTCAGTTAAGTGGTCTCTGGACAGGATGGGGTACATGCGTTGCAACTAATCCTCAACAAGAAACCTGTAATGGCGTAGATGATAATTGTGATAGTAAGATTGATAATGAATTATCCCTTATTTCACGATCATGTACTGTTGGTAATGGTTCATGCACGCGCACAGGAACGCAGACACAAGTATGTAATGGTATTTCTGGTCTAGGTTGGGGTGTATGTAGTGTAACACCTGGAACTCCAACAGCTGAAACATGTAATAATATAGACGATAATTGTGATGGAACAGTTGATGAATGGCCAACATGTAATATTTGTGGCGATAATCGTTTAGGTGGTAGTGAGCAATGTGATGATGGAAATACAGTAAGCGGTGATGGTTGCAGTGCAACTTGTAGAACAGAAGGTGATGGTTCATGTAATAGTCTTTGCGGATTATTATTCCCTGCATGCCAATCAGGATTTTCTTGCGAATGGTCTGGGATAGTACAGCGTTGCAGAAATACTGCTTGTTCAACAGATTCAACATGTGGTTGTTGTACTCAATCCGGATGTAATGATAATAATGGATGTACAACTGATGTGTGCACTACTGGTGTTGGTTGTAGTAATGCTGCACGTACTGGTGCATCATGTGGTACAAATCCTTTGGCATGTAGTGAAAATCTTGCAGTTATCAAGAATTATGCATGTAGTGCGACAGGTTCATGTGATGATGCTCTTGCATCAGACACTACAACAAATTGTGGTAATACGAATTATTGTTCAGGATTTACTAATACATGTGTTGCATGCGCGTCTAATACTGCAAATTGTGATCAGGCTAATGCTGACTGTGAATCTCATTTATTGACTGATATGAATAATTGTGGAACATGCGGGAATAAGTGTGGTGCAAGCCAGACATGTAGTGCAGGATCGTGTGTTACACCAGGTACATGGTATCGCGATGTTGATGGTGATGGCTACGGTACTCCTGCAAATTCAGTACTCAATCTCACTCAACCTGCAGGGTATGCAAATAATCCTGCTGATTGCAATGATAATAATTTTGCAATTAAACCGACTGCAACAGAATATTGTGACACTATAGATCAAAATTGTAATGGATTAATCGATGAAACATGTGATAAAGATGGTGATATGTATGCTGATCCTACACTTGCCTGTGTGGGAAGTTTTAGGGCAGGAAATGGTTTAATCTATGGTTGCGCGACTAATGGTCTTGACTGTAATGATAATTCTGCAACAACTTATCCGAATGCTCCAGAGATCTGTGGTGTCCGTGGTGGTAACGGGATCAAGGAGAATTGTGCTGCCAGCGTAGCAGATGTTGGTTGTAGTATTTGTGGTGATAAAACCATCAATACACCCAATGGTCTTGGAGTAAATGAGGAATGTGATTATGGCTCGTGGTGTATGACAAATTTAGGAGTTAAAACTGTTTGTTCGCAAGATACTGATTGTGCAGGGATCGGCGACGGATTATGTCTTCCGCGTGACAGTGTGAATTGTTCAGCACAATGTATGAGTACTGGTTGTGCTATCACTGGTCTTAGTATTACTCCTATTGATTGTCAAGATAGAGCTATCGATGAAAAGATTTGTACAACAGGAAACACACTCAATATTTCGATACAATTTAGCGGCGCAGATTGCGCGAAAGCAAATATTGTACAAATAGACTACCATGATCAAAATAGAACATGTATGATTACTACTACCAGTACGCAAATTTTGGGGATAACAAAATCTTTCTTTACCGGAGGAAATGGAACATATGTATTTACCTATGTATTCCCGACAATACCTTCTTCATGTAGTGGTGCACCACTTAAACAGGCAGAAGCAGGGCTCTATACCGGAAACATTGCAAATATGCAAACAACATGGATTCAAAGAACAAACAGTATCGCTCCATTCCCAGGAATAAGCCCGACAGTCATACTTTATGATGCGTCACAACTCTGTACTGCAACTTGTCCGGAAGCTGCAATACTTGCAAACGAATTAGGAACATATACTGATATTGCAACTGCAGTAAAAACAAATCCTGCAGCAAAACAGAAATTTATGAACTTCCTGAAGAACGAAAATTGTTTCACGAGAAGCGCGCAAAAACTCAGAAATGCATATTGTGGTTTTGAAAAAAATACTGCTACGAACGTCATTACTTATAAAACAAATACTACAGTAAAAATAGGGTTACCGTCACTAAAAGAAATAGAAGCGTCATGTACGATATTATATCCTATCGGAGCAGCACCAACGATTAGCGTCAGTGCAAAAGGCGGGTCTGGAACATACCATTATGCATACACATTTGGAGACGGAAAAACAGTAAATAGTACCACATCAACTGCTACGATACCCAATGCGACACAAACGACAGGAGGATATGAACCAAGAGTTATAATAACTGATAGCAAAAGGAATACGAGAGAAATTGTTTGTCCAAAAATTAATATAACCAGCACCGATTCATCTTCCAGAGGGTATTGTGGTGATGGAAAATTAAACGATGGTGAATATTGTGATTACGCAAACACTACAATGGTTTCTGGCGGAAAGAATGGGGCACTACTCATCAATTCGCGTGAACCAGGAAAAACGTCATGTGCGCAATTATTTAGTACATCAAATTATTGGAATGAACCTAATGGCCAAACAGGATCTGCTGGCGCAGCTATCGCGCGATGTAATGATCAGTGTCAAGTGCAATGTCAATTATATGTGAGTGGTACTAATACAACAATTGTAACGAAATCATGGAATGGAATAATGCCGTAAGAAACTATGCAAAAACAAACTCTTCCGTTCATACACCAATAAACATATAAATACATCTACACTTGAAAGAGTAGGCACATCACCAAGTGCCTGAATTCGAGGTAACACTTATGGACAAAACAAATTATGCATTAATCTTGATTGTAGGAATTGTTGCAGTTGTCGGTATTGTTGCGATGATTGTGGCAACATCCTCATCAAATACTGAAGTATCTTCGAGCATCACGGGTAATGTTGTTGATGTCCCAAAAATTACTACACCAACAATGGCACAAGTCCAGTGTACTGATGGTAATGATGATACGACTGATGGTTGTGTGAATTATATGAACGCGCGATGCGGGGACGGATATCTCTACGCCGGTGTCGAACAATGTGAGACAACAACACTGCAGGGACAATCGTGCCAGAGTTTCGGATATGCGGGCGGAGCATTGAGATGCACACAAGATTGTGTCTTTGATACGAGCGAATGTTATAATTAGTTTTTTTGGATTCTTTTTCTATATTCTTTGAGATATGTTTTTATAATATATGATATGAATGTTTCTTCTTTGTTTCTCATTTGGCTTCGCTCTAGTGCCGTGTAATACGCATTTCTGTTTGTATATTCAATATTGAGCATCGGATAACCTAAGCCACTGAGCGTGTGATTCATCATTAATCGTGATATCCTTCCATTCCCATCACTAAACGGATGTATAGTTACGAACTTCAAATGCACTAGTGCCGCCATTAGTACTGGATTTATTTTTCCATAATATTTATTGTACCACGTAAAAAATTCTTTTAGTAATGTTTCTAATTCTGCAGGTAGTGGCAGTTCTACGTTGCTTCTTGCTATTGCTATAGGATGTTTCCGTATCATTCCTGCTATTTCCGGATCAGAATTCTTGAATAATCCTTTATGCCAGTAGAGGATGGTCGCTAAATTAAGCTTTTTTTTAAATTCTAACATCTCATAGAAGATTTTCTTATGCGTTTCTGCCTCCTTGACAAATTTTAATGCCTTATGTTTTGGAGTGATTTGTTCTTGAAGTAAATCCGCTGTTTCTTTTAGTGTTAATGTACTGCCTTCTATCCTGTTCGTATTATACGTGAATTTGATCATGAATGATTCAATATATTTTTCTTTTGAAGATTGCGGATACTTCTTATATTCTTTAATCCAAGATTTTTTGATTGCTTCTAATGTAGTGTCGTATAATCCGGTGAATAGTTCATAAAGAAATTTTTCTTTTATTTCATCAATATTTTTTGGCAGAGTATTGCCTAAATATTGTCTCTTGTTTTCAAAATTTTTACCAACCCGTAGTGTATGCTCGAGATAGTAATTTTTCTTTGTTCCCTGATTGATTATTCGGATATTGACCATAAATATGGTATACGTCACAAATATATAAATTTAACTAATTTTAATGAAATGTGACGTATATCCCTTCTCTTATTGTGCTATTAAGACAATAATTTCAACGTCTGTAAAAGAACACCTTTAAAAATCCCATTCTATTTCTCATCTCGTGCTAGACTGGGCGGTTAGTCCTCGCCTGTTACTCCAAACGGACTTTAGGGAGGGTCGAAGCCTAGGGAGCGGTTTTATGGATAGTGGCAGTCCTTAACGTACTGTCGATCCTTTGTCCTCTTTGACTTTTTTCCTTACGAACCGGATCAGACCAGGAATGGAGCAGTCCTCAGTTTTGAGAAGGGTGCTTTGAGGGTTGCGGAGGGGAGGGAAATTAAGGAACCAACTGTTCACTATCCACATCATCCATCCTTAGGCGTGCACACTTCTTTCATTTTAAGCGCTCGTGATTCTTTGGTGTGCATATATTTTTTCAGATTTTTTTTGTTGACTTATTTTTGCCAGATCCTTCATTTCAAGTATCCGTGTCCTTTGAGTATATTCGAATTTTATCAAGTGAATACATTCTTGTTTACTATACAAATACATATTAATTTCGAAATCTGTCGGCGCATATATTTTTTGGATGGGATCAAATGTTTTGTGGGCGAGTGTAATAAAATCAGTGTCCCGGGTGAAAAAATTAATGATCCTTCCGTTTGTTGTTGCATACTTGAATATTTCGAAAAATATCTTGTCATCATTTGTGGGGATTTTTCCTATATGCTTTGATAGCAAGAGATACGATTCATGGAGTCCCTGCTCTATTTTATAGTATGTCCACCCGCCTGTTTGCATAAATGCTTCAAGTGATGTTCTATTGTTATTAACAATGTGCCGTTTCGCAGTAATGCTTGTGTTGATAATATTATCTCTCTGTTGGTGAATAGTATTTTCTTTGTAGGCGTGATATCCGTTTTGCATATTTTTCTTTTTGCGTTGAATATCTCTTTGTCTGTTCCCATTCTTATTAGTCTTGTATGATGCAAGCTTTTTTGGACCGAATAATTCTTCTGCAACAGTCGGACTAATGCCAACACTCGAATGACTCATCAATTTACCTAGCTTTTGATGAAGCGATTCTACTTGTTTAAGAATTATCTGGTATTCTCCCGGATACTTGTGGAGTATGTTTTCAATAGCGGCCCTCTTATCGAGTGCAATCTCCTCACCATTGTCATATGCGAGCGGGTTAAACATATTTGTGTCGAGAAATGTATCTTTTGTTTTTCCCCGTATACTCATTTGTTCGATGGTGTGAATATATTCGTCAATCGAATAATGGATAAGCATGGAGCATCAAATACTACGTCGCTTTTAAATTTAACTATTTAGGAGTGGTATCTTGTTTGTGTTTTATTTTTAGTTGCCATTTTGTGCAATGATGATGAGTCGATCGTGTTTTTGCGCCGTAGGATTCTTCGGGGGGAGTATCTTCTTTTCAAGAATGTGATATCCTGCTTCTTGTACACTTGCAATGGTTTCCGGAATGCTCTTTGGCCTTGTACGGGAAAAATATGCAGGTAATCCATAATCGACGACATTATTAGTCATCACAATCCCATCTTTTTTAATGAAATCTTTTAAGATAATAAGGAAGAGTTTATATTCAATATAATTGAATACGTGGGAGACAATGACTGCATCAAATTTTTCTTTGCCTGCAATTTTTTGCAGAAGTTCTTGTGTACGTTTTTTGAGGACAAGAAATGAATCTCCGGCGATACTATTCAGATCGCAATAGATGGGGCTTGCTTGTGGGTATTTTTTTGCAATCCATTCAAGAACATGGCGATCATTCTCCCAGTAAAAAATATGTGTGCCTTTTTCTGGAAATCCTTCTGGGGTGATTAACGGATTAAAAAATGGTCCGACTTCGAGAATAGTTTTTCCAATTTCCGTGCGATATTTTTTAATAAATGGAAGAAGTTCTTTGCTCCCTGCAATCATGCGTTCGCGTGCATGAATATCGAATTCTTTTCCAAAGGGATTTTCTTTGAGCGGCCAACCCGGCCAGTCGTATGTTGGTTCGTTCATCATGTCTGATAACTCTCATTATGTTACAATAATTGCAGGTTTTCCCGGAATTGCTTGTCTTGCTTTTATCTCGCGGGATTCTTCGGCCTTCACAATATGAACCTCGCAATTGAATATGCGCGCGATTGTCCCGTTCGAATATTCATCAATCTCTTGCTGTTGATCAAGGATGAACTCCGGGATTCTATTAGTCATCTTCGGAAGAATTTTCATGATCTCTTGCCCGTATTTTTTCAAGTCAGACGACATAAGATGTTTTGTAAGTTCACTGATATTTCGCGTATTCAATGTTTTAATATGTGCACATAAATCATATTTCCATGGTTCAGCAGCAATGAGTGTGATTTTATTTGGAGTCGTTATTTTCGCGAGTTCGAGTACTGCACGGATATCCTTGATCGTATTCTCGACTAACTGTTCACGATACGCAAATTCAGGATTTATTTTTGAGGGATCGTGTGCAGGCCAGGATGCAAGTGACGCAAATCCCTTATTTCCGACAAGATGATAACATTCTTCAGAGAGATGTGGTGCAAAAGGATTAAGGAGGAGTGCGAGTATGTTGCAACAGTCATGATACATTTTTATTGAAAGTGCATGGCGCTCTTCATAGATATAATTCGTAAGTTCCATGAGTTTAATCACTGCAGTATTCATCTTAAATGATGATAAATCCTCAGTAATATCTCTAATCGCAGTATACAGTCGATTCTCTGCATAATGATCTTTGGATGAGTCAGTGCTCACAAATTGCTCTACATCTTCGCAGAGTATATGGGCGCGGATAAGAAATTTATAGGTCCCTTCAATACCGCTCTCGCTAAATTCAATATCTTTATCGGGCGCAGCAAGGAGAAGGAGGAATGTTCGTGCAGTATCAATACCATATTTTGCTGCAATCTCATCCTGCGTCACTGCATTTCCCTGGCTCTTACTCATGCGTTTTCCATTCTTATAGACAACTCCTTGATTGAATAATGCATTAAATGGTTCATCAAATCCGAGCATTCCCATGTCACGAAGTGCTTTAGTGAAGAACCGCGAATAGATTAAATGCCCGACTGCATGTTCGATACCGCCCACATATTGATCGACGGGCATCCAATAATCAACTTTTGCGCGATCAAACGGTGCGTGTGCATTTTGCGGATCGCAATAGCGTAAAAAATACCATGAACTATCCATAAAGCCGCCCATGGTATCAGTCTCACGTTTTGCAGGTTCATGGCATTTCGGACAATTTGTGTGCATAAATGATAAACTTGTGAGGAGCGAATTTCCTGTACTCTTAAAATCCACATCATCAGGCAAGAGTAGTGGAAGATTGCCGATGGGAATCGGAATAACACCACAATGATTGCAATGCACCATAGGAATTGGTGTTCCCCAATATCGCTGACGGGAAATAAGCCAATCCTTCAATTTGTATTGCACAGTCTTTTTTCCAAGACTTTTAGATGCAAGATACTGTGTGATCTCTCCAATGGCAGTTTGATTATGTAAACCGTCGAATCGATCAGAATTGATGAGGATGCCGCCCGAGGTGAATGCCTGGTCGACTATTTCATTCAATAATGCATGAAATTCTACTACTCCATCTCTTGCCCTAAAGTGTCCTTTATTTTTAAATATGATAAATTTTCCATTCAAAGATTCTTCATAATATTTTTTTGTAGATAAGGGGATAATCGGATCATCTTCTGAAAAGAGATAGGTGATATTTTTTACTGATGCTTTTATCTTTCTGTAATTGATTTTTTCTTGCGTAAAAGATTTAATACTTCTTGGTTCTTCAGGATTTTTCTTGTAATACTCATCCCAATCAATGTCACTATGTGTTGGCGCTACGAGAATAAGTTTTTCTATCTTTTTATCGTATTTTTCTATAAAATGCAGAAGTGCAATACATCCGAGACTGTGCCCTATAAGTATGGAATTCTCGTCAATGTCGTCTTTATATTTCTCTAATTCCTTTAACCATTGATGCAATTCTGGTCCATTGGAGTTTGGCATATCTGGAGCAATAACATGATATCCCGAATGTTCTAATTCTTTTTTCATCCAGGGATACCAATATTTTTGATTATGGCCCTGCGCTCCATGCAATAACAATACAGTTTTTTGTTTCTCTGGTATGATAACGGATTTCGAGATGATCCCATATTTTTTTGCGAATTCATAATCGCGCTGATCATGCGCAGGTACTCCCATGATGCAACCGGTTGCGTATTCTGCGACGACAAAGTTACCGGCGTATAATGGAACTTTTTCTGCAGTCAATGGATTCGTCACATACCGCCCGGTAAAGACGCCACTCTTTTCTAAAAATGCAGTATCTTCCTTCTCTTCGGCAATTTTGACCTCTTTGATGAATGTATCCACAGTCTTTTCATAGGGAGTTCCTGCAATAAGTTCTTTTAGTTTTGGATGACGTAAACTCATCACCATGAATGTGACACCATAAATTGTGTCCGGCCTCGTCGTAAATACTGGAAATAGTGCTCCATCATCAAGTGTGAAATTAATCATGGTTCCAAAACTCTTACCAATCCAATTTTCTTGAATACTTTTAATCCGGGGAGACCAGGAAAGTTTTGTGATATCATCGAGAAGTTCATCAACATAGGCTGTTGTCTTAAAGAACCATTGGTCTAGTTCTTTTTGCACAACTTCGGTTCCACAACGCCAACATTTCCCTTCCTCTACTTCTTCATTTGCAAGAACAGTAGTACATTGCGTACAGAAATTGACACCTGCTTTTTTGCGGTACACTAGTCCTTTTTCATAGAATTTGAGAAAAAAATACTGATTCCATCGGTAATAATCCGGGCGATGCGTCGCGATCATGCGATCCCAATCATAACTAAGGCCGAGTTGTTTCATATAAAATATGATTCTTTCAATAGATCGTTCAGTATATTCGCGGGGATGTATCCTCTCCTTTTTTGCCGCATTCTCTGCAGGGAGACCGAATGAATCATATCCCGTAGGATAAAGGACATTGAACCCCTGCATGCGTTTGAATCGTGCAATCGAATCCCCAATCGCATAATTTCGTACATGGCCCATATGCAGAAAACTTGCAGAAGGATATGGAAACATCTCAAGACAATAAAATTTCTTTCGCCCCGGATCTTCACCGGTCTTGAATATCTGATGTTCTTCCCACGCCTTTTGCCACTTATCCTGCATTGCTTTAAAATCTGGCATATCAAGAAGATAAATCGCTTGTATTTAAAGATTACTGTAAACGAAGCTACGACAATGATTTCGGAAGATTAAAATTTAATGCCACGCTGTTTGACAACATTTTTAAAGTTATTTTATAATCCGATATTAAGGTGGGGAAAGTGCTTATATGGATACGAGTAAGATATACAATCAGATTTACGAACTCCCCAAGGTAGATCTTCATAGGCATATTGATGGCGCAGTAAAACCTGATCTTGTTCTAAAACTTGCAGAAAAATATGGTATTAAAATACCTTCTGCTTCTCAAGAAGAGTTTCGTAAATTATACACTATAAATCCTAAAAATAATGAACCGCTCACGATAACAGAATTATTCAAGAGATTTGCATGGACAATTGGCGTTATGAGAATTCCTGAAGGATTAAGAGAAGTCGCATATCATCAAGTCTTAGACTTGGCAGAAGAGAATATCGTATATGCTGAATTGAGATTTGCTCCAGGATATCACAGTAAATATCCTGCACCATTTTATGACCCTAAAGAATATGAAGAAACAATTTTTCCTGTGCTATCGCTAGAAGAAGTGATGAATAATATAATTTATGGACTTGAAAAAGGAATGAAAGAAACAGGAATTCATGTTAATCTTACTCTTTCAATTCCGAGAGAATCACAAACTATGTATGGGATGGACAGTGCGTTAGAAATTGCGAAATTAGCTATTAAATACCAAAACAAAGGTGTTACTGCTATCGATTTAGCATGTGATGAATTCACCTATCCCCCGGGACCCTACGCAACTGTTTTTCAAAAAACCATTGGCTCAACAATTCGAAGAGATCCCCATGCAGGAGAAATGGGTACTGACGAACAGAGATTAGAAAATATTAAAACATGCATATTTGATTTGAACGCTAATGGTTTAGGACATGCAATACCGTTATGGAAAAATAAAGAGTTAGTAGAACATATTAAATCCTCAAACGTGCGGATAGAGCGGAATCCGTGGACAGATTCTTCTGTAAGAGGAATCGGAGAGGACGGAACAGATTATTTATTAAAAGAAAATGTTTGTATATCAATATGCTCAGACGATCCTATTCTTATGGAAGGATCCTTAACTGAAAACTTCATTAAAGTAATAAATAAATATTCCTGGACTGAAAAAGATTTGCATAAGATAATTTTCAACGCAGTCAATTCCGGATTTTATAGAAGTTCCGAACAAGAAAAAGCAGTCAAAGAATTCTTTAAACAACAGAATTCCACTCATCTATGATGTCATAAAAATCAGAGATTTTTAGGACGCCGGAAATTTTTAATTTCCGAGCGAGTGGTCGAAGTGGAATCTGCTGTGCTCAGGAATCACCGGTCGTGGAATTCTGAGCGTCAAGAACCACATGATGTTTCATTAACTAAGCAGTCATGCCGCCGGTCTGTGACCGGTGGTTCTTGACACACGCTCTACTATGATTATGCGTCACGCAGCGCCGGGTATTACTCGAAAAACAACCTTTATAAATTCTCGGTTCCGAATGGACAGGAGAGGTGAGTACGGTTGTATTTTGATGAATCCTTAAGTGCAGTGTATACGAGTCTTGATTCGAAAGAACAAGGTCTATCGAATGCAGAGGCAAGTTTACGTCTCAAAAAATTCGGTCCAAACGAGATTCATCAGAAAAAAAAATCGACTGCATTCAACATTCTTCGTAATCAATTCAAGAATTTTTTAATTCTCATCCTCATCATCGCCGCAGTGCTCAGTCTTTTTGTCGGAGAATTTTATGATTTCATCGGTATTATTGCCATAGTTATTCTTACAGTCATCTTAGGATTTGTTCAGGAATATCGTGCAGAAAAGAGTGTTGAAGCACTTGAAAAGATTTCAGCGCCATATGCGACTGTGATGCGCGAGGGTATAGAACAAAAGATTCCTGCACGAGAACTCGCCCCCGGAGATATTGTTATTCTTGAAGAAGGGAGTATTGTTCCTGCAGATATTAGGCTTATTTCCGAATCAAGTCTTAAAGCGGATGAATCTGCACTCACGGGCGAGAGTATTCCGACAAAGAAATCTGCACTCCAACTCAAAGGAATTGTTCACATTGCAGATCAAAGCAATATGTGTTTTAGTAGTACTATTATCAGTTATGGTAAGGGTAAGGGTATTGTCATTGCAACAGGTATGCAAACAGAATTTGGAAAAATTGCGCAGACAATAGAGGATACGACAGCAACACCAACACCACTCCAAGTCAAATTTGAACATATGGCAAAGCAATTAAGTTTTGGCGTCATCGGTCTTGTGATCCTCGTCTTTATATTTGGTGTTTTAGGACTTGATGTTCCACTCATCAAACTTTTCCTCTTCTCGCTCAGTTTAGCAGTTGCTGCAATCCCGAGTGCACTTCCCGCAATTGTAACAATCAGCCTTGCTCTTGGTTCGCGCAGGCTTGCTGCAAAAAATATGATCATTAAAGAACTTCCTGCAGCAGAAAGTTTAGGATCAGTTACAGTCATCTGTACAGATAAGACAGGTACACTCACAAAAAATCAGATGACGATTACGCGCATCTATACGCAGCATAAAGAATATGATGTCTCAGGAATCGGCTATATTCCTGAAGGGACATTTTATGATGATCATAAACCCATGAGTGATCTTAAACCAATCGCATTATTACTCCGTACAGGATTTTTATGCAATAATGCAAAATTGGAAAATCGTGAAGGATCATGGTCTATTATTGGTGATAGTACCGAGGCATCGTTTATTGTTCTTGCAAAAAAAGCAGGATTTCATGAACAGGATCTTGAAAAGAAATTTACACAATATAAAGAACTCCCCTTTGATTCTGACCGTAAATTGATGACCATTATTGCGCAGCAGCATGCAACAAAGAAAAAAGAAGCCTATGTTAAAGGTGCTCCTGATATTATACTCAAAGCATGTACCCATATCTTTACTAATGGAAAAATCCGGCTCATCACAAAAAAGGATCGTACGATGATCCTGAAAAAAAATACTGCGTTCGCAAATGGATCATTACGGGTGTTAGGTCTTGCCTATCGTGATGTATCAAAACTGAAACGTCACGAGATTGAAACTGTTGAAAATCATCTTGTCTTTATCGGGCTTGCCGGAATGATCGATCCACCCCGTGAAGGTGTCAAAGAAGCCATCGGGAAATGTCATGATGCAGGAATAGAAGTAGTGATGATTACTGGCGATCATCCCATGACTGCAAAGGCAATTGCAGAACAAATAGGTCTTCTTAAAGAGGGCGATACCATTCTTACGGGTTCAGAACTTGATACACTCAGCGATGAAGAACTCGAGTCGCGTATTCATCATGTACGTATTATTGCACGTGCACTTCCCATCCAAAAAACACGTATTGTTGCGGCACTCCAAAAACATGGACATGTTGTTGCAATGACCGGTGACGGAGTCAATGATGCGCCTGCACTTAAAAAAGCAGACATTGGAATCGCAATGGGAATTTCCGGAACTGATGTGAGTAAAGAAGTCGCGAAAGCAATACTTGTCGACGATAATTTTGCAACTATTGTGAATGCTATTGAAGAAGGAAGAAATATTTATGATAAAATCATTAAATCAACAAAATATCTTCTTTCGTGTAATGTTGGTGAAATTGTTTCAGTACTCTTTGCGATCATATTACGATTCCCATTACCTATGATTCCACTTCAACTCTTACTCATGAATCTATTGACTGACGGAATTCCTGCACTCGGTTTAGGGTCTGAACCTGCAGAAAGTGGAGTTATGAAACGTCCACCACGCGATCCTTTAGGCAATCCACTCACCAAAGGGATGCTTACCCTTATCGTGCTCTTCGGCATATTTATGGGTATTGGAACACTCTTTGTATTCAATCTTTATCAAGATAGACCACTTGCCTACGCGCAGACGATGGCATTTACGACCCTTGTCATGCTTGAAATGTTTGCAGTCATGAGTGTACGCAGCTTTGTATCATTCAGTCGAATCAATCCATTCTCAAATAAATGGCTTACACTCGGAATACTCGCCTCAGTAATTATCCAAATCCTGGTTATTTATGTAGTTCCACTCAGGCGGGTATTCGGAACAGTTCCACTGAATACTATTGATTGGCTTATTATTATCACTGTCGCATTCCTCGGATTTGTATTCATGGAATTCGGGAAAAAATTCATTAAGGAAGATTTTGGCATTCCCCCAAAAAAGTCGCTTGGCATTCCCTTGATAACAAGAAAAGAGCACAACATTTAAAAATACCTTTGCGAAAAGTACTACGATGTATAATTATCCACACCACATATTATTCAAGATCGAAAAGATCCTCGGATTCGTGTTGCTGCTCATCGGTATATTTGCAGTTTTAAAATTGACTGGGATTCTTGCCCCAGAACTATTAATTCCTAATGAATACCTTGCATGGTTCACATCACTCGTATGTGTTCTCTTCGGATTCGTACTCGTCACCCATAAACAGCACGGCGTATATTAGTGTTGGTGTTGTAGTACTGCTATCTGGATTTTGTATTAATCTTGCATAATGTATTAATTTTGCTTTTTTCTTGTATTCATTTTGTATGGTGTTGTATTCTGTATGGTTTTGTGATTGTTTCTTCAGAGCTCTTCTGCGTATGATGATGCAGTACATTTTTCTGATCAATTCCTGCATACACACCCCATTTCGCCTCTTTGTTGTTACGGGACAATGGTTACTTTTTGGAAAACTTTATAAACCTTGATTGATTCCCTTTACGATGGATTCCGACAAGCCAAAGCGCTATGATATGTATGCAGTATGTCTACGGTATCAGATTGATATCCTGCCTGTACTCTGTGATATTGCAGTAAAACACCCAGATATTAATCCTCGGAGCATGAATAAGAAACAGTTCGAATCAATAAATATCACTCAATATATCACTGATTCGCTATGCAGAAGGTTTTATCGCGCAGACGAATTGAGCGAACTCATCTCTCAGGATAATCATGAACTTGCAAATGTAAGTAGTTTAGACGGTCCGGTAATGTGTGAACGACATAAGGGTCATATGAAAGAATTTAATCTATTAAAAACAATCATTGAAAGGGAATTACGAAATCGCTATGCAAAAACAAAACCTACAAAACTTATTTGAAATTTATTGAAATTTATTGAAATTTATTTAAAAATGATTTGAAGGGGGAATTACTATGACATTAAAAAATCTGCTTGAAGATATGGAAAAAACCCATTTCGTTACAATACGTAACACAATGTTTGATCAACTCAATACCTATACACTACTCCTTGCTGATCGCGCAAAAATAATTGCAGAACTGTCTGCATACCACACAGAACAGCAAAATACTGCAGCAACAGTATCAGAAGACGAATTAAAACAATTATCAGAAATCGTTACATTCGTAGAAAACACTAAAGGTAAATCCGCTCGTAGAGTTCCTGATGCTATTCAAAAGCAGTATGAGCATGCAAAAGATGTTATCACTCATCATACACAATTACAGGATGCTAAAGCGCGTCTTGGACCAGTAGCAAACATTGAAGGCGTCATGAGTATTGATGGCGTGGTACGTGTGACTTTGCCGATATATGATGCAGATAAAAAACCTGCAATCGAAACACTTAATATGGAATCAGTAAATAAAGAAATCTACCCTCTACCCTTTGCACTCTATGCTAATGTTGCAAACGCAATCAGAACAGAATTTAATGAGGAACTCATCAATAAGACCTTAACAGTAGCAAGTGTTGCTGAAGGAAAGTTTGCTTCAATATTATTAACATCCAAAAATTCAGATCTCTCCATTCCACGAATTGAGAAGCGACTCACCCGTACACTTGAAGCAATGACAATCCCTGAACTTGAAAAAGCGCATGTGAAATTGAATTTTTTCAAAGACGAGAAGGGGCATCTTATTGATGCATTGCAGGAAAAAGCATATCATACGTTTCAAGAAGTTGATACATTATTTGGGTTTAAATCAGTGCAGGAACGTGCATCATTTACTCGGACCAATAATATTAAATCTTTTAGAAGGGATGATAATATTTGCTGTTATGATCGTGATGTTATCGACAATCTGTTCGCAAAGAAGAATACTGATTACTCTGTCCATGAAGCTGCAGAAAAGCTTGTCAGTCTTTTAAAAAAATATGAGAAGAAAGTTCGCACGATGAATTCTACATCAGGAAGTGTCAATCAACTCTGTAAAAACGGAATTATCAAATTCTACAAGACAGATAAGATGTATCTTGATCGCAAGGAATTCGATGCGTATCTGGACCGCGAAATCACACTCCTCAGTCTGGATTCTGGCGAGAAAAAATATACAAAAGGCATCCTATTTGAGACTGCTGCAGGATTCCTCAAAACAACAAAAGATGGCGTCAAACAGATGATATCAGAAGGAACGATTGATAAAGGTAAGGGAGACAAGGCAAGTTATGTTTCAGTCAAGAGATTCCTGCGAAAAAATCTCTATGTCAATAATACGTGGAGACCTTATGGCGCTGGACATTGAGGAACGAATTGTTTTAGTCTATGTGCATGAGACTGTACCGGATCATCGTGCGCGCGTAAAAGTTGCAACGACGCTCCTCAAAAAAGTGAGTTCGTACAAGTTACAGAAAGAATTTGCATTTATTGACGAGAAAAAACACGAAACGCAAGCGCAACATCCTGTCCCCATTAATAAACAATCAAGAGAAGAATTCAGTACGCAACCCGATATTCATACTGCAATGCGCTTTGCACTTATCGCACAAAAAGATATTGTGGATGTATTAATGGAATCATATCCTATCAACGCACAAAAAAAGACTGCATCACTGCAGAAATCATCTCCTCAACCAAACACCCTGCTTCCATTAAAAAAATCATCAATAACCAAATTGATGAAGTCCATCGGTAAAGAATTAAGACAACTCGATCCGAAGATGTGGGACAATATTACTGCACTGTACACTACTATTTATGGTGATCGCGAATTACCTTCATTAGATGTGCTGTTTGAGCGTTCTGTGCACACTGCAGTATACAAAAAACACACTCGTCATTCCAAGGGAACGCTTGCAGATACTGTTGTTAAATATTGGAAAACATATGAGATGTTTCCTCCCGGGATGCCCGAGACAACTGGCCTAAAATTTTTGCATAAGAAAGGCATACTCGATAAAGAACTCATCAAAAAACAGTATGGAACGCTCGATGCAATCGCTCATGCAGATTTCGGCTCAAAAAACTATAGTAGTAAAGAAAAACAGCAAGTCCGTGATCGCATCCTTGCAGCAGCTCTACAGCAAAAATTTTCCATTGTACAATACCTTGGTCTAGAATCATCAAACATGTGCAGTTATATTCAATTTGCATCAGCACTTCCTATTGATCCCACACAATCACTTATCGCTGAACGTGATACTTATAAGTCAAATATTATTGATTCACTCATCACGCATCATGCAGTAATTGACGGTGGTTTTATCTTTAAAGGACTTGGACTTTTTCCTGGCGATGTACATGATGCTGTAGGAAAACCTCGGAGAAAGAAGAACAATAAAGATTACAACTTGATCAACCTGGATTATGAAGGAGGATGGAGCAAGGATAAAGAGGAGACAATCGAACGACTCTTTGCAAATCATGTGAGCAAGAATGCGATCTTGAGCATCACACTCAATAATTCACCAATCGAGAGAACACGTGTCAAGAATATCCGTGGAAAACATAAGCACGGATATAATACATTCGACCAACACACATTGCTTGAACAGCACATGAATACAGTCGCCGCTGCGCATGGTTTTTCCTGTACGCGACTCTTTGCAGAAACATATTATAGTAATACGAAGGAAATGATTACGTATGGATATGCACTTCATAAGAATACTGTATAATCAAAAAAATTGAAAAAATTAATATAAAAAACTTGTAAAAAATTAATATAAAAAATTAAAATAAAAGATGAAAATAAAAAATTAATATTAATGACGAGGGATAATGATGAGCGATGAAACAAAAGCCACAGAATCATGGAATAAACAATTGTTTAAGTGGGTTAAAGATGAAGGTATCACCAACAACGAATTGCGCAGACGAATTAATAATCAAAAAGTCAATGGAGAACCCGTAACTATTCCTCATTCCACATTAGGCGATTATGTGAATGGGAAGGCAAGTAAGATTCGTACTCCAGAATATGCAGTTGCATTGTATATGGTGACTAAAATTGAATATTTTGACAAATGCGCAAAGGAACTGCAAGGCCAAACATCATCAAAGACACCATCAAAAACACCATCACAGAAAGAAACCCTTAAACCAAACAATAAACTTGGAATCTCCCTTGACGAAACAATCACCGCAACACTCAGTAAAGAAGGAAAAGCCCTTATACATTCACTCAGCGACAAGGTTTACGAGACACTTCAAGCCACCCAAAAAATTGTTAATTTGTATATTGCTGCTGAAAAAGATCCAGAACAGCAACGCGCACTTATTGATTATATGCGCAAAACACTTAACAAAGAGGATATTGGATATTTGACAAGTTGCTTACCTGCAGCATTTGACCTTAAGGAGTTTAAGACAGTGATGTTCATGTTACGCTATGATCCAAGTAGGGATCGAAAAAAGAAGTGATGTAAGAGTGTATTAAGAGCAGAGGATACAACAACTCTTCATGCATACTCATTAATAAAAAACGTATAAAAAATTCATAAAAAATATTGATACGTAAAATAGACCTGATACATAAAACAAACTGATGACATACAAACTGAATACAAACTGAAAACCAATACATACTCATACCCAAGGTGAATACTCATGAATAAAGATGAATGGAGCGAAAAGGGTCCGAATAAAGGATATGGAATCGGAGACATCGTACAGGCCATCAATCTCGTCGGAACAAATTATAAGACTATTTCTGAAGCGTTCAAGGAATATTCCAGTAATGCAATTGATGCAGTAGTAAAGATGTATGGAGAAAGCAAAAAGGGAAAAGTCATTATTTCTATAGATGAAACTAACGGCGCAATTGCGGTTGCAGATAACGGTATTGGGATGGATTATCACCGATTAGGAAGTGTACCCAAAGAACTGTTTAATTCAGTTAAAAAAAATGATGCTTCACAGATTGGTGCAAAACATATCGGATGTCTTAATTTTATGAAATATGGAAGTCGCGCAATTTATTATACGAAGGGTTATGTCAACAATGATAAAAACAAGGCAACACTTGATACTATACTTACCCTTAAAATGGGACGAGAAAATGCGTCAATTCCAGAACAAGTTACACAATTTCAAATCACACAGCAACATGTTCCCTCCTA
The DNA here is from genome assembly GCA_041658255.1 of Candidatus Woesearchaeota archaeon. Classification (GTDB taxonomy): domain Archaea; phylum Nanobdellota; class Nanobdellia; order Woesearchaeales; family UBA9642; genus UBA9642. Next base: position 176,891 of record JBBAAQ010000001.1, read on the forward strand.
TATTTCAACATTTATCAACGCAGTTAAACATGGAACAGTGATTTATATCGATGGAATAAATGAATCTGCACCCGATGCAATGAAAAAAGAATTTTCAGTCAGCACACTCAAATCATTCCTGCAAAAACGCTACCAACCATTCCTTGAACGAGAAGCATTCGAAATTTTCATCCATAAATACAATGCGAAAGGAGAATTCAAAGAGATCAAGGTCGAGCCAAAAGAATTTTTAGGAAAAGAGGTAGAATGTGATTCACTTGATGCGAATTGGACAGATATCGGTGCCCGTAATAGTGCATCGGGAATATTTCAGCTCAGATTATTTTTACAAGATCAAGCCGGTGAAAAAAATAAGGTTGCAGTCTACAATAAAGGCGTACTTATTGTCGATGATATTACCGATATCCCATTATTCAAGAATAGACGTCCATGGAATTCCGGATTGCTTAATGGATATATTGATGAATCATTCCTTACACTTCTCGGATCGCGGGATATGTATGAAACACAAACTGCTTCATTCCAAGGATTCATGAATGCATTATCAGAATTAGAAAAATCAATTGTGATAGATATTGATCGCATCAAAGTCGCTCCAATCCATAACACCACCCGCGTTTTTGACGCTGCAGAATATGCATTCCAGCGATTGAACTTAGGAAAATATTTTAGAACCAAACGTATTTCCAAACCTTACAATTCATTAAACGGAGAAGAAAAAGATATTGAGGGTGTAACTGCTATTGATGATCTTGTTGAAACATCACGCGATGGGAAAAAAGAGATAAAGACCGAATCTCCCGAAGTTTCAGAACCCCGAACACCAAAATCCCGAACATTCAAAAATAATTTCAATATCGGATTCACAAGTTTGGATCAGAAGTTACGCAGCGATAAAGTTGGAACAACAATATATATCAACAATGCGCATCCTGACTTTCAGGCATATTACGAACAGCAGAAAGATGAATTTTTGCGTGATGATTATGTTTTTAGACTCTTTTGTTCAGAAATTGGACGCGCAGCAGTTGCAGGAGAATTTGAGGGAGAACGTCTTGCAAACCTCGACATACCGATGGTATTACAATATGCAGAAATGATCGGACAGGACATGTATTATACCGGAGTAAAACACTTGCAACTCTTACATCGCAAACGCAAAAGTAGCAAGTAATTATTCAATGAATGCTCGAAGAAGAACGCGTATTATTTTTTTACAGCCACTTCTATTGTTTTAACAAGAGCTGCATACTGTTCACGCGTCATAACACGATCCTTCTCTGTTATTCTAAAGTAATTGCACGCATCTTCGTAATATGCGATAAATTTATCACTTTGCACCGCACTAATTGCTGTATATGCATCAGCGAATGCTTCCCTGGAAAGTGATACTCTTATAATTTGTTGTTTTGAAAATAATTTATTCATGCGATATTTTTTTTGTAAAATATCTTGGAGTGTAATCGTAACATCGCCTATACGTATGAAATATTCTTTTTTACTGAGTGTTGCCAACCATAATGCGATAGTTACACACATCACTCTTCCATTAGAATACTCTCCAGAGGGAGTAAGATTTTCCCATCCAATAGTCTTTACATAGAATCGAGTCATTTTCCATTTCGATTGCATAGCGCAGAGTGTTTTAAGATTCTCGTGATATGCATGAATTCCTTCATTATTAATCTCTTGATAGTCTGAATTTGATCGTGCATTAAAATCTGCAAGGCCCTCAGTACGCAGATTTGTAAGAGAAGTATATAAATAGTTTAATGCATACCGGTCTTTTTCTTTTGCAATAAATTTTATTTTTCGAAGATATTTATTTTCTAAATTTAAAAATCCTCGCATATTATCTTGATGGTGAACGAGTTCATGTGCAAAGTATCGTGCAATAATTGCATAATCTATTCTCGCGCTCATGTACGTTGGAAGTACAATAGTTTGTAAGAACCATATCCCTGCACCATTAAATGATGCCAAACCATCGTCTGATTCATTGTTATTATATTCAAAATAAAACGCGCGATTAGGTATGCGCAGGATTTTTATATGTAATTCGAATTCTCTTGTTGAAGTTATATTAAGGTTTGTTTGTTCTTTGAATAAATGAAACATTGTCTGACTAAAAAAATCTGCACTTTTTTTCTTGAATTCGTCAATAGATATATTTTTAGGGAAAACATTTGTAAGAAGGAGCGGTTCGACGCGTTTAAGATCATTATCTTCTGCTTTTCGTTGACCTTGTAATTGTTGATATTCTTGTAGTTCTTTCAGATCTTGGTCCAGCGCGCGTTGGGTATATGAGGAAAAATCGAGCGAAATTTTAGTATTCACTCCATGGATCGGCAGTGTTCTCAGTTCAATATCTTCCATGTGAGTATCAAGAATGATATATTTATAAATTCAGCGATAGGTTATCCTTTTAGTGTTTATTTCGGGGTTGTCGGAAAATAAACTTCGTTTTTAGCATCGCTCGCGTTAAGATGTGCTTTCGAAGGAAAATAGTGTCATTTGCAATTCTACACTATTTTCTCAACTTTTGTTAGAGAACACTCGCACATTGATGCTAAAACTATTTTCCGACAACCCCGTTTATTTCTTTAACTTTATAAACCATCTCTTATTCTTTTCATGATGGTTGATTGTGACTCTTGCATGGATGAAAAAGATTTGAAGGATATCAGTGAAGATAAGATTCTCAAGGACAAACCAGTAGTAGATGATGAACTCCTTGAAGAGGATCCTATTGAATATCCAAAAGAGCGACATAAACTTGAACGTATCCCGCGCAATGTTGATGTGAAGCAGCGCTTTGAAGAACATTACCGACTCCTTTTGGGCGAGAACTATGATCGATTCATGAATTATTCATTATCATATATCCGTAAATGCATTCGCGTGAATACGTTGAAATCGAATGTTTCAGATATTAAACTGCGTCTTGACGCGCGATGGAATCTTGAACCAATCCCGTGGTGTAAGGAAGGGTTCTGGATTGAATTTAAGGACGGGAAACGGTTTGATTTAGGAAATTTAATTGAACATCATCTCGGCTATATTTATATTCAGGAATCTGCATCAATGATTCCGCCTGTTGTTCTCGATCCGCAGCCCGGTGAAATGGTTCTTGATATGTGCGCAGCTCCGGGAAGTAAAACAAGTCAGATTGCAATGTATATGCAAAACACCGGTCTCCTCATAGCGAATGATGTCTCAGGTTCGCGGCTTAAGGCATTAGGGATGAATCTTCAACGTTGTGGCGCGAGTAATACTGCGATTACCATGATGCCTGAATTTCGATTTAAAAAAATAGCTGTGGACAATTCAAATTTTAGGTTTGATAGAATACTCGTCGATGCTCCGTGTTCAGGGACCGGAACAATCCGTAAATCCTTGAGGACGATTTTAATGTGGAATCCACGCGGTATTGAAAAACTTTCGCGGATACAAAAATCATTAATTGAAGTTGCATTTGAACTGCTTAAAGAAGGCGGAACAATGGTCTATAGTACGTGTACGATTGAACCTGAAGAGAATGAAGCAGTGATTTCACATCTTCTCTCTAAATATTCGAATGCAGAACTCTGCGATATTGATGCAACCACGCTCGGAATTGTACGTACTCCTGCAATTCTAAGATTCAAAAATCTCGTCATTAATCCGCAGGTTTCAAAGTGTTTACGCATCCATCCTTACGATAATAATACTGAAGGATTTTTTGTTGCAAAGATTAGAAAAAATATGTGAATACTTATGTACTCCTTTATATTTATCACTATCTAGTAGTCATAAACCGTAAACTTTATAAATACTTCTTTTTATCTTGAAATACGGTGAATAGATGAGTCGAGAACGTAAGATTGTTAAGATATTACTCAGCGAAGTAGAACGCCTTATCCAACGGCATCGTGAAGGGCATCACTTAGAAAGCAGAATATTTCTTGATTCACAAAAATTTCGAAAACATCTCCAAGATTTTGATATTATCATCAACTATAAATTTCCGCGATTTCTGAGACGCAGTCCATTTTCTCGTTTTATTGTTACCGAGACACATTCGTATGCAACCCATACCGGGATCTATTATCAGGGAAAGATTGTAAATTCTCGCATGACAAAAAATGCATTAGTACGAGAACCCATCAGCGATCGTAAGGACGGCATATTATTATTCTTACGCCCAAGACTTACCATAAAACAAAAAAGACAATTACACACACTCATTACGCAGACACTTCGCCAAAGAAAGATAAAATTTGATTTTTCAGGAATCATCGGATTTTTCATCTATGAAATGCTCAGACTAAAACATAATCCACTGAATGCGCGTAACCAATATTTTTGTTCAGAAGCAACTGCTGCACTCTATTATCCTGTTTGCCGACTTATTTCTAAAGATCCTGCAACAGTCTCACCGAAAGATATTCTCGAATCAAAGAAACTAACGTTTATCGGAGCACTTGATGGGGTCTCAAATGGACATCCCAATCACAAGACTCATGATGATCTTAAGTTTATGCAACGACAATTATTGATCATCCAAGATAAGTTGAAGCGATAAGAAATACGTAGACACACCCTCCTCACAATTTCAGGCGTATCTCTTCTTCAAATTTTTTCAGCTTCTCTTGTCCCTTCAAGAATTTTTCATTGTATATAAAGTATAGAATACTTTTATACAACCCAAAAATTTGCTTTCTCGATTTTGATTTGCGATAACAAATTTTTCCTGAATTATTCTAGAATTCTATTTCCCTTCAATAAATTCTTTCATTTCGAAAACAAAGTCTCTTGCCTCGGCATAATAGACGTCGAATTGTTGTCCGGAAACTTCTAATAATTCGCCATGCATAATGCTTTTTCCTAGTGCATAGAACTGTCGCATGGTAAAGGCATGCCTTTTGTGGATGAGTCCTTTCTTCACTAGTTTTTCTTCAAGCATATCTCCAACATGCGCTGGACTTGGTGGAACCTCATTCACACTCATGAGTGCGGCATGCGCAGCATCAATAATCGCCCAATAGAGATCGAGTGTTCCCTGGAGAATATGATTTTTCGAGTTTTGCAGTGTTTGTGGCGCGAGTGCAAGATAGTTCTGGATGGATTCATGGCTTGGCCTGATGCGTCCTTGAAAGAGGAGTATTTGGAGTGGATCAAAAAATCCGCTATCGAGTAGTGCAATGCCATCACGTAAGATATTGATTGCAATAGGATCGCCTGCACGGATGTATTCCCAGAAATTGGTGAATCGCAAGGTTGTGATATGGAGTCTGCGCGAAGTTTTCGCAACAATCTTTTCGAGAATGATACGATACGTTTGGATGAGTTCCTGGTTAAACACGACACTTACATCATCGACGATAAGAAGAATGTCAATATCTTTTGAAGGAATTTTTTTACCTGATTCCTGCGCAACTTGATATTTACGTGCAGTACTGCCGAAAAGAACTATTGCTTTGAGGAGATCTTTGAATTCTTTACGCGCCTCTTTAGCAAAGGCATAGGCAATATCAATATCTTCTTTCGTATATGCCCCGGTATGATGTCCCTTTCGACTCTCTATCTTAAACTCCACAAACTCACCTCTTTAGACTGTACTGATAGTTTTGAATTTATTAATCTTTTGTTATTATGGACGTTTATCTGAATAGTGTGTTGTTGTCAATGTGCAAGCGACAACAACAGATGCGACGTTAGCATCGTTCGCATTTCGATATGTTTTTCGAAAGAAAAGTTTTCCATTTGCAATTCTGAAAACTTTTCTCAATGTATTTTTTGAATATGTTCACACATTGATGCTAACGTTTCGATTCGTGAATATAACTTATTCCAGCGGTACTTCACTCCATAACCTCCATTCATTACTTGGCGCGTATGCTCCGACAATATAATTTGCAGGCGCGGCATATCCGAAACTTCCGTGGCGTACTTGTGAAAAATTCATGCGATTTTTCAGTCCATAAATCGGACTTCCCATGTCTGATAAAAAATGCCACATGGCATCAGGATTATCCCCTCCGCGCTCGACAATAAAATCTTTCATGCCGGCCTTTTCCATACGTTTCATGAATTCCTTGATTGGAACATTACCCTGTCCGGGCGTCACGTGTTCATCGTCATAACCGAAGTTATCAGTGAGATGGATATGCCCGACAATTCCATCCTTTGCAAGTTTTTCAGTCTCGTCCAGATACCATTTCTCGAATCGTTTTTCTGCATCTTCAGGCTTTTCACCTTCTTTAGGCTGCATATATTTTCTCCACATATTAAAATGTCCAGTATCCAGTGTTGCTTTGATGTGCCGTTTTGCAAGATCCTTTGCTTCATCCCTGCCATAGCCTTGACGCTGCAACGTTTCAGCCATTGCCTTTCTCGAGGTTTCAATAACGTCACGGATTTCATCAGGATGCGACCCATACATTTGTGGCATAAAACTTTCTGGAGCAATATAAATATCTTCTTTCAAATCTGCTTTCCGTTTCTTTGAAACAATCATAGCCTTAATACCTAAATCAGAAATGGTTTCTGCAGTCTTTTTCATACCGAATTGTTCAAGGGTGACAAATTCTTCCATTTGTCTTTGCGCTTGGATAGCCATGGCATCTGCGGATGCAGAGGATTCGTGAATATGACGCATACGATCTTTTACTTCTTTTACTTCTTCCTGTAAATATTCTTTTATAGGGATATTTTTTGGCGCACCTAAACCATTAGGTACAAGTCTTTTTTCAGTCATTAAGCGCCATTTTTCATCGTCAGGCGTATTCTCATCAAGTTTATTATAAAAGTCGAGTGATTCTTGGAGTGCATTAAATTTTTCTGTTAATTGATCGTACTGTGCTCCGTGAAATAATGAGTTTCCTTTATACTGTAATACTTGATTTGCAGTCTGACTCTTCATAAAAAAAACTCCGGGGTCCTGATTATATTTTTTTGCTTCTGTCTCAAAATCTTCGAATGTTTTTTCTTCAACCATAAAATTCGTTTTTTCTTTATTCCAGACCGGGATACGGTTAAATAATTCATCAGTTTTACCTTTTTCAAAGAGCCATTCATGTTTGATTACATTTCCTTCCATGTCGATCCAATCATCTGCTTGAACAATAAATCCGTTTTTTTTATCTTTTGTTCCAACAAATTTCTTTCCAGTTTCTTTTCCATAGGTTTCTGCAGTGTGAAATTTTGGTTGAAATACACGATGATCTCTTCGGAATGCTTTGATTTCTCCAGTCCGGTTATCGACGACATAAACCGGGCTTCGTTTTTCTTCAGTGGGATATTCTTTAAACATCCCGCTTTTAATATCAACAATAGGCCTTTGCCATTCGCCGGTATGAAAGACGACTGCGCCGCCGGTACTTGCGTCAGCTGCAAATTCTATTGCTTTACTGATTTCGCGATAACTTTCCATCCGCGCTTCTTCACTGAACCCTTCGCGGGTAAGTCCTGATGCACCGCCGATATTAGGTGTTGCATGAACAGAAAATTTTGCATTGTTCACATTTGCAAGTTCACGAATTTGTTCACGTTCAATTTTTCCGATAGATTCCGGAGTATGTTGGCCGCCCCCACTTTTACCCTTCCCAAAGAATGTGAATTCTACTTTTGCAGAACCCTGACGTATTGCCGCATCAAATTTTTGGAGTGGCGTACCCTGACCGATATCTGCTTCTGACGAACCGATCTCCCGGGGTCCAAGATTAACAACAGGTTCTTTTTCAATAGGTGTATCAACATAGAGCCCGCCTTTGGATTGATAATATCCCCTGTCGAGGGTATTAAAATACTCAGTATTGAATATCACGGGATCCTCCGCTACGTTGACCAGTCTTATATTGCCAGATCTGGTTAATGACATTCATTGATCGTTCGATATACATATGTTCATCCTTTTCACGCACATACTCATTGCCACGAAAACCCTCGAATTGCTCGCGAATCTTACTCACAAATGCTTCTTCTTCAGGAGTTATTTCTCCACGGGCAGCGCGATCGCGTAGTTGCGAGAGTCCGGAATAAAAATTATAGTTGGTTGCCTCATACACATTACGCGGGGCATGCATCTCTTCGAAAAATTTTCCATAATCAGCGCCAAGAGGTTGTGGTCCCTTATTTTTGGGCGCAGTATTTGCAACATATTCTAATTTGAATTCGTTTGTATGTTTTTCCTTCTTTTTTTCGGATTCATCCTCTTCTTCTTTGATGAGGAGCCGTTTATGACGCATGAGATCCTGAAAACTTGTTTCAATAAGTTCTTCCGTATCCTCAATCTCTTTCGTCTTCTGTTTTTCGAGGTCTGCAAGTTCTTTTTTCTTATTCTCTACATCCTTAATACCCTGATTTTTTCTCTTATCCAATTCTTCGATCTCTTTTCTCTTTCGCGTTTCTAATTCGTCCATTTCCTGGCGTTTTCTTTTTTCAAATTCTTCGAGTTCCTTTTTTTTAGCAGCAATACTTGTCTTCTTCTCACTCGAGATATCACCGAGTTTCTCCATCCGTTCTAAAGGGTTAATATCTAAAACCCCGTCACTGGTACGAACCATTGTAGATTAGCATTTTACCATGTCAATAACTGATGCGCTTTCTTATAATTACGCATGCAGAGAATCATTGCTCCTGTCGCGCTCTTTGCAGCAGCAATTTTTTTACTCGCATCTGCTTTTTTTGGTGCGTTCGTAAATACTCCGCGGGGACTGAGCGAACCGATGATTTCTCCAAAACCTGAAAAGACTGCAACAAAAGGTTCCGCAATACCCTCCTGTTTTGAACCCTTATCTGCAGATTCCATCTTGAGCCATTTTTGTAGTAGTGTTCGTGTGTCCTTCTCTTTTTCTTCCTTCATCTTTTTGAATTCTTCCTCACCTGCCTCTGCAAGATATTTTTCGAGATCTTCAGAAAGCGCATCCATCGCTGCTTTGAGTGATGCATCGATGACGCCGAGAAGTTCGAGTTCTTCTTTTTCACGATATTTTTTATAGGTGTTGATCTCTTCTTCATCCCATCCATAGCTACGCATGACAATATCTACTTTACCGACATGGATTGCTCCACGCTGATAACTTTCCGGCTGTTGATAACTTAATGAGGGCTTCACAAAGTATTTGAATGTGACAAGGACACACTTTGCGGGAAATGTTGTATGATCATACGCAAGTAGTTCTATTTCGAGTGCTGCAGTTTCGAATGCAGAAACAATTTCTGGACTTAAAATCTGTTTTTCATTCATGCTGAGGCGTTTTACATTACGTAAATAGGGTTTGAGCCAGCCCATATACATTTTAATAATTGCCCAATGCTGCCGGAGATAGTGAAGGTTAAACTTTCGCCTATTTCTCAGTTCTTTTTCTATTTGATCAGCCCAAACGGTGAATTCGAAAAGTTTTCTGCGGAGCACATTTTTGAGTCGGTCATTAGTGGCTAACGCATCAACTACAGAATCAACTTCGTCCTTGTTATATGCTTTTGTACTGAAGAAAAAATCCGGGAGTGTGGTATATCCGAGTGATTGTGCAAGACCATACACTGATGATGTTTTCATCTGTCCGCCCTGATTCTCGACGAAATTGATAAAGATTTCTTTCAGCGTAACATCTGCAGCTTTGTTCTTTTGTTTCCAGGCATTATGCGCTTCAAGTCGTTCATCAATAATTCTGAGTTCACGCACTAGTGCAAAGAGATCCTTGACCATTTTTCCTGTTGTCGCAAGAAATGTCTGGATTTTATCCTGCTGGATACTCAGGCGTTGTGATGCCTGACCAAAAAATGAACTATTTTCAGATGCGGAGAAAATATCAGTAATTTTTTCTACTCGGGGAAATGAAAGATCGTATTGGAGTTGGTTTAAGATCCAGAAATAGGTTTCTTCCATGGAAAGGGAGAATGCTTCATAAATGAGTCGTAATCGTTTATCCGGTACAGGATAATTGGTGGGTGTAAATACTGCATTGGTTTCTTCAGCCTGTTCTTCCTCCCAATCAAAGTCTTTTCCTGCCTCTTCAAGAGGACTCTTTTTTTTCTTGTCAGCCATCACTACCTCTTTTAACTCTCTGTATCTAAGAGAGCACCGACTATCCAATAGTACATTACGGGAATTGCTTATTTATAAACCTTTTGGCTTGGATGGGTTCTGGGGAAAATTATTGCGATAATTGATCCTGATTGTCGGCTTTTTTACCCATAAGTATTTAAATAATAAATGTCTAAAAGATATATTACCCTTTTCAAGGCTATGTGACATTGTAATCGAGATAACATGGAACAACGATATACCCTTATTTTTGATGAAGTCATACTATAGCAAATAACATTAATATTCGGACACTGTGATGTTATTTGCTAGATAGTAAATCGCTTTTAGATATTTAGGAAATCAAAGATTCCCGAAAACCTAAAACGCAAAACGTTTTTTGTTATCCGAAAATTAAAGCGATTTACTATAAAACAACTAAAGAAGGCAGGAAAGAATCAGATGACAAAGGGTCTACTCACGAAAATGTTCAATAAGCTAGAATTAATTGGTCCCTATGCGGGAAAATTACTTGATACGCAACTATTTCTGTACGAACTCAAAAATATGCGCCCACCATTACGATTGTATTATAAGCATAATATTCATACAAATGAATTATACATTCTGGAATTTGAAATGAAGCATAGTCAAGAGACGCAGAGCACATCTATAAGCAGAATTAAGAAAAAATTAAAATCCTAGGTCTTTACGCGTATATTTTTTGTTTTGTAAAATATTTTGTTCGAATTCAAGAAGTCGTTTATAGATTCGGGTATTTCTTAACATAGAGATTTCTTCTTTCATTTCTTCATATTGTTCTCGAGGAATTGTGATGCTATTCATAACTGTATTAATAAGGCAATCTTTATAAATTTTATTATTGATTAGTTAGGGACATAAGTAATGGGACAAGTTAAGCTTAAAAAAATGATTATCTAAAAAGTCTTCTATTGCTTCTTGCATATCGCCTATTTTTTCATAGTGTATTGAGTTTG
>JBBAAQ010000002.1:0-156848 GCA_041658255.1 Candidatus Woesearchaeota archaeon
GCAATAAAAACAAAATTCGGAGCTAGCGTTAGCTCCGTAAACATATCTGCGCAACGCGCAGAATTATATTGTAGGGCAATAGCCCACAACATAATTTTTTGTTTTCAAGGACTTTTTGAAAGGAGCCCTTCATAGGAGGGGCTCCTTTCAAAATCTTTTTTTTTCGAAAGAAATATTAACCCGTTAGCTCTGGGGCTAAGCGGAGAAATTGCGCCTGAAGAAATTAAAATACTGGGAGCATAAGACTATCATCCTTGATCTGAAAAGATTTCTCGAGGAGAAGTAAAACGTAACTACTAAAGAGTAAAATATTTAAAGAGTTCTACGCTTCTCAAAATATGAGCATCGAACAGGAACTCCAACAATTTTTACAGCCGCATCGACAAAATGTCGAGGAATTTGGAAAGGTAATCAATGATATCATTCTTGCACGTTTTCCGGATATTAAAGAAAATTATGAACCCATGATTGATGTGATATATGATACACTCCTTCTCGAGACAGACAGAATAAAAATTGCAAAAGAAGCGTTTATTAAAGAAGAAGAAAAGACTATTATTCCGCAAAACACCGCTATCAACTATTGGAAGTGGAATCTTCCGTTACATAAAGATTTATTCGACAGTATTTATGCAGACACTATTACTAAGGGAGATGACGAATGGCATGTTTCTCTTTCGCATTATCAAGAGTATATCCACGCAATGTCACAAGTATTTAGTCTTCTTCCGGGGAGTAGACTCAACGATGAAACATATATTAATTTTTATACGCGAACTCCGCCTAAAGAATTGGTTTCTGATGATAACAAAAACTATGTTATAAGATTCGAACAAGGAACATTTCGCTTCGATTTTAATAACTACAAAGGATCATTCATCGCAACCATCGCACCAAACGCAATCATAACCACAGAACTCAAAACATCTTTTGGGTCTAAAACCGCTGCAGATTTTGACACAATCCATTTCAAGATATCAGAACTCGGATCAGGAGCACTCGACGCAATATTATATGCTATGGAGATCCAAAAGTTATGAATGTAAGAGACTTCTTAGAAGCATAGAAAGAATGGCTCCAAATTTGGCAAATACGCCCTCATTATTTTTTTGCGTATAGAATTTTCTATCTATAAGACTTGATCCATAAACAAAATCTCTTATTGCTATGGCAAATAACATTAATATTCGGATACTGTGATGTTATAGAAAATAACATATACGATATATCATTGATGTTATTTTCTAGATAGTAAATTATGCCATAATTTACTATATTTGCTAGATAGTAAATCGCTTTTAGATATTTAGGAAATCAAAGATTCCCTAAAACCTAAAACGCAAAGCGTTTTTTGTTATCCGAAAATTAAAGCGATTTACTATAAATCAGAAAGCATTTGCTTGTTCATAACAATTCTCCATGTAAAAGATGACATCCATAAGCCAGTTTAATAGCCTACGGATGTTATATTGTTACGGATAGCCCCGCCCATTAACACTGCACTTGTCTGAATATCGATGGACAACTCGTAGATTTTAGAATTGTGTCCGGGTTATGGTTTTGCTATTTTCCATAAAACTTCAAAATAGTTCTTATAAGATTTTGATACTTGGTCACTAGTGATTACTGTAGCTATTGGTTTTTGGCTCCATACAATTATGGCAATGTTATTTCCGTAGATTATTGTGCTTGATAATGAGGAATATTCATTCGGGATGAACTTAAATAAAGTAAATGACATCTTCACTGTTTCAGAATCTTTCTCTGAAATTGGCAAAATAACACGTCCCTTAACTTTTAGTTCTTTCTTCTTTTTTTGAAATAAAAGAAAATCATGTGACATTATTTCCAAAAACTTTCCCGATGATCCGAAAGTATAATATTCTTTATGCTTAAGAACATCATTCAGGATATATTTTATGCCTTTTTTTCCTTCATAAATGTTAGAAGATTCTTTATTTTTTATAGAAAAGAATTTTGACTCTAGTTCTGGCAATATCTCTTTTAGCATAAATTCTTGATCTTTGATATTTTCAAGCAATTTCGATGGCGAACTTGGACTGAATAATTTCTTATTTGTTTCCATGCTATATGAAACTAAACCTCGATCAATTAATTTTGAAAGTGAATCATAAGTTGTTGTGCGGTTAATTTGAGATTTTTTACTAATCAATCCGGCTTTCGCTTTTCCAATATCCAAAAGAACCAAATAAACTAAAGATTCATTAACACTTAAACCTAGTTTAACTAAATCATCTTTATTCATATTAAATCGATATTTCCCTAGTATATAAATGTTGTCACTGTTGTAAGTTTCCAAGCAACAAAGATTTAAATAGGGATTAGTGTATCTCTCATTAGGAGCGATATTATGTTGGAATCATTAATAAAAGGATTACAAAATGCAAATAGAATGTTAAAAAAAACGAGAATCGTTTGCGGAAATGTTTTTAATGGAAATCTTTCAGATATAAAAAGAATTTATCGTAATGGGGTAAAGGGAAAAGTTCTGTCCGAAATACTTGAAAAAAATTCCGGAAAAAAAATTGAACTAATGAAGAAAGGAAAATTTACTTTTAGATACCATCCACGTAATTATCATATAGGTGATTATGTAGAGTGTGAATATGCCATTGCGTTAATAGAAAATAATACGATTTATGGACTCTGTTTTTCAAAATATATGAGCCCTAGTGAAATTAAAAACTGTCAAATTCAAGGAATTCCTTATGAAGCAGACACATATTTTAATAGCCCAATAATACTTAATATAGAAAATTTTACGTCAAGCAAATCCGACTATTTAGAAATTCTGAACAACCCGGGTATAGTACGTAAGATGTTTAATTGCGACATAAATAAATTTAATGATTATGAGAAAAAAATCGAAGAAAAACTCATTAATCGAAATCAACAAATACAAGAAGCCGTAAAACATACAGAATACCTATTTAGAATACATTTTCAAAATTGTTAAAATCACATTCTTCATATCGTTAGCCCTGATACAACATCCAAAAAAGTTGTCCGCAAATATTCAGACAAACAGAATAGCCCCGCCCAGATTCTTATATCACATTGCAATACTTACATTCTGTTGACTTGCAATGATCACTCTTCACATGCCATTTTAATGACCATTTCTTGAGTGATTTGATGACGTCGATGAATTCCTCTCCTGCCTTGGTCAGTTTGTAGATTGATTTTACTGGAAAGGTTGTTGCATCAATCTTTTTCGTGATGAGCCCGTTCTTTTCAAGTTCTTTAAGCCGTAATGAAAGAAGTTTTGGTGTGATCCTCGGAAGTGCTCTTTTGATTTCAGAATAACGCTTCTCTGTTATATTCTGACGGTAGAGTTCAAAAAGTACCAGAAGCGACCATTTCTTGCCGATGATGTCTGTCGATCTATAGATAGTGCAGTTTTTATTCATATTGCAGAGAAACACGTTGAATTTATATAGGTTTCTTTTTTATACTAAGTATCTTGTATAGTCTTATGATAAAAAGTAATTATAACGTTGCAAACATCAGAGTAATTGTCTAATCTTATTACGTCGAAATCTTGAAACAGGCTTATAGTGCGTTTCTACACCTTTTTTTAGTATAGTTACAGAATCTCCTAAATATAATTGAACGTGATGAACTGCATTATTTTTGAAATATTCTTTCAATTCAGAAAGTGCATCATTCATTCTCTGTATAGTATTACCTGAATCGATATATGTTCTATGTAAAAATAGGAATCTTGCTCCGTCTAAAACATGCTGTTCTGGCTTATAAGCGACAAATCCTTTTGCTACCGAGACGAGAGGACCGTCCGGAGGTAAGTGTGTTTGAACATATTCTGCAATAATCATATCAACATTCATAGTAACCACTAATAAGTAAATATTTATAAATGTTTTGGTTTTTAAAATTCGACAATATATCTTCAACAGAATAAAATTTTTCTTGAAGAAAGACAAAAAATGCGAGATAATATCATCAATATTTCCATAAACAAGCATTAGATATGGTCAAGTATCTCCTTCAGCACACTTCCTGAATGTCTTAGTGCTGCAATCTCAGATTCATTCAATGGTAGCTGGATCTTGCGTTCAATTCCGTTTCGTCCAATAACGCACGGCGTACTCAAGCAGAGTCCGCAGACATCATAATAATTATCGATCCATGTCGAGACAGGCATGACCTCGTGCTGATCTTCAAGTATTGATCTGCAGATGCGGCTGATAACGACACCGATTGCATAATACGTTGCGCCCTTCTTAGAAATGATTTCATAGGCAGCATTCTTCGTTCGCATAAATGCAGCATTCACAATATCTTGAGAATATCCTTCGAGAAATTCGAGTTTGAGTCCAGAAACATTTGCAGTACTCAAGAATGGGAATTCTGTATCTCCGTGTTCGCCTAAGATAAAGGTATGGATGCTTTTTGGATTAATATGGAATGCTTCTCCGAGTAGATAACGGAATCGTGCAGTATCAAGTGCTGTTCCTGTGCCAAAGACGCGTTCTTTGGGAAGTCCAGAATATTTTATGGTGAGTGCAGTCAATATATCTACAGGATTTGTAACCACAAGAATAATAGTACTTGGTGCATATTGTACGATCTTTGGAACAATCTCTTTGAATAATGTGGCATTACGTGCAGCAAGTTGCAGACGCGTCTCGCCCTGTTTCTGTGCAAATCCTGCAGTAATCACTACAATATCTGCGTTTTTGCAGAGCGCATAATCATCACCAAACGTAAACACCGTATGTTTGAGATAGGGCATACTATGCTCTAAATCTAATGCTTCACCCTCTGCTTTCTGCTTATTGACATCAATGAGTGCAATCTCTCCTGCGATACCTTGGAGCACTAATGCGTAGGCAGCAGTCGAACCCACAAATCCTGCACCGATGATTGCGATTTTAGACATGGATTTCCTAAAGCATGGCCAATATATAAACGTATGTTATGGTTGAAAAGTGGTGTCAATGATGGACGATGGTATGAGGAAGGAAACTGTAGGGAATTATTCACTCAATTAATAAGGTTCTTTCCAGAAATAATTGAAATATTTCATGAAACTCTCTTTGATTTCTTTTGATTCCATGACAAACGCAAACGGTTTTTTCTGCCACAATAACTGTGCAACTTTATTTCCGTAGATAATCATGATCATCGGAGAGCTTAATTGGGGAGGCAAAGAACAGTATTTGTAATAATTTTTCCTATGTGTTTTTATATCGGTTGGTTTTAAGTCCTCAAGAAACGTACCATGGTCAACCAAATCATACATCAGATGTTTTCTTTCAACTCTCTTTTTCATCCAATGACCAAACCAGAATTTTAATGATGTGCGTTCAACTCCGCTATTGCCTCCAATCCAATATGATTCTTTATAATTCAATACATCCATCAATAGCGCTTTTATTGCGTCATTACCCCTAAACACTTCGGCATGGATGTCTACTTTGACTTGTTCATAGAATGCAATCATCGACGGAACTTGAGTTTGCAGTTGCTCGAGTTTTTTCTGTTTTTCCTGAATATCTTCTATGATATTATTAGGGTGGGTGCACTGATAGCTCTTTTTTCCATTCTCCGCGATATAACTTACAAGTCCTTTTTCTATCAACTTATTCAATATATCATAGATATTTCTGCGTTCAATACTTGTCTTCTCCTGAATACCGCCCAAAGAAGATGTTCCCAGCGACAATAACGCAGAATAGACACGTATCTGACCATCACTTAATCCTAACTCCTTAAGATTTTCAAGCTGCATATCCTATATAGAACAACATCCTATTTAAATGTTATGGTATCCTACAATACCACAAATATATTAATCTAAGTATCACTATTTAGTGATTAAATAGCACAATGTCATGAGATTAGACAAGAGGTGTAAAAATGATTAAAAAAATAATTACTACCGTAATGCTCCTTTACGGAGCAGCAAATGCACAGAGTATAAATCTGGGGTACAATGCCCTGCAAGCAGGCATTACTGACCAAAAAGATGCAAGAATCCGCGCGTATACAAACATATCATTATCAACACAAGGCATAAGAGTTGGTTATCATGGTCTTAACGAAGCAGGCAGAAATTATCTGTTCGGAAGAGAGACATTTAAAATCGGAATCGATAAGGAACCATTAGATCTTATCTACACAACCAGAATCGCGGGTACACAATTAAGTAATGTCAAACAAGTAGATGAAGCAGTAGGCATTCGGTTGTCTATTCCACAAAACACAATCATGGATTATGGATTTATTGATATAGTCAAACATCAAGAAGGGCAAAAAAAATTTGAAACAGTAGCATTCGCGGGTAAAAATATCAGTGGTGTAACCTTAGAAACAACGCTTGCATTGAGCGGAAACGGTAGCAAGTATTTAGAGATGGAACTCATCGGCCCAAAAATCATCAATGTCGGTGATTTCAATATTAAACCATATGGAAGGCTTGAGATGCCGAACATAGAATTAAATGAGAAAAGCACCATAATAGTCGGGATTCATGGGATGCTTTAAAGCATATATGATAGAACAAAGAAAACATGTGTATAAGCTAATCGCCGCTAAAAATCGTATTGAGTTGGTATCCTGAAGTTAAAATTGTTACCGTCGCTCACATTCTTATGATTTCATCGATGGAAATTTTCATCATTTGTCAAAAAAATCGAAGATTTTTAGGAAATTAAGAAAACTTCGTTTTCTTTATTCAATTCTATGAAAATTTCATGAATAGCTATCTTAGAATGTTCGCCTTAAGACGGTAACGCTTCATTTAGCTAAGTCAATACTAAAAATCGAAACCTATAAATAGTCATTGTTGCCTGAGAAAGTATCACTTATAAGGAGATGATATTATGGTTGACTATAAAAAAATCGGGAAAAAAGTTATTATAACTATTACTGCGATTGCTGCATCTATTTTAATCCTTCGCGAATGTCGAGAGATGGAGAACGTCTCCGATAAAGCAAGATTTAACAGACTTCCGAAAGCCACACAAGAAGTCGTCTTAAAATTAGAAGTGAGTGGGACATCTAAAGACACCCTTTTAAATAATATTTCTGGTTTAGACCAAGCCAGGAAAAACGCAGAACGATTCAATGAACTCCTCATGGGCATAGAAAAATTTGATACTGTCGGTGTTAAACCCAACGATCGCGTGGGTCGTGGTATGAAAATAATGCTCAAATGGCAGAAAATCCATGAATTAGAAAGTGTATTAGATGGTTTGAAAAGAAATAGAAAACTTATCACAGTTCTTGACAGAAAACCAATTGACGATCTCATAGCAGAAATAACCGCAGTAATCGCACAGCAAAAAGCGGACATTAAAGAATTAGAGAAGTAAGAGGATAATAAAGTATAATCTGTGCCCCACAGAAGAATTAGATTGCGATTTTAGACATGAACCATCTAACATGCTACCAATATATAAACGTATGTTATAGTTGAAAAGTGGTGGCAATAATCGACGATGGTATGAAAAAAGAAACCATGAAAAAAACAGTTAAACCAGACTCCAAGAGTATAATAAAAATTTATTACATAACATAATAAGGACATTCATTAAACGTCAATGCATCTATCACTGCTAAAGGAATATTTTGAAGATTGAGATGAATGACCAAATCACCAAAACAACCATACCAATGTGCATTAGTATCTGATGTCTTTGCTAACAAATAATCAAGATTGCCTTTCCAAAATCCGCCAGAAATACTGATTGGCATTTTAAATTGCGTTAAAAATCCTGCAAATTGCTCCCATGTCAATACATCAGCGAGATTTTGCTCGGGCGGTGTCTTCATCATATAGTTGGTGTTTACAAAAGACAGAGTATTTATTCGCGCGATTGTTTCCGCAGCGTGCAAATCCTCTTCGATAAATAAAATTGCTCCTGAATGTTTGTTAAATTGTTCTTCAAGCAATCGCTGATATTTTTTAGACGATCCTGCAACAAAATAATATTCTTCAAGAGGAGTATATTGATTGGCATGATAAAATGGAAAATAAGGATGCATCACAATAAGAAGCGGTCGTGTTAAAAGAGTATCACTCGACTGATTTAAAACTTCGATTCCGGAAGGAAGATTCATAAGCTATCCCCCACCTCAAAGAAAAAATTATAAAAAAAATTATGGTGCTGTTTTAACCATCTGTATGCCTGTTATAAGCGCCCATATCCACATTGCTGCGTATGTAAAGAATCCCACGAGTATAAACATTAAAGGGATACTAATTATTGCAACCACGAGTTGCCAAATTCCGGCAGTTCGATACTTCTGTCCGCCACCGATAAGCGTACCCAATCCTGGAAGAATCAATATATTTAATATTAATCCCACAATCGCTAACGTATTATCATTTGCCAAATAACCACCTCACAATATTAGTAGTGCTCTTAAGATTAAAGAATTTATAAATTAGCGTATTTTAAAATGAAATATCTCACACCACTGTTCATCTGTACTCTTGCGTTACTTCTGCAAGTAAATATCCATCCGAAGACGTGTCGCGGGTCTAATATGTGGTCTGTTGGTTTGAACTCGACGATCTCATGGCGCAGGTAACCACAGTAATTACGCAGCAAAAAGCGGATATTAAAGCATTAGAGAAGTAAGAGGATAATAAAGTATCATCTGTGCCCCACAGAAGAATTATTTTCGTCAAATGCTCGCGGCCGCCACCAGTCATAGACTAGAATGGAAAGACGTTATTCTAAGTTTTGTGAAGAATGCGGAGTAAAACAGTCCATAATCTCATTACAACAATTCCGAATAATTTACGGATTTGAAGTAGAAAGGTTTATCTAAAAGTTGGTTTTATCTATCAGCTATGCGTATAAAGGATATATCCTTAGAGAATAGACCTAGAGAACGGCTTGAAAAGCAAGGTCCTTCAGTTTTATCAGATGCAGAACTCTTAGCGATAATTCTAAAAACAGGCAATAAAGACGAGAATGTTATTGATATGTCAAATAGACTCATTTCTAAATATGGTGTTGATAAATTAAGCAATTGTTCTTTAGCAGAATTGCAAGAAATAAAAGGGATAGGTAATGCTAAAGCATCACAAATAATTGCATTGTTTGAATTCAATAAACGACATAATATTTCAAAGCAAAATGGCAAGCCAATAAAGACGGCAAAAGATGTTTTTGATTATTGTTCTCCAAAGTTATCGGGAGTAGCTGTTGAAACAAAAAGAAATTTACTGCGTGAATTGTCGGAACATAAAAGGTCTCCTGATGACCTATTCTTCTGCATTTGACAATCTCTATTTCAAACTCTTTTGTAAAATTCTTGATGAACTTCGTCATACATATCGCCTCGCGGTATTTTCAATTTTTTATTATCTCATTAAAGAAATCTTGAAATGAAATTTAAATATCCGTTATTTCCTGTGTAATCATAATAAACTATTTCTTCGCAGTTCTCCATATCGTTTCGAAGTATTGTTTGAAGGAGTATGCAACTTTGTCATCTTTTATTAATATTGCTGTCGGAATTTTTCTTAATATGATTATCATCACATTATCTTTCCAAATATTTATTTCTGCAGGAGTCACATTTTTTAAATATCTTGCCTCAAATAGTTCAGGATGTTTGTAATGTTCCTCAATATTTCCTCTTGCGTCTTCATTGAATATTATTTTCTGTTTTATTTTTATTTCAGACATCTGTTTTAGATGTTTGTTGAAAAAGAGTTTTACTCTTTCAGGGTCTTCTCCTTTGCTTGCGCCTATTATGTAATTATATTCTCCTTTTTTTAGAGTTCCGCGAAGCATGCTGTATACTGTATCAAGTCCTCTCCAACCTTGAAATATCTCTGCTCGAGTAAGGTTCTCCGCGATTAGTGCCCTCGCTTTTAGGACAGGAATTATGGATATTATTTCTTGTTCTTGTGAATCAATGTCTTTTCTTTTTTCTTCTAGGAGATGCAATATTCTTTCGGGTGGTACAGCATTAAAATGTTTTATATTAGACTGAACTATATGTGTTACTAGTCCTTTTGTAGATAATCTTTCAAGTCCATCATAAACTTTAGAAGTGTGAATTCCTGTATTTTTTATAATTGCCCCCGTTGTTGTTGTCCCTAATTCTATTAGTACAAGGTATATTTTAATTTCATTTTTTGTAAGTCCTATATTCTCCAAGACTGATTCTACGTTCACATGTTAGAATTATTTGTCAGCATTATAAATCTTCCTACTCTTCCCCCTATTGAGAAGAAGAATAATTAAATACTTAATACTATGTCTTAATAGTAACACATCACATGTGATTTGTGCGAACATGACAACAAAAACAAAAAATAGGTGAACTATATGAATATTACTGAAACAGAAATAGACGAACTTATCGAGCTAAAAAAAATACAATTACAAGACAAAGAAACATTAAAAAGATTCTGTGAATCAGAAGAAGGAACATATATCTACATCAAAGAAAAAAATGACTCTAACACTAAAATAGGCGGCATAGGTTTAAAAATCGATAAATTAGTTGTTGCTGTGAAAAAACCTTTTAAGTCATATACGATTTCATTAGATCAATTTGTCCAAAACTGTTCTTATAATTTGGAAAAAAAAGATATACATATTGTGAAGTCGCAAGAAATTTTGAAGTTAATGCCTAAAATTAATCTTATAGAACGAAAAATAGCAGAGAACTATTGCGACAACGCGCAGTATGCTACAGGGATATTATTCAACCCGAACGATGCACGTAAATTATTTGAATCAACAATTTCGTACGCAAACAAAATATTTGCGAGTAGAATCTTAAAGAATACTGAAAAATTCCGAGTAAATACTTTAGGCGAAATAACATCCGAAATCTTCATAATAGCTCCAGTTTTTGATGATTTTAATGGTGTCGATTATGATATAAAAGGATTAATTGTAAAGGACTTTTCAAAAGAACTCTATCCAGAAACATTGGACAGAATATTATATAACATATCGGATAAGACTAGTAGGAAAGCATGGCCTTACAGCGTACAAGACAAGTATATTCCTATTGAAAATAATTCGCGAAATCTAGAAATTATTAAAAGAAATACACACTATATATTAAAACCTAATAGTGTGTCTTTAAATGTTGTAAAATTAGATGAAAAAATAAGGATATACGAAAAAGAAATAAACATAACAATATTGAATTCCAATCCGCCTACGTATTAAACTATCAATCGTTCTCGATCCTCGGCGCCAAAATGAACATCATCTGGATCTTGTCGAGTTCTTTGTATTCAAGCCGTAATGGATAGTCTTTATTGAATGAGACAGTGACTTGTCCGGATATCTTTGCTGCCTGCATCATCTTCTTCAGATATTCAATCGAATATTTGGATTTGACTTTTTCTTCAGTCACGATCTTTACAGCGTCATCTGCCTTGATCTCAACCATTGCTTTACTTGAGTCGCCTGATGCTGAGATAATAAATTTTTTCTCTTCGACATGAAAGACTACTGATTCTGCAACAATCTCAACATCTTCAATGGCGTCATTAATAATGGATGATGGGCACGTGATGACTGTCTTGAATTTAAGATCAGGAATCCGCTGTTCTTTTTCGTCAATATCAATGAGCGGCAAGAAGAATGTGCGTATAGTTCCACCGGATAATGTCAATTTGAGTTTATTCTCATTGACTTCAATAGTAAGAGTATCATTTCCTTTGATTCTGCGAAATACCTGCTTGAGATTTGCAAGATTAATTGCAATCGTTGTCTCTTCCTTGATTGTGTATTCAACGAATGCTGAACTTAAGAGTCGGAAGACGACCATGGCAACATTCGCAGGATCCATTGCAACCATTTCAATAGAATCCTTCTTGATCTTAAATTTTGCTTCAGTCACTAAATCAGAAATGATGGTGATTGGCTCTTTAATCAGTTTTGTTTCCGCTAAGACTAATTTCATAGATATTACCCCCGCATAAACGTGAATACCTTAAAGAAACAAAACGGGTTTAAAAATTTGATTATTCTCGGGGCAGTATTGTAAAGCTCTTGTTCACTTTTGTTCACAAAGCGCCAGTTCGCGTTAGTGTATGAACCCTATAGGCAAGTTCTCTCTTGCAATCTCCGAACTTGCCTGGCAATAAATATAGAAAACGCTCACACTTAGGCGCAATTTACGAGTTTTACAATACCGTTTATTCTCGGGGCCAAGGTTCACGTTTCTGCTCAAGAATGTATCGGCACTTATAATCAGTCGGAGTATTAATAATACATGAAGGACAGGATGATGCTGCCTTTTCTTCGCGGATTTTGAATGCATTCGATATATCGTTCTTGAATATGCGACGCGTAAGATATTCGATGATCATCTGTGATTTGACATCACGCATAAATTCACTATCGAGTTTGACTTCTCGGATACGCAATACCTGATTGCGATACTTTCCCCGATCATAAGAAGGTTCTCCTTCAACGCATTTAGTCCTTGAATAAGGCGTCTGCACAATTACGACATAAAACGTATCTACAGGTAGTTTTTTATTTTCAATTACTGATAACCCGTAACGCGCAGTCTGTACAAAAAAACTTTTTACTGGATAAGTACGTGCAATCCTCCGCTTATAATCAATGATTATCGGTTGTAATGTTTCACGGATGATTGCAACACCATCTGGACTTCCGCCATCTTTAATGATTATCTCTCCATAAGGGTGCGTATGCAATTCATCAAGGAGTAATTGTGGAAGTATGCTTGGTGGTGTTGATCGTTTGCGTGTTTCATGCCGTACACGAGACTCAAGCAATTCTTGCGTATAATTCCATTCTGAGATTGTAGGCTTATATCGATGAATGATCGGAACTTCGCAATATTCGTTGCGATCAAGAACACTAAGATTCAGATCGGTAAGTAATGATTTCTGATCTCCTCCGACAACATTTGATATATAATGGATAAGTGTTCCGCTCTTACTTTGATCGTTCGGTATAATGCCTGGCGGAAAGATATGAGAAGGCACTGTAGATACAAATTGTTGGAGCGGACATTTTGCTGACGCATTGCTTGGACGGGTATTACGTTTTACTTCTATTTCAAGATCCCTGATATCAGCAATATAGAGTGGATGAACTGTATGTTGTTGTAATATTTCTCTCCATGACTTTTCAGCACCAGTGTCAGTGTACACATCGACATTCTCTCGATTAAGCCGGTAAATGATTTGTTCAATTGTTGAGATGCTGAATTGATACTTTGCAATATCTGCTTTAAGCAGGTTCATGTCTTCTCGAGGAACATTCTCGAGTTCCTGCTCAGCACGAGTGGAATCCTTCCCAAAAATGATAAAAGGGTATTTAATAGATTCATGAGGATATAATGGTTCTTTGAACAATTCTTTCTTTATTACCAATGGATTGTCGACAATACCATAAAAATGCGCAAAATACCACCCAAAGAACTTGTTTATTGCCTGGATATTAAGATCCTTATCACAGGGCAGATATTTTGTCGAGGTAAGCAGTTTCCCGCCGATTGTATGCATGAGAATAGCGTGTTCTTTCTCAATTGCAGCGAGGAGTTCCATGCCTACTGCGCCTTCAAGCATATATCGATGGATTGGAGATTTTGCACCAGTAGCTGTTATCAATGTATAATCGCGTTTCTTAAGAAGTTCACGATTGAGTGCTATGGCTGCTTCGCATAATTTTTGGTATTGTTCAAGTGATAAGGAAATATTGAGGGTTTCAGTATATTGCTGATGTGATGCATTAAGATAATCTGATCCTCCGTCGTGTATGGCCTTATGAAATGCTGCGGCAGAGAAGGGGACGAGTGAACTCTTATAATTAGGAACAGTATTTGTATCTGATAGTTTCCGGGAGAAGGAACCAAGTGGTCGTTTCTTACTCTTGACAAGATCATTGTTAAGAAGAGTAATAACCTCATGAAATGGATTTATCATATATGGATCAACTTCATCGGGGACGATGGTGAAAGGGAAGTGATATGGCCCCATGCGAAAGAATACGAGTTGTTCAAATCCTGAATGATATTCCGGGGATAGTTTTGTTATCTGATGCATAAGTACCCGTGCAAGTTCAGTTGTAGAATCGAAATCATCGATAACATCCATGCGGTAGCGTCCATGCGCATCTTTGAGCCGCGGATTGATGAAATCAAGGAATACAAATTCTTTTCCTGCAAGTTTCAGAAATTGGTCTCGACATAATTGTGTATATTCTGCGTATTTTTCTATTCGGCTCATAAATCGTGAATCTTCTATTCGATCAGAAGCATACTCAAGAAGGAAATCGAGGTCTGATTGGTCAATTCCGTGTAAATTATGCGATAAAGAACCTGTTAAAAGAGGGTGCGTAGCGTATAATCTATAGAATGTTGAAATCGGGTTCGTATAAGTATCCATCGGCGAGATCATAAGATTCACTACTTTCCGATAAATATAAATAGTATATATAGTTTTCTGTTCTCATGTCATCCACGAGCAATCTTGTGCTACTCACAAATATTGATGTTGTCGGACGCAAGGAAGAGACTGAACAGATTGTGATATATGGACGAGAATTTCCTATAACAAAAAATCATAAGATTGAGCGCATCACACTACCGGTACACGTAGATAATCCCCTTACGGGAAACATCCGTGAACTAAAACCCTGTGCTATTTCCCGGAAGATGACACTGAATAATGTGAGTACAATTTTAGAGGATATAAAGCTCGATTCGAAACTTGCCGGAATAACCTACGAAAGACCGCGCATAACAGAAAAAAATAACACCACACATTACATTATCTATGCAGAAGGAAAATGTGTTTTCTTGAATAATCTTCCAGAAGTATTCACCGTCGGCCCAAAAACTGAAGGATATTCAACAAAGGATATGTTAAAACAGCTTTCAGGCATGCCTTTTATGCTTTATAAAAATAATAAGGGAATACTTTGTCCTGAACGATTGCTCACACGTGAAGAATTCTGCGCATTACCCACTCATATTTTTGATTCAGAATTCATGTTCTGGGAAGATAAGATTACACTAAACGACCTTGGTGCGACGCCAGAACAATTACGCATATTCCTTAATGCGCAGCGTACTCCGCAAGATTCATCTGATAACTACGATGGAAAAACAAAGAAGGAATTAGTTGCACTTATAGAAGAACATTTCAATACTCGCCTTCGCACAACTCCAGAATATAGTCCTCAACCTTCAGCGACGCAGTTTGCGCGAGAAGGCAAAGAATGTATTGAAGTGGATTATTTTGCACATCTTGGTGGAACAAATAAGGATATCTACCGCGATACTCCTGTTGGAAAAGCACTCATCCATATCCATCGATCTGCAAATGTTCCTGAATTAATGCAATCGACGAATAGTCATATTGAAGATACGCAAGATATGATAAAAATTACTCAGAACGGTATGATGTATGATGATCTTAAACTTCGAGAACATGGACTACTCATCAATAAAAAAAAGCCCATTATTGATAGTCACGCAGGATTTTTTCCCCGCGTCATCAGCAGAGGAATGTTTCATATTGACATGGCAGGATATTCGCAACAATATTATCCCTTCACCATCGACAATAAACTCGCAACAATTGCACAATTACATACAAACAAACCAGTCAGGAAGACACAATCTTATGATGACCAGACAAGAAACACTATTGAAATGCTCGTTGGAAATGAGGATGCATTCTGGAACGAACTCGAATATGGTGTGACTGATGTCGCATTATATACCCCGGTAGCAAAACACATCAAACCCCTCGTATATCTTAAATGTCGCCTATTCAACCAACCTCCAGAAAATATTTGCATGACCTCAAAAAAGACGCTTGCATTGAATACATTCAAAACACAAGGATTATTCAAGAACAAAGAATATCCTCAATGGAGAAAAAAAGATGCGGAGAATTTCGCTGATCTTGTCGGGCATGACGTCTTTCTTGATTGTGTTGCAGATGTAGTCAACAGCGGAAATTCTTCAATAAATAATGTGCACGAAGAGGATAGGACATACTCTTTTAAAAATGAATGGACAGACCTGCTTAAAGATCCCCCGATAAAGGAGGGTGTTAAAAAAAATACTGTTAAAGAATATCGTGTTGCTGCTGAACTCTATTATCTCGCACCATTTACACGCATATATCATAAATTATTAAAAAGTCGTCCAGAAGCAAAGGCGATACTCGAGTATAGTCAACAACCAGATACGCGCACATTAGAAAAATTAGATATTATTAATACTCTGGAGAATGGATATTTACTCCCCTACATTTATCTTGCATCAAAGGAACGATTTAAAGGAATATCGACAGGTGAAATCATTGATGAATATCTTCAACTCATTGATGCATTTCCATTCATCAATCACTCAGAAAACTTCTATTGTTTCTCTAAGGAACAATGTGATAATCCGGAGTTTGCAAGAATGATAAAAGGTCTGGGATTTAAGGTGGCATCAGGCAATTTATTAAATGTTAAGAAAGGATCATTCATACTCTATGATGGGTTAAACATCTATAAGCGTGGGATTGATGTCAAAGGAGATCGTGGATTCAAGACATTGTACGAAACAGAACTTATTCATGATTTTGTTGAACAACTCTGCAGTGCGGGGCCCGTCGCTGCGATGCGTGTTGCAGAGCAATGTATCGACCAAATAACTTCCAAATCGCTCGACATCAATAAGCTCGTCTTTTTCAATAAAAAAATCACTAAGGATTATTATGATTATTCACTACCTGCACAGCGCCAAGAACGAATCAAGGCATATATTGATTTTGCAAAAAAGAAGGGCGACCGTCTTGCATATATCAAATTCAGCAATGATGGCGAACGTATCCCTCTTGAAGAAATTTCAAAGATTCCTTCCGACCAATGGTATTCTGACGAACATGTTGCGTTTCTTTATGAACGATTATTCGGTGAAACACATAAATATGGACGTGCACTTGCAGAGGGGATACTCGGCAAATATCTTGCTCCGCTCGCACCACTCTACGGAATGAAACCGTCGCAATTAGGAATTGCACTCACTACAGGTAAATTTAACAACGATCCTATCAGCGAACAATTAGAATTATTCTAGACAGAACATCGGAAATAATATTATATTCACAAATAATGTCGCAGTACTATATTAATATATAATATCAAAATATATAAACTCACTGGAGCTGAAGAAAGCATGGTCAACACATCCGGCAGTGGAATGCATCATCTTCAGGTTCGTAAACGTATCCATAAGAATCTTGAAGAATATCCTCATCCCAATCCGTTAAAACGATTTGTTGATATACTCGTCTATATCGCGTCATTCGCAGGCATCATTCTTACGCTTCCGCAAATTCTGCTCATCTGGGTTAACCATCAGACCGCAGGAGTTTCAATCATATCCTGGACAACATATACGATTAACGGACTCATTTGGGTAGGCTATGGAATTCTCCATAAAGAAAAACCGCTGATCGTTATCAACAGCGCAGCATTTCTCATGAACCTTGCAGTTGTTATAGGAGTCATACTCTATGGTGTGTAGGGAGATATTCTCAACAAAATATTTAAAGGAGCGATCTTGCTGGATGTTATGAATATGTCACAAAAAAATAAATCACAGAGACAGACACGTCCACAGCATCAAAAAACAATAATAAACAAAAAAAATAAAAAATCGATCAGTAACAAGAAAATCATCATCGATAAATCAAAACCAATGATTCGCGGTGCAGTCTGGAATCTCGAAGAAATCCGTCAGGGAAAACGCGCAGAGGAATGGCTTGCACTGGTGACAAAAGATGTCGAAGCGTTTGTTCTTGAACGAAGAAATCTCACTCCGACAATCACTCCTAAGAAACTGTTCGAACTCATCAGTTTAAAGGAACGTATTGCAGTCAATTTCTATCGCGTACAGGCTTATGATGAACTCAAATTTTATGAGGATACGGGTAATAGTGATGCACTCGCGCAAATAAATTACCTAAAACAATATGGCGCAGATATTGATAATAAAACTTTATTCTTCTCACTCTGGTTCATGGGTATTGACGAAGAAAATGTACAGCGACTAGTGAATGCTCCAGAACTTAAACCGTACAAACATTATCTTGAACAAGTACGCATCAATGCACCGTATACCAAATCTGAAGAGATTGAACGCATTATTAATCTCATCGGAATGACTGGTGGTGGCGCATTTTCTGAAATCTATCAAATCATTACCAATAATTATACGTTTGAACTTGGTGGAAAAAAGATCGGTAAAGAAGAGATAACAAGTCTGTTTCGCTCTCCGAACCCAAAAATTCGGGAAGAGGCATACACAAAAATACTTTCAAGATATCACGATGAACGCGTAGTATTAACTGAAATTTATAAGAATGTCACCCTTGATTGGCATAATGAAGAAATCAAGGTTCGGGGATACAAAACGCCAATGAGTGTCCGTAATCAATCAAACGATGTCAATGACGCTATGGTCACAACACTTCTCAAGGTCATCCGAAAAAATGTGAAGATTTTTGCAGAATATTTCAAACTCAAATATACAATGAACATCAAAGCAAAACAGAAATATCCCTATTCGCGATTCCACCTCTACGCACCGTATCCTATCCAACTTTCGAAGAAATATGATTATGCGGCAAGTGTTCGCATTACTCTTGATACGTATAAATCATTTGATGAACGATTCTTTACTATCGCAAAAAAGATTTTTGACGCAAAACATGTCCATTCACATCCTGCACAAAAGAAGCGCAGTGGCGCATTCTGTTTTAATACACCGACAGGAACACTACCTTATATTCTCTTAAATCATACTGATGAATTACGTGATGTCTTTACCATGATGCATGAATTTGGCCATGGTATTCACATGACACTTTCGCAAAAACAAAAAGATCTTATCCAGCATGCAAGTCTCCCGATGTCTGAAACAGCTTCAACATTCGCTGAGATGCTCCTTGCAAACCGTATGCTTAAAGAATCAACAGATAGTAATGAAAAAAAGTATATCCTTACTTCACTCCTTGATAATCAATATGCAACAATCGGACGGCAAGCGTATTTTACACTTTTTGAAGATTATGCACATCATCATATTATTGGGCAACTCACTATCGAGGATCTTGATGCCTATTACTGTGATCTTCTCAAAGAACAATTTCCGGGAATGGATATTCCGATACTCTTCCAGAACGAATGGAGATATATCCCCCATATCTACGAATCACCATTCTACTGCTATGCCTATGCCTGGGGTAATCTCTTAGTTCTCGCACTCTTTGAACAATACCGCAAGGAAGGAAAGAAGTTCGTGGAAAAATATATCACATTCCTTGAAACTGGTGCTGCTAAATCCGGTTATGATATGATGCAGGCACTTGGCGTCGACCCCACAAGTGAAGCATTCTGGCAATCGGGATTTGATCTCATTAAAGAAGAGATTGATGAATTAAAAAAATTATCAAAATAATTCGGAGGGAAAAATATGGCTGCTGATGAACAGGATAACACATCGATTATTCCGACTGAAGTTTCAGAAACATACGAGGATGTATATATAACCCCTAAACTTACAAAAGATGCGGGTGCAAAAAATATTTGGAAAACTATGCGCAGTATTGATCTTGTTACACTCGCACTCGACACTAAAGGATTGTACGAAACGCTCAACAAAAAGAATAAAACACACGAGCTATTGAAGGTGAAATTCACGTTTGAGGGTACTGATCCTAAAGACGATATGCTGACCATCAAATATTATCCGCGACCTGAAGATGAAGCAACATATGGAAAAAATCCGGTCATTGCATTACCCATGTATCATGCTGCACTATATGCGGTGATAAACAAGTAATATCCACTAATTACTACTCAAAAATACTAAAATTTATAAAACCGTATTGCATCCCTCGAGTGTGGCATTTCGACTAAGTTCAAAAGATCGCGAGGAATTACGATCCAAAAAGAACATTCTTGAAGAACGGATTATATCAGAAATTCGTAGCAATAAGTATCCTACAGCAGCAGCAATAATTCTAGAACATACTTCGATTGTAGATGAATATCTTGAGAAGATACTTCCTGCAGAATCAGTTGCATTGAATAGAAACAAATATCAAGCAGGATTTCCGCACAGCGACATTTACCCTAATGATTCAGCAGAAGAGAGAGAACGAAAAATGTTTCTCAAACAATTCACTAATGAAGAAAAGCTCAGTGATGCAAAACATCCTAAACATATTATGAAGGTATGGGCGGCCAATAAAAACATATTTGAGGAGCGGTATCACATAACCTTCGATGATCCTGTAGAATTGTTACAGATGAATTATGTGTTTGATATGGAACAGGAATTCCTTGATTGGATTTCCGAATGCCGGCTCGATGCAAAACAATACCACGGAATCATGAATTCAAAGAAAATCCGAGAAAAATATGGCGAAGCATTTCAAAAAGAGTTAAGTACACTATTACTTGATTCACATTTTAAGGCAACAACACGCAATAGCGCTATATTTCTCCTCGGAATGCTCGACCGTATTGAAGATCCACAATCAATAACACGTCTTAAAATAGAACAAGAAGGGGAAGAGGCCCATCTAGCGGATCTCGATTATGACTTCTGCTGGTATGACGTTACTCCAGAAGCAAGGAACATTAATGGTAAGAAAAAACCGCACGAGGGAGATAACTTCTTGTATGACGAGTACAAAGATAAGATCGCAATTCTCAAAACAGCACTACGATTAAAAAATGATACACTCACATTCAGGGATGCGATATGTATCGCACATTACGATTTCTGTAATGATAATAAGATCATTCTTCGACAAGAACCGACCCCACTACGCATGGATCTTGACAAGGAGGAACTTCCTGAAAAATATCTCAAACAAGTCAAAAAACGCATTGTTGATGATTTTAAAAAACCATCAGAAGATCCATTTACAAGAAAGGTGCAACAATTTTTTGTGACATATGCGCTTGACCGTTGGGCAGCTACTGCAGTGGATTATGAGAAGATATTCATGTATCATGAACTCGGATTCGAAGATGTACATATTGTAGAAAAATATTATGAACTATTAGGAAAAGAGGTTTCGAAACATTCTCCAGAAATAGAGATCGGTAGGATTCCGGGAGTATTACGAAGCCTCATCACACAAGGATTGCTACAACCTGAAGATATTACGCCTCCACTCAAAAAAAAATATCTTACTCCCGAAGAAAGTGTCTTATTCCAAGCAGGAAAGCAACTCACCCCACAACTACAAGAGCAGTTATCTACACTTAAAATAAGTCAAACCCTCCCCATACTTAAATGCATGGGAAGCATACAAAGATTATTGCCCGAATCAACTACCGCCATACGACAGCTAATCCCACAAACGAGCACTACCAAGAACGACTATTGGGATCCAACGAAAACATACTTTTTTCTCGGCAAAGGAAATCACACCGCGTTTTTTACCGAAGAAACATATTATCCTAATGGCGAACAGGCACTCGGAGACATATACCGTTTTGCAATAGTACAAGAGGGAGCCAGTGTTGATGGAATTATTGTTCCTTTACCCTCAGGAGAGCAATTGCATATAAAAAAACAGGCAGGAATGGGTGTACGCGATCACGCAAGGAGTATAATTCATAACAATGATCATGATGCAACCCCATTACAATCATTCTCTGCGATTACTGATGTGCCTGCTGATGAATTTATGCAAAAGTATTTCACAGATTTCATGATCCACATCGCAGTACATCAACATAATGGATTTGAATGGACAAAAAGAGTTATTGATAAAATACAGAAATGGACTGATCACAAACAAGTCATCTTTGGCGGTTCAAGCAATCGTGTTACAACCTATACGTTCGATATCGGGGGAAAGTTTGCATTTCATATTGAATATGATAAGGATCGCTCCCAAGATACAGATATATTCATCATAGCGCAAGCAGTAACCACATATTTACAAGAATGTGGAATATCCTATCGCTATGAAGATAATCTTGATGAACAGGGACGGAAAGCGTTCCAAAAAAAATTAGAAGAAAGAGTTTTTTATGCAGAACATATTGCGACTGCAAGGTCAGACATAGAAAAGATGAATCTTGCAAATATTATTATCGGATTATGGGACCGAAAGGATACTGACATTAATACGTTAGGAGTAAGTAAAGAGCATTGCAAGATATGCCAGCAACCACATATTACTGGATCGATAAGATATTCTTCTGATGGACAATATGATCAACTCTATTTCACGGAATTACACGACTTTGCCGCGCATCCTGAACAATATATACAACGGGAAAAAGGTTTTAGAAAGATTGTAAAAATATTAGAAGATACTAAACCGTATACACCAAAACTCGCAGTCACCCCAAACATAGAAATAGAATTTATTACATTTATCGATGCATATGCTAAATATAAGAACGCACGCAATAAGTGTTCAGAGTTTAGCGAATGGACTCAAGGAGCAGCATCTATTAGAGATCCAGTAGAACTCGAAAATAATCCTGAATTAAAAAAATTATATGAAACTTCAATAGAATTAAAGCAAGAGAGGGATACTGCGGATAAATTGTTTAAAGAAAAATTAACTGCACTAAATACTGCATATACTCGCGCAACAGGTGCAGCAGCTAAAGATCATAACTCGTGGGCCGAAGAAACACTCAAGATACGGATTCTTGAGGTGTACAATCCTCAAGCGCTGGTAGAAATAAGTGCGAGTGTTACAGCGATAAACATATTAGAATGGGGATATTGGGGAAAAAATCCCACATAACTAACTAGCGGCGATGGAGACAAGTCGAATGAAGCCCCGTACATGATACATATACGAAACGCAGTCATTCATCTAAACTCGACCTTCTCCCTGTTGCGAAGAACAAAGAAATTACGCTCATAACAATCAATAATCGAGATACCTCTTTCTCTTCGCTTCATCGAATCGTTCGATTGCATAGCGCAGCATGGTTCGTGGCATGATCTTTACGTGCCGCATCAAAAATTTTTCTTCAGCTGCTTGATTGCGCTTGCCGATTTCTCGCAGCATCCAGCCGACTGCTTTGTGGATGAGATCGTGATTATCATGGAGTAGGATTTCTGCAATCGCAAAAGTATCATCGAATTCTCCTTTACGAATAAAATAAAATGTTGCAATGATCGCAATACGCTTCTCCCAGAGATTCTTTGATCGTGCAAGACGATAGAGTAGTTTTCGCGTCGCACGCGGTTGTCCATACAAATATACGCCGATAATCTGAGGGCAAGTCACATCAACCAAATCCCAATTATTGATTGCAGAGATATTTTTCAAGTAGAACGCATAGATTTGTCTTTGAAGAAAAGAATTATTCTGGCGTGTTGCGTGCTCATATTTATAGATGAGAATGATGA
This sequence comes from Candidatus Woesearchaeota archaeon, assembly GCA_041658255.1. Taxonomy (GTDB): domain Archaea; phylum Nanobdellota; class Nanobdellia; order Woesearchaeales; family UBA9642; genus UBA9642. The sequence continues at coordinate 23,422 of JBBAAQ010000002.1, forward strand.
GCGCAGTTAATCGAAATTCATGATAGGGACTTTTCAGAAATGGCGTCAATGCGTCAATAGCAATATCGACATATTGTTTTGCGATGGATCGCTGCTGCGGAACCGTAAGTCCTAAAAACAGATCGCCTTCACCATAATGCCCCTTTCCGGTCTTGAAGAACCCTGAGAGAACTTTTGCTTTTGCAGGATTTGCAAGAGATAAGAGAGCGGATTTTAACAAATCCGGATTAGATTTCGAGGAATTTCTTTGTATCATCATGCCTAAAATCATTATTCTTTTAAATATTTTTTTCTCAATTCATAAGAAATGACGACTGGGATATAAAAAATAATGTCTGCAGCATATTTCCCGATAGTCCACCCAAGTACTATAGGAGCAATATAAAGCGATGTGAAATACATTATTGCAGGACGGATAATGAATGTATCAATAATTTCGCTCGGTCCAAATTCTACGAGCATGTTACGAAGTGTGATAAGAAAGGATTTGTAGGTATACGCCTTTTTGTTCGCACGATGTTTCTTCAAGCTTGCGCGAATATCTCCGAAAATTATACATACGTAATACCCGATACCGTCACCGATTGTCCCAGCAAATGCTGCAATAATAAGATTATGTGTTAAAAGAAAAACGAGATATGCGGCAAGAAGCGTCCCTATCAATGCACAAATATTTGCAGGAGCATACCGAAAAAACCATTCGCGAAATTTTTGCTTCATGAATCCCGTATCTATCGCGTATTATTTAATCACAATCATTTAATCACAATCTTATGCCCATTCTTGACAATAAAGACATTCTTGTTCTCATGATAGCCAAGTTCCTCTGCAAGTTCCACGAATTGTTCAGCAGTCTTTATCTCTGAATGCGCAGGCAAAAGATTTTTTGGTTGGATGAGGTTAATTAAATCCCGCGCATCTTCACGTGCACCGTGACCAGAGACATGAATATCCCTAAATATTCTGACTCTTTTCTTTTTGAGTTCATCCTCCATATGTTCACGATTACGCATATTTTCTGGCCCGGGGATAATCGTGCATGAAAAGATGACAATGTCCTCTTTTTTGAATGGAAAATAATTATTAAAAATCATCCGTGCAAGAACAGACTTGGGCTCGCCCTGATGGCCAGTCACAATAAAGACATAATCTTCAGGATGCTTGCATGTTTTCAGGAATGCTTGTACCTGTTGACGATACTTGATGATTTTAGAATCACCTGAAAAATGGACAATAGCAATAGTTTCTGCTGCACGCACATATTTTTCAAGACTTCGACCTAAAAAAACCGGCTTACGCTTTAATTGTTTAGAAAACTCGACAATGGATTTTAAACGCGCCATATGACTGGAGAATGTTGAAACAATAATTGCTTTTCCTTTACTGTTGGTACTAATCATAACTTCACGTAAGAGTTCTTTTGCAACAGATTCAGAAGGCGTCTTTACAGCCCTATCTGCATACAATGAATCAATCATCATGACTTTCACATTCTTGAGTTCAGCCATGCGACCAATATTGCTTTTACTCCCAAGGGTCGGTTGGTTATCGAGTTTGAAATCATTGGCATAGACAACTGCGCCATATTTGGTATGAATAACAATCATGACAGTCTGCACAATAGAATGTGTGATACTGATAAATTCAATATCGATTTTCCCCGTGACCTTGAATTTAGAATTGACTTCGTGCGCAATGAGTTTATTATGCAGTTTGACCCCTTTATCTTCTGCAAGAAGTTTTAATACTTCAATAGTATAGGGCGACGCATGAATAGGACAATGAAACTTTGACTCGAGAAACGGTATTCCACCAACATGATCAAGATGCGCATGACTTACACAAATTGCCTTGACCAATGGGATCCAATCGCCGAGTACAGAGATATCCGGTATTGCTTCAATCTCGCGAAGTTTATCTGCAGATAAATCAACATCCTCATCATCTTGCGTATACGCGATATAATGTTGTAAATGTAAACCCATATCAAGAATAATCACTTCATCATCAACTTTTACTGCCGTACAATTCTTTCCCACTTCACGATAACCGCCAACAGGCATAATTTCAATCATGATAAGACTGGTGATAAGGCATAATGTTTAAAAAGATGATGAAAAAGAAGAAGGTGTGTTTAAAATTGTCGTTTGTGCCTTAAGATGAGTATCTTCTGATGAACTATTAAGAAAATTTTACAGAATTCCAAATGGTAAAATTTTCAATTGAAAACACATCAAATTGCTCGCGACCACCGCCAGTCCGAGACTGGACGGTATGCTCACCCTACGGGGCTCGGGTCGCTCGCACTAACTGGCAAATGCGTTTAGATCTTTTCTGCTTTTCTCCAGATCTTATCAAAATAAGATTTAAGTGCTTGTGAAAGTTCTCTACTTTCTATATGGATTGCCGTACGGTCAAGAAGGTTTCGTGAATTAACGATCTGTTCTACACATTCAATCCCGTCTTTAATGACGATACGCAATTCCTGTACAGGATAAAAACGTATATCAAACCCGTCACCCACAATCTCTTTTATTAATTTCTCGTTGACTCTTTTTGTTCCTATAATTCTGACACGAACTTTTCTCTGTTTAGCTTCATTAAGTAAACGTCTGGTTTCAGGAAGCATTAGTTCGAACGTAAACATGAGGTCAATACTTTTCTTAGCTTCGCACATAAGATGATGGATTATTCCAAAAGCATTTTTTCTTCCTCTGAATATCTGGATCTTCTGATCTATCTCATCACTGCTAGTATGGACAAGACTTCTAAGCTCTTTCATCATTTGCGATTCTACGGTCTGAAGCGCTGAAACTTTTTCATTTACGTATCGCTTGATAGTAATTTCCGGAGATATCGCTTTGAACATCTTAGGAATTGAAGGTAATACGGTAATAAATCCTTTGGTCTGTAGTGTTTCTGTTACTAAATATATCTTGCCCTGAGGAACTCCGCTTAATTTACATAATTTGGTGGCATTAAGTGAACCATTGATAATTAACGTCTCATAACATTTGCTCTCATACGGACTGAGTCCAACATTGCGAAAATCGATAGGCATAGTTCCTCATAAACATAAAATATGTTTAATAAACAACAAAGAGTTGTTCTAAATATTTAAATATTTCGTTGTATTCTCTGTATTTACCCCATAGTAAGTAAAGTGAAATTATGACTAAGATGCAAAACAATCCACAAGAACAAAGACAAGTAGAAGTTGCAGTTGAAGAATTACATGATGCCGAACTCTACAAGGCAGTGCTTGATAAGTACGCGATAGCGCCAATGCGACCCGATGAACAAATACTCCGCAATATCGATTGTCAATTGATAGAGATAAGCAAATCGCCGCTTGCTATGGAATCAAAAGCCATAGAAGAATTACAATACGCACGAATACTGCAAACTTATCCAAAGCTCGACACTTCTTTTCTTAAAATGACCCGCAAGATGTGGATGCCAAGTTTTGATAATATCCCTCAATCAGAACATAACATGATAAAATATGGGTCAGAGATCACATTTGATAAAGACGGAAAGGCAAATCATCCAAGCACATTGGTTCCGATTTACATTCCGCTATTTGGAATTTTTCCTTTAGATGATGACACATTCATGCTCGATTTTACTATAAAACATACTCTTAAAGGAAAGTATACGATAAATCATGATACCATATACAATTTAACTCATAACGGATTCTATCACCGGGGAGAATTAATCAGTTCAATGGTTGATACACTGCTTGACTCGATACATCTTGAAGAATTCAAAAGTAAACAGCGATTCTTTAGAGGATATACTGATCCTGAAGAAAAAAAACAAGAAAAACTCTACCGTCATATGTGCTCATCGGAAAGTTTTGAGCGAGAACACATATTTGCAACAAAGATCTCTGGAATTGTTCCAGAACATGCAAAACAAAAATTAGAAAAAGCGAAAAACCTATTCAATACGAATGAACTGTATATTATTAAAGAGATCATGCCTAATGAATGGCAGTACACCATGTTTCCCAATGGCGCTCTCCACGGATATGACCCATTAGTCATTGGAACAAAGAAAGATACCGCATTTTTCATCACTGATTTCAACACCACGCCACTTGAAGATATCATCAAACGCGGATATGCAGAGAATAATTAATGTAAAAAAAAGAAAAATGCGGGGAGTAGGATTCGAACCCACGAAGGCACTAAGCCAGCAGATCACCCATTTAATGGTCAATAGGTTGTTATTTTCCAACTTTGAGTTTAGGCTTCTTAGCAGCAAACTGCTAAAAACTGCCCCATTTGGCCGCTTTGGTATCCCCGCAGCGAGTATTCACGAGCAAGGGGATGTCAGAAACCGCTGTTTCTTTTATCCCCGCAGATGAAGACCGTATAAAGAATCGATTAATAATTTATAAATGTGATTGCAAATGCTTTTTGATGAGTTCTACCTTCTCGAGTTTACCGATATAGGTGTAGAATTTGATGGCGTGTGTCAATGGCGCTATATGTAATTCGAGACCGTTCCATTCGAGAATAGTCAGAATAGTACAAAATGGTTTCTGAGGATCATCATACCACGCTACTTCAAGATCGATTCCATCAATAATACATTCGAATGCGTATTTTAATTTTTTAGGCTCGTGCTTTTCTTTAATCGGGATATCAATGACTGCTTTTATGCGTTCATAATCTTCTTTTGTTGTCGTGATATCAACATCCTTCGCAACCACTGATACTCCTTGAATAAAAAGATTTGCACTGCCTTCAAGATACCAATGCAAAGAAACACCATTGATTCGAGTTAAAAAATAATGTAATACAGAATAGATCTCTGAATCATTCATGCTAAAGAAAACAGGACCAAGTATAAAAAAGTTTTCAAAAGAAGTGATAAATTTATTCCAGCGCCCGTAATTGTTCTTCTATTCGTGCAAGGGAATCTTCGAGCCGTTCGAGTTCAGATTTCTCTTTTACAGACTTAAATTTTGTTTCAGGTTGTTTAAGAACAGTCTTTCTTATCATCTTTTTCTCTGCAAAGAGTGCAGTTCCCCCATAATCAGGGATATATTCCTGAATTTTCTTGTCGAGATAATGTAATTCTTTAACGAGTTCTCGCAATTTTTCTATTTCAAGTTGTTTTTTATGCCGGATGAGAATAAGTCTTTGGTATGATTGTAGTCCATAGATTGTCTTTTTTGATGACTCGAGGATTTGCCGGCGTAATTCTAAAGGATTTTTGATGAGTACAAAATAAGTATCATCAGTTGTTGGTTTGAGGACTGGCGGCGTTATTTTTGGTTTACTCGAAATTATTGGTTTGACAATTGGCGTACTCACTGTTTTTTTAACAACCGGTGCACTAACGGATTTCAAGGATTTCACAGGAGTAATGTGTAATTTCATCTTAATTAGTATCCTCAAAAAATGTTTTATCGATGAATGCGACGCGTTTTCCGACTTCGCCAAGACTCTTTTCCCACTCTTTGACTTCTGCATCTTCTTGAGATTTTAATTCCTTAATCTTGTCGAGTGTCTCTTGTGTTGTCTGAATCTTTTGTTTCATCACATCGAGGATGTCGAGGAGTTCTTTATAATCAGTCACTTTCACGAATACCGGAGCATTTTTTCGTTCAGCCATTAGTATCACCTATCATATTATTTTATTCGAATATTCTATGGAAATAATTTACGATCCATATGCATGAGTCGCTTCTGGATAAATTCCATACAATTTTTTGCGTCAGTAAATAATTGTTCATGCATATTAATCTCTTCTAATTTTTTAGTGTGAATCTCTTGTGTTGCAAGAATCTCATCAATAGAATCGACTTCTTGCCGGATTTTAATGCAGTCTGTCCCTCGGACATAAATATCGACTGCGTCACGAATATGCGCGGGCGCAGGCTTTTCTTCGAATTCATCAAATTCTGGAAGATCAGTTTTTTGTACAATTCCAAAATCGTTCTGTTGAGGCTCTTCAATCTTGTCTTCACGATATGGTTCGAATGTGGTCCAATCCGGTTCTCTCCAATCAGTATCTTTAAGGAAGAGAGCATTTAATGTTTCTGAGTCTATAGGTATTGTGGATCGTTTTCCTAAATTATTGCTCGATATTGATGAAATGTTTGGTGCGCCCTCAAGACCAGGAAGTCTAAAATCGCCGAGCGGTGCAAGTGATTGATAAAGCGGCGGCAATTCTAAATCATTCATTGCTTGAGTGTCTTTTTGATTGGGTGATGAAGTTGCTGAAGGGAATGAGGGGAGTGATGTAGTGGAATTAGTGTCCTGCATCGGACTCTCCAGTGACGGAAGTGTAAATGAAAGGTCTGATGTTGCTGATGGAGTCGCAAGTCCATCAAATAATAGTGGAAGCGGCGGCAAATTGAGGTCTGCATCACTTTTGAAGAGATCAGAAGTGTTGGATGGCATCTGCGAAGGTAGCACTGCGTCTTGTTTTTTTTTCAAAAAACTGAATAAACCCATATCACACCCCTTTATACTCTCGAATATTAACACTGCGCGTAACTTACGTAAATGTACGCGCTTACTCGTAAAAACAGGAGAAGACTATTAAAAGTTTTCTTATTATTATAAAATGGTGAAAAGAATGGTGTTTGCGATAAAACCACCCCCTCGTGAATAACAATATAAAGACTAACAACTCATGAATAGAATGGATAATCAGAAAGAGAAATTTTATCCCATCAAAAAATATTATACCCACACTGCTCAAGGAATACAGTGCATGCTCTGCCCGCATCATTGCATTATTCCTGACGGAAAATCCGGATTGTGCAAAACAAGAATAAATATTAGAAACAAATTTTATTCTATTGTCTACAATAGACCATGCGCAATCCATGATGATCCTATAGAAAAAAAGCCGTTCTATCATTTCTTTCCCGGTTCTCGCGTACTTTCTGTCGGGACACTTGGATGTAATTTGTTTTGTCAAGGATGCCAAAATTTTGAAATCTCGCGCATTGCAAATATCCACGACGCATCACGAATATGCGAAGTTACACCAAAAGAAATTATTGCTAAAGCGCATAAAGAGAAGTATGAATCAATTGCATACACTTACACTGAACCGACAATTTTTTTAGAGTATATGATTGCCATTGCAAAACTGGCAAAAAAGAGGGGCATCAAAAACGTTATTGTCAGCAATGGATATATTGAAGAGGAACCACTTAAAGAATTACTCAAGTATATTGATGCGGCAAATATTGATTTGAAGGGATTCACCGAATCATTCTATAAAAAATATTGCGGCGCAACACTTGCACCCGTACTGCGCACTATCAAACAGATTCATGAACACAATATAAAATCGAAGAAAAAGTGTTGGCTTGAATTGACAAATTTGATCATTCAGGGATTGAATGATGATCCTCAAGATATAAAAAATATGTGTGAGTGGATTATAAAAACGCTAGGAACTGATGTTCCACTCCATTTCTCGAGGTTCTACCCTTACGATCGCGCGGGAAACATTCCGATGACGCCGATTTCTACATTGCTTCGCGCTAAGGAAATTGCAGAACGCGCAGGAATAAAATATGTGTATATCGGAAATGTTTCTGATCCTAAACTGCAACATACGTATTGCCCAAACTGTAAGGCACTGCTCATCAAACGTGAAGGGTATCATGTTGAGATCGCCGGAATGAAAAAGAACAAATGTAGAGAATGCGGGAAGAAGATTACTGGGGATTTTTTGAAAAGTTGTAAAAAAATCCTGATCTGAGTTTATTCTAGTTTCATACCTGTAACAGATTCGAATTTATTTTTACCCATTTTGTTTTTTATTTTACGAAATTCTTTAAGTATATCTTTAAACTCTTCTGGTAAAAATTCATAATCCGTCTCTTTATCTGCTTTAGTTATTTTTTTGGCCGTCTTCTTTCCCTCTTCTATTGCAGCAAGAAATTTATATGCTGCGCCATTGATTAAGAATCCGTCACAGTATCTGCAATCCTCACATAAATGACCTCTCTCTTGAATATTTAATAAGTCGTTGTGTGTTGGGAGTATCCATACGAGCTTTGGATTAATTAAAATTATACCTAATTTTTCTTTTTTCATTAAATTTTCTGTCATTTGACCGATTTCGCCTTCAATCAAATCCCAATAATTTTTACAATCAGTACCTAACCACACTTTCGCAGTCGGATTTTCTTTTTTAACCTGTAAAATATACGCATATACTTGCCCAAAATTTCTTATGTCCAAAACATCTTTGACCTCAATAACCCATAATTCTTTTTTCTTCTGAGCAATAATGTCATATCTATACGATGAGTCCTCATCTTCATCTTTCCATTCGTAAACAACTTCAAAACCTTCTGATTGAAGATGTTCTCCAATACTATTTTGTATAGTGTTATGTGCTCGAACATATCTACGTCTACATTCAGTGTCAAAGAATTGACCAAAACGAACAGTTTCCTCATTATCAATAATCATAAAATGTTTTTAGATATTTATCTATAAAAAGTTATCGGAATAGTTATTGTGCTCTTACTTTCCTATGTATATAATTCCGCAAATTCTCCGTCCTCCACCGTAAATCTTTCGAAAATTTCTCAGATAGGCTTATGAAGGAGTAAAAGATTTCTTTAGGATGCATTTAGCGAAAAATATTTATCAATATATAAAGAGAATAAGGAATGCGGTAAAGTATATTTATCGTCTATTTTTTAAGAGGAGAACACGAAGAGTCCTTTCGGTTATCGGATGGATTATTCTCTGCATCATCCTCATTGGTAGCACTCTGCGTTTTGCTGCAGGATTAACCATTACTGAAATCATGTACAACCCGAACGGGAGCGATACTGGAAGGGAATGGATTGAACTGGATCTTAACAATTCCTGCAGCAATCTCTCTACATATACACTCTATGAATCGGGTACGAATCATCGCATTGAATTATTTAATGGATCGTGCAATTCGCAGACGTGTAACAGCACATGTACGTACGCAATACTCTGCGACACCTGTAACACATTCATCCAAGAATATTTCTTGATTGCAACAACCATTCCCTTGTATCAGACGAGTTTTTCGTTAAGCAACACGGGAGAAGTCATCAGCTTGCGACGTAACGGTTCAATAGTTGATGAAATAAATTATTCAATTATCGCCACCACTGCCCGTGAAGGGTACAGCATTATTCGTACAGATACTTCTGGATGGATTCAAAGTCAATTCATCGGAGGAACTCCCGGGCGTGGAGAAAATAGCATAAACAATAGTGTAAATAATTCTATAACTAATACCACAGATCATACTATCACTAATGCCACGAATACTACTTTGAATAATATCACGACTCCAATAAATTCGACGACAACGCTCGATGAGAATAATTCGAACAATATAACCACATCCGAAAACACCACTATAAATGTAACAAATAATACTATGATAATAACTCCCAATACTACAAATAATACCGGTACGAATACTACTATGAGTATAAACACCACTAACGCAACATCACCACCCCTAAACACTATCGCAAACTGTACACCCTCCAACTCCACAATTCGTATCCGACTTAAAGAGAATAAAACAGTATATGAAGAAGGAGATACTATAAGATTCTCAAACACCATTATCGGAAATGAAGAAAATTATACCATCGAATACTGGGTTGAGGATTTATTTGGAAACATCTACAAAAACAAAGTGCAGACAACCAATCAGAATGAGAAAAGTTATACGCCAAAACTTTCAGAAAATGATCACATCCTCCTCATTAAAAACAAACTACTGATAAACGAATCTGAAAACAGTACCTGTAACAATCAGAGTTCGCAAAACGCGGAACAATATATACTTGTCAAACGCAAAACATATAGCGAACCTGCAGATACAACTTGCCCGAAATGTGTTTGCACAAAAGAATCCACATCTTGCCCGAAAGTAGATGAGCTACTTGCCACAACATACGATGCGAATTCACATATTGCACTTCGCGATATTGTTGAAGATCGCACAAAAAAGAGTGCGCACATAACTCTGGATTTGTATCGTGGAGATACGAGAAAATCTGTAATAAATATACGTATCGTCGATGCGAAAAATCGTAGTAGTTCATCACCAGTAAAAATCACACTTGAAAAATATAGTGCGACACTACTCGACCTCTCCTTTATCGTCACCTGCAAAAGTAAAGAAAACATACTCATCATTGAAGGCCTGGATATCATACGAACACTACCACTCACTGTTTGCGAAGATCAAATCATAGAACAAAAGCTATCAACGCAGCCCGTAGCAGGAGAAAACGATATTGCTGAATCATCAATGAACACATCACCTACCCCGAAAACAAAAAGCATCAATAGTAGCTCATATATAAACACCACAAAACGATCCATAGATGCGACAGGTAACGTCGTATATGCATCAGTCAATCAAAAAAATAAACAGTATATACTCATAGGGATCGCAGTACTCCTCTTCGGAGGGATGAGTTATACACTGGTAATGTGGCTGCGCAAACGCGGTGTATCCACTAAGATGCTCAAACGATAGATTTATAAAAAAGATTCAGTTTATGCAGCACTAGAGTGAATCGTAGGTGTTGATATGAAAGATAAAGAATTAAAAGAATTTATTGCCAAAGGACATATTCTGTGCAGAGTTATTTTTGAGATGGCAGGAAATCCAAAAGAGCATGTAGAAAAGACATTACGACAATATATTTCCGCAATTAAAGAGGATCCGAGTTATATTTTTCTCGAAGAAAAGTATGAACCCTGCGAGGAAGGAGAAGATGGCATATGCGGCACATTTGTCGAAGCAGATATTCTCACGACCGATCTTGAAGCACTGAACAGGCTCTGTTTTAACATGAGCCCCGCAAGCGTCGAAATCATCGAACCTGAATCACTGACACTCACCCAAAAACGCGTCGGCGAATGGTATAATGATGTACTTTCCAAAATACACGAGATAGGTATTGTACTCAAGAATACGAATGGAGAAAACGAACTTCTCAAAGTAAACATCAATCGGCTGATACGCAACTGTATTACGCTTGCATTGAACGAACCGAAGACCATTGAAGAATTAGGTACTAAAGTAGGTATTGATAAAGAACATCTCCAACCATTCATTGACGCCATGCTCAAAGAAAAAAATATTATCCGAGAGAATGATAAATTCAAAGTGAACAAGTGAGATGAAGCCCGTAAAACATACGCCAAAAAAGGTGCATGCAGTTCCAAAAAAAGTTCTCGTTAAAGAGATAGCTAAAAAATCGACACTGCATAAAGAAACAGCGATTATTAAAAAGATCAAACAGAAAGAACAAGAAAAAAAAATACAGGAAAAAAGATTAGAGAATAAAAAAGCGGCAGCAAAAACATTAACAGTAAAAACAAAAAACAAGACATCATCCGTGCCTCCTCTCAAAAAAGATTCATTCATATCACCTTCTCCCCAGGCAAAACTACAAGAGGAACCACCAATTCTTACGGAAGATCTCCTCCTGCACGAGGATAAAAAAGTCATCGGAGAACCACCTCTCGCGATTGTGAAAGAAATCACTTCTGATGCATTAATTCCCGAAACCAATGAAACAAAGCTCAAGATTGAAGCATTACTTTTCGCATCAGGAAAGTCACTTTCTGAAACAAGCATTGCAGAAATCTGCGAAATCGATAAACGTATACTTAAAAAAAATATTTTTGCACTCCAGAAAGAATATGATGTTCGTGCAGGCGCACTGATGATTATTCAAGATGCAAATGGCTGGAAAATTACTGTGCGTGAAAAATATTTATCTATTGTCCGAAAGATTGTTGCAGATACTGAACTTGCAAAATCAATTATGGAAACACTTGCAATCATTGCGTGGAAGACGCCAATCTACCAATCTGAACTCGTAAAGATTCGCGGCAATAAATGCTATGATCATGTCGCTGAACTTGAAGAATCAGGTTTTATTGTCAAAGAAAAAAAAGGTCGCAGCTTTGTACTCAAGACGACTGAAAAGTTTTATACCTACTTTGATATCAATAGTACAAATCTTGCAGAAGTCATGAGCGAAGCAAAGATGCCCAGTCAACAAACACTCAGTGAGGCAATTCCTCAAGAAGGGAAAACAGAAGAAGAGCGCAAGATTGACTGGGAAAAAATACAGATTGTACGTAAAGAAGAGCATCCGGAAGAAGAGCAGATACACCGAGAGTTTCTCGAGGCTATGGATCAAAAGATTGGCGCAGCAGCATTACGAACACACGAACTCAGTGCAGATCTACCGAGTGGGAAGAAGGAGAAAGAAGAAGCGGTAAAAATAATTCATGAACCGTCTGTTGAAACTACAGAATCAATGGTATTTGAAGATACACTCACTACTGAAGAGATTTTGGCATCCAATATCGAAGGAGAAATCATCAAAGAACATAAACCAAAATCACTCACTAAGAAACAATTAGAGAAAAAATTCAAAGAAGATCTTGTCCGCGTCAGAGAGAAGATGGGAAAGGTCATGGATAAGAAATAAATTTATAATTCCATCGCCACTTCTATAACAATGTTCTGCCCAACCTGCGGATCAATGCTTAAAGCGACAAAACAAGACGGTAAGAATCATCTCTATTGTACGTGCGGGTATCATGCCGAAGGGACGCATAATGTTAATATTGCAGTAAAAGAGCAATCGCCAGAAATCGAGATTGTCCATAAGGATGAGCCTTCGACAAAAACAATTGTTGATGAAGAGTGTCTAAAGTGTGGACACACCAAAGCATATCATTGGACGCAACAAGTCGGCCCGAGTGACGAACCTGAAGATAATCTCTTTCGTTGCATCAAATGCGGCCAGGGATGGAGGGAGAGATATTGATTGTTCTCGACATTGAAACCAGCGGGATAGACTTTGTTAAACACGGTATCTGGCAGATTGGTGCACTTGATCTTAATAATCCTAAACGACAATTCTTAGAGGAATGCCGGATTGATGATGATGACGCAGTTACTCAAGGAGCGATGGATATTGGCGGTATCGACGAGAAATATCTGCGTGATAAGAAGAAGCAGTCACAAAAACAATTACTTGAAAGATTCTTTATCTGGTGTGGGCGTTCTAAAATAAAGAATTTCATCTGCCAGAATCCGCAGTTTGATACAGGATTCATCAAGACCAAAGCAGAAAAATATTATCTTACCTATCCGTTCCATTTCAGAGCATTTGATCTTCATAGTATCGCAAACACAAAATATTATCAACTCCACGACAGATTTTTGATGAAGGAATTTAAGGACGTAAACATATCATACAGCGACATGGGTCTGCCCACAATACTTAAGTTCTGTGGGATGAGTGACCCTCGGACAACACACAACGCCCTAGAAGACTGTAAACTTACTGCAGAATGTTTTTCGCGGATTGTTTATGGAAAAGCGCTATTAAAAGAATTCGATAAGTATCCGCTTCCAGATTATCTGCGTAAAAAAAGCGGGGGAAGATAGATGATTATCGTCAAATGCCCAAAATGCAAACATAATCAAAACGTTCTTCCCCGTCCAGGAATACTTACCGTCAAGTCTAAGCGATGCGTCTACTGCGGGTTTACATTCAAGATTCATGCAGATCTGAAGAAGTCAAGGATTGTGGAAGTGAAGAGATAATTAATAATCTTCTTCATTATATCCAAATATTTTATCGCATAAAGAAGTGTCTCGTAGATATGTTTGAGAAGGAGGTTCTTGTTCATACGATTTCTTCGCTATATATAAAAAAAGCCATGCAGGAGCATTTATACATGCAACCACTGCAGATGTACGCATACATAGATATCCAAAATCGCGTGCTTCGGGGATCATAGTCAATAGAGCACCTGTTCCGAAAACAAGCGATTCACCGACAAGTCCCCCACGAAACAGTTTTTCTGCATCACGAGATAATAATTTATAGTCAATAGGCATACGCTTCGAAAAAACAAAAGAATATATAAATGTTGCTATTCAGGGATGAGAAAAATAAATTAAATAGGTCGTATGAGTGTCGTATATTCGCTTTTTTCTCCAGGATAAATAGTATGATTATATGATTCGTGCGGCGACAAATCGATTAATGCTCCCTTCTCACATTTATCAGTGATTGGCTCAATGCAAACGAGGTGTGATGCGGGCGACCAGAGCATGATATTACCGAAATCTGTCTCTAGCTCGACTCCTTTACCTGTCTCCTTATTAATATATTTTACATATTCTTTATCTTTCAAGGCGTGTGCACCTGATTTGCTCGCTTCCATAATTTTTTTAAGGGAACCAATATGTGTTCCGCCGTATCCATAGAATCTTCCTTGTTTAGAATTACCGTGCGTTAAAAATGCGGGATGCCATCCGAGTGCATAACAAAATGGTTTATCTTCATTATTCTCGACTGAGATGCGGGTTTCTAATGCATCTCCAATAACAATATGTTTTTTTCTGACTTTAAATCCTATTGGCAATGTCATGTATTGCGGATTTGTAGAATCTTTATTGAATCGTAAAGAATTGTCAATAGATGTTTCTGCAGTATAGCAATATACAAAGTCTATTTCCTCGGGATGATTCTCATTATACTCGACCGACGGCGTCATTGCGCGAATTATTCCGTGTTGACCAAGAGGGAAAGTTTTTCCGTCATAGAGGATTGTATTATCTTGCGATTTACTGACAATAGGAAACATGATAAGTTCAGAATTCGACCAACCACGCGTATCGCGTAGAATATCATCTTCTGCACGGCCACCCGCATGCATATACTCATCTCCATTATGATTAATGCTAAATAATTGCCCATTTGCAGTATTGACTATTGCAGTAAGTGCATTTTTATTAGTAGGATCTTTGAGTTCGATATATGTCATACATATCACCACTCTACTAAAAGTAAAGAGATTTATAAAGTTTACGCTTATTTACCACTAAAGAGTGAATATATAAACCTTATCTTTTTTATTTATCACCGACACATATTTTTTGCGCATTTTTCCACTTTTTCTCGTCGATAATATAACCGCAACACTTATAAATAATAGATAATTCTATGGTATCGAGGAAACATGCTATGCCCGACGATAAAACACCTGTTGAACACTTGAATTCTTTGCCGGAAGACGGCAATGGTAACGGGAATCATCGCATCATCATGCAACCTATTGAAGATGAGATGAAAAGGTCATACTTAGATTACGCAATGTCAGTCATTGTCGGAAGAGCACTTCCTGATATAAGAGACGGGTTAAAGCCAGTTCACCGAAGGATTCTTTTTGCAATGAATGAACTGAGTAATACATATAATAAACCGTATAAGAAATGTGCAAGAATCGTCGGGGACTGTCTCGGAAAATATCATCCACATGGTGATGTCGCAGTATATGACGCACTGGTTAGGATGGCACAGGATTTTTCATTAAGATATCCGCTCATACAAGGACAAGGAAATTTTGGATCAATTGATGCAGATCCTGCAGCGTCAATGCGTTATACCGAAGCGCGTCTTGCAAGAATCTCTGATGAGATGCTCCAAGATATTGACAAAGAGACAGTTGATTTTACTGCAAATTTCGACGGGACACTAAAAGAACCTGTTGTTCTCCCGAGTAAATTCCCTAATCTTCTCGTCAATGGAAGTTCCGGAATCGCAGTCGGTATGGCAACAAATATCCCTCCACATAATCTTTCTGAAACATGCAGTGCAGTCATTGCAACAATCAATAATCCTGAAATCTCAACAGAAGAATTATTAACATATGTTAAAGGTCCAGATTTTCCGACTGGTGCTGAAATTGTCGGTAAACGCGGTATTATCGAAGCATATACGCGTGGTAGAGGTATTATCAAGATCCGATCAATCATTGCTATTGAACAAAAAAAAGATCATAAACGGCTCATTGTGAGCGAGATTCCTTATCAAGTCAATAAAGCGCAACTTATCGAGGATATTGCAGGACTTGTCCGCGATAAAAAGATTACTGAGATTTCAGACTTACGCGATGAATCGGATCGTGACGGTATTCGCGTTGTTATCGAACTGAAACGTGATGCAAATCCTGAAATTGTCAAGAATCTCCTCTATAATTATTCCCGATTACAGGATAGTTTTGGAATAAATTTTGTTGCAATCGTCAATAAAGAACCAAAATTAATCTCACTCCCATTGTATCTAAAACATTATATTCAACACCGTATTGATGTTGTCCGTAAACGATGCACCTTTGATTTGCGCAAAGCAGAAGAACGCGCACACATCCTTGAGGGTCTACGAATTGCACTCAAACAGATTGATGCAATCATTGCACTCATTAAATCTTGTCGATCAACTGATGATGCAAAGAAGAGGCTGATTGAAAAGTACACGCTCAGTGACGCGCAAAGCGGCGCAATTCTTGAGATGCGACTTTCGCGACTTGCAGTTCTTGAACAAGAAAAAATCAACACCGAATATAATGAACTGCTCAAAACCATTCAATCGCTGAAAGACATCCTCGCGTCCGACGAGAAAGTACGCACCATCATTAAAGATGAAATGCAGGAAATCATTGACAAATTCGGTAAGAATGATCCGCGCAAAACAAAGATTATTGAAACACCGGAAGATGAAACAGATTTTGAAGTCGAGGATCTCATCCCCGATGAACCCGTCGTCGTGACATTAAGTCACGCAGGATACGTCAAACGCATGCCACTTGAGACCTATAAAGTACAAAAACGTGGTGGTCGGGGAATCATTGCGTCCGATGTTAAAGAAGATGATTATATTGAGGATTTATTTGTTGCAAAAACACATTCGTCACTCTTGATATTTACCGATAAAGGACGTATGCACTGGCTTAAAGTCTATAAAGTTCCTGATGCATCGCGGCAATCCATGGGTAAGGCAATAGTCAACCTTCTTGAACTTGATGCAGCAGAAAAAGTCAGCGCGATTATTCCCGTCAAAGAATTTGATGATAAACAGTTCCTTATCATGGCAACCGCGCAAGGCACCATAAAGAAGACGAATCTCATAGAATTTAGCAATCCTCGACGTGGAGGAATCATCGCGATTAGTCTTGATGCTGAGGCAAAAGATGAACTCATTAATGTCTTAATGACTGATGGAACCAAAAATATCATGCTTGCAACAAGTAATGGAATTGCCGCGCGATTCAACGAGGAAGATGTACGATCAACAGGCAGGCAATCATCAGGCGTTCGCGGGATTCGACTCTCAAAAGATGATCATGTCATCGGAATGATTATTGCAGAAGATGATAAATACATTTTAACACTTACAGAAAACGGGTTTGGTAAACGAACACCGGTCCCGGAATACCGGTTGATTAGTCGCGGCGGTAAAGGTGTGCGAAACATCATCTGCTCAGAACGCAATGGTAAAGTATCTGCAGTCGCCGCAGTCAAAGAAGACGATGATATCATGTTCATCAGCCGCAAAGGAATACTCATCAGAACTGCAGTTGCAGGAATTAATTCTGTCGGGCGAAGCACCCAGGGGGTCAAACTCATCAAACTCGGTGCCGGCGACAAAGCGATCAATATGTCAAGAATTTTAAAAGAAAATTCTTGAGTCAACAAAAATTGCGATTTTTGTGCCAAGAAATTCGAAGAACTTCTCTGGACTCAGAAATTTGTAAAAAATTTCCTCTGTAAGTAAGATTGCGAGGGGATAAAAATTATTTTTCATAAATCAAATCACAAATCGTGTTGCATTCTTTTTTTGTGAAATAAAAATACTTGAAGCCATAGGCCTGCAATCCTTTCTCCATGATCTTTCTCGGAACATGGTTGAATGAAGTGAATGGTAATTGGTAATAGTCACTATTTACAAAATTCGGCCAACAATCATATACTGCGATCCGGTTTTCGTAAATATTCAGGGATTGACGTGAGCCTGAATAAATAAATCGTCCTGTAGAAAGGGATGGGTCATGCGGCTTGCATTCAAGAGGTATCCCCCGAAACAATTCCTTAAAAGAGTGAATCGGCGTTACTTCAGATACTGCGCGATTGGCTATTGTGGCAATAGATTGAGCGATTTCTACGCGATATTCCTTGGAAAAGCGCATCTTGAATCGCTCAAGGAGCTGTCCTATGTTCGAAAACCGCAAATCATATGGCTTAAAACACATATCAAATAATTTCATAGTATCCACCTCTGAATATTTAATTTAATTACTTTAAAGTAGTGTTCGCTTTATTAAAAACCTTGGTTCAAAGCACATTAAACTAATAGTTTAATTTAATCAAAAAGTTTAAATATTCTATCCTCTCAAGAGCATTATGGCACTCGAAGTAATCAATAGCAAATATAGTGAAGTCACAAAAAACCTTAATGATCTCCTCCTAATTATCCTCGCAAAAGAATATCCTCTCAAAATCGGAGAGATCTGCTTACGATTGCGCAAAGAATTTAATGTCAAACTCACCTTTCAGGCAGTAAGGAAAAGTCTTAATATCCTTGTAGACAAGAAGATACTCACTCTTAAAGACAAGACATACATCATCAACAAGAACTTTATTCTTGACCAAAAACGACTCACCGACACTATGCTCAAGAATTATTTTACTGGAGAACATCCTGTAAAAGCTATTGATTGGAATAAAAGTCCTGAAGCTCCGACAATGTACACATGCGACAATTTACTTAAAGCAGATCAACTCTGTAATGAGATTATTCTTGATTGGGTACATCAACGCAAGAAGGAGGACGATCCCACATTCTGCTTCCAGACGCCCCATTACTGGTATATATTTGGGCAATTAGGAGTAGAAAGCAACATCCTCGAAGAACTACGCGAACTCGGTATTGATGCATATTACTATGTAGACAATGCGACCATTATAGATAAATGGACAAAACAATTTTATGATGCGCATCACATCAAATACGTAGTTACAACAAAACCTACAAAGACAAAAACAACAATTGGTGTATTCGGCGATTTCATAGTACAATATGACTATCCTGAAGACGTATACAAGATAATCGATGAATTCTATCAGAAAACAAAGGATTTATCGACTATGAACCTTTCGACAATCGCAAAAATCCTCAAGACAAAAACACCGATTACACTTACGGTTATGAAGAATAAACTGATTGCTGCGAAATTGAAAGAAGAGATGAAAAGCAAATTCTCAGTCAAGAAATCATAAAAAATCTAAAAACCGTGCCAATCCATACTGAAATCGGTATGGTTGAAAATACAAATATTCGCACGGTTTGTCAAGAACTGTAAATTCTTGACGCTCAGAATTCCACAACACAGTTCTTGAACACACAGATTCCACTCAGAATAACATGAGATAAGTGGAATTCTGTTGTTTAAGAACGCAAATTAAAAAGAAAAAATCCTGGCATTGCAGTTAGTGATTTTTTGTTGAGTTCACCAGATATCTGTCCCGCAAGTGTACTTAATTGTCTTACAAAACAATATTTCAGCCTCGAATACTGATGATTATATGAATTTGTTACAAAGCACGCAATTTTCAAAAACCGTTTAAGTCATTTCTATGGTTTATTTTTGTTTTTTGCTTTGTATGCCAAGTTCAGGCCCCATCGTTGTTGTGTCGTTATGGCTGGTTATTAACTGTTTTCTATTCCACGAATTCTTCTATGGTGAGAAGAATAGTGATGACATTTGTTCTACTCGCTAACAAAACCTTTGCCTTCGTGCATTATTATGCGGCAAGTTGGTTTCTGGTCGTCTCTTGGTACTCCATCAATTCGCTGTGTTGCCAGGATGTGTTTTCGATCGGTGAGATCGATGTCAAATAAAACCTTTCGGTCTTATCTGGCGTTCTATGGTTAATTCTTTGCCTTAAGTTTTTATTGCCTCTTCGTCCCGGATGTGTTGTCAAACTTTTTCTTACCCATTGCTTGTCGTTACTTTGTATAGTCATTACTTGTTGTTGTGCTTATTATCTGACAAATGGTTCTATGAGTGTATCGCGGTATTGTTATACATACTGCATGAGATGAGTTATTGCTCGTCATGAATGGGGTCCTCCTAAGCTGCGAGACTTAGGAGGTTTGCGGATTGCGTGAATTACTGTAGTGTGTCGTTACTTATTGCGTCGCTGAAGTTGCTGTATTTGGTATCTCAGCTTTGTTGAATTGCTTAATTGTTTTTCGACTTTTCGGATGTGAGGGAACAACGAACACGAAATCGTTACGTCCTTAGTTTTGGTACGGGTTTCATATCCTTCGTTTAGGGATCCACGGTGTCATGGATTATGAAGGGTGAAATGAGCACTGCATGCATTCAATCATGCGTGGCATAATTTCTCTAAGGCCGATGTTACATTGTTCAAATCTTCTAACTTCTCTCCAATCATGTTCGATGCGTTGTTACTTAGTGCACGATATTGTTGAATAAGTGCATGTGTCATATCTGTGCATTCGTTCATAGTCGTTGTTATTGATTCGTTTTTCCAAGCTATCTTTTTAGTGTTGAAAGTTTCAAGCAATTCAACAAGCTTTGATAATGATGAAGTGAGGCTGTTAGTCATGAGTGCACTATGCATTGTTTCTTGCGACCCTTCTTCAAATGAATGTTCCGGGGTTGCGAGGTGTAAATGTTTAAGTGCGGATTGTAAACTTGTTAAACTATGCTCGAAATCAGTGAGCTCTGTAGCATTCTTTTTTTGTTTGATGGTAAAGAGCTTCTCTTGAATATCTTTGACATCATTTCTGAAAATATATAATTCAGTGATTGCTGCATGCACTGATTCTTCAGTTCCTAATTCTTGGATTTCTTCAAGGACTTCTGCTTGTTTTTGCGTTACAAGTTTTGAAATGAGGAGTCCGAGTAAAGTGATGCTGATCAAAATTTCCACTATTGCAAATGTCTTTGCAATACCTTGCGGGACAATATCTCCGTAGCCGATAGTTGTTGCGGTTATGAAGCTAAAGTATATCGCGTTTCCAAAACCACTAACGTCGTTTGTTAATGGTTTTCCTTGGTTGAGGAGGGGAGTTGTACTGAATGTGAATGCGAAATAGACGAGCGCAAAGACGATAATAAGCGTAAACCAGGATATGACTATCTGTGGAATGCTCACTCTATCAATGACTGCGACGACGTGTTTCATGTTCGTTATGGATTTCGCATCAAATTCGTTATGCGAAACATTGGTGTAATTCGGTTGTAATTCTTCGGATGTATTCTGATTATGATTCTAAGTCTGAAAAACTCTTGTTTTCGGAACAAAAGCTTCTTTGAATGTATTCAGGTATACGCTTTTGTATACCAATATCTTTTTTAATGTATAAGGTTATATATAAACATTTCGTTTTGTGTTTATGACGTGCTTAAAAAAAGAAGAAATATACGTATATACATCGACACAAAACGAAAGAGTGAACGCGGACATATACCACCGTATGGACAAACCATCCTCATAAAAGGATGCGATCCACCAAATATCCGACGACATATCACCTGCTGATAATAAGGGGCTGTTACTTTAAGTTTTTCGTGATAATAAAAATATTTAAATATACTAAAGAAAAAGAACAAACAAAGAGGCACTATGAATATTAATAAGATTGATCTTCTCAAAAAAGGGTGGAGCGCAGACGAGATAAATCATGCATCAAAAATTATTGCGGACGCAGAAAACAGTAAACATATCGGTATCAAATACCTCGATAAATCACTCTTTCGTGCACTATTATTTCTTCTGGTCATTATCAATATTGTAACGGCAATATTTCTCTTTCCATTTATTTTTATTGTCAAAGGCGAATTTGTTACTATTCTTATTGCACTCATCGGGTTTATATTCGGTGTATTATTTACTATCCTTATCGCCGATATTGATCGGTTCGATCACACGCATCACCGCACATTCATCGCGACATTCATTATTAGTGGAATCATAAATTTAGGTATCATCATTAAAGTGGCACAAGCCGTGAGTATAGATAAGAATATCCCTGCTATTCATAGCCCGTATATTCTGGGAGGCGCATATCTTGTTGCATTTCTCATACCTTACTTCATGTATCTTCTCCTGAAAAAGAATAGAAAATGAATAATGCACTCAAGGATTGGACTATCGCATATGTGAAGCATAAAGATAGTGCATTTCGCAAACTCGTCAAGACTGAAGAAAAAAAGGATCGCATTGAATTTCATTTCAGAGACAAGATCAACACGCATTTTATTATTGATACACTTACTGATGCCTTATTTAGTCTTATCAAGGATTGTGAACATAAAACTATTGTCTGTCCGAATATTCAAGAAAACCTGCATTTTTTACTTAAGGAATGGAAAAGAATCAACGCAATCAAGAACTTACTCTTTATCTTTGTCAATCTTAAAAACAACGATAAATGGGTCATTAATCCTCATGTCCACGCAATGATTGCAGATCCTGCAAGTCTAGAAATAGGATTACAGACCATGTTCGACACTGCAAATGGAAAGATCGCAGAAATTAAAGTCCCAAAACGTAAACCTCAATTGTTTGATGAGGATGTGGCGGCGAGCGAGGAAGAAGAATAATTCTAAGAAACAGAATATCACAAAGAGAGAATTCTAAAGTAAAACCATAAAAAAATAAGTTTTATATAGTAATACTACTTATAGAGCAATAATGTTTTAGGACCATTACCTCCTAAAAAAAAGAGTATGACAAAAACTATCCGATTAATAAAGATATTGTCCTGTACCCCACTATTGCTGTTCCTTCTTATAGGGGTTATGTTTAGTATTAGTGGTTGTTCAAAAAATGTTGATTCGTCCAAAAAGGACCCCTCTTATACTGAGGATCATGGCCAAGGGTTCACTAATGGCGAATTCGAACAAGGCAATGAAACCAATATATATAATTGGACAATAGCCACTATTTGCGGGACTGCACCTTGTGCACAAAGAATAAATACGGGAAATAATATCAACGCGTATAGTTTAGATATAAAAGCAGTAGCAAACAATGCATGGAGTGAATTAGTCAGAACAAAAGCATCAGAGCTAAATAGCCCCTCAACAATATACACGCTAGAATTTGATTTCAATTGTATCACAGCGACAACAAGCAATGGGTGGCATATGTTTTTTAGGGATGCAAATCACACCTGTTGTGTTGATGTGGCAAACGATGGAACAACACAATATACTGATGGCACTAAAGCAATTAAAAATATGAAAGCATTCACTTGTTCTGCAGGAGAAAAAGGACACTATACTGCAACATTTACCACGCCAACACAAAAAAATACTGATTACTATTGGTATATCTATGCATGGATTAATACCACAAACAACCAAGAGATCGTAATGGATAATTTTAGATTATATAAGAAAAGCATTATAGAATTAGACAGCATCACTAAAATAAAAATAAAATAAAAATTTATTCGTCTGCACCTTCAGGCGCATTCGGAAGTGCTGATCTGTTGATGATCATGATGTCGCCGATGCTCTTGACGAGTTGGTGTGGCACAATGACTCCTTTAGCGGATCCTAAGACTTTATTCAAGAATGAATTCTTTGTTGCACGTACACGCCAGCCAAAAACTTTTGTTCCCTGGATAATTGCTTCTTCGACATCGCCGAAATAATCACCAGTATCAGTAAACACTCTCATCTCATATGTCTCGCTCATTTTCTTCATTTTTAACATGGAAAATCACCTTCCTAAACGTAATAGTATATCAATAATTGCGGAATTTATATACGTTTCGGTTTTAGCTCTTAAAGAGTGGCAGGAATGGCTATTTATTTTAGGCAAAGTCAAATAAAGCGTTTTGCAGCAGCATGGAATAATTCTCTCAAATCCTTATCAGGAATTTGCGTTGTTTCCATAAAATCACCAATTATAATCGTTGAATCTCTGCTATGAGCCTTTCACGTTCATCGGGATACTTTTTTTTAAGATAATTATCGAATGCAGTTGGTTCGATACTGTGATAAAATTCTGCTAATTGAATAAAATCAGAAGGCTTATGGTGTATCAATTTGTGTATAGCGTTATATAGTGATGAAGACCAAAAACCATACACTTTTTCAAATGTAATTACCGCATTCGTATCGCTCTCTGTAGATGATGTTCGTGCAACCGCAGGTTTCTGCGTCAGTTCATAATAAATACCCCCGCATGGAGCAATAAAATCATATACCATACGAAGCAAGAACCAATCATTATTATCGCTCATTTTGGAATAACGACGTTCCATATCAAATTTATCTCCATGAATATTTGCCGCAGTCAGTGTTTTTGTATTACCTAATTGAGTTTCATTTTCTGAGTATACCCATTGATCAATAGGTATTTCTTTTGCAAGTTTTAAACAATCCTCAAGAGAGTGTTTTTGAGTTATCGTGTCTTTCATAATTACCACCAAACAATAGTATACTAAATGTAGATAATAAAACTTTCTCCTTATATCTTTATCATTATTTAATAAACTATATAAACAATTAAATAATAAGTATATTCATGCACAATTCATTAGCTAAACTCGACTGGAGGATATTAGGATCGCTCGAAGATGACTCGCGGCAAAGCATGAGCCAGATCGCAAAAAAGCTTAAGACCAGTAAAGAAGTTATCAATTATCACATCAAAAAATTAGTCGATGAGAAATATATCTTACGGTTCTTTACCGAGATAAATCTTGCAAAACTCGGCATGCAGGTATATAAAATTTATTTTCAGTTTCAGAATGTTAGTGACGAGAAAGAAGAAGAAATGTATCATTATTTTACGCAGGAACTAAAAATACCATGGGTCATAAGTTGCAGCGGATCCTATGATATGATCGTCAGTTTCGGTGCAAAAGACATTAATACATTCAATGAATTTCTGACGAAGATCATGAATAAATTTTCAGAATATATACTGCACCGGGAAATATCAACGACATTATATTTCAGTACCTTCAATAGAAAATGGATTAATAAATCAACTATCGCAAAATACACAACTGTCGGCGGAGATATGAATATTCCTCAACTCGACTCGAAGGATTATATGATCCTTGCGAATCTCTCCAACGATTCGAGGATAAACATCATTGAATTGGCGAAAAAAACAAAAATGACAAGCGCGGCAGTAATCTATCGTCTTAATGCGATGAAAGAGAAGGGAATCATCAATGCATACCGGATCGGTTTGAATTATAAAAAATTTAATAAAGAATTCTGCAAATGTTTTATCTATCTCAAGAATAACACGACAGAAAAGGAACGAAAATTTTTGAATTATGTCAAACAACTATCGGAAACATATACAATCATCAAATGTGTTGGCAGCTGGGATATTGAGTTTGAGTTCATCGTCGATAATTTTACACAATTTCATTCAATCATGCGCGATTTAAAGAATAGATTTGACATCATCAGAGGTTATGAATCAGTAATTATATCGCAAGAATACGGTATTAATTATTATAATTTTATCTAGGAACAACAATGCGTTGAATGGGCTTGAACACAAACGCCAGTTCGTCGTCAAAATATCCACAGCGGAATTTTTCGAGTGGGATCCCTGTACGTTTCGAGAGCATGAGCGCATAAAAATTTGTCTGCGTCGACGCGAATTTCTCGAGATGTGCATTCGGTTTGTAATCCCAAATCCATATCTTATCGTCTTCGACGCGGAGCGCATCAATATGCCCGGTTAATGGATCTGTCGAATCAAAAAGTGTTTCAAAAGAAGGTAATTCTGTTTCAAGCATCCACAAAGGAACTTCAATACTAATGGTATTATTATCATTTTGGAGCATGAACATCTGGACATTCGAATGTGCGGTCTTATAGGCCTGCGATTCAAGACCAACACGTGCAAGTTCGCAAACTTCGTGTCCGCGAATCTTTTTTATATCAATATCGAGTGGAATTTTGAGTGCAGAACTCCGCGGTCCTTTCTGGAAATACTCGTTTGGGCAATGCACATGCACTTCATGGAGATAGGTTTTCAGTGAAGAGAACCCGTTATTACATAATTGATCGGTTTTTCTCGTATGGATACGATAATGATAGAACCATCCGTGCTTGAAGGATTTATGGATAATCATGATACATTATTGTTTTTGAGGACATATAAAAATGTGATGAAAAAATAATCAGTAAGAGCCTGCTGAACAAATACTAGAAAATAATTAAAGATACTTATAAGAACGTAAGAAGAGAAAATAAAAAAGAATAAAAAAATTATTTCTTTTTTCTACTCAATTTTTTTTCAATATTTTTTTCGAAACGCTCGATCTTGGTCTCTTCGCCTAAGATCTTGACTTCCTGTTTTGCAATGACGTTCGCCATCTTCTCGATGTTTTCGTCCATGCGCGCAATTCGTCGTTCGAGCAGAATGAGTACACGTAAGCTGTAAACAATTGCTGCAAGTGTTCCAATAATGATTGCCAGAATAACCGAATCCATAGCCATAGTAATACACCTCTTTATGAGCCTACTATTGCACGGGGTATTTAAATAGTTTTCGAAAAGAAATAAGGACTTAGTTAAATACAGTGCCGCTGTCTTAAGGTGAGTATCTTAAATTATTAGTTCAAAAAAAAATTGTAGAATTGCAAATGACAACTTTTTTCATCGATAATATTATAAAAATACGAGCGACAGTGGCACAATTATATCCCGATAAGCTCTTCAAAACTCAGACCTTTGGTCTTTGCTGTAGGGATATCAATTGCATAACTTTTATTCGTGATATCAAGGTCGTGGATTGCGATAAAGAACCACGACATATGATCAAATTTCACGCCAATCCATGCTTCTGCGCCGAATGTATTTGCAAAATAAGTGAGTTCATCAACCTCTTTTTTTGTGAGATATTTTTTTGTATCCTTTGTTGCTTTACACTCGATTGCAAGGCGTCGTAAATTGTTTCCTGCAAGAATATCAGGGGCGGGAAACTGCTGACTCCCACTCCCTGCACTACGAATCGCAACCCATCCCTGCGCATTGAATTTATGAATTAAATCACGTTCGGCATTTGATCCTTTGGATTTATGGGACATGGTGCAATAATACATCGTAAGTTTATATGGTTTTGGATTTAAAATGCTCACATTTAAATAAAAGCGCGCTAATAAACCGCAAACATGAATTCTTTACAAGAAGAAGATGACGAATTCTATGAATCACCAGAGATTATTAAAGAAACCAAACCAATCATTAAAATTATGTCGCTGCAGGAAATCATTGCTGAGCAGATGATGCAGTTTTTCGATTTACCGCGTGAAAAATATGCTAATCTCGACATCACTACAAGCGATGTCATATCGCTTTTCTTAGAGGAAAAACCTGAAGAATATATGTTTACCTACATGAAAACAATGCACAAACTCATTGACGACGGACAATATCCTCCAGAAATGAGGTATCAAAAAAAATATTCGCTACCTCCAGAAATTCCTATTATGCCCTATCAAAATTATTTTAAAAATATGAACGAGATAAAATTCTAAGAAAAAAAGATGTAAATTAATTAACAACGACCTGCGCCTGCATCAATAAGATGTTTTCTGGCTTCCACAATTCTGTCTCGTGCTGAACGAAGTGCGAGAAACGTGTTATCTAGACTCTTATCGTTACTATTAAGCTTTCCTGAGTTAACAGCATTTGTTATGGTTGTAATGGTGCCTTCAGCATTTAAAGTCAATGCTGCAATGTTCTCGTGAAGATCTTTTGCCATTGCAATAACCTCAGCGGGTTGAAGTTTAGTCATGATTTCTCCTCCATATCATTAATAAAAAGAACAAATAAAAGTAATAAAAAACCTAAATAATATCTTCTTCTGCAATCACGACGAAATCGCCGACTGCGATGACTGCACTGAATGGCATAAGGATTGCACCATCCTTTGTCTTTTCGAGTTCTAATTTCTCGATATAAGCTGTTGGATTGACAAGTATTAAGTGGATGAGTTCTCCGGATTTTGTTTCGAAGACAAGGTCTCCGACTTCTCCGAATCGTTTTCCTGCTTTAGAAATAACAGTCTTTCCGATCAGCTGTTTTGAGAATCTTTTTTCATCAATACTATGGGGATCTACATTTATTGGTCCTGGACCGGTTGTTGGAGCTGGCATTCAAATCACCTTTTATATTATCTACGATAAGTATACGATAAATTAAAAACTAGCACTATATAAAGTTTACGCATTTATTTACTGGGCGGAGATTGTCTGAACCGGCGGCAGTGTTTGTTGACGTGATTTTGCGGTTATCAAGAGCTGCTGCATCTGTTGCACATCATAACACACCTCCTTAAATGGGCATGAAACGCATTTGTTCTTATTCTCGATATAGCCGGGAATTTCAAAAGAAGATAAAATCTGCTGGACGAGAATAATGAGTTCGAAGATTTCTTTACGTAAAAGGCTATTCATCATAAGGATGCGATCATCAGGAGCACCTTTATACCGCAATATCCCTTCAGAGACAATTTTTCCCTCCTCTTCGAGAAGGAGTAGATAAGCAGCAAGCTGTACACGATGTCCCTCCCACATACCCTTTGCAGGACTCTTACCGGTCTTGAGTTCTACAGGAACATAATATTCCTGTCCATTACGTTGATGCACTTCGATACAATCAATAATTCCTGAAAGATTAAGTTTTTTAGATGAAAAATAGCGTTCTGCAAGAATCTTAGGAGTAAGAACATCCCAGAGTTCACTCCCAAAAAATCCTGTTTTTTCCATAAACGATGACACATTCAATGCGCGTCTTTTTGCTTCCTCCTCGAAGAATGGCCAGTATTCATTAAATAGATCAATCATCTTAATACTGAATGATTCGAGTTCCTTACGATGGATAATGATTGCTTTTTTGAAGAATCGCGCAATTGCCCGACGATACGCATCACTAATATCGAGATAAGAGGCTGTCTTTAATGCACATACAATAGCTTTTTCTTCAAGATGTAATTGCTCGTAGGTTGCATGCCAAATTGTTCCCTTTACTAACGCTTCTTTCGGCGCTTCCTCGACGAGAAGCACTTTACTCATAAAGAGCTTTCGCGGACAATAGAGATAGGATGCAAGGCTTGTTGCAGAAACCATGACATAGAGAAGAAGTATGAGTTTATATAGGTTTGGTGTGGTTGACCAGTGTGACATCTGCACGATGTTCATATGTGTTCACTCACGTTCTCAACCCCCTCCGGGGTTTCCCTCTGGGAATTGCAAATGGCACTGTTTTCCTTCAAAATAGATATTCGTATACGAGCGACGCTCAAATGCGTTAGCAAGATTTTCACCGCATTGAGCGGCTCTGTAGAAAATGTTAGTCGCCTTAAGATGAGCATCTTCAAAATACCATTCTAAAAATGTTTACAGAATTCCAAATGGTAAACATTTTCTTCAAAAAACATTAAGAATGCGAATGGCGACTACAAACGAAGTGAGAATTTCTACAGAGCCGCATTGAGCGCAATCTATTTAAATCGTATCGTTTATGAATAAGGGTGGTGAGTACGCAATTACTGCAGATTGAGATTACAAAGGTCTATCCTGCAAAAAAAGAGGTCATTAAACGAAGAACCGATGAATACGTAGAGTTCTCGTGCGAGTTCTCTGCAGAAACAGATTTCGCCGTCGAGGTATGGACAAATATTTCTGGACGATTCCGAGGACACGAAATGCAGCGTGATGGTTGCACGTATCATCTCCATTTACCGTGCACGGATACCGGATTTTTTAAGGCAACAATGAGGTGGCGTAGTCCCCATCACGAATATTGGAATTGGCTCATTAATGTACATCATGAAGAAGAATTTTCTGAAATTCACGTCGATCCCGCATATATCACCAACAGTATTGTGTATAATGCATTTATCCGGTTTTTTGGTCAGGAAGAACTCAGTAAAATAGGAATTGCAAACTACGGGCATTCAGGATCTTTCGACGATCTTAAAAAGAAATTAAGAGAACTCAAAAAGATGGGTGTTGATATTATCTATCTTAATCCCATCCATCCCATCGGCGAATTATACCGCAACTATAATCCGCACGACCTCTACCCTAAATACATGCAACCCGGCTGTCCCTATAGCATTAAAGATTATAAGGCAATCGATCCCGAACTTGGCGTGGATAAGGATCATTCGCAAGGACCACACGCATCGCTTGCAGATCCGCTCGCTGAATTTAGAGATGTCGTAAGAGCTGCACATAAATTAGGGATAAAAATATTTATGGACCTCGTCTTTAATCACACCTCTCATGATTTTGTCCTCCAACGACTTCATCCGGAATGGTTTCTCTATAAAGAAAATATCAAGAGTCTCGAAGACCCGTATCTGTATCCCGACGATATTAAGGAGGGAAAGCCGTGGGGGGATAGTGCACACACGCTTTGTCCATTCGATCACGGATATTGGTGGGAGGATGCTGCGCAATTAAATTGGGAATATCAATTGCCTGCAGGAGTAAATACGCCACCGAAAAATCCGACGATTAAAGAGATGTATGCCTATTTCAAATCCATCCCCCAATACTGGATTAAACGCGTCGGTATCGACGGATTTCGATGCGATGTTGCGTATCGCATTCCAAAAGATTTCTGGAAAGCATGTATCCATGAAGCACGTGAATTCGCTAAAGAGGAACATCGTAAACATAAATCGATTACGGGCGATGTGGTATTCATTGCAGAATCCTACGTCGATGATGTTGAGGAACTCTTCAAAGCAGGATTCACTGCAGTCTATGGTGATTATTCCAATAAACTCTATACGGTACAGACATTGAAAGGATATCTCGACTATATGTATAATATTTCTGGACAATTTTTCCCTGAACACGCACTCTTCTTCATTTTCCCCGAATGCCATGATTTTATCAGAAACACCCATAAACTCCTCGGACACGTCAAAGATGATGCATTACTCTCTGAGCGCGCAAACCAAAGCCGGTGGATACTTACGGCAACACTCCCCGGTATCCCGATGATCTTTAATGGTTTTGAAAAACTTGAATGGCATCCTATTAATCTTTTCTCGTATAGTAAAATTGATTGGGAATCGGATAAAGATTTAAAAAAATTCATCATCAAAGTAAATGCAATACGTAATACTCATCCCGCACTCCAAAACGGTAACTATACGTATGTTCCGACAATGCAGGATATCGATCACGCGCAAATATTTTCTTTCCTGAGAAAAAAAGATGATGAATGCATGCTTATCTCTGTCAACATGAATATGTATACACAATCAACAGAAACTCTTTTGCTCGACGAGAACATCAGCAACGTCATCGGTATTGATTTCTCTAAAAAATATGTTCTCAAGGATTTACTCGACAATAAAGAATATGTTCGCGAAGAAAATCATCTCACCATAGTTCTTGAAGCAGGAAAAAGTCACATTTTCAAAGTCGAAAAATACCCCGAAAACACCACGCCGAATAAAAACCAAAAATAGACATGACACCAAAGAAAAAGAATCAAACCGTGCAGGCATGGATTATTTCTGTGGATATGGGTTATGGTCATCAGCGTGCAGCATATCCCTTGAAAGATATTGCGTATGAACGTATGATCACGGCAAATAATGATAAAATTATTTCCGTAAAAGAAAAAAAATTATGGAATCGTACACGACAATTTTACGAATTCGTCTCGCGTTTATCCCATGTTCCGATTATTGGTCCACTCACATTTGGCGTCTATGATTCATTCCAAAAGATCAGGCCATTATTCCCCTTCCGCAATCTCTCAAAACCAAATTGGAGTGTGCGATTATTAAAACGCATGATTCTTCGGGGACTCTGTGCGAGCCTTATCGATTATACGTCAAAAAATGATTTGCCGGTTGTCACAACCCATTTTATCCCGGCGCTTGCCTATCATTATCATGGACGGGAAGTCTATTGTGTTGTCACAGATTCTGATGTGAATCGTATCTGGGTACCGGACAACCCACAAACAGGTAAAATAACGTATTTCTCTCCGGGAAAACATGCAACACTGCGACTTACTGAATATGGTGTTCCTCCTGAACGTATTGTCGAAACAGGATTTCCTCTTCCGAAAGAAAATGTCGGCGTACAGGGTGAACTGTGTAAACATGATCTTCTTGCGCGGCTCGTCAATCTTGACCCTAAAAAGGTTTTTTTTGAAAAATATAAGGGCATGATTCAGGATAAATTATTACCGGGAAAAAAATTAGATATCGAAAAAGTTTCGAAATATCACACGCATCCACTCACGATTACATTCATGGTCGGTGGCGCAGGGGTGCAAAAAGAAATTGCGACACATATCCTTACGTCCTTTCGAGAAGAAATCGAAAAAGGAAATATCCGCATCAATCTTGTTGCAGGAACTAAAATAGAGATTAAAGAATTTTTTGAAAAAGAAATTCAAAAACAAAATCTTCAGACCATAACATCTGTTGTTCAAATCATCTTTGCCCTCGATAAAAGAACTTATTTTGAAAAAATAAATGCGGCGCTCAGAACAACCGACATCCTATGGACAAAACCGAGCGAGATGTCATTTTATACTGGCCTTGGAATTCCACTCATTATGTGTACGCCGATTGGCGATCATGAAAATTTTAATAGAGAATGGATTTTACATATTGGGAGCGGCATTGATCAGAAAGATCCTGCATTTACGAAAGAATGGCTGAATTATTGGATTGAAGAAGGCAGACTTGCCGATTGCGCAATACAAGGATTTATTGATGCACCTGCGCAAGGGACATATCATATCGAAAACTATTTAAGACAAAAGAATGTCAAGAAGTGAAATAGGCATAAAAAGTATATGAAACGAAAAATTGCAGGGAAAAAGAGAAAAATTGTACATCCGACGAAAAGAAAAGCGCATAAACAACACACCCGCATGATTTCAGTCAATAAAAAACTCGATCAAGTCATCACACTCGAAAAGAATCTGCTTTCTGAAGAAAAAAAGATTGAAAAAAAAGAAGCAACACTTGCACGCGAAGAAGAAATACTCATTCGCGACGATAAAAAAATCGACCGCGAAGAACGTAGTGAACTTGGCGCACTCAAAGATATTAAAGAAGAAATTGCAACAAAGGAAAAAGCAGAAGAGGATGAACTTGATAAACTCCGAAAAATCGAGGAAGACATCAAAAAAGAGGTCGGCGATCATCCCTTAACACGAATCACGACTAAGGACGTCATCAAGGGACTCGTCGGTGCATTCATCGGTCTTGCAATCCATTATACTTTTATTTATGGTGTAGAAATTTCTGAAGGACTCACATTTCTTCGTGCAACAATCCTTTTTCCTGTAACTTTCCTTGTCGGACTCTTATTTATTTATGCAACAGGATTCCGCAAAGTGAAGGATCCAAAATTATTGATATTCATGCCGGCACGACTTCTCGTACTCTATGTCTGCGCGATCATCATGTCTGTTTTAGTACTCTATCTTTTTTATCCGAAATTCGGTCATGAATTTGTTGAAAGTTATAAGATGCTTGCAGGAGTACTCCTTGCTGCAGTTGTTGGTGCATGTACGGCAGATTTATTTGGAAAGGAGTGAATAACACATGACTACCGTCACAATAGCAGAAATAGAAAAAGAAAAAAATATCGATAAAACGATCTATTCTATTTTGAAAAATATTCAAGAAGAAATGTTACGTATGCATATGAGTCATGGTAGTATGCAACATTTTTCTGAGGAAGAAAAAAAGAAACAAATACTCATACTAGTAGGATTTCATTCTAAAATAAAGCCTATTAAAGAAATTCTCGGTTCAGAATTTCAATTCTTTGAATTAAAAATAAAACCAGATATTAATAAAAACAGTAACAAGAAAAAAGAACTCATCGAGAGGATAGAAACATTGCTCAATGAACTCATAGAGGATATTAAAAAATATGATGCCGCAATGGTCGCAATAAATGAATTATTAACTGGTGAGCAGACCAAAACAGTCATAGAAAGTTTAAACAAAGAGAATAAAACCATTAACATCATATACAATAAATTTGTGACTGCAGATCAAGAATTAGTGAATCGATTAGACGACATCAAGAAAGATTTAATCCTATGAATCTTGACAATTTCTCGTATATATTGCCTGAAGAACGCATCGCGCAGCGAGCTATTCGTCCGCGTGATAGTGCAAAACTGCTCATTCTCGATAATAGTATCACGCACACCGCCTTTTCACATATCATCGACTATCTTTCTGCAGGCGATATTCTCGTCATGAACGAAACAAAAGTTCTTCATGCAAAACTCGTCGGCAAAAAATTAAGCGGGAGTCCTGCAGAAGTTGTCCTTCTTAAAAAAATTAAACCACTCGTGTATGCGTGTAAGATTAAAACAAAAAATCCGCACGTCGATGTACGCATTCTTTTCAAGAACGGAGAGGGAATCATTATCGCTCAAAAAAGTATTGATGAATTTATCATTCGACTCTCGTCAGTAAAGATCCTGAAAGATGCCCTGCTTCCGACACCACCCTACATCAAACGAAAAGTGACGAACCGTGAATATCAGACGGTGTATTCAAAAAAAGAAGGTTCGTTTGCTGCACCGAGTGCGGGGTTGCATTTCACCGGGAGACTTCTTGAAAAGATACGTAAAAAAGGCATTACAATTGTAACGCTCACACTTCATATAAGTTACGGAACATTCAAAAATATCGACCGCGAAATAGCACACCACCATATGGATCCGGAATGGTTCGAAATTTCAGAATACGCCGCAAAAACAATAAACAATCGAAAAGGAAAACTCATTGTCGTCGGTACAACGACACTAAAAGCACTTGAATCATCTGCAAAAAACGGTAAAGTCTATGCAACAAAAGGATTTTCGACACTCTTTATTTATCCTCCATTCAAATTTCAGAGTGATACTGATGCATTAATCACTAATTTTCATCTCCCAAAATCGACACTGCTTCTCTTAACATGCGCATTCGGCGGCGCCACGCGTATTCTTGACGCATATTACTCTGCTATCAAGAAAAAGTATCGATTTTATAGTCTTGGAGATGCGATGATGATAGAAAAGACAAAAAAGGATTATAGAACTGCGCACAAAAAATAAATTTATAAATACCCTCTGATTCCTTACTGCAATGGCGAATGGTTCTGAGTCAAAGAGTAAAAATTCCGACGATCAAAAAGAAAAAAGTCAATCATACTCCTATACGTCAAACCAATTTAACAGCGTACTTGAAGACGAGAACCGCATTCTCAAAGAAGCCATCAATTCTCTACGTGAAGAAGTCGAACGCTATCGTGCGCCAAGTCTCATGGTTGCAGAAGTGACTGAAGTTTTCGACGACAGGGCGCTTATTCGTATCCCAAACGGAAATAAATTTTATGTCACGATCTCTAAAGCAATACCTCCAGTTGTTCCGGGTGACAATGTTCTTGTCGAACAAAAAAATCTGAATATTATCCAAAAAATTGCGACGTCGAAAAATTTTGAAGTCGAAAAATTCGTGATTATTGAAAAGCCGGTTATTTCATGGGAACAAATCGGCGGGCTCAAATTACAAATTGAAGAGATTAAAGAGGTTGTCGAACTTCCGCTCACTCATCCTGAACTCTTCAAAAAAATCGGTATTGAGCCGCCAAAAGGAATACTCCTGCATGGACCGCCCGGAACCGGCAAAACACTCCTCGCAAAAGCAATTGCGAGTTCAACACATTCAACATTCATCGAAATTGTTGGTTCAGAAATCGTCCAGAAATATATTGGTGACGGCGCAAAGCTTGTCAAAGAATTATTCCAGCTCGCACGCAATAAAGCGCCATCCATTGTTTTTATCGACGAGATTGATGCACTCTGCGCAAAACGCATTGATTTAGGAACATCGGGCGAACGCGAGGTACAACGCACATTCATGCAGCTTCTTGCAGAAATCGATGGTTTCAAACCGCTCGGTAATGTTAAAATCATCGGATGCACAAACCGTAAAGATATTTTGGATCCTGCGATTCTTCGACCAGGGCGGTTAGATAGACTCATTGAAATTCCTACCCCGGACAAGGAAGGGATCAAACAGATTTATACCATCCATTCACAAAAAATGCCCCTTGACAAAAAAGCAAATTTTGAAAAAATCTATGCAGACTCTGAAGGACTGAGCGGCGCAGAAATCAAGGCGATTACTACAGAAGCAGGATACTTTGCAATCCGCGATAAACGCACCATTGTTACTGAGGAAGACTTTACTCGTGCAGTCATTAAAATCAAGAAAGACGAGAAAGAGATCGATCATCTAAGGATGTTTGGATAGGACGCGTTACTACTTTTTGTTTTTCTGTGATTGTTTTTCTATCAAATACGCCAACCCAAATGAGATTATTATCCAAATAATAATGTCAATTATGAGGTTTAATAGATAAAACTGTGTCGGACACGGACCATTAACACACATACCTCCACCTTCAGAATATTTTAATGGAAAACCAGAATAAGAGTAATCTGCAATGCCTGCGTGTAGAAAAAAGGTGATAACGATCGAGAGAACCCATATACCTGCAAATAATATTATCCAAGTTATTATTATGTTTTTTGATAACATGTTTTTGCCTCCATCACGTATCACTTATCCACATGTTCCTCTAAACAACACCCATTCTTCACAAATATTTCCATTCGGCAAAGTACAGTATCCGACTTGTCCATCTGCTTCGTTCCGGATTTCGAGTGTTCCGTTGTTCTTAATACAATTGACTGATGCAGGATTTGCAATCTGGGCATTTGGAGATTCTATGGTCCATCCATCAGCGATAAATAGTTCTTTATCCTTTTCATCAACAACAATCCTGAACGTATATCCGGTGCCGCAGACGCCACATGCCATACACACCGCATCTGCAGTCTGTATCTTTTCTGCATTTCGTATCGTAACGCCGTATCGTTCTACATAGAGTGTGGTAATCATTTCCGTATCTGTCGGCGCCTTGATCCATCGAATACTTGAATTCTTTGCAAGAATTTCCCACGGGGTCTCTACACAGGATTTGGGTTCGAAAATGAATATGATTGTTGCATTGGTTTCAGGGACGGATGTAGAATTATTCGGTAAATCTTTTGACGTGCATGCCGTAAGCATCAAGGATAATAACGCAACCAATGAAACAATCATTGTAATCATTACTAATCGGTCAGATTTTTTTGTGTTTATCATGTTTACCAAATACCATTAATATAAGATACTATATATTAATTTCGATTGGTTTGAGTGGAATTGAAGTGAACCAATTCATAGAGAAGTGAAATTTATAAAGTTCCAAGAATTCTGCACTATTGTGCGCAATGACGTTGTGAACACCCGATGAGCTTCGGCAATGATTGACGGAAGTAACTGCCGAGCGCACACTTCTTTTAGTTTAAATATTACTTCTAAATAGTGGTAAAGAATCGGAAGATTTATAAAGTTATTTTTAATTCGAAGAATATGCATTCAAAACTAGAGAAAGTCATCAAAGAATACGAGCGAATAAGTAATGAAGACTTTCAACCAAAAAGCAAAAATAGTTTTTTTCAAGAAATAGAAGCAGTTCTCCATGGAGCAAAATTCGTACTCACAAGATACTACACCGATCCAAAAATAAAAGAGATAAAAAACAAACATACTGAAGCAGTACATGAAGATCTTGTCAATGAAGAACACGTTCCATATAATCTTGCAGTAAAAATAGCAAAGGGAACTCCTATGCCCGTATATAGCAAGGGTGGTAAAGGGATTATTTGTACATTATGGGGATTTGCCGGTCCTGGAAGAACATACTATGAATTGTTTAAACACTATGCAAAATATAGTGGTCTAAAAGAAAAATGGTTATTTAGAGGGTCGATAATTGCAGAACTCGGATTGAATGATTGGTCAGGCGCGTGGCTAACAGGAACAATGAGTTATCCATTAGATAAATTAATGAACTATGCAGGTAAAGCGATTGCAACGCACATTACGGGCGAACCTACGCATCATGAGATTCCATTTACAGAACTGGCGATAACCGCCAATATTGTGTTAAGTTATGGTGAAACAATAAAAGATTGGTTCATCTATGAAACAAAAGGAATATATCGCCAATCTAAAATGCTTTTGACAAGAGCGCCCGGAAATTTATTATTTCAGCTCCCTGCATTTAAATATAAAAAATACTTAGAAAAATATAATGGTAAAAAAGGAGCAGAACCCAAAAAAAAATGAAAAGAATACGCCCTGAAATGGAACAACTAAGACAATACTTCAAGGATAATAACGTACATTATTTACTAGGTTAACGATACACCACAGTAGAAATAAACCAGTTAATTAAACTGTCTCAAAATCCACACAAATCCTGAAGACGTGTGGTGCGTGTTGGCCGCATTTGACCAGTCGCAATATCCTATAAGAAACGTTTGCCTTTGTACATGCAATATTTATTTTTTCTTTTGCTTCATCAAAAATCTTTTCATCTAAAAAATCATAGAAATGAATGATTGTTCCTTTCTTCGCAACGCGTAATGCATCGCTTAAAAATTCATCTGCGGTCTTTGGAAGCGGCATGATGATGCGATCGAATGTTAATGCGGAATTTTTCTTGAGTAATTCAGGAATAACGTCATGGACATCACCACAGACCAAATCAATATTTTTGCACTTGTTCAGTTTTACATTTTCTAAGCCATACTTATGCCCTTCGGGATTAATCTCGATTCCAAGAATATGTTTTGCTTTTGTATTTTTTGCAAGAACAACAGGATACGGTGCTGCACCAGAAAACATAACTAAAATATCTTCTCCAGATTTTACCAATCCCGCAATACGTTTACGTTCAGTACTTAATCGCACAGAGAAATAGACTTTCTCAACATCGACCTTCAATTGGACGCCATTCTCTTTGTACAATGATTCTTTCGTATTGATTCCTGCGAGGTATTCCATCTTTTGCGTCCGATAGACGCCGTCATGAGAATCTGCTTTCTTCAGAACAGTTTTTATCTGAGGATTTGTTGCAAGAAACGCGTTTGCAATAGCCACTGCTTTATGCGTCAAATCCCGCGGAACTTCGATGATTGCAATTGTTCCAATCACATCGTGCGCAGTCTTGACAATTACTAACTCCTTCTCGCTCAAGTGGTTTGCAAGACTTGATTTAAGATTCTTCTTACGGGTAAGCGAGATAAAATTGCGTTCTATAATTGTGGCTGATTTTGCATGTGCGGATTTTTCTAAAGTAAATTTCTTCTTTAATGGATAATAAATATGTTTGTCATCCTTCTGTATCTGATAATCTGTTGCGAAGAGTCCTTCATCTAAGAGTTTCTTCTTCCAGTATTCTGCATCCGTTAATGGAACTTTTAGACCGTGCATTGACATAGGATTAAAGAATCACTAAGGGTTTATAAAAGTTGATGAAAAAAATGTGAGAGCAACACATCACTTCTATATCTATTAAAGCCATCGTAATATTTAAATAGATTGAAGACTGACACCAATAATGAGACTTAGGGAATTCCTTAAACCGACAATACTGAAAATAGGAGTGAGCATAGGCATATTTCTAATCCTGTTTTTATTGATGCCGGCGATAGAAGCAAGATATGCTGAAGAGTGCTGGGTAAAAGATACGACCTATAACTATGACGTATACAAATGGGATAAACATTCACCTGGGTGTTCCATAGTCGAGTACAACTATTCATTTCTTTATGGGTGGAACTTACTATTTCCAGAACCGCCTATGCAGACTACTCGCGCAATCATGATATGGGAGACTTCACATCTTATACTGTGGAGTGTAAGCGCAATGATAGTAATAAACATGATAGTTTCCTATATCTGTTCATGCACAATAATAGAAACAATCAAACGAGTGAAAAAATAGATATTAGCACCATTCTCCCAATCCCTTCTGCGCCTTCGACCGGACATGGACGGTCTCGAGAATCTTTCGCACACGCTCTTCTGAAAAATCGTGCTTCTTGCAGAGGACCTCGACGACTTTTTCGTCATCAACATCTTTGAAATTAAGAACATAATCATTCGTCGTTTCTGTATGTTTTATCACATTGAATACCTCTTTCCAATCATAAGAAAAGAATTCAACCCATTTTACATCAGTAAATAATCTTTCAAAATCGTGATTGTATTCTTTGACGAGCTTTAATGCAGTCTTGTGTCCGATGCCTTTGATTCCGCCAATATTATAATCAGTTCCCGTAAGCATTGCAATGACAATGAGTTGATCGATATCCACATTCAATTGTTGTAACGTGTCAGAAAGTGAGATGAGTTCAGGAGTGATGGTGTCATAACTTAATTTATTCGGTAGTTTTTTTCGTCCTGAGAGTGTGAGATTTTTAACAACGAGTGGACAGCCAAAAAGTAATGAATCTGCATCCTGAGAAAGTGATGCGTATGCATCCTTGTTCTTGACCAGAAGTGCTGCTTGCGCTTCACCCTCACTTGGCGCTTCGATGATAGGAAATCCTAATGCATCAATAAGTTCTTTGACGTCGCTAATCATGTCTTTTGTGAGTTTGGATGTTCGCGAAGCATATTTTTTCATCTCTTCAATATTCTCTACTTCGCGTGCCTGTTCATATTTTAATGTTGCTTCTGCTTTGAGTGCAGCTCTGCGTTCACGTTCTTTCAATTTGAGTTCAGGAGGTTTACCGTCGAATACAAAGACAAATTTTATTTCGTATTGCATGAGTTTTGTGAACCGGTAGAATAATCCATTCAGATGACTTGTCACATTGCCTTGCGAATCCTTCAATAATGAACCGTCAGGTTGCCGAATCGACGATAGGAACATATAGAGCTGATTAAATGCATCAACTACAATAATCTTATCCCGCAGATCCTCAGTCGTGAGTTCTTTTGATTCCAACAGTTCAGTAATTTTTGTACCCATGATAAGTATATTCCTATTGTTTTTTTAAATCTTTAGGTCTCACCGGAGTTGCTTTTTCCCATAAATCAAGAAAATGCATACGTAACACTTGCAGCAACATTGATTGCACGTTCCAATCGTTCTGAAAATAAGTGTGTTGACATGGTATGAGCATTAATTATAGCTCCATAAAAAATAGAGCAATGCAGCAAAGATTCCGACAAACCAAAAATCGAGTATGAATGTTTGGAACATATGTATCCCTCCGATCTTAATTATAACTGAATATATTTACTTAGCTGTACACGTGCCTGTTCACGCTTTTCATGATGTGACTCTAAAAATGGTTTGAGTTTGTCAATAAGGATTTGTTTTAATTCTCCGCTAAGAAGTTTTCCAGTCTTATAATCATGATATATCTGCACGAGTTTCTTATCATCCTCTTCGAGGAATGTAA
The DNA here is from genome assembly GCA_041658255.1 of Candidatus Woesearchaeota archaeon. Classification (GTDB taxonomy): domain Archaea; phylum Nanobdellota; class Nanobdellia; order Woesearchaeales; family UBA9642; genus UBA9642. Next base: position 64,701 of record JBBAAQ010000002.1, read on the forward strand.
GCCATTGATAGGCAATATCAATATCAGGATTTCCGCCCTGCGCGCGGTGTTCTTCAATAGTATCCTTCCCTCCAGAAAACGCGTATTTCTTGATCTTCTTCTCTACAGTTTTTACATCTTCACTTAATGCAACATAAGATGTGGGATCACTTGAAGACATCTTCCCGCCTCCTAATCCTGGTACGAATTCATGATACGTAGAACATAATTCATTAAATGAATAGGTTTTAATGCGCCCACCCATGTCGCGTGCAAGCCGGATATGTGGATCCTGATCCATACCGACAGGCACGACTACTGATATTGGTCCCTCAAATTCTGGAAGTTGCGGATGAAGCATGTCTGAAGCTTGCAAAAGCGCAGATAACATTTTTCCTGGACTGATCTCCCCATAGACTGCCTTGAATTCATTGAATGTTGCGTGACGTGCAAGTTCATTTTGTAGGCGATAATATGCATTTGCATGGATCGGGTTTTGTGATCGAGCACTTTGAAAATAGATTTCGAGATTTTCAGGTTTTAGTCCGAGTGCGATATAGTTAAGGAGATATTCTTCGATTGCATTTTTCCGACTCTCTGCAAGACTTTGTCCACGTGCATTATATGCCTCAATATCTGCGACCGCGATATAAATTTTTGCACCGAGCGACTGATAGAGGAGAAATTGCTGCACAAGGATCATGTGTCCGATATGAAATTTACCTGTGGGCATGAGCCCGGTCATCATGACAAAGGGCTTCTTATTTGCAACTGCATTAATGATGTTATTGAATCCGCGTTGCGCAAAGATCTTCTTGCGGCGAAATAAAAGGTTATTCTGAAGTATTTCAGGAAGCTTCATGAATGGTTCAACACCAAATTCGCGCATAAGTTTATGATAATCAATATCACCCTTCACATCCCAAGGATTGAATACGGGTTTTTCTACAGGTTTTTTATTAACGACATTATGAACTGTGAATTTTTCTTTGTGAAGCATGCTTATTTAGAATCGACGGACATTTAAATAGTTTATTGAAACAAAAGGGGAAAAAAGAAAAAAAAGGAAAAATATCTCATACTCTTAGCATCTACAGCAGCATCCCTTCTTTGCAGCGGGCTTTTTTGCAGTGGTCTTCTTTTTAGTTGTTTTTTTTGCAGCCATATCATCACCTCGTTATTCGTTATTGATTTTCTCTATGCGTAAGTCTTTAAATTCTTTATGCAACATACTCTCCGCTTTCTTTGTTAAGTGACCGGTCATTAAAAACATACAGGGCATTTTCTTATTCTGTGCATAAACAAAGGCTGTTGAGATGTCTCCTTCATTGATGGCTTTTTTATCTTTTGCCACACAATACATGTATTCATTGGTGTCATGATTCTTGACAACGAGTGTATATTCGCTCTTTTTAATCTTCTCTTTAGATACAATATCTAAATTGAGTTGATACATTTTTGTTTTTACTGATTCGAAGAAATCGATTTTTGATTTGACTGCTGGTGGTTCTGCTAAAATAGCAGGTTCTCTCTTTGAAGATGCGTCGATCGATATTGGTTTTGGCGTTTCAGCGTGAACTGACTCAGAACCTTGACTCGGAATAATCCCTGTTGCTGACTCCTCGTACGGATGTGTGCCGGGAACGAGTGGAGATGTTGCAATGGAAGACACTATCTCGCTTGTGCGTGTGGTGTGCCCTGCAGTTATTCCTGCGTTTATTTCTTCAGGTGTTGCAATAAAGTATTTCCAGTACAGTTCTTTGCGTCCCTGTTCTTCTATTTCAAATGGTTTTGCAAAATCCTTGATTGTACGTAAAGAGACGCGGATGAGTGGATCCTGATTGCTGTCTTTAAGGACATGTTTTTCTTTGAGGAGTTTGACTGTTCGTTGATCCTTCTCATTGAGGTGTGTTATAAATTCTTCTAGTCGCGTCTCTTGCTCTGGAACATAGTAAATTGGACTAGCGCCGATTTTGACTCTTGAAACTTTGACTTGTCCTATTTTGATCAGTGTTGAAAGTATTGCACCGATAAGGATGGTTTCTGTTGCGAGTTCTTTTGCAATACGATTAGGGATTGTCGGTCCCCGCTGTACAATCTCCAGTATTTTTTCTTTAGGGATATTTTGAAGCATATGTTTCTTATTTTTACATTGTTTAAATAATTTGTTATGAAAACAGAATAAAACTTAGATACTTACAATGTAAGTGTATAAATAACTCATATTTATATTATATCAATCAATAAGGACTACTTACAGTGTAGGTATTCATAGAGAAATACCTAAAGATATAGGCTAATATGAAATCCTATGCAAGCATCTTTACCGCAGCTCATCGATAAAAACATCGAGCTCGTCGCGAGGGGTTGCTCCATACGGGAACGCAGAGCTAAGAGGATAATACATCTGTTAGCGAGGACGGATACTTGCAAAAATTAAGAGGGTTTCATATTAGCCAAAGATATAATAAACTTTTTATATATCCACTAAAGAAGTAGAGAAGGGGCATAGAAAAAAACAATCATAAGGTGAAACTATGAAAAATTATGAATTTACGTCGGAAAGTGTTACAGAGGGACATGCAGATAAAATTTGTGATCAGATATCGGATGCGATACTTGATGAATTATTACGTCAGGACCCTGATTCGCGCGTCGCAATCGAAACACTCACGACAACAGGCAGTATCCATGTTGCAGGAGAAGTGACTACGAAGGGATTTGCAGATGTACAAAAAATTGCACGTGAAGTACTCAAAGGTATCGGATATACTGATCCGCGCTTCGGAATTGATTATGAAGATGCTGGAATATGGGTCGCAATCCACTCGCAGAGTCCTGATATCAGTCAAGGTGTTGATAGTGGAAAAAAGAAGGAACAAGGAGCAGGAGATCAAGGGATGATGTTCGGCTATGCATGTAATGAGACTCCAGAACTCATGCCGCTCCCGATCATGCTAGCACATCGATTGACGCAAAAACTTGCAGAAGTACGAAAAAAAGGGATAATCAGTGGACTTGGTCCTGACGGAAAATCGCAAGTCACAGTCCAATATGTGAACAAAAAACCGAGGAGAGTTTCAGCAGTAGTTATCGCACAACAGCATATTGATGAAAAGAGTGAAGAAATCCTGCGCAAAGAAATTCTTGAAAAAGTAATAAAACCTGTTTGCGCACAATATCTTGATGCAAACACTAAATTTCATATCAATGCAACAGGCAGATTTGTGATTGGGGGTCCTGAAGGGGATAGTGGAGTAACTGGACGAAAAATCATCGTCGATACCTATGGTGGAATGGGCAGACATGGCGGAGGAGCATTCTCAGGTAAAGACCCTTCAAAGGTCGATCGGAGTGGCGCGTATGCCTGCAGGTATATCGCAAAAAATATTGTTGCTGCAGGACTTGCAGAACGATGCGAAATACAATTATCATATGCAATCGGTGTCGCAGATCCGATGGGGATATATGTTGATACGTTCGGTACAGGAAAGATCTCTGAAGAGAAAATTGTTGAACTCATCCGAAAACATTTTCCATTAAAACCTGCAGATATTATTGCACAACTCAAATTAAAACGACCAATTTACCGCAAAACCGCAAGTTATGGACATTTCGGCAGAAATGATCCTGATTTTACGTGGGAAGCAATAGATAAAGTTGATATTTTAAAGAAAGATGCAAAATTAAAATGATAGCGTAATATTTTTTTATAAAATCGTAGGCAGAATACCCACAAATTTATTTGTGGGATGAAGCCCGTCGTCTCTTTCCAGTATTTTTGCGAGAGGCAGAAGCCGTAAAAACACTCAATAGACTTTTCTATTAAATCAAGAACAAGTATCAATGGAACAACTTTTAGTTTCGTTGAGGGGGGTTCCGTTCGTCGTCGTTTTTCATCGGAATCTTTATATAAAAGTTGCGCTTAGTCTTATGATATATCACAATTAATGGGGAATTTCATATATGGTTAATACAAGACAAAAAATTATAGATTATCTGAAAAAAGCAGACTGGCCATCAACTACTGAGGACATAGCTACTGATGTAAAAGTTTCTTGGAATACTGCACAGGTTCATCTTCTAAAATTACTTCATGAAGGGATTGTAAAGTATAAAAAAGTTGGAAGGCAGAATCAATTCTGGTTAAATGAAGGATATGAGAAATATTTTAAGGTGGCGAAAAAATGAAAAAGGTTAATATTATATTTGCTTTACTAATAATTGGTATTTTTTTAATTTCTGGTTGCGCACAAACACAAGAAAATATCTACAAGCAACCTAAAACAAAAGAAGGTGCAGAAGCAACAGCGGATAAATTTGCAAGAGAATGGGAACAAAAGGATTTTTCTGAAATGTATAATATGTTTATTCCAAAACTTCAACAAATGAAAAATGAATCTGATTTTGTTGCCTTGATGGAATATCTTGAAAGTGATTCTACTATAACTATAAGGTTAGATAAAGTAAGCATGGAATCTGAAACTGTAGCTTATGCTTATTACACAGTATCGAGTTCTCTATTTGAACAGAAAGCTCCTGCAATGAAGTTAGAATACACAAAAAATGCATGGAAAGTGGATGCTTTTAGTTCATATTTATCTATGAGTTTACAAGAGAAAAAATATTTTGATAAAATAACAGAGATAACTACAAAACAAACTTCATTAATTAACGATTTTACCTATAATATCAAAATGCATACTATTGAGATTAAATACGATGGGCTTTATGACACAAGGTATTGTCCTAATTTTAAACAAAATTTTGAAGATGCAAAAGAAAATTATGATGAATTTGTTTCTCTAGAAGCACCAAAAGGATTAGAAGAATATTCAAAAACAATAGGGGAGATGTATGAATATACTTATAAATTATTTGAAGAAATGTATAAAAATTGTATTGCAGATACTTATGAAGAAAAGAAGTTACACTCTAATAAGATGCAACAATATTGGAATGTTACTGTTACTAAACTGGAGAAAATACGACAAATGGGAAAAGAGTTAGAAACTAAATATCAAACTGAAAAAGAAAAAGCTAAAGCGGAGGTATAAAAATGAGTGAAAATCAAAATAAGCAACCTACAAAAACAAAAGAGCAGACTTCAAAGTTTAGTGAACAACTTTCAAAGAAAAGTTTTGATTATCCTGAACCAGACCCGATGCAAATGAGGCCGTTGGGGGCTCAGCCAATCGAACCTAAACGATCATCATCAAATAAAAAATCTAAGGAATAACAAAATGGCAATTGATTTACAGAACATATTTTTGTTATTTTACTTATTACCTGGTTTTTTGATATATGCCATTGTTCATAGATTGTTGAATATTGAAACTGAAAAGGACACATTTTCAACAACATTTATATCTTTATTCTTATCTTTAATAGTGTATGCGGCATTATCTTATCTTGAAAATTGGGGATTATTTGATATTAGGCGACTAGATTGGAGATTAACACTTTCAACAATAACAATAATCTTCTTATTGGTTATATCATCAATATTGTTTATTAAGTGGATTTTACCGTGGCTTGAAAAGAAAATTCAGTTTTTTGACTCCATTAAATATTCCTCGTTAGATGTTTTTTCAGATGTACTTGCAGATAGAATCCAGAAAGAAGGAAAGAAGGCAGTTTGGATATGTGTCTGTACTAAGGATAATCTAATATATTCAGGTTATGTTAAAAGGCAAGGACTTCTTACAGATAATAAAAAGGCAATTTATGTCAAAGATGTTTTATTGCTTAATGCTCAACCCAAAGACTACAGAATAAAAGAATTTGAAGGTATGATGTTTATAGAAGAAAATGTCAAATGGATTGCAATAGTGAAGAATCCACTTACTAATCAAAAAAATAAAAAAGGCGTCAAGAACAGATAAAAGGAACATGGAACAAGATAAAGCATTAGTTGTATTCTAAGGTAAGAAAATAAGAAGAACTTGGTTTAATGATGAGACGTTCTCACCGTTGCGATTTTACTTTCAATCTTGTGCACTTCTGGATTAAAGTGTTGATATATGTTTTTAGTCATTGCGACCACCTCACTCTGAAGGTGGTTGCTTGTATCGTTAGGGGTTCTCGTTGAGCGAACCATACATTAAACTTTTAGCTAATTAGCGACCTCGCAAGAGGAAAAAGTTTAAGTTAAATGGTTTGCGTGAGAAACCCCAGCTTTAGCCGGATTTATTTTGGGAGTATGTCATTTTTTTATTTATTTTTTAGTGGGGTTATACGTTCTGTTGGACCTTAGAGATACCGTGGCAATATTTTTTTGAAGATAAAAACTCGCGTCTAATTGTTTTTGCATAATACGAATATTTATGCTCTTTATAGGCATATAATGTTTCATATTTACGAAGCATGTCAAGGAATTCTGATTTCATCGCAAGAATAAAATTATGAACTTCTTCCATTCGCGTAGTTGTTATAAAAATAATATAGTTCCAATCACCGAACGCTTTTGCTGCCCAAAGTACTGCAGAAGATTCTTTTGAAGGCATTTTAGTATGACTATTACGCATACACCCCGAAACGCCGATTAACTTATAAATATTACTACTTTGAAATAGGTTAAATAATAAGAAATAAATGCAGAAATCACAAAGAAGAATAAAAAAAATAAAAAAATGATATTAGTATAATCGAGATGTCAAAAAAATTCGTTGAAAGCGAATTTTTAGGACGCTAAAAAGCTATTCTTAATTTAAAAATTAAGAGTTAGCTTTTTATCGAGAATCGTTGATTATTGATTAATATCGTGGTTTTCTTTTCGCGTAGCAGTCTTTACAGAATACTGGTTTTCCTTCAGTAGGTTTGAATGGTACTTCACATTCATTGCCACATTCAGAACAAGTCGCTTTGTGCATTTCACGTGGACCAAAGTTGTTTCCGCCTCTGAATCCGCCGCTTCCGCCTTCACTACGGCCGCCTCGGTTGAATCCTTGCATTTTTTCCTCCTCATTAAACACAATATAAACAAGCGAAATATGCTCATTCAATCATGCATATCTTAAGAATAGGGTGGTGTTTATAAAAGTTGTTATAGTCTGTTCCAGAAAGATGCTCTTAGAAGAACGTTAATAAACACACAATTACGGTTTCATCCACTTGATCTCTCGCTATAGATAATTAGTAAAAAATCACCACATATCTGTATGCACTCTCTCTTTCTTATACCTTCCAACCTTGCCACTTTTCTGATTAGTGTATCCTAAAGGAATCAATGAGAAGGGTATAATCTTATCAGGAATATTGAGTAGTTTACGAAAGCCTGTCATCTTTGGATCTCTTAGATATACCCCACACCATACAGCACCAAGTCCTAGTGCATGTGCCGCAAGCAGAATATTTTGTGTTGCAGCAGAGCAATCCTGCTCCCACATCCCTTCATGTTTGATGTTGCTGAGATCTGCACATACTAAAATCGCAAGATTTGCCTGTTTACACATCTGTGCATATTCATGAAATTCAGGTATTTTATTGAGAAGTGTCCGATTTTTAATAACAATGAATTGCCAGGGTTGTTGATTTCCTGCTGATGGTGCAGTCATCCCTGCAGAAAGAAGTTGTTCGACTAAATTAAGGGATACTTCTTTATCAGTAAATGTTCTTATGCTTCTTCTCGTATGTATTGCATCGAGTGCATCCATAATAATCACCAATGATGCTTATACCACGACCAGATATCACGTTACGGTTTCATCCACTTGATCTCATAATACGTCACATCGCCTTCATCGTCGACGATTCCCATCATGAGTCGTTTCTTGGTGGAGTGCGCAACCCTATTCTTTGCCGCAAATTCATACCAGGTCATGGTTGATCCTTCATGGACTGGATAAATTATCCAGCGTGCATGGTCTTCTCCGGGCTTTACGCCACGGTCATAGACGCGAAAATCTGCACCGAACTTAAGTGCGGTCTTGATGATATACCCGCGATTACGCATATCCTTAAAGACACAATATCTAATCCAGAAATTTGGCTCAAGTTTTGTTGCTTTTTTGAGAAATGATTCAAAATCAATGGTTTTAGACCTCGAATCGAGAACTTCAAGTTTATTTTTTTCTACAAGATAGAGTGCTTCAAGAAGTGATAGTTGAAGTTTTCCACTCTCTAAGATAACCCCGTAACGTGATTGATTATAGAGTTCACGTATTTCATCACTTATATCCGTAAGTACGCGCTCCTGGGCAAAGACTGCACGAATTCGTTCCTTACGCGGCTTATTGTCCAAAATAATATCTTTTACCTTAAGTAATGTTAAGTCGGGAATCTCCTGCTCGACAAGGTCCTTCTCAGTAACTTCATCCATAAAAACGAGGCAAGAGTAACGATATTTAAATGTTGTCAAAAACTATTTAAATGTCAGCTTAATATACCTAGTAAGATGGAACTTATTGTCATTATTTTATTCATTGTCGCAATTTTGCTCTTCGTCATAGGCTTCTTACTCGGCCGTACCTATAATCATCTTAAACGTGTTGAAATCCAGCACGTCACGAATAAGACGCAGGAGCTTGAAGGACACCTCCATGACCTCAGGTTCAAAATTGGCGAACTCGAGAGACAAAAAGAAACATTAAAACATGAAAAAGAAGAGCGTCTCAAGAAATGGATGGATACGACGAACAAGTTCGAACGAAAAGTAAAACCGATTAAGAGAAGATAATTCTATCTGCGCAGATAAAAAAAATAATTGATGTACATCGTTACCGATAGAATTAACAACCGTTAACTTTATAAATTAAATAGTCATACACAACATATAGCTATTATTTGAGGTGGTATACCATGTATCTCAATTGGTTTAAAAAAAATGAAGATTATTTCTTTTTCGTATTTAGAGTGATTTTTGGAATAGTATTTCTACTCCACGGATTATTTAAGTTAGGCGTATTAGGCAACCCTGCAATGACGGGATTAATGCTTGTCGTTGGCATCGGAGAGGTTCTTGTCGGACTCGGGATCATATTCGGATTATTCACGCGCCTCGCGGCAGTTGGTGGACTCATCATCATGATTGGTGCACTCGTAACTGCACACTTCCCAAAAGGATTGAATCCACTCGCTAACGGCGGCGAACCTGCATATCTCTTTTTTGCAGCATTCCTCGTCATCCTCGCACTCGGATATAAGAAATGGGGTCTCGACGGATTATTCAAGAAGGAAGTATTCTAACATTTTTTTCTTTTATTTTTTTATTTTTCTTTATTAAATAATGTGAGAATTCACAATACTTTTATATAACTAATTGATTTACGCCATTGACAACAGTATCTGAGACGACCTATGACTAAAACACTTATTATTTATGCGCATCCAAAAACTCCTGGACATAACCCTCTCGTTCTTGAACATGTCAAAACAGGGCTAGAAAAACGAGATGAAACCTATGACGTTCTCGATCTCTACGCCATGAATTATGATCCGGTATTGCATGAAGAAGAGTTAGCGAGTAAACAGATAAGTAGGGAGAATAAAGAAATCCAGAAAAAAATTCGCGATGCACAAAAACTCATATTTATCTATCCTGTCTGGTGGGGCGCAATGCCGGCAATCCTTAAAGGATTTATTGACAAGACATTCACTTCAGGATTTGCATTCAAATATGTCAATCGCAGACCTGTCGGGCTATTACAGGGAAAAAAAGCAATTGTATTGATGACATCGGGCGCACCAAAGATATATTCTAAATATTTTTTAGGCAATCGCTATCAAAAATCCGTCAAACATGATATTCTCGGGTATTGCGGTATCAAAACAAAGGTCTTCCAAACCGATAATGCGATCGAATTAAATGATAAACAGAAATCGAAGATTAAAACAAATGTGAAGAATGGACTGCAGTGGTTGTATCGATAGAGAAATAGGAATAATAGAAGCAAATTTAAATAAGTCTCTATTATGATCATAACATGGCACTTTCAAGAGAGGTCAAAGACGAATATTACAACAGTATTATTCCTACGGCGTGGCTTACTGCGTATCGACGTACATTTACAGACATTCCTTTTTCTCGAGAGATTTTCGAAAGATTAGACAAACTGCAAAAGACCCGCGGGTATCCTATCACTGAAGAGATGAAAGCTGCACAACTCTCTCCACAAATGGAAGCACGCTATAAACTCGTCAATCATCTTCTCAAAGAACAACGTGCAGAGCAAATTCTTGAAATAGCCGCAGGGTTCACGTCAAGAGGAATGGAACTAAGTCGAAACACCGCAACCTATGTAGAATTTGATCTTCCACAAGTCATCGAAGAAAAACAACGAATAATAAATAAGATAGATCATAAGGGGTTTTCGAATCTTCATCTTGTTGCAGGAAATGTTTTAAATCTTAATTCATTAATAAAAGCGACGACATATTTTGATAAAAAAAAACCACTCATAATTATTAATGAAGGACTATTACGTTACCTGAATTTTGAAGAAAAAGCAATAGTCGCAAGGAATATACATTATATCTTAGAACAATTTAACGGAACATGGATTACACCAGACATCACTCTAAAAAGTGTAATGTACAACGAAAACAAAAATGTAAAAACACACAATACACTTATTCAACGCATGACTAAAATAAACACCGATCAAAACCGGTTCGATACAGAAAAAGAAGCAGAACAATTCTTTAAAAAACAAGGGTTCAGCATCGAAAGACATAATTATCTTGAAGTGAGAGATCAACTCATATCACCAAAAATACTAAGTATCCCGGATGATGTGGTAGAAGAAATGATTAGTTTTCCGATAGCATACGTGTTAAAGATAGAAAAATAAAAAATATTTTAAAAAAATTAATTTCTTCGTGGTCGGTGTGTATTTCCGAAACTTGAAGAGCCGGAACTTCGAGAAGAACCTCGCTCTGATGAACCACTACGGCCACCTCTTGAAGCACCATCACGTCCGCCAAATGATCCTGAAGATTCTGAACTTGAGCGACTTGATCCATGAGTCCGTGGTGATCTGCCACCACTAAATCCTTGGGTTGATCCTCGACCACCTGAACTTCGTCCTCCACCAAATGATCGCTTTTCTGACTTCATGCGCGAATTAAATTGGACCTGTTCGCAGGGTGGAACCTCTGTTCGTTGAATATGTAATGACTTATCTTCAAGAACCCGACGAAAATTATCAAAATCTCTGCGCGTAACAAATGATATTGCTTCACCATTTGCTCCCGCACGTGCAGTCCTACCGATACGATGGATATATTCTTCAGCGGTTTTTGGCGCGTCATAATTATAGATGTGAGTTACATTCTTAATATCAAGACCACGCGCAGCAACATCTGTTGCGACAAGAACATCAATATTTTCCTTCTTTAATGATTCGAGTGCATACAATCGTTGATTCTGGCTGAGTCCGCCATGAATAGGCATTGCATTCACGCCATTCATCTGCAGGTTTTTAGCGACAATATCGACGTAATCTCGCGTTCCACAAAAGACCATTGCAAGACCATTCGTTTTATGTTTCAAGAAATGGACAAGTAATGAAAATTTCTTGAGATCATCAACAACATAATAGGTTTGCTTGAGTAATGATCGATCAACAATGGTTTGTGTCTTTACAACAACCGGTGCAAGAAGATGTTTTCGGATGAGTTGATGTACTTTCACATTAAATGTCGCGCTAAAAAGAAGCGTCTGACGCTTTTTTGGCAGGTAAGTCATGATTTTTTCTACATCATCAACAAATCCCATCTCAAACATCTTATCGACTTCATCAAGTACAAACGTATTGATGTTCGTCAGATTGATTGATCGCCGGTCAATATGGTCGAGAAGTCTTCCAGGTGTTGCAACAACAACATCACAGGACCGAAGCGATCTAAATTGCGGTTCAATACTGACTCCACCATAGACGACTGCAACGCGAAGGCCCTTTGTATGTGCAAGCATTTCCATAACATCTTTTACCTGAACGCAAAGTTCACGTGTTGGAACAACAACTAATGCTTGGATTCCTTTATGGGATTGAAGCCTATCGATAATAGGCAGCGCGAATGCAAGCGTCTTTCCAGAACCAGTCAATGAATGTCCGACGACATCTTTGCCCTCTTTAATTGCAGGGATCGTCTGTTCCTGAATAGGTGTTAATTCTACAATTCCTTTCTTTTCCAATAAACTAATAAGTATTGGATTCATATGTAATTCACTAAACTTCACATTAATCACTCCTTGGTTTCTTAGGTATTTGTTTAGTTCCTAAGCGAACCTTCAACTGTAAGAAGAAAGATCGCGCACATTCCTTATGTTTTAAGGAATAAAAACTCGGGTTTACACACAAGTTAAATTCATAATCTTTAGTTATGATTTTTCGGATAACTCATTCACAAATCGGTGAATGTACTAAACAAACACAACATGTATTTCGTGTGTATCTCATACAATGGAGTGGGTCTCTCTTTATAAAACCATTGGTATAGGAACAGAGCCTTTGCTTAATAAACATTTATAAACTTCTGCTGCTCCCATTCCAAAATGGATATCACATTCTTAGGAACAGGATGCATGGTTCCGACTAAAGATCGGAATGTGTCGGCAATTTTTCTTAGTTACAAGAATAAAGGGATACTTATTGATTGTGGTGAAGGAACGCAGCGGCAGATGAATATTGCAGGAATAAACCGTAATAAAGTTAATTATGTATTTTTGACCCATTGGCACGGCGATCATGTCTCTGGCCTCATCGGGCTCATCCAAACCATTGGTAATCAGCAAGCACAAAATAAAGAGATACCTGCTCTTCATATTTATGGTCCAAAGGATACTGAAGAGCGAATCGAACATCTCCTGCAGACCTGTATTTTTGATAATAAATTAAATATCGAAGTACACGAACTCCTCCCGAAAAGAACAGAACTTATGACGATTCTTGATACTGAAGACTTCAGCATAACTGCAGCGATCATGGATCATGGCGTCCCCTGTCTTGCATATAGTTTTATTGAAAAGGATACGCGCAAGATAAGTACACAAAAAATTAACGAATTCAAAATTCCTCATGGCCCGATGATTGGTGCATTACAGCGCGGAGAATCGATAACAACGAATGGCAGAATCATCACATCGGACATGGTCTCATCAATAAAGAAAGGTCAAAAAATTACATTTATTTTAGATACTGGTCTTTGCGAAAATGCGATTGCAATTGCAAAAAATTCGGACTTTCTCATCTGTGAGGCATCCTATGCTTCGCATATCGAGGAAAAAGCAGAGAATAATAAGCATCTCACGGCAAAACAGGCTGCACTCATTGCAAACAATGCAGAAGTAAAAAGACTCATCATTACTCACATTTCTCAGCGCTATAAGACTCCTGAAGAAGTTCTAGAAGACGCACGTGATGTCTTTGCAACTGTTGAAGTGGCCTATGATTTTATGAAAGTGAAGATCTAAAATTTGGGGGGTTGTCGGAAAATAGTTTTAGCATCAATGTGCGAGTGTTCTCTAACAAAAGTCGAGAAAATAGTGTAGAATTGCAAATGACACTATTTTCCTTCGAAAGCACATCTTAACACGAGCGATGCTAAAAACGAAGTTTATTTTCCGACAACCCCTAAAATTTGCTAAAAAAAACCATTCTCCAGTGATACTAAAAATATATATACTTGTATATCCAAAAACATACCAAGTAATTACATCATCGACGGGGATTGTGTTAATTAATGCAACCATCACTAACAAACGAACAGGATTTGGTCGAAATTGTTCTTGACGGCACTACAGATACCATTACTATTGGTAATACCACTTATAGTGATACCTGGCGCGACATTAATAATTTAAAAATATTTAAGAATTGCACAAAGGTATCCGTGGGAGAGTTTGTTCCGACACCTGGAAAAAAATATTTCCGACCAATCTATAGTCTAGATATAAACACGAACTATAAAGATTTTCTCTTTAACGATATTATTAACGCAGTAAAATATTCATAAGTTCACGCACGCGCGCTTCTGATTCTTCACGGGAAATATTATTGATAATCGCATCTGCGCAATCAATACATGCTTGTACTTGTTGACCGTTTCCGGGTTGATTGATGCCGAGGTCACGCTCATCATCATGAATGAATTGTTCAAAACTGACAGAATCTTTTTCTGACTTACGTTCCTGTGCGCGCTGATAGCGTAATTCAATAGGTGCATCAACTGCAACAAGAAAAAAGCGTCCATGTTCTTTCAAAAAATCTATTTCTCCGGGATTGCGTATACCATCAATGAGTACTTTATCGGTTTTTGAGCATTCGAATGCGAGTTTTGCAAGCGCACCAAGACCGTGTTCTTTACGTAATTTATCTCCCATGTCCTGAAGATTTTCCCGCGTTACAGTAAGATACTGCGTCGCAGTTTCTTCCTTAATGATTTTTGAAAGTATAAAATGTTCAAACCCGTGGGATTCGATAAGTTCAGCGACTGTTCCTTTTCCAGAATTCATTGTTCCGGTAAGTCCGATGATGAGTTTCATAGAAGATTACTCCCTGAAATAATGCCTTATTTAGTATCTCATATACTACAAATAGCTTAGTGAGTTTTTTGTACAAACTTCACATCCTCTGCCTTGATTGTTTTTCGACCAGCATGCGCTGCAACTTCTGCCGCGGCTTTTGCAATCCGTATACCCTCTTCTTCAAGAACCCGGCGTATCTCTTCTTTTGCGGGCTCACTGACTCTGATGTTTTCTGCGCCTTTCTTTAAGATCCTCTCCATTGCTGCGAGCGGTAAAAGTTTACCAGTCATACGAATCACCCTCCACACCATCATAAAGAACGGGAGTTATTTAAAGGTTTTGAAAGACCATAGTAAATTGCTTTAATTTTCGGATATCATCAAAAGCAATTTACTGTCTAGCAAATAACATCACAATATTCGAACATTAATGTTATTTGCTATAAATAAAAATTCCTGTTAAATTCGTTTCCAGTTACGAACGAAGCAAAATTCTGAAAACTTCTGCAACCGCAAAGTAATTTTTTTTGACTAAGTTCTATCACAGGAGCAAAGCGACCGACAGTATGATGAAAATATACTAATTCCGCAAAATTTATATTATAGTTATGTTTTGAAGTCTTTATGAACCAAATCGATACCAATATTGCGTATTTAGTGAAGGGAAAACCATACCAAATAACTGACTTGATTTTGGATGGCTTATTTGCTATGGGTTCGAGTTTTGATTCTAATTCACTATATAACCGTCGAAGACTTGTTGTTCCGGGAAGATTTATTATAGGAGATTTTGAAGGATCAAGCACTTCTTCAGAATTAGTGTTAAAAGATGACATATTCTTTGTAGATCGAACTTCTAAATCTTTGAGAATGTATGAAGAACATATCAAAACTGGAAAATTAAAACCCGAACAACAGTGGTGTGTTACAGATGAAGGATTGCACGCTATTATCGCACAATTGGAAAGATACATGTTTTCTTTAAGAAAAGGACAGCCAATACAAAATCCGTCTAAATTCTATATTGATTGGACACCTGCATTTGGGTAATATTAAATTTAACACCTATCTAATAATATAAGAACACAAAACATATAAATACGACTTCTCTGAACATTCTATTGATGGAAGGTGATTATTATGGTACGCAGGCCACATTTTGCAGGACAATTCTATGAAGCGCAGGAGACTGCACTCGATAAGCAAATAACTGTGTGTTTTGAAGGTAAAAATGGCCCTGGATCATTACCTATTCCTAAACGAACTAAAAAGATTCAGGCAATCATCAGTCCACATGCAGGATATCAATTTTCCGGACCATGCGCAGCATGGGCATATAAAGAGATTGCAGAAGCAGAATTTCCTAATATCTACATTATTATCGGACCAAACCATCATAGTACCACAAATGCGCTATCTCTTGAAGGATACGAGACGCCCTTCGGACTTGCACGTGTGGATCAAGTATTTGCCAAACAACTCCTTGAAAAAAACGAGGAATTAGAGATTGACGAGGCAGCACATGTGCAAGAGCACAGTATTGAAGTACAGATCCCCTTCCTCCAATTTGCGACCAAGGACAAAATGCATGAACTCAAAATTGTTCCAATTATCCTCGGACCAGATATTGATTGTGCGCGTCTTGGACTCGACATTAAAGAGCTTCTTGTCGAAACAGGAAAAACCGCAGTATTTATTGTCAGTTCGGACTTTACGCATTATGGAAGACAATTCCATCACATCCCTTTTTCTATAGATATAAAAAAGAATATTTATGAGCAGGATCGCAAGGCAATTGATTTTATTGAAAAACTTGACAGCGACGGACTCACAACCTATTGTGAAGAAAACACCATGACTATCTGCGGGCAGCTCCCTATTGCAGTACTCCTCAAAGCATTGAAGAGTGCAAAAGTAAGTTTAGAGCAATATTACACCTCTGCAGATTTAGAAGAAGGACACCCATACAAGAATTCAGTGAGTTACGCAGCGATTATATTTACATAAAAAATTATACACCATGATTGACTACATCCTCGGATTTGCATTCCTGCCGGTGAGTCTGCTCCTGTTTGCAAATATGCTCGGGATTACTACTCTTGAAAAAATTATTGGTATCCCGCTCATTCTTATCGCTGCAATCGGACTTATTATTGTGCAGATCGCAAACATCATGAGCGCGCATATCAATAAACAATTTGTATTCATGTCGTGGATCTTGTGCATTATTATGATGTGGCCGGCATTTGTCTATTTTTTTTCAGGTATTATTACATTTCCAGTCTCACTGATGGTCGCGCTTCCGGGGATTATGGCTGCATTCCTCTTTGTTGAAGGGATTTACAGTTTCTATATTGACCATGAAACATTCAAATAATTATGGATAACATGTTCAAACCTATCAAAGTTGGAGCAATACTCTGCGATCATCAAAATCGAGTTATTCTACAATTACGTGATGAATCTCCGGGAAAGAATCAGTGGGTATTATTTGGAGGCAGCGTTGAAGGTCATGAAACTCTGAAAGAAGCAATCCTTCGCGAACTTATGGAAGAACTCGAATATGTTCCAAAGAATCCTGAACATGTACGATTCTGGAAACAATTTGAGGATGAACATGTTATATCTCCAATATTTCACATTGACGAACCTATTGATATCACTCGACTTGTACTTCATGAAGGAAGCGCGATGCACGCATTTGATTCAGAAGGGATAAAACACATCCCTATAGGATTCAATCAGCGAGAGATTATAGAAGAGTTCTTAAGAAGAATATAAAGAATTTTCAGTGACTAAAAAAGTGTAAATTGCTCTGTGGGTGTGGTCGATACTTTTCCTTCGGTTTTTTTCAGTAGCAAACAGAGTTTCTCGAGGCATTGTATTAACTCATTTGCGGTCCATGATGGAGAAAAATTATTTATTGCGGGCGTTCGGTCAATGGCATTATAGGTATCAATAGCTCCATTAATTTCCTCAAAGAGCACATAGACGGGCTTATTAACAGAATATATCTTGGTTAATTTTTCTGTCGTCAATTTATTTATCTGTAATAAATCGAGCAGTGTTACAAGATCAGTACGAATCTTTCTTAATAACGCAATTCTTTTTTTCACGATTTCCGACAATTCTTCCTCAATGTTTTTTCTATCCTGCGGTTTAGTGATTGTTGTTGAATCTATAGGAAAATAAACTCCTTTAATTTTGATTGAGGTTAAAACCATAGTATCACAAACACACCTAACACTAGATATATATAAATTTTCGTAAAATAATACCGATACGCACGAGATAAAAAGAGAGAAACAGTGGCAGAGGAATTAAAAGGGGAAAAAATATAAATGAGAAGGATGGAGAACGAATGATGGATCCTGATAAGAACGCAGCACAAAAGAAGTTTTCCCGGTTTCGTGGATTTTTTAATAAGATTAACAGTCAAGACCTCCTCAAAAATGTGTGGCAGGTAGGATATGCCGCTATTATTATTGCAGTACTCAATATCTTTTTTCAATTCTTTATCAGCCGAACACTAGGACCGGTCCAATACGGCGAGATTGAGACACTCATTACGATAAACTCCATCCTTCTTGTTGCACTTGCGGCAATTGCATTCATTGTCACACGATTTGTTTCACTCTATAAGACGCGCGAACAATATGATAAGATGCGTTTTCTTGCAAATTGGGCATTCGGATTCTTTTTTCTTATCGGATTCTTTATTTTTATGATGACGGTGATGTTTAGTAAAGTTATCGCGGCATTTCTGAATATTTCTGATTATCACATCATTATCGTATTTGGACTTTTGGTATGGGTCAGTTTTATGATTCCCATCATTGAGGGTATTTTGCGGGGATTACAGGATTTTAAGGACATGGGTAAATATAAGGTTATCGAATCAATTTTTAGAACAGTACTTGCGGTAGGGGTTCTCCTTATTGGTCTGCGCATTAAATCCGTCCTCTTTGCACTTGCGCTAGGGAGCTTACTTGCAATTTTACTTTCAACAAAAATTTTGAAGAGCCACTATATTGCGAAAGCAAATAAATTTGATCTTATTGAAATTTATAAATTCACTGTTCCGGTATTTATTGCGTGTCTTCTCATCGCAGTCCTTTCGAATATCGATCTCGTCTTAGTAAAACATTTATTTCCTTCACAAATCGCGGGATTCTTTGCAGCCGCAAGTATGCTCGCAAAAATCGCGTTCGGAATAGCGTTCGGAATCGCGGGCGTGATGTTCCCGAAAATTGTTGAGGACTATAGTACTGGTAATGAGCGCGCAGCGCATCTTATTTTCCGGCATAGTCTCGAAATGGTTATTGCTTCAGGAACACTCATCACGCTCGTTATTGCAGTATTCCCTAATTTCATCGGCCACTTGATCTTTGGCAAAGAGTATATCATTCCTGCAATTCTTGGCGTCTATGCACTCGCACTCTTCTTCCTTTCTGTTGCAAGCGTCTATGTTCTTTATGATTTAGCGATCAAAAAATATTTTTTTATCCCCATCCTCCTTCTTGCAACCATTATTGAGATTATTGTCATCATGACATTTGCAGTCGATGTCGCAGATATTATCTGGACATTGTTTGTAATCAATAGTTTCATCCTTCTCTTCATGATATGTTATAATTGGAAGGACACGTTTAAGAAAGCGTACTGAAGAAAGTATTTATTTAACCGAACTCATAGAGAAAGCGTAGTGACAGTATCTTTTATCTTCGCGACTTTTTTGTTTTTTTCGTAGAAGATGACTTTTTTGCTTTCGTTAATTTCTTTTGTGGCTTTTTCTGTGGTTTCTTTTTCGAAACGATTTTCTTCGAGGATTTCTTTTTCGCGATAGAAGGTTTTGATGTCGCACGTGGTAGTGACTGAGCTATTTTTTGTGGCGTCGCGTTTTTTGTTTCTGCTTTTGTTTCTGCAAATGTTTCTGGCGCAAATCCAAGAATACGAAATAAGTCGGTGATATTTATCCCGAGTACCGCAACAGGCATATCCAATCCCCAATTTAGAAGAACTTGAGGATGTAATTCACCGAGAAGTCCTATTTTTTCAGTAGTCGCAGCATTACTGATTTGTATTCTTCCAACCCGTCCTTTAATAAACGATTCATGATGCGTATCTTCGATTGTGTAATTTATCGCGAGTGCTTCAGCGAGTGAATCAAGAAATTGCTTTATACGGGTAAAATTTGCATCATGACCACAAAACGCTATTCCGATTACTTCGCTTTCACGAACGCCGGTGTCGCTTTGAGGATCGTGCTTGAATACGGTTCCTATTTCAAAGATGTGTTGTGGATAATCATACTGTTTATTTGATTGTAATGTCTCGAGGAGATGCGGCGTCATCCAATACCGCAATACATTATATTCTTGCGTGATTGCATTTAACAGTTCAACAACTTCGCAAGTAGTATTCATCTTTTTTGTCTGTTTATCTTTACTGGTGAGATGAAAATTCTTTACTTCAATGAGACCTGTGCCTATTGCAATTTCCCGTAACTTGTTTTTGAATACTTCGAGTGGTTTTTCGCTTGCAACTGTCGGAATCCGTGAAATATTTCCGGTAAAATTTTCATATCCATACGCTATTGCAA
Source organism: Candidatus Woesearchaeota archaeon (assembly GCA_041658255.1). Taxonomy (GTDB): domain Archaea; phylum Nanobdellota; class Nanobdellia; order Woesearchaeales; family UBA9642; genus UBA9642. The sequence continues at coordinate 84,748 of JBBAAQ010000002.1, forward strand.
TATCTTCTACAAGATCAACAGGATGGAGAATATCTGCGCGAAACCCGGGAATTCGCATCTTCTTATTCTTATACTCATAGCCCATGAGTTCGGCACATTTTTTTATGTCAGATTCTTGCATGTGAATGCCAAGAATTTTTTCAACATAAGAAGGTTCGAGTTTCATTTCCCGACCATCAAGTTGTGGTGTAACATACTTCTTTTCCGGATATGCAAGTTCTACACTGTGAATTTCTCCACCGAGATCTGCAAGCGCACACACAATCATATTCAAACATATTTGTAAATAATTAAAATCAAATCCCGAACATTCAATAAACACATCGCGTGTGGCGTTTGTAATTTTACCGACAGTATTACTGTTGATAATAGGTGGCATACTCATGATTTGCATTTTACTGTCGAGAAATACCGGGTATTTGTCTTTTCCTTCGAGAAGATACCCGTACTCTCTTCCTGTAGGATGGATAGCAAGTATCTGGCTTCCCGTAAGATCTTTGTTTAAATCAAGCGGTTTAAATTTTATTTCCTCAGGATAGAGCGCCTTATAATAAATCGGCGGCTTGATATGTTCTAATGGATAGATACCTATTGCTGCCTTTTTACGATTCCGTCCATAAGTGATATGCAGTTTTTCTTGGATCTGAATAACCTCTTTAATTTTTTCATCAGTAAGTTTGAGATTTTTGACGACTGCACACGCAGTATAGGGCCTGATGCCTTTCACCGATTTATCAATAATCACTTTACAGGTTCCTTTTTTTACCACATATTTTTTGAATCCTTTTCTGATTCCAAGAAACGAGGAGAGTGCACGCGCAAGGCCCGGGGTTGAAAGCAAATCAGGTCTGTTAGGAAATATCTCGACGTTAATATCATCTCCCATCATTCCTTCAAATCCTGTTCCGAGCATTGAAATACGATTTCCGAGCTCTTCGTCAGAGATTTTTCTCCCAAGTTGTTCCAGGAGTGCTTTTTTACTTATGGTTATGGTTGGCATTTTTATAATTCCGCATACGTACTAAATTTTCAAATCTCTTATATTCTTGAAATATATTGATTGTAATAATGGTAAAAGATATTCGTCTTTTTCATCATTGAAAGGTCTTATAGCATATTGCCCAAGAATATGTTCTTTTCCGTCGAAAATGTTATTGAATACTTTTCCGGACGTATATCGCATCACACCACTAAACGCTTCCGTTGATGCAACTACATATTTTTTTGAAAATGGTTCTTTAGATACATTCATTATCCCGAAACCATACTTATCCATTACTATTCGCTGTAACTTGCCGACATTAATTGTCGAGAATAAACTCACATCGCCACTTTCCGCAATCCAACTTCCAATCATGGACGGTCTTACAACAATATCCCTAAAAATACAGGGAATACCGAGGTTAATGTTTGGACCGACCTCAGATAATACATTATCAATTATTTTCTGTTCCTTTTCTAATAATATGACGCTGGAATCTATTGAATCTATCCTTTTCTCATCCAATACTGTGGTATAATCAAACATTTTATTCTCCCTAACCTCTTTTCAACATAATATTTTTATTATTCCAATTCTCTTATTTTCTTCGATATATTCTTCAGTTTCTGATCGACTGTCATGATTCCGATGACGCCGGTAAACGCGAATGCGACGCCGGTGATGAGGAGTCCGAAATTAAATTGATAGATGGTGAACACATACAATCCCACTCCGATGAATGTTAATACGATGAGTGCAGCAATAAAATATAATTGTTTGCGGTATGCAAGTTTAAGTGTTGCAAGCCTGAATACTGTTCTATCATCCATGACACGTTCTCCCTCACTTCTCTTTACATTTGCACTACACTTAAATTATTTCGGATTCTGCATCCACTTCTTGATTGATCGTAATTGTTTTAAATCGTTCTTGTTGAAATCGCGTAAATCAGTAATCGCATAATAGGGTACGGTTACACGTCCAAGGCCTAAACCCCACGCAAGAACCGGACATTCGAATCCGAGGAGTGTTTTTGTGACTTCTGGTCGAAAAATCCCCGCGCCACCGAGTTCAATCCATTGATTTCTGTTCTTATCAAATACTTCGACTTCGACACTAGGTTCAGTATAGGGAAAATGGCCGGGGCGAATTTTAATGTTATCATAACCCATTTTTCTAAAAAATTCCTGTAAATATCCTTTCAAATCATTAAATGTTGCATGAGGATCAACAACAATACCCTCGACTTGATAAAATTCAAAAAGATGCTTCCAGTCCGGTGTTTCGTTGCGGAAGACTTTTCCTACAGTAAAGAATTTTGCAGGTAAATCTTCTTTTTTGAGTCGGGAAATTGTCTGCGCAGAAAGAACAGTCGTGTGTGTACGAAGCATGAGTTGTTTTGCTTTTTCTTCATCCCAGACACCACCCCATCCGCTGCTGCCGGTATCGCCACCGGTTTCGTGGACGAGTTTGACTTTCTTTTTCAAATCTTCAGGAATCTTGCCTTTCGCGGGATTCTTTAAGTAGAAGGTGTCTTGCATTTCTCGTGCAGGATGGTCTTGAGGAACAAAGAGTGTGTCTAAATCCCAAAATGCAGTCTGCACCATGGTTCCGGACATTTCTGCAAAACCCATTTCCAGCCAGATATTTTTGACATATTCAATGGCTTCATTTTCAAAATGTTTTTTTCCATAGATAAGACGGGGAACTGACGCATTCAAATCATAGCCGCGAAATTCTTTACCTTGCCAAAGGCGGTTTTTGAGAATATCCTGCGTAAGCGAATCAACAACATTTTTATTAATGGTAGTGCCTACGGCAGCCAGAATTTCCATTCCGAGTGATGAAATAGTCACGGTCTTTATTTTTTTAATATCTGTCTTGATAATATTTTTACGCCTTATAAGTTCGTTAAACGCGAAGAGTTCTTGCGGCGTCAATGTTTTTTTTTCGACAGGGAATGTTTTTTTAAGAAATATTTCTTCAAACAACTCTTTTTTGAGAATACTTCGACCAGTATCTGTAAGCGAAACATACATATCATTACCCTTCTTCGCAATATTGATTGCCATCTTTTTCTTAAGAATACCTATACATACACCGATCTCTTCCCGTGAAAGTTTCGATGCCTTTTCCACATCTTTTAATTGCATCTCACGATTTAGTGCATTCAGAAAGAGTCGTTCAGGAAGACCGTTTTTGAGGTATATCGAACCATTTTTATCAAGAAAAACAAGTTCTTTGACATCCTCTTGGACTTCAACAAGTTTTTTACCGGTAAGCCATTGGATGGCACGCGTCACCTCAACTTCTTGAAGTTTTGACTCACGAATAAGTAAAGCAATATCGCTATAACGCTCAATTAATGGCAAAATTTTGCGCTCTAACGGGTGCAAACTGCTTATGATTTTTTGTACATCGATTTTTTGTGTATCCACAAAACCCCCTAAATTTCCTCTTTTAATACATAAGAAGTATATAAAACTATCTATTGGTTTAAGAGGAGAAACACGCTAAAAAGCAGTTTATTTATAAATAAGACAAGGCATTTAAGAAAAATTCCCTACTATCGTTCCTGAGTGAAGATTAATACGTGAGACTATCGGAGTAGAGTAAAAAAGCGTAACATATTTAAAGTAGTATTCATATTTGATTTTTAAGAACACGTTTTTTTTAAAAGAAAGAGGTGATTACCGATTGTAATGGTAATCGGGGGCATACATATGATTGTAAAAGACGAATTATTAAGCAAATTACGACGATATTTTGGATTAAACCTCTACGAGGTCAAGATATGGACTGCGCTCTTAAGCCGTGGCGTTTCAACTGCAGGAGAACTTTCTGATATTGCAAATGTTCCACGATCGCGAAGTTATGACATTCTTGAATCCTTGGAAAAAAAGGGGTTTGTGATTATGAAGATTGGTAAACCAATCAAATATATTGCAGTATCGCCTAAAGAGATTGTTGAGCGTGTAAAGAAGAATATCCGTGTCGAATCTGATGACCGCGTCAAACGACTTGATGAATTGAAAGGAACAGATGTTCTTGATGAACTCAATGGATTACATACGACAGGAATAGAACTTGTCGAACCAAGCGAACTTTCCGGAAGTTTGAAGGGTCGAACAAATCTCTACAACCACATGGAATTGACTATCAGGAATGCTGAAGAATCCATAACAATTATTACCACCACACAAGGACTTATGCGAAAGATTGAGGGATTTAAACCAGTTCTTGAACAATGCAAGAAGCGTGGCGTCAAAATCCGCATCTGCGCACCATTGACCAAAGAAACCATTCCTGCAGTTAAAGACTTAGGAAATGTTGCCGAAGTAAGGCACACTGATTTGAAGGCTCGATTCTTGCTCGTCGACAGTAAAGAGATCCTCTTTATGATTAACGACGATAATGAAATCCATCCAACCTACGATGTCGGTATCTGGGTCAATACACCATTCTTTTCCAGTGCACTCGAAGAGATCTTCGAACTCGCATGGAAAGAGATGAAGCCCGCAAAACAAGTCTTAAAGTTGTAAGACGAGATTTTTTATTTTTTTATTTATTATCTCTTTTCTGGATAAAAAATGCCACAAAAAAATCTCACTGAAATCATAAGAACATACGTGTTTTCTGAAAAAGAATTATACACTACGTTAGGAATTGAAGGCAAATATATCGAAAGTAACCAATACAGTGGAAGAAGCGGTCGAGATATTGAAAAAGGCGTTTCCCCAGACGTTGAGACGTGGTATATCCAAACATCTTATCCGCTTAAAGGTAGAACGAAAAAAAATATTCATATACAATCTAAAGAAATACGGACAAATGTTTTTTCTTCAAAAACATTAAAAGAATTATTTGGGTTAGAAGGATATGTCACGTGCATTGAAAGAGAAGACAAAGATTCAGGAAAATACACAATTACGACGAGTTCAGAAGACAAATAGAATAGATGACAGTTTATCGAATCATTCTGTCGTTTTCTTCACCACATACAATAACTCATTCTCTATTTCGTGTTTCTCGTAGGGCCATCGCAGTTTGTCAAAGAGTCGTTCAAGCCACACGCGACGTTTCACATCGATCTTTCGAAGACCGCCGATGGAAAGTGTTGGAAATGTTATTGCAAAGAATTTCGTGTGAATCGAAATGAGTAGATGTTCAGTGATGTTACGTTCGACACGTTCGAGTCCGTCGAGTGTCTTAAAGATGAAACAGATGTCGACAGGGATCTTTGATAATCGTTCATGACTCTTCTTATCGACGAGATCGAGCGCGAATGTTTCGTGCGGCACAGATGTTTTCTTAAAATATGTCTCAAGAAACTCGCAGTCCTCACTCGAAATGTCTGAGGCATAATATTTTTTTATCTTATCACGAAAATAAATATTGCTGATAGGATTCAAACCGCAGGCGAGATCGAGGATGATGAACTGTTTTTGTAAGGGAAGTTTTTCTGCATCCCTGAATGTTGCAATAGCACCAAAGATCGTTGAATATAACTGCATATAATGGGTGAATCGTTCATGCGTCGATTTATGCAAGTGAAGTAATTCTTCGTGAATTGATTCATCATTCTCATTCTGCATTCGCGCAAGGATCTTCTGTTTCTTCTCATATTCTTCGAGGATAAATGCGCCATACACTTTACGCAGTTCTGTTCGCACTCCTTTAATCAGAAAATCGCGTTCATTGCTTTTCATGAATTGTTTATACGTCTTTACCGTCGAAAGTTTCTGCAAGATTTTTTCTTTATATTGATGATTTGAAATATTATGAAAGAATTGTTCTACCTTTTTTTCGATGAAATCATCATCTAATGCATGCAATTCTTTTTTTGATTTGATGTCGGCGATGATTTCGGGGAGGTAAAGTATTTGTTTTTTCATAAAACCTCAAAATGAAATAATATATCTGCGTTTAAGGACTCCTTCTCCGATAAGCTTATCTTTTAGAATTCCACCGTGTAATTCGATAATTTTTATAGAGGGGGTATTATCATCATCACAGGTTAATAAGACTTCAGTAAGACCCTGCTTTTTTGCTTCAGATAAACATAATGTAAGTGCTTCTGAAGCATAATGTTTTTTACGTTGAGAAGGGGTGATATCATAACCGATATTTCCCCCATTCAACAAGAGTTTAGCGGTGAGGGGATGTCGTAGTGAAATCCTTCCACAATATTTTCCTAATTCATCAATAATCCAATATTGTGTGCTCGGGGTGCGACCTTCCTCCAGATTTATCCCTCTGTGTTTATCTAAAAGAGAATCAACAAATGCTTGAAAGTTCAAAGCCAAATCTTCAATACTATGGGTCAGGTAGTGTGCGGTGGTTTCATTATCCGAACCTGCTAATTGAAATTCCCTAATAGCATCAAGATATGTTACTTTATACTTCACATCAGGCAATTGTAAAGATATCATCATTACTCAAAGGGCATCATCTTTAAAATTATTTCGATATCAAAAGAACGGCGCGATTCCGACAATGAACGCTACGAAAATAAGATTAGTACTGTTCCTTCCATCTCTGAATTATTGCAATGCCTGACAACCCGTCAAGTTTTTTTGCAGCGTCGGGCGAACTGATGATATGGAATTGCGCACCAACTACGTCGACAGCATGCATGAGTTCTTCGAGTTCGCGATACGTATTATTTGCCCGAGATTGTTTGATGAGGTTTTCTGAGATGAGGAATCGGATGACATTTCCTGCATCGAGCTTTTCGCGGACACTCACATACCCATACGTTGCCATATCCTTACTGATTGCTGCGAGTAATTCTTCGACAAGAAGTTCTTCTCTACTCGATCTGTCCTTTTGGAGAACAGTTTTAAGTTCTGAACGACGAAGGACTTCCTGAATCGCATTCTCGTCAATACTCGAACACGTTGCAAGTGTGATGCGTTTACGCAAATTCTCATCATGAATTTCTTTCATGAGATATTCTTTCCAGAATGCGGGGCTTGCTACAACAACGCTTGTGAAGTGATATCGCGCATCATACGCATTGATCTGATTCACAATTTCAGTATAAAAATTCGATTTCTTCTCTTCGCCATCCTTTTTAGAAACATCGCCTTTGAGATCGAGTAAGATTTCATATCCATTTGATTTGAGGAGTGCAAAGAGTGCTTCTTCGCGATCAAACGCAACAATGAGAATCTGGCTCATATTTGGTGTGCATGCTTCCTCAATCTTCTTAGTAATGTAGAATGACAATTCGGTTTTATTCAATGTAATAATAGAGCGTTCTCGCATCGCAAACGTATGGAAATCGCCGCGAGGGATATCTTCCGGACCATCAATAATAGGGCCCGATATACGCAGTTCAGAAGGCTCATACGTTATTTTATCGACGGTAACCGAGAGAAAGACATTACGGATTGCTATTTTAGATTTTTCTTCGCTACCACCAATCCGTACCTTGCGTTCAGTCTGACCAGAAATCGTGTCACCTTCTTCAATAATGGTCGACAAATACCATAAATCTTCAGTGCTATCTACTTGGATCTTGAATGTTTTGTGTTTGATGTCGTTTAAGAGGAGTTTCATGGTTGAAGATTATTTAATTTATAGGAAATTATAATACGCCCACAATCTTGAGCGTCGCTCGTGTACTTATCTTATTTCGAAGGAAAATCGTACCACTTGTCAAAAAAATCAAAGATTTTTAGGAAATTAAAAAACTTCGTTTTTTTATTCAATCCTGTCCGATTTTCAGGCATCGTTATCGATAACACTCGCACATTGACGCTCAAATCTTATGCTCTAGAGCCTATTGCTGCACCCTATCTCTATCCGAAAACAGTAAGATTTATATAGGTAGTGGTTTAGGATTGCATAGAATATTAAATAGGCATCATCGTATATATACGTTATGTTGATGATGGGTTACCTGGGTGAGTCTTATGAGGTTTAAACGAGCTGCCGCCGGCAGTGCTGCCGCATTTATTGCAATAATGACTGTTGCGATTATTATGTATATTATGTTTCTTCCGCCCGATGTACGTGAAAATCTTTTAAATGATGGACAAAGTGGTGGTGGTTCATCCATCAATACGAATCGTAGCGACCTTGTCGGATACACGAGTACGCTTTTTGATGAAAAAATAGGAAAAATCGAATATGTAAATACCAAGGAACGAACCTATGTCCTTCCGACTTCTCGCGTCTATGCACCGACGTCGCCACAAGTAGTAAAGACTGTTGCAAGTGCAATGACAAAAAATGCGTTATTTGATCGTGAAGGTAGTGCATTCACCGTAAGTTTTGGTGTTGATACGAAAACTACGAAGAATCTTCTCCTCTCATTCAATGTCTATAAATCCGCAGGACCAATAGTTATCAGCATGAACGGGGTCAAAATTTATGAAGGGGTTGTTGGAGCAGGAAATGCAGTACCGATAAAAATAGAGCAAGGTACAATCCAATCCGAAAATATAATCCAATTCTATTCTCCAAGTCCGGGATGGAGTTTCTGGAAGACAAATACCTACACCTTATCCAATATTCAAATCATTGGAGATGTAACTGATTACACGAATAGCGAAGCAATACATTCATTTACTATAAGCCGCGCTGAGAAGAATAATCTTGATGATGTCACACTCTATTTTTATCCGACATGTAAATTAACTGAAGTCGGACCATTGACTATCGAACTCAATAAGCGCATTATCTTCAATTCAGTAGGTGATTGTGGTACGCGAACATTTGCTAAACTCAATACTGAATACATTCTTGAAGGAAGCAATGAAATGCGATTTAGCACCATAAAGGGTTCGTATATGCTTGACAATATGAATATCAAAGTACTCTTAAAAAGTCCTACGTATAGAACATTATTTTTTGATATGAAGAATGAATTTTTTAAGACAACTTCAAGTACGGCAGATTGCGGCAAGTATGATGGTGAATGCCCGCCGGGATGTTCTGAAACTAAAGACGCAGACTGTTGTTTTGATCGCAACGGATACTGGTGCGCGCTTCCCACATCAAACTCTAATAATCGCTGCATGGCCTATGTAGAAAAAAGCGAATGCGGCCTCTGTCGCAGCGGATATTATGATCGTGATTGGGAATCGCCAACAAACTGTGAAAAGACCTGCGGCGATAATGAAGACGGAATTTGCGCAACAAACTGTAGTAGTACCGACGGTCTTAAATATGATAAAGATTGTTGCTACGCACAGAATGCAGATAATTTCTGGTGCCAGGAAGTCCCCACTTCAGGAATAAACGATCGCTGTAAAGCATCTATTCGCTATAATGATTGTAATCTCTGTCCTTCAGGCTACAAAAATAAGGGTGATGATGCGCCAGGGGCCTGCGATAATTATGTCGATTATACGAAAAATAGCAATAACGATTATGAAATCCTAAATAATTTTGATACCACACTCATTGTCCGATTTACGAATAATGATTTGCGAAAACGCGTCACACTCAATGTGAATGGACACATGATCAATATTGATACGACCGATATTGAATATCGAAAAAATATCGATACGTATGTCCGTAAAGAAACCAATTCCATTGAGATCATTCCAAAAGAAGATGTAGATATCACAAGTATCAAAGTCGAGATTCGACGTGTAAGTTAAGGGTTTTCTATGGTAAAAAAAGAGGAAATTACCAACGTAGCATTAACTGCCGCAGCACCTGAAGTAGCAATGGAAAAAGAGATGCTAGAAGCATTAAAAAAAGAAGAGGAAGCAGAAAAAAAAACAAATAAAGATAAAGGAGAACACGACGATAAACTTGAAGAAAAAAAGGAAGAACACGACAAATCTGAAGATAAGAAAAAAGAATCAGACGATAAAAAAAATAGAAAAGAAATAGATCGTACACGTACCAGCCTTTCACAATCAAATCCGGTTTTTCACACTATGCATGAAAATGGTCTTGGACTATTCGTGTTTCTTGCAATTCTTGCGCATATTGTTGATGCATTCACTTCGTTTACGCCGTATTCATTCATCGTCATACTCATCTATGGAATCATCCTCCTTGTTGCAGGATTTTCATCTAAAGGACGTATCAGTAATCTCCCAGAATTCTTTATTGTCGCCGCATTATCATACGGACTTCCGCGTATCATGATCTTTTTTCAGGACAGCCCGTGGAAGATGGTTATTGCAGGAATAGTGTTACTCGCGCCAATCATGCCAATTTATTTGAGTTTGAAAATGCCTGTAGAAAGTAAATGGCGTAAATTTGTAGTATTCTACATCATCTTCTGGTGCATCATCGCACTCATCTGGGCACTCACCCAATTCAACGCCCCTACTGGTAAAGCACTCATTAATAATCCACTCCAAATCATTAAATATGTAGGGACCGGTGTGGGAAAAACCCTTAGTGGCGGTATGGCTGCAATGAGTAAAAGTGTTAAAATAGCTATTGCGCAAGCAACAGGGCAACGTTATGAAGGTGAACAGGAAAACGAGCGGGGGATATTTTTAGAAAATCTTCGTCCTATTGATACGCAATTCTATACTGATTCGAATGTTTTTGTCGAGGCAAGGATTCGCGCAAAGAATGTTCCGGGAGTCATTAAAATAAAGAACATCTGCGTCATCCCTGAACAACGTAAAGGTATTGCGACACCGGAAACTGTTGAACTCGCAAATAATGATGAAAACACGATTGATTGTGAATTAGGAAAAATCGGCAAGGAGGGAAGCTATGAAGTGAAATTCATTAGCACATTCCTCTTCGAAACTGATGCAGATATTACTTATACATTTATGGACAGGAAACGTTATCAATCACTTGATACTGAAAACACAGGAAATATTAATTCAAAACTCGGAATTACTGATATCGCAATTGCAAAATATACTGGTGGACCAGTAGAACTTGGCCTTCCCTCGCTCCATCAACCGCTAAAGATTGACATTAGAGATCCTAATAATGTACAATATCCATTCGGTATTAGTTTAATGAATATGTGGCCCCGCGGAACTATTGTTCACGGCATCTCATATACACTCGAAGTTCCCGAATCTGTAGAATTAGAAAAATGCACACGCAAAATTGCAAGCACCACACAGGTTGACGGCATGAACATCTATACATTCAACATTGACGATGCGGGTGCACAAGAAGCATTTGATTCAGTGACCTGTAGGATTAAAATTGTCGATCTCGAATCACTCCTCGGCGGCGCGCTCTATACGCAAAAGACATTCAGTGCAAAAGCAGTGTATGAATATGCTATTGAAGAATCGACTTATATTGTAGTACAACAATGGTTCGGCGACCAACTCCGTCAAAATGATGCGATTATCTCATGAAAACAAACACCACTCAACTCTCTCTATCAAAAAAAATATCTGCACGTGTATTCGTAATCTTAGGTATCGCCCTGCTCGCAATCATGCTCAGCGCATGCACGAATACTGCAACACCCACTTATTATACTGGAACTGACGGCCTAAAAATGGAATTTCTTAAAGAGAATCCGGGAGAGTTATTTGAAAATGAAAGTTTTGCAATAGGACTGCTTATACGTAATCGGGGACCTTACGCAATCAATAGTACAGATCCGGCAAAGATAAATATCATGTTTGACGAGAAATACTTGAAAAGAGAATTCATAGAACGAGCCACTACTGATTCTGATTATGAAAATATTTTTCTTGAAGCGCGAAGCATGAGTAATCCTCTCGGTGATGAAAAGTATTATGAATTTGATTTTGTTGCAAAAGAATTTTCGAGTAAACGAGAGAGTGTAACAACGAAGATTTCCTATACCCTCTGCTACCCTTACCAGACTGTTCTTTCAACTGATGTCTGTATTGATGCAGAAAAGAATCTTCTTGTATCAGCAAGTAATAAGGCGTGTACAGTAAAAGAATATAGTGGAGGACAAGGACAGGGTGGACCGCTCGTCATTAGCCGGGTTATTCCGGAAGTTCATGCGACAGGACGATATATTCAGCCGTCATTCCAGATTTATTTAGAAAATAAGGGCGAAGGGTATGTTCTTAACGCAAAAGATGACCAGTACACTTGCGATTTTCGTGATTTTTCGAATAGTGAGAATTGGAATAAAATAAGTGTTCAGGCGCAACTTTCCGGTCAAGATCTTATATGCACGCCAAAAGAATTGCGACTCCTCACCACAGAAAATTATGTTCGCTGTCGTTTACCTGTTGCACTACTGGAAAATTATTCCCGTGGAAAAAATAATTATGCATCGATACTGACTGTGACATTAAATTATGGGTATTATAGCACTAAAACCATGGATATTACTATTAAAAGCGATAGTGAATTCTCACTACAACCCTTTGTTCAAAGTAATAGTACCTGTGGTCCTTTCGAAAAATCCGATGGCATTAAATGTATTTCAAAATGTGAATATTGCGTAAAAAACCCTGGAGATAGTGCCTGCCAAGTTTCTAAACAAAAATATGGTAATTTTACATTCACAACAGATGTAGATTGCTCGTGTACAAGACAACAATGCATCCAAAAAAATCAGAAGGGTGAATGCGTATATGGTTATTGTCCGGGTTCACTCTATTGCTGTCTAGGCACTAAAGCATAGAAAAACAATAATATTTATATAGGAATATCACGAAAAGAGAATGGAGACGCATTATGATGAGAAATATTCGATTAGTAAATATATCACCACGTACAGTATTACTGCTGGTCATTCTTTCAGTAACAGTGTTCATCATCACCGGCTGTTCGGGAAAAAACAATCCGCTCACAAATAATACACCATATACCAAGGATAACAGTCAAGGATTTCCTAATGGCGCATTCGAAGAGGGTAATGGTACTGGTGCGTACAATTGGACTACGGTTGCTGTTTGTGGCACTGCCCCTTGTTCCCAAAGAATTAACAGTGAAAATAATATCGACGGATATAGTTGGGATATGAAGGCGGCAGCAAATAATGGGTGGGACGAGTTACTCACAATAAAAACCCCTGAACTCAACAGCCCATCGACATCATACACACTAGAATTTGATTTCAACTGCGTTACTGCAACAACAAGCGGCGGATGGAATATGGCGTTTAGAGATAAGGATCATTCATGCTGTATTGACGCTGCAGCTAATGGAACAGCCTATTATGCCAACAATACTACTGCAAGTAAACACATGACTTTATTTACCTGTTCTGCAGGGGAAAAAGGACACTACAAAGCAACATTTATCACGCCGGCGCAGAAAAATACAGATTATTATTTGCGCATATGGGATTATGGCACAACAACCAAGAATCAAGAAATGGTAGTAGATAATTTTAAAGTATACAAAACTAATATTGCCCAAAAATAAAATACATCGGTAAAACAAAATAAGTAACACAAAAAAACAACACATATATAAGACTATCGCGAAAAGAAACTAAGGAGCAGTATGACAAGAAACATCCTATTAAAAAATATATCACCACGTACAGTATTACTGCTGGTCATTCTTTCAGTAACAGTGTTCATCATCACCGGCTGTTCGGGAACGAGCAGTTCATCCACAAGCAATAAACAGTACACCGGGTATGATAGTATTGAAATGACGTTTGCAAATCAGGCGCCACCCGACCAGGTAAATTTAGAGGCTGATTGCGCAAAATATAGTTCATGCGATAACGAGATTCCGATTATTATTCAACTCAAAAATAAGGGTGCATCAGACACTGCAGTAGAAATATTTCTTCATGGATACGATCAAAATATTATCTCAGTCGCAGGCGACGATCAATGGCGCCCGCGCAAGGGATTTGTCAATTTTAATTATATTGAAGGAAAAGGATATACGTTTAGTATGGGCGGTCAAGGAGTCTATCTCGGATTTAGAGGCGGCGGTACCAGTGCTAATTCAGGGTTTAATTATAATAATATTAAATTTGGTATTGGTTCATTCACCAATGACGGGAGTCCTGTAGGTGTATCTATTAATGCCGCTAATCCTAAACGAATAGGCTTTAATGCAGGAAAAATTCTCCTCAACGCTGCATTCAACTATTGTGGAAGCGCTAAAAATTGTGGATTCCAAAGTGTCGTCTTCCTCGAGGGAGATACAAGGGAAACACCTGGTGGAGGCTTGGAAGTTCTCGATTTTCCTGCATATGCGTGGGGCATTCCCGAATCACTCGAAACATTCCGGCAACCACTCATGGTTACTGCCTGTTATAGTTATGAAACACGTGCTACTGCAATGGTATGTATTGATCCTAAGCCAAACAATAATAATAAAAAAGCATGCAAACCCGGACCAGTATCATTAAGCGGCGGCCAAGGCGCCCCTGTTGCAATCACACGTATTGATCAACAAGCAGGTACAAGAAAAACTTCATTCACCATATCAGTAAAACATAATAAGAAAGGTTCTTACGACACGATTTACGATTTGTGGAGCATGTATAAATGTAATCCATACGCGCCAGAAATAACAAAGGCAACTGATCTTAATGTCGTCTATGTACGCTGGGCAGCACTTTCAGGAATCCCGCTTACCTGTATGTCTCCTGCGGAAACCACAGGATATTATAAAATCCGACTCGACGATAGTGGTACTGGACAGATCGTGTGCAGCACGAATGCACTCCATTATACTAGTGATGCTGCGTATGAGGCGCCACTCGAACTCCAACTCGATTATGGATACTCTAAATCCATTCAGAAAACTATTAATATTCGACAAATTTAAAAATATGCGCGATATATGAACGATATCAATGCATGATACTGTCGATTGAAATAAATCGATGCACGAAAGGGTGATTACTATGAAGAACGGTATTATTGTTGTGATGCTTATTGCGTCACTTGCATTATTTATTACAGGATGTAGTGGTGGAAATACTACGGATGGCGGTCAAGCATTCCTGGGTGGAACTGACGGATTAAAGATGAGCTTTATGGCAGGTAATCCCCCGGAAACAATCATTGATGGCGGAACAACACCATTTACGATCACTGTCAAACTCGAAAATACAGGAGAATATGATGTCAAAGCAAATGAAGGATATGTTCGCATCCGCGGTATTGATCCTGGTGTTTTTAGTGTTACCGGAGCAAAACTCGAAAAATCATTTGATAATGATATATTAGGAAGAGTTAAAAATTATGATGGATCAGAACGGAGTGGACAAATTAGTACTGTTAGTTTTGAAGACCTCAAATATACGAGAACAATCCCAGGAGATATCCAGCAAAAAGTCGTTGCAGAAGTATGCTATAAATATAAAACAAAGGCCATTGCACAGGTATGTGTTAAGCCTAACGCGCAACAAGCATTAAACGATGATCGCATCTGTAAAGTTGAAGGGGACAGAGTCGTTCAAAATTCTGGTGGACCAATTGCAGTAACTGCAATGAAACAATCATTTGCCGGTAATGGAAAAATCAGTGTAACCATCACTGTTACCCATGCAGGATCAGGAACAACATTCTTTAAAGACACTGATAATAAATGTCTTGATGAATTGACAAATGTCGATAAAGAAAAGATAAAAGTCAATGTCCTTCCAGTAAGCATTGGTGGAAAAACTATTAATGCAAAATGTACCAGTCTTACTGCAGGAACAACCAATAATGGGTACTTAAAGATGTACGGCGGAGATTCGAAGGGTAAAGCGTCCATGACCTTCTCATGCGACGTCGACGCAGGAACAATTGATAATGCATTCGAAGTACCGTTGGAAATCGAACTCGACTATCGATACCTTCAATCCATTGAAACGCCATTAAAAATTAGACATGTGGCACAATAAGCAAGATATAATTTCTTTTTATTTTTTTAATTCTTTATTATTCTATCTCTACTCAATCACTTCTATACTTTTGTTTTCATTCCGTAAATTTTCCGGAAAATCTACCAGAAGTTATATAAATATGCGTCGCGTATAGGTAGTATGGAACTCCGAACAGAACGACTCTACTTGCGTGATTGGCGTGAAGAAGATAAGGAAGGCCTACTGGTAATAGCAAATAATCGAAAAATTTGGCGTAATCTTATGGATATATTTCCACATCCTTATACTTCTGAAGAAGCAGATAAATGGATAGAAATAAATAAGAATGCAGAAAAAAAGAAAAATTCGTTTGTGATTATTTATAATAATGTGATTGTTGGAGGGATAGGGTTTGATTTACAGAAAAATAATCATTGCAAAACCGCAACAATCGGATATTGGCTCGGTGAGCCGTACTGGGGAAAAGGCATTGCATCAGAAGCACTTGTCGCAGTTACTGCATACGCATTCAATAATTTTGATATTGAACGTATAGACGCAGCAGTATTTGAATGGAATCCTGCCTCTGCACGCGTCCTCGAAAAATGCGGATATCTATTTGAAGGTAAACATCATAATAATATATTTAAGGATGATGAAATTACGAGCGAGTTATTCTATTATATGCTTCGTGAAAATTTTGAGAAGAAACAGATTGAATAATAATTCTCACGCTAAAATGCCGTCTTTACTTCAAGAGATTACTGTACGAGAATAAACCGTGCAAGTAAACTTTCTAGTTGGATATACTCATCTGATCCTTCGACCATGCGAAATTCTATTTCTGCACAATCTTTAATCATGGAGAGTTTTTTGTCGTTTTCGATTTTTAATGTCCAGATCTCTTTTTGGAGTTGTTTAATAACATCAAGCCCCGAAAGACCGTAGTTGAGCATGATATCGAGGAGTTTTGCTTTTGCCTTCACAAAATCTTTTTTGATGGCATACTCGAGGAGTTCTTTGACTTCAGCAGGGCGCGCAAATGCTGCAACTTCAAATACTACCGCTTCGGTGATCTTATTGCTCAGTACAGCGCATGCCTGGAGGATGTTTTCGAGTTTTCGGCAGTCACCTTCTGCAACTTCGACCAACGCTAATTTTGCTTTTTCGTCGATATGTAATTTTTCGCGTTGTGCAATATGATCAATAATTGCATAAATGTCCTCTTTTACAAGCGGTTTAAACCGAAAGATTGCACATCGCGATTGGATGGGTTCAATGATTTTTGAAGAATAATTGCAGCTGAGAATAAACCTACATGTTTGCGTATAATTCTCCATGGTCCGTCGTAATGCCTGTTGTGCTTCACGTGTTAGGGCATCACATTCATCTAACATTATAATTTTGAATGGGACATTACCTATGGATTTAGTCCGCGCAAATTCTTTGACTTTCACGCGCACCACATCAATTCCTCGTTCATCCGATGCATTGAGTTCTAAGAAATTTTCGCGCCAGGAATCGCCATATAATTGGCGTGCAACAACAAGTGAGAGTGAAGTTTTACCAATACCTGCAGGTCCTGCGAAGAGGACATGGGGCATGTTTTTGTGTTCAACAAATGCCTTAATACGCTTCACAATCTCCTGTTGCCCTTTAATCTCCTCGAATGTTTCTGGACGATACTTCTCAGTCCAAATCATGAATTCAGTCATAATCTGAGAATAGAAGAGATGTTTAAAAAGTTAATGGGAAAACGAAGACGTCTAAAAAAAGAGTTGCCATCAAGGTGTGAACATCTATAGACTATAATTCTAAAAAAAAGTTTCAGGATTGAATAAAGAAAACAACGTTTTCTTGATTTCCTAAAAATCTTCGATTTTTTTGACAAGTGGAAACTTTTTTCATACAATGACACATCAAAATGCGAACGATGGCAACACGCCAACGTACTTTTTGGGCGGTCAAAGAAAAAAGATTATTCTCTAAGTACTGCAGTAAGATACTTCCATAAATCTGCTGAATCTTTAAGAATGAATTCCTGTGTATTACTCATTGATGTAAATGTATAATTCTTGCCTGCAAGGATTTCTGGATCAAGATAATTGTTCGTATTGTTTGTTCCTGTATAATTGAGATAAATAAACGTGTGGCCCTTCGCATCCAATTCATCGTATTTGTATTCTTGGAGTGCAGATACTTTGATTGTGCCATTCTGGAGGAAGTAGATCCGATCATAATTACCTATTTGACTGAGTGAAACATTTGAAGGATACGTATTGGTGTTTACGCCGAATAATCGCATAAAGAATTTACTAATGGCATCCCATATACTTGCAAAGAATCCTCTTGAAGAAAGACCGGTAATTTGCTCATTACTCAAAAGATAGAATTTAGATTCATTGTTATAGTAGAGATAGAGACCTGCTTTGGTGGCAGTCGGTGCTGACTGTTCGATACATTTAAGGTATGCACCTGTACCCTGCGTACATGAAGAGAAGGGGTTATTGTTATAATAATTTTGAACATACTTATCGCGAATCAAACCGGCAACACCCTTATCTCCATCATAATCATCAACTTTATCAGTAATAACTCCAAGTATTACTCGCTCGCCTGATGCTTCGCGAATAAGTAGCGCGCAGGATGAAATAATAAGTATATTGGGTGATGTACCATTAATGAATGCATTACTACTATCGTCACAGAATAATCTAAAAGGTTTATCTGCATATGTTTTTTGTGTAATATTTAATAATTGTAACGCCATAATATGCGTTCGACTCGTCCAGTTGCCAAGATAACAGTAATGATTGCCGCCGGTACTTAATGGTTGATTAGACTTATCTTTTACAAATGATCCGTCAGGGATGCATCCACTAACTACATCAGAACTATTATAATCAAAATCTTTTGCAACAAAACAATCTGTTGGTTTAGAACAATACCCTGATTCATTAAAGTCCCAATCATACTTTATGTTTGAAATAGTCCAATTTGCATAAAGGGATTCGTTAGTTATGCAGCGATATCCGCGTGCCCAATCGTACGCAGAATAATTAACATGATTAGAATACCATGATACGCCAGTAAATACATTATTCCACAATGGATCTTTACGTGAATTATTAGTCCAATTCAGACTATTTACACACGTGTTCCCATTCCAACAGTAGGAATCGTAACAGCAACCAAAATCATTTGTTATACTCGGAGGCGAATCGAATGCGATGATAGATTGCTCATAGAGTGAGACATTATCAATAAGAATATTCGCAGAGTTTGCATAAAAGATTAAAACATATTCATCAGAGTTGCTAACAGTTATGTTTGTTTTTTTATGTGTGCTTGAATTGGCTGTTTTCAAATTAAAGACCGTGTCTCCAGAACTACGGCGCGCTAGAGAGATATTTACATCGGATGACGCATAAAGAGATAATGTATACTTTTTTGATGCATTGAGTGTGAACGGCGTCGAATTAATTGAAATTCCGGATTTCATTGCGTTAAGCATGCCTTTAGACTTTTCCCATCCTTGAACGGTCGTTGACCATCCGCTAATTGCTGAAACACCGCAATCCTCCTTACAGCTCGTTGCTGTCTCATCACTTGCTTGACAAATCTTGTCGCCGCAGAATTCGCCCTTTACTATTTTAGTTTGACAGGTAGTATTACAATAGTTACACGTCTTGCTATACGCACAGGAAGGCGCAGTGTCGTTAT
Organism: Candidatus Woesearchaeota archaeon; assembly: GCA_041658255.1. Classification (GTDB taxonomy): domain Archaea; phylum Nanobdellota; class Nanobdellia; order Woesearchaeales; family UBA9642; genus UBA9642. Next base: position 104,169 of record JBBAAQ010000002.1, read on the forward strand.
TCTGGGGACCATTATCGCATTGCTCATAAATGCTTTGATTGTTTGGATATTGGACGCGGGTGTCGTTACATGTTCCATCATAAGGTATTCCGCATTTTGAAATATCTAATGAACAATTAAGTAAACAGGCAGCAGGGCCACTCCACAAGGAATTAAATGTTATACATTGAGTTATATTTATTGTAAGATTTGTTGAATTCCAGTCGCACTGTTCGTAAACTCCAAGAGTATTTGGACTATCGACTGTACTGTCGCCGCAGTACTTGTTCGATTGTGTGCATTGAGGAAGATCGGGCTCTACGGTGCATATATCTGGTCCGACTGCGGCCCATGCATAGTTGATTGTGAATACTAAGAGTAATACACACAGTACACTCATTAAAATTAATCTTGTTTTCATTTTTTCGTAATCTTATATACTCCTTGAATTAAATCTGTTCCTGCATATCCTGCGAGGAGTGCAATACGATAATCGTCGATTAATAATAGTGCACAAAAGAGTCCAATGACTCCAGATATGACGAGCGTGAATACGAATTTTCCGACCTTAAATTTTTCTTTACCTGTAAACACTTTATGTTTGAATAATCCGACGAGTGCACGTACAAGTCCACCGAAAATTCCAAATAATACTAAGAGATAAATTTCCATTTAATCGAAACCTCCATTGATTATGAGATTGCCGCCGGCAGGGACGGATTTTTTGGAAAGGTTTCCGCTCCCCGTAATTGATTTTATTGAGAACCACTCGCCATTACTGCAATAATGCGTGCCTACGACCGTACACTCGCTTCCTTTATTATATTGGGTGTTTGATGCATCAAACAATATTGTCGTACCTTTAATACCATCTTCGCTCTTCATTAAATTTGCATATTTATTAGAATCTACTTGACATCCATAAAACTTGCCTTGATAATAGAGGAGATCCTTATAGATATATTCTGTTCCTTCGGGCTTATTGAATGTTTCTGCAATAGTTCTATCATTACGTACAATAGTACCATTGAAACATCCTGCTTGGTCGTCAGTATAAAATTCTCCATAATTAAATCGTGTATCATCGCCACAACATTTACTTCCTGTCCACCCAAATGCTGCATACGCATTGCAAGTATATTGATATGGTCCGAGCGCATTAGCAGGAGTATTCAATGGCGGATCGAGATTGTCTATCCATGTTGCAAATGGGCCTGTACAATAATAATTTGGACTATTCGTGGAGGTGGATTTCGGTGTTAAGAATACTGAATCAAGGACGATATTATACGTTTCTTGAACTGAATCATTAAAAATTAATGCACGGTATAGGTCTGTAGGGAGTATACTGCCTGTGGATAAGTCAACAATTGCGTGATTCCACCGCGTTGGTGCATTATTACCGTTAGAGATAAATTTACTTAATGGTCCGAGATTTACTGATCTTTCAAGACCTGTGCCAGTATTATTAACTGTGAGTGTGACATTCATATCTGTTCCGCTCGAAGGGAATGCGATATCAAATTCAAGATATGCATAGTCTGAAAGAAAATAATTAGTCTGCGAGGCAGTATATGCTCGGCTAGATTTTCCTGAAATAAGTTGTACATTACGTACCCGGTCAACACTTATTCCGTTTCTAAAAAAGTCATACGAATTTATTTGATGAGCAACTCCCCCGAGTGCTTTAATCCTGTTCTTTGAGCGATCAAATTCTGATGCAGATACAATATCGGCATTACGCGACCGGTTATCAAATACACATTGCATAATCAAACTATCTCCCTCTACATTAGCACAAAAGTATGATGAAGGATTTGCTTGACGATACCATTCAGAAATTCCGGGTGTTGATACTGTGAATAATTTTGCCATGCAACAACTATACCCGTCAGACATATCTTCTACACGCTGTGCTGTTTTAGGACAGATATCGGGAGTTTTTGTTTTATTATACACGTAGCCGCCAAATGCTGTGCAAGTTGCCGAATTAGTGATTGGAGGTTGCGGTTTATTCTTACAAAACGCTGCTTTATCTCCTGAATAACAACATGCCGCAGAATCACTTGTAGATTTTACAACACCACCTACACAGTACTGATCTGTTGTACATGGTTTTCCACCATTAGTTGTACAAGAATTTCCGCTATTAAATGCTTCAGGAATACATACCGAGGGGTCAAGGAGACATGCTGCTTTATCGAAAAAATCAGCGGTCGGAGTAGGATTTGTAATATCTACATCTGTAGAACATAATATTTTACCTGCGGCAGTATTAGCAAAGGAGGGATTGCTACAAGAAAATTCTCCTATCTGACCTCCAGCAATATAACATGTTTGTTTACATGGACCAAGATTTCCTGATTGAGTAGTCACAGTCTGTCCCGCGACATCCTCACAACAATCATTAAATATTCCACCACATCCATCCTTAAACTGTCGATTAAACAACAAGGTCATAAGCATACCACACGTAGGCTCTCCATTAACGGCTGTTGACATCGAAAATGTTCCTAGTGGAATTATGGGACTGCCTAACAATCCGCTTGTTGCTGCAGTATTTGCATTACAATACCACCAGGAATTTCCGTTAGATATTGTATCAACGACTTTTCCAAGACCACTATTATTTAACGTGAAAATTTTGAATGCATTCTCATTAATCTGCCCATCAACCCAAGACCATTTATCTACTGGCTTGCGTAGATCTGAACGATTATTGTAACAGAGATATGGGTTGGTGATAAAACCATAATCTTTGAAGAATCCCATATCAGGCAGTGGTTTATTCCATACGCATTGTCCTGTACATGACTCTTCATCCAACGTCGCGCAATTTGTACTTGCGGCAGCGAATGCACATGTTCCACCATCGCTAACACGATATACTTTATTGTCACAAAGACAAAATTCTGTGGCTGTTGAAGAGATGTCCGGATTACATAAAGAAGGTTTGGAATATTCACAAGGAGAAGGTATAGAAGAACAAACGACCGCTGCTGGCGCTATGCACGTCCCTTGATCTGCAACACAACTACCCCCCAACCACAAATTTGCTCCACAATCAGATTTAGTTGTCGTTCCGATAAATCTTACACCACCATAGAGGGTATAACTCGTACACGCACCATACTCTACTCCTGGAGATGATTGTGTAGTTATTTGTATATTGGATACACAAATACCTTCAGCAAAACCATCATCACCACACACTGCATCTGAACTGTTTAGTGCGAATGGATCCCACCACAAAGGCGCAGAACTGCTTCCTTTTTTTATTCCATTAATAGTATTTCCTATTATGAGCGGCCCATTTCTTGTAGTCCAATTATTGGTATTGTCATTAAAACAATCCTTATCTTCAAAATCGATAAATATATCTGCATCATTTGATTTATTATCAAAACATGCTGCTCTTCCTATCGGAGGCAAGGAATCTAATTCTCCTCCTGAAAATATTGAAAGAGAATCAATATCTTTAACAATTTTTTGACATGAACCATCAGCGCCTTTTATACCAGTCTTTCCTGGCGTTGCTTCAGGACCTCCAGCATCTCCGCGATATCCCTCTCCACCACCAACACATGAAATTGTATTTGCTGTGAATTTTTGTTTGAATGTATCAATTTTATTTTTTGGAGAATAAATATTAATTAATCCCCCCGCGCCACCTCCACCACTACCACCACCACTACCTCCGTCTGCATCTCCACCAGAACAAGTGCCACCATCATCTGTTCCTGCAGCACCATTTGATCCTTGACCGCCTTTTGCAGTGATTGTTCCGAAAGAGGTCACTGTGTCCATAACAAGCATATTTATTAGTCCTGCGCCAGATCCGCCGATGCCACCTGCGCCACCTTTGCCTACTGTACCAATATCTCCTCCGACACATTTTGCATCAGTAGATGAAATTCCATCAACAACTAAAAAACCATTATTATCTAATATATTTGCACGTATAGAAACTACACTCCCGACCATCTCTGTCGGTTGAGGGGAGGTACTGTAAGGGGTATCTTCTCCTTTTAGTCCAAATTCTCCTGTTTTGCCACCGTCCCCTCCTTTGCCTCCGGGTGGTCCATCTCCCCCATTTGCTGTACCACCCGCACCACCCGCACCACCATTTATTGATGCGATAGACAACTCTTTATTTGAATAAAACCACACCCTAATTCCTGATTTTATTTCTAATTGATCAAAAATATAAAAATTTTCTTCACTTGTTAAGCCTGGCGTTAGGACACTTTGAGTTACAGATACAACACAATTATCTAACGTTGTTGCTAATGGTAAAATACATTTATTTCCACCACACCATACGCCTCCATTTAAATTACAAGATAGTTGTGTTTCTGCAGAAACAAAAGTAATAACAAATAGAAATAATACTAATAATAAAAAAATCCCTCTCTTTTTTCCTTTTAACCGATACTCACCCATACATTACCCCTTGATTCCTTTATCTTCGGCTTTTTTCTTTTTAAATGTTGCGTTATTTTTTCGGCGAGGATTGAAAAGTGTTTATTCCCAGTAAACACTATTGTTTATTACAAATAAACACTATTTCTTATATTTTAATGCAGAACTCATCAAAAATGATTAGTTTAGTATGAAATAATAAGAATAACTTCAACCCCACTCAAAGTCTCATTAATCTTTATATATACAAACATATTCTTTATACTGGTGATTCCTATGAAGCATGCATTATCTGTCTTATTACTCCTTTCAGTTGTTATTGTCGCGGTGGGTTGCGAAGTACAAAATCCTGCTCTCCCACAAAATCAGAACCTCAACAAATTTAATTCGAGCACCGAATTGCAAGCATTTTTGCAGGATTCTACGCAAGACGGTGGTAATTATGATATGTTAAGATCCGGCGTTTCGGTTAGTGCAATGGAATCTAAATCTTCAGCGCCAGCACCACAAACATCAGGTACGCAATCCTATTCAGGAACCAACAACCAATACACGAATGTTGATGAAGGTGATTTTGTTAAAAACGACAATAAATATATCTATACAATCGCAAACAATCTCCTAACAATTATCGACACTAATGATGGTGATTCAAAGATTGTTTCCACAACAACCATCCCTTTCAAAAATGCTCAGGCAAGAGAATTATTCGTCAATAAGAATCAACTCATACTTTTTGTTGAAGCGAGTGAAGAGTCAATGACATTCCAAAAATATGATATTACGCCCTATCCCTCCTATCGCCAGAAAACCGTCGTCCTCTTCTACGATATTACCAATAAGAAATCTCCTGCACTCGAAGATCAGATCTCGCTTACCGGAAACTATTATCAGTCAAGAATGATTAATAATAAAATCGTTATTCTCTCACAAGAATATGCAAATCCTTCACCTATTACTCCTCCTATTATCGTGTATAAGGACCAAAAAATCATGCCGCCAATCTATTATACAGAACGTTTTAGTGGGGGATATATGTATACGACAATTGCAACAATAGATCTTGATTCAAAAAAAATACTTGATGATATGAGTCTACTCCTCGGATATGGGACGACAGTTATGGTGTCAGAAGATAATATCTATCTTGCCTATCAAAAACAGCGTAATTATTGTTTTAGATGGTATTGCGAGGATAACACAGATACGAAGGATCGATTCTTTACTGTTGTTGTACCGCTCCTTAATGAGCCGTTACGTTCAGAGATGAATGAAATCAATCGCGAATCATTAACTGATGATGAGAAATGGAGCCAAATTGAAAGCAAGCTCCAAACATTCTTTGCGCAGATTAAAGAGGATAAGAATGCTGAAAGTAACTACGGCCCACTTCTCGAAAACATTCAGGATGCATTAGAAACATACGATGCAGAAAAAGCAATAGAGAATAGCAAGACTTTTATCTACAAAATCGCTATTGATGATCTTAGTGTACAAACAAAAGGGGAAGTTGATGGCCGCCCCATCAATCAATTCTCCATGGATGAATATAATACCTATTTACGTGTTGCAACAACAGTGGATATCTGGACACAAAAAAGGCAACAATATAATAATGTCTATATTCTTGATGCAGACATGCAAATTGTTGGAAGCGTAACAAATATTGCTGAGAATGAAAGCATTTATGCAACACGATTTGTCGGAGATAAATTGTTTATGGTGACATTCAGGCAAATTGATCCATTCTTTGTCATCGATCTTTCCGATCCGAGAAATCCAGAAGTTGTTGGCGCACTCAAAATTCCAGGATACAGTTCATACCTTCATCCTATCAGCGACACACTCATTGTCGGTGTTGGTAAAGAGACTGGCGAAAATCAGTGGGGTGGAACAACGACAAAAGGTGTTAAAGTGAGCCTTTTTGATATCAGCGACTTTGAGCATCCAAAAGAATTAAATAAAATTGAGATTGGAGAACAAGGATCAGATTCTGCAGTACTCTACGATCATAAAGCATTCCTGTATGATAACTCAAGAAAATTGCTTAGTATCCCGGTGACTGCGGTTGATTCGCGCACATCGAAAGGACAATATAATTATGAATATAAAGTCTGGAATGGCGCGTATCTCATCAGAATAGAGAACGATTCATTATCTACTGTTGAAAAAATCAAGCATTCCTCATCAAGTACACAATATATGTATTGGTGGAATCAGGCAACAGTAAAGCGAAGCATCATCATCGATGATTATATCTATACGCTTTCAGATAAGTACTTGAAGTCGACGAGTCTTAATACGTATACTGAAAGCAGCAGTATTGATTTGCCTGTAGATAATGTGTATATCCCTATAGATAACACTCCGGTCGCTATTTCCGACGTATCAATCGGATCGGGCGGACCTGTGGTGTACTAAAACATCATTTACTTTTTTTAATGATTTCACAAATAAATCAGGAGCAAAATATGTTAAAGCAAAAACACACCTTATTATTTATTATCATAACTATCTTACTTGCAAATATAGTCGTTGCCGCACCGGCAATGGAAGGAATTGCTATAAGTCCTGAAACAAAAATATGTGCAGGTTATTGGGCGGGCGATGAATTTACCCAATATAAACTTCCTATAGGATGGGAAGTGTACTATCCCGATTATGGAAAGGGAGGAATAGTTGAAACACGTTTTGGAAATTGTACTCTAGAGAGAGGTAATGAAGAACAATGCTGCAATACATTAGAATTGATTTATGTGTCTTCAAATATCGGTAAAAAGTATGTTGCTCGTCCAATATCACAAGAATTTATTTCAAATCCATTGAGTTGGATTGTTTTTGCAGTGATACTATTAACAATAATTTTCGCAGTCAGATATTTTTTAAAAAGACATAAAAAGATAAATCAAAATTCTTAAACTGTTCAATAAATCTTATCCCTTTTATGCTCTTCTCTTTTCAAGTCAGGAAGAATATTGTGTCCTGCGCCGAGAATGATCATAATTTTTTTATCATAGTGTGTATTCATAATTCGATATATGTTTTTTGCCATGACATAATTTCGTTCCTCAATTAAAACGCGATAGAGTGAAGGATATCTTACATGTAGTTGTTCCATCATTGTATGAATGAGCTCTTCCTTAGGAATTTTACTCAAGTCCATGCGCATCTTTTTCGAAAATGGTGAACGAATAATGTCCCAGACTATTCGCATCTTTTCTTTGAATGTGAATGCCTTTGAGAATCGTTTTAATGTTATCTCAATATCCTGATCGATAAGTTCAAGTTGTTTTCCGTTGTTTCGTGCAAGGTTTACTGCACAAAGCATGTCGCTACCGGGCTTTATCCCGACAACATTTCCGAGCTTTCGTTGGATAAATCCTGCAATGATTGCAAAGAGATATCCTTGGAGTCCATATTTTTTTATTCCGCGAAGCGAGTAATCAGGTTTTGCGTTTGTAAGTAATGCATGCAGTCTTCCATGATCGAGTTCAACGCAAATAATATCTGGATTATAAGAAGAAAATTCTTTCGTGATGAGTATAATCGATTCCTGTGCAATGTGTGATGTTCCGATGATATGAATATTCTTATACGTGTGCATAACTAAAGGAAGAGAACAGGATTAAAAAAGGTGATGAAATTATGCTGGATTATTAGTATAATAATTTTTCTCTGCATCAAGAAGCGAGATTAATTGCGTATAAATACTCACTGGTGGAAGCATACGTGAATCCGCAGAGTATTTTTTTCCGAGAATAACTAGACAGTTCCGTGCAATACGTGCATGATCTTCGATATTTTTTGAAGAAATAGTAATGGTGTGCTGCAAAGGCATTGCAAAGGTGCCGTTTTTGTGTTCTGATTTATGATCAATATATTCGGTTGGTTGATTAGTGGTTGCTGGTGTCGCGGGAATGGCAATGGTTTGTTGTGATGCTAACTCATAATTAATTGCTGCAGCAACCGCGAAATCTCTGACATAATTATCACAAAAAGAGATATTGTATTTATTGAAGTCATAAGGTTCACATATATAGTCGTGTGTAGATTCTGGAAGTAATTCGTTTAAGACAAGTGGTGCATAATTTGTTAAGTCATCGATAGAGATATCGAACAACGTACCAATAATACTTGCGCGCCTATCTTTAAAATTATATAATTCCTTTTCCGAAAATAGTTTGACGTTATTCATCTTGTTTTTATAACACAATAAAAAATAAAATCAAAGCTTTGAATCTTCTATGAAACACAGACGAGTTATTTAAATGCATTATATATTGCGTATACTATTGAAGCATATGTTCCAGTGTTTGCAACTGCAAATGCAACACTAGTTAATTCGCGATGCTTACTAAAAAAATCAATGTCCAGTAATGAGTTTGTTGAATCTTGATTTATCATAATATTATGATATAACATCGGACTAGTAACAGGTAACATCATATTTACGAAAGATTCTAGAGGTGTTTTCACATTTTCTTTTTTTGTTTGAAAATATTTCATGTTCCTTTCTCTAAAGATATAATAAAATAAAATCAAAAATCTAATTCTTCTTCCAAACCATTTCAAAGAGTTCCTTCATTGCACTAGTGAAGAATGGACTATTGACCCACATTCCTGAATCATAGGATGGATGGACATCAGCATCGTCAGTGACCATGAAAAGTATTTCTTTGCCATCAACAATGACGAATCGTGCGTTGATTCCTGAAATATTTTTGAAATCGACAATACTTTTGTATTCATGCATTAACTTTTCGGCGTCTTTTCCGAATGGTGCGCACATCTTGATCTTTACACCATTATCATTTGCCTTCTTGAACACTTTCTTTAATTGTTCGAGTTTTCGTGTAAATCCTTTTTCAGAAGTGATGATATAGACATATTTTTCTGCATTCTTAATCATGAGTTCCATATGGTTGTAAAGATTATCTCTGTTTTTAATAACTCCTGCAAGTTCTGATGGCTCAACAGTATCAATTCCGGTTGTGTGGAGTTGTATAAGTTCTAAAAGAACCGCAGATCCTTTAAGTTCATCAATTTGTTTTTCTTGTCTTAAAGAGTCATTTTGAATTTTTTTCTTAACACGGTCAATAACTTCATTTGGTGAGATAGCCATATATTTGATTGGCTTACCAAGTTTCATCATGATAAATCCTTTCTTTTCCAGGGATTCGAGAACATCATAGGTTCGTGATCGTGGAACATTAGAAATTTCTGAAAGTTCCCCTGCACTTGATACTCCGCGAGAAAGCAAAGCTGTCCAGATTTTTGCTTCATAACTATTAAGTCCAAAGTCTTTAATTCTTTTTATAAGTTCTTGTTGTACGATCATTTTTCGCAGCCCCCTTAATTTTATTTTAAATTTTTATATCTATACAAAAAAGATTGCTATGCTGTTATTATCGACAAAAATCTTTCTTGTTACTATGAGGAAGTAATTAGTATTTATAAATGTTCTGTTTTTGTTGTTATTATTGAGTGGGTAATATATTAATATGTTATTGGAGGCAAAACACTTCGACATACCCTGACACCCTGATTACATGTAGAGATTAATTTGAAGCGGGAAGATATTATTCTTTATTCTTCTCTTTATTCTTTATTCTTCTCTTTTCTATTATTTATCATGCTTTAGTATGTTCTAATTCTTTAGTGTTTATTATTTTTTTGTTCTCTATAATTTTCTGATTATTTTCCTTTATTGTCTACTCATTGTTGTTCTTTTTCTTCATTTATTATTTATCTTTTATTATTCTTTTTCTCTATTTCATCTATTTTTCTTGTTTTTTCCATCGACCTTTTTCTCTTTTCTTTTCGCTTCTTTATTTTTTTCTTTTTTTTCACTTTTTTCATCTTTTTATTTTTCTATTATTTTCTATATAGAAAATTATTATATATTATATATATAATAATATATTTATTATATAATATATAATATAAGTGTTAACAAAAATATTGGACGATAGAATTAAAGAAAGAACAATTTCTCTTTTATTTAGATAAATAAGCAAAATTTATCCTTATTTTTTTATAGTAATAAATCAGAAAAATACACATTTTTAGGACTTTTTTCTGAGAAATCACACATTATCCCGAACTATTTCCATTAGAAATCAAGGGGTGGTTCTACTTCTCTAAAACCACCTTTCTATACGCGAAATATTTATATAACCTTTGTTTCTTCTGGAACTAGTATTAATAATAAATTAAGTGAAGTCAGTGCTACTCACATATGATATGTTTTTTGAGAGAAATTTCTACCACTCGCAATTCCTGGCAGGAAATGGGAACGCAGTGAACACTCCTGTAGAAATTTCTTGATATATACTATTAAGATGTTCGCACATTGACGCTGACTTTGTCGCAGTCGAAGGGGATATTATGAGCATAAACAATTTTCTTGAAGCATTCATTAAACGCGAATCATTATTCAAAAACAAAGCAGCACTTCAAAGTTCATATATCCCAGAAGAAATACCTCATCGAGAAGAGCAAATGACTTTGATAGCAAAAGTATTAGCACCTTGTCTTCGTATGGAGCGTCCATCAAACCTCTTTATTTATGGAAAAACAGGATCAGGAAAAACACTTACTGTTCAAAATACTATAAAGCAGATAGAACTCATTGCGAAACGCGAACAAATACCAGTCAAATTTATCTATATTAATTGTAAACTCAAAAAAGTCGCAGACACTGAATATCGTCTTATTGCGGAAATCACCCGATTCTTCGGAAGAGAAATTCCACCAACAGGACTTCCGACAGATGAAGTCTATAAAATATTTTATCGCACTATTGAACGGGAAAATCAAATAATCATACTCATATTAGACGAGATAGACCAACTCGTAAAAAAAGTCGGTGACGAAATAATCTATAATCTTACACGAATCAATACTGAATTAAAAAACAGCAAACTCGGGATTATCGGCATCAGTAACGATGTCATGTTTGCAGATAATCTTGATCCCCGGGTAAAATCTTCATTGAGTGAAGAAGAACTCGTATTCCCTTCCTATAATGCAATTCAAATACAAGACATTCTAAAAAAGAGGTCCTCTGAATCAATAAAAGAGGGCGTCATGGAAGAGGGTGTTATTGCAAAATGTGCTGCATATGCTGCACGCGAGCACGGCGACGCAAGGCGCGCTCTGGAATTACTCCGGGTTGCAGTCGAACTTGCGGAACGTAAAACATTACAACATGTCACACTTAAAGAACTTGATGAAGCAGAGGATAAAATAGAAAAGGACAGGGTTCTTGATATGGTTGTCGCGCAGCCCAGACAATTTCAACTCATTTTATATACTATTATTTTGATTTCTGAGAAAAGCAAAACAGAAAGCCTGTTTACAGGAGATGTTTACGATCTCTATAAGACTCTTTGCGGTAAAACCAACCTTCGGCCGCTCACCCAACGCAGAGTAAGTGATGTTATTGGAGAGTTCGATATTTCAGGGATCATCAATGCGCGGGTTATTTCGAAAGGAAGATATGGACGAACACGTGAAATAAAACTCGTCACCGGAGAACACATTACTGCAAAAATAAAAACACTCCTTGAAAACATATTCAATGCTTAAATATGAATACGCAAGAATTAATCGAATTTTATCTTGAACAAAACATTCTTATTAGTCCAAGTCTTCTTGAACATCTTTCAGAGGAGCAAATCGCATTACAACAACCGTTCATGGTATTAAATAGTGCAACACAAAACATAATTAAGCACAATATCCCTATTAGTGTTGATGATTTTGAAAAAGCGCTTGTCCTTAAAGAAAAATATAAGAAGGATAAACTCTATACAAAATTTCTCGAGTATATCAAAGGATATGGTGTGCTTCACCGCGATGGTTTAACTCCTGCTGCACTTCCGGAAGTGTTTTCCACTGAAGATTCTTCAATGATTAATGTAACAGACGCCTTGCCCGCTGTCTTATCGCCAAAGATATCGCAGACAATGACGTCTGAAGAACTTAAAGCATGGCGTGAAGCATTTATGAAACAGCATCGCATAAAAATACTCCAATCCTACGATGAAAAGAGTCGAAAACGTACGGTTCAAGATTTTATTAATTATTTTAATGTACGATTTAAGGATATTGAAAAGATCCTGCGCGGACGGCAAGAACTCCAAAATCTTACGTCCATTGCACGAATAAATGCGAAGAAAGAACGTGAAAACATTGCAATCATCGGATATGTGTATGAAAAAAGTCTTACTAAAAATAAAAACATTATGTTCACCATAGAAGATCAGACCGGCGTTATTAAAGTAGTCGTTAGCCATGCAAAAGAAGAACTCTTCAGACTTGCTGAAGAAATACAACTCGATGAAGTGATTGGGATAACTGGGATGTATGATAATATTGTTTTTGCAAATAGTATTCTTCTTCCTGATATTTCACTCACAAGAGAACTAAAAAAGAGTTCTGAGGAAGGATATTTTGTGGTGATTGCAGACACCCAATTCGGAAGCAAACTTTTTTTAGATAAAGAGTTCAAACGATTTATCGCATGGATGCAAGGAGAAGCAGGTAGCGCGCAGCAACGGGAAATCGCATCAAAAGTGAAATATTTGTTTATCCCGGGAGATCTTGTCGACGGTGTGGGTATTTATCCCGGTCAAGAACAGGATTTAGCAGTTACAGACATTACTGAACAGTATCGCGGGTTTTCTGAACTCATAAAAGAGTTACCCCACAACCTCCCTATTATTATTACCCCGGGAAATCATGATGTTGGTCGTATTGGTGAACCACAACCAAAACTCGATTATCTGTATACGCAGGCATTAACAGACATCCCTAATATTATTTCAGTAGGAAATCCTGCAGTCATTAATATTTATGAGCAGCACACCCAAGGATTTGAAGGGTTTAATGTATTACTCTATCACGGATATTCTTTTGTGTATTATGCTGAGCATGTACCCTCTATTCGTCAAAAAGGCGCGCAAAAACGCCCAGATCTCATCTCACGATACTTATTGCAACGTAGACATCTGGCGCCAACACACACTTCAGCACTATATATTCCTGATCCTAAAAAAGATTTTTTAGTACTAGAAAAAGTCCCTGATTTTTTCTTTTCAGGACACATTCATCGTGCATCAGTAAGCAATTATCGTAATGTGACTTGTATTAATGCGAGTTGTTGGGTTTCACAATCCGATGAACAAGAGCGTCGCGGATTAGAAGCACAACCCGGAAGAGCATTTATTATTAATATGCAGACGCGTGAAGTGAAAGTGATGAACTTTCTTTCGCGTGAAGATCAAGAAAAAGAACTTGGAGATATTAAGCCACAATCAGAATCAATAAATAATTCGGAAAACTGACCACTCATTAAATCTGTCCAGTATACCGTAATATCATAAGGTGAATAATGGTCGAATGCAGTAAAGAAATGCAAAAATATTTCGATGAACTCGAGGAAGGATGTACTCGCGAGTTTAAAATCGCAGAGCATGCGCGAAAAAAAGGGTATGATTATAGTGATAAGCCCGATATTATTCTTGCAAAAAATATGGCCGAACGTGTCATCGGCATTATTGCGGTCGTTGCACCGCAACTGCAAAATTCGGGGGCAGTAAAACGTATTACTGAACTCGAAAAAGAATATGGTATTCTTGATTGGCGTGTCGCATTTAAAATAGCTGAAGAGATCGCACATCAAAAATATTGTACGTTTAAAGACCAGAAAGAAGCAATGGAGGTGGGTATCCGGACAGGATTTGCATATGTGACGGTCGGTGTTGTTTCAAGTCCTATCGAGGGATTTACGCATATTGATATTGTTGATCGAATGGATAAGCAGGGGCAATATTTCTGCATTAATTTTTCTGGACCGATTAGAAATGCAGGTGGAACTGCAGCAGCAGTGTGTGTACTTATCGCCGACTATGTGCGTAAACGATTCGGATACGCGACGTATGATGCAACAGATCTCGAGACAAAACGCACCTATACTGAAATCGAAGAGTATCATTCCCGTATCAGTCCAAGGCAATATCTTCCGAGCAGGGAAGAAATAAATTTTCTTATGAAACATGTTCCGGTGCAAATTGGCGCAGAAGAAAGCGAACGTGTTGAAGTTGCAAATTATAAAGATCTTCCGCGTGTACCTACAAATTTAATTCGGAGCGGATTTTGCCTTATTTATACTGATTGTATTCCGCTCAAAGCAGCAAAATTGTGGAAGCAACTCAGTAAATGGGGAAAGGATTTTGATATGCAGGACTGGATGTTTATGGAAGAATATCTTCACATTCAAAAAACCGCAAAGGCGCAAAAGAAAAAATCTTCAGATACCCACGCCAAAATAAGTCCGGATTATACCTACATTAAAGATCTCGTTGCAGGTCGTCCGGTTCTCGGATATCCTCTGCGTAATGGTGCATTTCGTTTGCGTTATGGGCGAAGTAGGCTTTCAGGATATTCTGCGCAATCAATACATCCTGCAACAATGCATGTTCTCAATAATTATATTGCAACCGGAACGCAACTCAAAGTTGAGCGTCCCGGGAAAGCAACAGCCATCACTACCTGTGATACCATCGACGGTCCTATTGTTAAACTGCATAACGGAACAGTTATTTTACTCGAAACCGAAGCGCTCGCAAAACAGTATAAAAAGGATGTTAAAGAAATATTGTATCTTGGTGACATATTAATTGCATACGGCGATTTTCTGAACAGAAATCATCTGCTCGTTCCACCCGGATACTGTCAGGAATTTTGGATTCAAGAGTTAGAAGAACAGGCAGTAATAAAATTTCCTGCAGCGCAAGAAGTCCTTGATGATATCGATCGTCGGGAATCAGAAGGGTATGCGGTTCGAACATATAAACAGGTAAATCTCGAAGCACTTGCAGACTATTTAACAATTCCTAAAGATAAACTTGAAGCATTATTTTACAAACCATTACGTACAAAACTTTCTTTTGAGGCTGCAGCTGAAATTAGTAAAAAAATGTCCGTACCCTTACATTCACAATACACGTTTTTTTGGAAATCGATCACGCGACAAGAATTGCGCGCATTTGTCAAGTGGCTTTTTGATGCAACTATCGTGAGATATGGTGATAAGGTAGATGCACGTATTGAAAAAATAATTCTTCCAAAAAATGACGCTAAACGTTCCCTCGAACTTATTGGGGCGCCCCACCTGTTCATCAATAATGAATACGTAGTTATTGAATCAGACACTGCCGAGGCAATTCTTGCAACACTCAATATTCATGATTTATTACTTAAAGAAGATGTTTCTGCAATACTAAAACTCATCGATGAACCTTTGGCTGCAGATGGCAAGGAGCACGAGTACGTATTTGCGCTTGTGAACAAACTTGCACCGTTTGTTATACGCGATAAGGCGGGGGTATTTATTGGTTCACGAATGGGGAGGCCGGAAAAGGCAAAGATGCGAAAACTTGCAGGACAACCACACACACTCTTTCCTGTAGGTGAAGAAGGTGGAAAATTACGCTCGTTCAATACCGCACTCGAAAGAGGAACAGTCACCTCACAATTCCCCACATTCTATTGTGAAAAATGTAAGCGTGAAACAATCTTTGCAGTATGTGAGGTTTGTGATAAACGCACCACACAATTATTCTATTGTAAAATTTGTGATTCCACTCAGTGTGAACATGAAACTCATGAAAAAAAAGTGAGTAGGGAACAGCACATAGATATTAATGCACTCTTTACCAATCTCTTGAAAAAACTGGACACTAAAATTTATCCCGACCTCATCAAGGGCGTTCGCGGAACAGTAAATAAGAATCATTATCCTGAACACCTCCTCAAAGGAATACTTCGGGCAAAAAACAGTGTTTTTGTCAATAAAGATGGAACAGTAAGATATGATATCTCTGAAGTTCCACTCACACATTTTAAGCCCAAAGAAATCGATGTGAGTATAGAAAAGTTGCGTAAATTCGGATATACAAAAGACACTAAAGGGCGAACACTCGAGCGTGATGATCAAATTTTAGAAATAAAACCACAGGATATTGTAATCCCTTGTTGTCCGGATAGTCCTGAAGAACCCGCAGATGCAGTAATTATTCGTATCACCAAATTTATTGATGAATTACTTGAAAAACTCTACGGATTAAAACCTTACTATAATATTAAAACACGTGAAGATCTCGTAGGGCATTTTGTTATCGGACTTGCACCACACACTTCTGCAGGAATACTTGGACGTATCATCGGATTTTCAAAAACACAAACCTTTCTTTGTCATCCCATGTTTCATGCAGCAATGCGCAGAGATGCTGATGGTGACGAATCATGCATTTTTTTACTTCTTGATGCGCTACTTAATTTTTCTAAACAATATCTTTCAGAGAAAAGAGGGGCAACAATGGATGCACCACTTGTTCTTACGTATATTTTGAATCCCGCAGAAGTTGATGATATGGTGTTTGATTTAGATATTGAATGGTTTTATCCTCTAAGATTATATCGGGCTGCGCTTGAATATACTTCACCATCACTTGTGAAAATTAATAGGATGGGAAAACATATCGGAACACCAAAACAGTATGAAGGGATGGGATTTACCCATGATACTGATGATTTCAATCAAGGCGTGCTCTGTTCGGATTATAAATTATTACCCTCTATGGAGGAAAAACTTTTTGGGCAAATGGATCTTGCAATGAAAATTCGTGCTGTTGATAGTGGCGATGTCGCACGCCTTGTTATTGAAAAACATTTTATCCGCGATATTAAAGGCAATCTCAGAAAGTTCAGCATGCAACAATTTCGATGTGCAAATTGTAATGAGAAGTATCGCAGGCCTCCCTTAATCGGTAAATGTCTTAAATGTGGGAATGGAAAAATAATATTTACCATCTCTGAAGGAAGCATTATCAAGTATCTTGAGCCGACAATAAGTCTTGGAAATAAATTTCATATTTCAAATTATCTTAAGCAAAGTATCGAACTGACGAAACACCGTATTGAGAGTTATTTTGGTAAAGAACAAGAAACACAAACCGGGTTGGGGTCGTGGTTTGGTTAATGGTATTTAATCCAGCCAATAATGACCGCAGTACATGCAATAACGCCAACGCCATTGCCGAGAATTATTGCAATATTATTAATTTCTATACCGTACGCAAGCCAAACAATTCCGCCTACTGCGATAATACTAAACGTGAGTATGGATACATCTTTTGCATGTTTGCGTTTAAAGATGCGGTATGCTTGTGGAAAATTTGCAAGACCCATAAGTATCCCAAAAGTCGTTGCAAGAATGGAAAGAACACTCATTTTTTAACCTATATCCTTGAATTAATTGCATGTTTCGCGCCGCACGCTTGACAACGCATGAATGTAATCATGCCTTCTTTGACGAGTTTCGTATCAGGACGGCTGCATTCTTTACACATGACATAAGTGTCGACATATTGTTCGATTTTCTCGTTGAGTTTGCCCGAGGGGAGTTTAGTATTAAAGATGAGGAGTTGCTTTTTTAATTCTCCTTTTGCCGCAAGTTCTCTATTAATATACTTGAGAAGGTGTTCAGGAGTTCTTCCAAGAATACCCGTAATCTGAAAGAAATTACTGATAACAGTCTTATTTCCTTCAAGATGTCCTGCAACCTTTGGCACTTGAAATCGTTCACTGTTTACCACTATTTCAGGAAGTTTTTCTTTTCCGCGATTAAGCATATCTTCATAATCCATACTCAGCGGATTGGTAGGGACCTTATAAAGTTTTTCATCAGTGTCCGCTTCAATCTTGACAGAAGCCCATCAATAACTTTATAAACTTCGCACCTTGATATGCTGTCATGGTTTTAGAGGGATTTATATCTGCAGAAAACGCCGAATCAAAGCCGTGGCTTTTACTGTTTTGGGGATTTGTGTATACATCAGTAGCGATGCTTCTCGCGTATTGGATATTCAAAGAGTACAGCAGTCTTTTCACTGTTTTTCTTGCGACAGTTGCTTCGCTTCCTATTATTTTTAAATTGATGAAACTGGAAGAGCAAAAAGATTTGACTGATATGAGTGAAAAAATACTTTTGAAAGAACACGCAAAAGCACTCTCCTCATTTATGTACCTTTTTCTCGGTGCAGTTCTCGCATTCACATTATGGTATCTGGTGTTGCCCACAGGAGTAGTTGCAATTATTTATGAAGCACAAACATCAACAATCTCTTCTATTAATGGAAAAACAACAACATCGAATACGCAAGCTGCGCAAGTGCAAAGAGCAGAAATAACCGGTAATACACTCGGTGTTTCCAAAGGGTCTTTAGGTATTGAAGGAAAAGTCATTACCCCCTTTGAAGCATTCAAACGAATCTTTTTTAATAACGTAAAAGTGCTTATTTTTTGTTTACTCTTCTCATTCATTTATGGTGCAGGTGCGATTTTTATCTTATTATGGAATGCTTCAGTCATCGGCACCGCGATTGGTAATTTTATTCGTACACAACTCGCAACACTCGCAATAGAATTAGGAGGTGTCAGTCTCGGAAATTATTTTTCTGTAGTGTCCCTCGGACTTTTCAAATATGCTATCCACGGGATTCCGGAAATCTTAGCCTATTTTGTCGGTGCACTCGCCGGAGGGATTATTTCAATTGCAATTATCAATCACGACTTCTCTTCACAGAAATTTGAACATATTGTACTTGACAGCGCAGATCTCGTGATGCTGAGTCTCGTCATCCTGTTTGTCGCTGCATTACTTGAAGTTTATGTGACGCCGGTTATATTCGGATAAAAAAGGAATCTTTGCCGGACTAATCGTAGTAGTCTTAATAATATAACAGAAATATTTATAATTCAGATACTGTTGTTTACGATATGCAAATTACCCGCTTATTTGAAAAATTTGATGAATTACAGCAAATTTATGGCGATAAAAACCTGGATGCGATTTACGGTTGTGGAAACACACATTCTCCAAGTCTTTGTTTAGTTTTTATAAACCCGACAGCAAGAAATGTTTCCGCAAATAAAAAATGGCACGGCATTAAGGCGCCGTGGATTGGAACAAAAAACGTATGGAATATGTTTTATCAGCTAGATCTATTTAGCAAGGAATTTGTTGATGAAATAAACTCGAAAAAACCAACTGATTGGAATTACGGATTTTCAAAAATGGTTTATGAAAAAGTCTGCGAAAATTCTATTTACATAACAAACTTATCTAAGGCCACTCAAGTAGATGCAAGAGCGTTATCAAATACTATTTTCAGAAAATATATAGACTTATTTAAAAAAGAGATTAATGACATTAAACCCCACGTAATAATTACATTTGGAAACCAAGTAAGCTCTGTTTTACTCAATAAAAATATCAAAGTTTCGGAATACAGAAAAAGATACGAACTCTTCGATATTAATGGCGTATCTTACAAAATTTTTCCAGTCTACTACCCTGTCGGACAAGGCAGGAGAAATATGCACATAGCAAAAGAAGACATTAAATGGATCATAAAACACCACATTAAATAAAAATTCAATAATTATCCTTCGGAAATGTTTATTTTATTAAATCTCAACATTCTCCAAGATGCGTCATTTGCGCTCTTGTATACTGTTTCGTTATTCCATCAACTTCACTCGCCCAGCTTTTATTTCAAAGATTTCTCCTTTGAGTAAAAGATCAGTGATTAATTCTTCGCTTGCATGGATTTTAGAAAATTTAATAACATCATCGATTGCAGCGCCTTGCCCATTATCAAGTTCTTTGATGAGTTGTAAAATTTTGTCTTTATTATTACTCGTTCCCGCGCTTTCAACAGTCTCTGCTTCCGGAGGTGTTGTGGTTTTTAATTCAGAGACATCACGAACCTTTTTGATGAGTTGTAATTCCTTTTTTCGATACACAATCCACCCCGGATGATTAATTTTTCGTACGATTTCTAAAGCAAGGTAGATTTGATTATTAAATTCGCGGGGTCTCCCAATAATAAGGACAATATCACTAATTTGTAATCCTTCAAGAAGCGTCGTATGTTCAAACATACGCGCATGTATCCGGCCGGTACCGTCGTCAAGGATGATCGAATTAGCCTCTTTTTCGACGATGACTGCAATAATATTTACTCTGGAGAAATCGCCATAATTAGTAATCATATAATTGGATTCCCAACCCTCTTTTTTGACAAATATTCCTGTGATGATGCTCGCAATATTACATTTATATGCAGTTTGACGTTTGATTTCAGGAACCTTTTGATCAACCATACTATTCACCAATTAACAAAAATATATTCGTTTCTGTCTCATTGTTTAAATTCTACTAATAAATCCACTCTTAGGACTAAAAATATCTCCTGCTTTTCTCAATCTATCAAGGATTTCTTCTGTTTTTTCCTGATCCATGCCCCTATCTTTTGCCTTCATAATAATGTCGTCTACAGGGATTTGTTTACCGATTTGTGTCTCAAGTTCGAGAATAATTTCTTTGACTGTGGATATAGTACTTCGTTGTGATGCAGTAATTCCTGTTGTGATTCTATCAATATCGAGTTTTCCGGTTTCTGGATCAACACCTATTTGTGTAAGGCAGAAGTGGACAAGTTCGATTGCGCGCTTTGCGTCAGGTTTAGTAACTTTATTACTCAGGCGCGTTTTTGCACTTGCTTCACTGAGTCTAATGAGCGCTTCAAGTTGACGCGCAGAGATTGGAACAGCTTTAAATGTCCCTTCTTCTTCACCTGTTGCACGCATCTTCACATAATATTCTTTGATCTCTTCAAGTGCTGCATCAGTAAGCTGCGGAGTAATATTTTGTTTTGCGTATGCAATATATTTTTTGAGGAGCGGGGTCTGGATATCTGTTGCGCCACTCGATGCCTTTTGATGAAGTTGTAAAATGAATTCTGCGGTCTTTGCATCCTTACCACGATCAGGAATGTCTCGTATTGGGAAGATGAGATCGAAACGATTGATGAGTGTTGAAGGAAGTTCTATTTGTTTAGAGATAATTTCATACGGGTCAAACCGTCCGAATTTCGGATTTGCAGCTGCAAGAACAGTTGTTTCTGCGCGTAGTGTTGCAGAAATATTTGCTTTGTTAATAGAAATAGTTTGTTGTTCCAATGCTTCGTGCATTGCACTCGTATCTTCCTTAGTCATTTTATCCAATTCATCAATACAACAAATACCGCGGTTCGTGAGTACGAGTGCACCTGCTTCAAGTGCATATCCGCGTAAGAATTCATCTTTTACCACAGTTGCGGTAAGTCCTGCTGCGCTCGCACCCTTACCGGAAACATATCTGCTCTTTGGTGCAACAATGGAGATACGTTTGAGGAGTTGAGATTTCCCGGATCCCGGATCTCCAATAAGTAGGACATGAATGTCTCCTCTATTTATTGAGCCATCATCTTTCTTTTTTCTCACACCGCCAAACAATTGGAGTATGAGTGCTTCTTTGACCTTTTCATGACCATAAATGTTTGGTGCAATAGAACCGATAAGCTTTTTGAAAAGTTTAGGGTCCTCACTGAGCTCTTTGATTTCCGCAACTTCTTCAGCAGTGATCGCAAGTTCAGAAAAATCTTCAGCGAGCGGTTCAACATGATTTGCTTCAATCATAAGTTCAAAACGGGTGAGTTTGCCGCCATCCCGCGCAATAATAGGGACTTCCTTAAGAATTCCAGTCACAATATTTTTACTTCCAGGATTAGTTCTTCTATCAGACATCGGACTCACAAGGTCTGCTTTAAGAAAGATATCGATGCGTTTTGGTTGTTCTCCACCATCAAGATCTTCAGGCGCTTCTTCAAGTACAATCTTTTGTGCATCAATCATTTCCTTCAACAAAAGCCTAAATTTTCCTTTACGTCCGCATCCACATTTCGTAGGTTCACGAAATTTTGTGTCTAATTGTAAGACATTCATGGTTGCGCCACAACTCGGACATTCGAATTTTGCACTCGTGACTTGTGGACGTACATCGGACTTTTGTCTGATGATACCCATGAGCTGGATACATTTATTGAGGTGGATACTGCGAATATTACGAATGGCGTATTGCTGAGTTTTTGGTAAATTACGGAATCGGAGTCTAAAATCTTTGACGTCAGGAAAATCAAATTTTTCAATAGCGATTTCTCCAGCCTTTAATGTATCTTCAGGATTTTCAAGAAGTTCTTGTGCGAGTTCTAGGTTGAATCGTGCGAGATCACTAAAATTGATAGCGAGATGACGTTCGCCCTTAGAAATTGCTTCGTGAAGGGCGTCTTTATAACTTAATTCGAAGAATTCATGAAACTTTTCAATCTGTTCAGTAATCTCCATCTTTAAAGCCCCCGCTTTAACCCTTTACTTTCGATAATACCAATAATAGTAAAAAGTTATAAAAAAATAAAACTGTTTTATTGGATTTTTTTTAGGATGACAACAAGTTTTTCGAGTGCTGCACGTGCTTCTGCCTCAGATTTTGTTCCAGTGCATACAACTTTTCCATTACTAAAAAGGAGAAATGTTGCTTTTGCTTCAATAAGTTTATAGACAAGTCCTGGGAATTGTTCTGGTTCGTATTCAGTGTTGGGGAGCTTCATTGCAAGGACATTCAAATTGAGTGCCATACCAATAGATCCTGATGCAACCATGTTTTGGATAGTAATTTTTGGTTTAATAGTTATTTTTATTCCAATCTTTTGGAGACTCTCTATGATTTTTTGGATTGATTCTTCTACTTTTTCAATGGATCTCGCACCAGTACATACAATTTTTCCAGAACTAAAAATAAGTGCGGATGTTTTTGGTTCGCGAATTCTGATCACAAGGCCAGGAAATTGTTCAGGATTATATTCGGTGTTGCTCAGTGTCGCTGCCATTTTTTCGAGCGGAATGGTGTGTTCGAGTGATGAACTCACGACGATGTTAACGATTTCTAGACTCGTTTCACCGGGTTTTGTTTCTACACCTTTAGTTGTCTTTTTTGTTTTTTTAACTGGTTTTTTTACCATGGTATAACCCCCATATTTAAAGCGCAATTTATAAAGGAAAAACAAATCTATTTATAAATGATGTTGTTTGTGCTTAAACTGCACGAGAAATAAAGGTCTGTTGTGATACGACGGTGACGAACCTTCGTTTCCTATGGAGTTGTGTTTTTGGTGTATCTAGGAGCTTAAAACCCCTAATTTGTATACTGGTTAGCCTAAAACAACCCCTTAATGACATATGGAACCTATTTTAAGGTGACAATGATGGTTTGTTGGAAATGCGTAGAGAATTAGAAATATCTCTCTCGTTTTTTTTTTTAGAATTACCTTATTTTATTTGTTTTTTTACTTTAGCAGCAATATCATCAAGTTTCTGCATAAATTCTGTCGGTTGGTAGAGTTTTGAACGACCATAATTGTCTTTTCCAAATTTTATTAATACTTCTTCATCATCGACAACTTTTTCAATTAACGTGTTAACGTATTTTTGTGTGAGTTGAATACATTTAAGCGAGAGTCTTCCATGATCCCCGCCATCCTGAAAGGATGATGCAACAACATGCATCCCCTTGACGAGAGGTTTTTCTGCACCTGCACGATAGAGGAATAATCTAAAAGAACAACCACTAGTGTCAGAAACAGCATAAGACAGTTGCATCTCTTTAAATACGCGTTGAACAACCTCATCTTCGAGGAATGCATAGAGATGTTTATGGGTGGGTTTATGGACTGTGGTGTTGTTAATTCTACCGATTGCGACATCCACGTCGCGGTTATCGAATGATAAGCTCATTTCGTATGCCGGCGGCAGAACCTTAATGATGGAAGAAAACTGTTCCGGAGAAAATACTTTTTTTGTAAATACATCGGTCGGTAATGCAAGATAAGTCATAGGATGCACCATATATTAACGGGATATGTATGGAGGTATATGCAGTATATTTTTAAAGGTTGTGTTTTATAACCACTGTAAAATAGATATGTTTGAATACGCTTATGCATCAATAATCTTTTTGATTTTCTGAAAATATGCCTTGCGATCTCCCACATCAATAACTGGAAATCCATATTTTTTAGCTTCTTTTTTAATATAGGTATTAAATGCGAGAACCCATGCAACTTCTTTTTCTTTTACTGAATGAGCGTATTTGTCCGCATCAGCCCATAATCCGCGCGTATATATTGTTTCTCTGATGCGCTCGCGGTTTTCATCAATGAGAAATACGGCAATTATTTTTTTATTTTTGTGCGTCATTTTTGCAACAAATTTCGGAAGTATTGCTACCCCTTCAATAATATATGATTTTCCCTTCTTACTCTTGTCAATACGTGTTTGAATTCCCTGCCAAACATCTTTACTTTCCGTATTTTGATCTTTTACAATTTGCGATGCAGAGTGTGTACTCAAATACCTTTCGGCGCTCATTCCGGTAAACATATTTAATTTTGGATATTTCTTGCGCGGTAAAGTTTTTTGCATATGCCCTCTTATTTTATCTGTGGATATCCAAGATAATTTTAACAACTTAGCAATCTTTTTTGCAGTAAAAGATTTGCCCGCAGCGGGGCTTCCGCCAACAAGAATTATTTTATCCATGTGGTTTTGGGGTGGATTTTATTTATCAATTTTTTCATTCAATCCGATATCGTTCAAGAATCTTTTCTACGTCTTCGACTGTTTTTGCTTCAAAATTACCTTTGTGTGTCCCTTCTGCAATCCATGATACGGTGATGGTCTTTATTCCAAGGTCTTTACAGACCTCGATACTTTTATCGCCTTTACCGATATAGAATTCCGGCTTTCCATATTTTTTAAGGAATAGTTCAAAGAGTTCCTTCTTATGGGGCTCTTTATCAAGCGGGCCTTTGATAATCACATCAAAAAGGTCTTTACAATGAATTTTTTCAAGGAGCGCATCGACTGCAATAGCAGGTGTTGTGGTGATAAGAATAAGCAGATATTTCTTTTTTATGGCATGAAGATATTCTGCGAATGGTTCGTATACATCCCATTTCTTGATAATCTCGACAAGGCACATCCCATACATATTTCTCGCGAACATATTACGTGAGGATTCACTGATGTCTCCGAGATATTGTTTCATCACATGATGGACTTGCTCGTAATAGTTTTCTTTAAATGCGTGTTGAGTAATTGTTTGGTCTCTTAATAATTCCGCCATGATCCTGAACCATTCTTGGTGTGCCATATCGAATGGCCGGGATTTTACGAGTGCGCCATCAAGATCAATAATCAGCATCTTCTTCGTCATAACTTCTCTAGAGGCAGCCAAGTTAAAAAATGTTGTTCTTTTAAGGGGTTTTAACAGCATTCTTAACCATCGTTAACTATATAAATCACCGCACATTATATCCTGCTATGAATCTCCCTCAAGAGGTCGTGGTCTGGCGCGTCATTCCTTCATTACGTAAGGAGTTTGTTCTCGGACTAAAAAAGAAGAGACTCTCACAAAAAGAGATCGCAGCAAAACTCGGAATTACTGCAGCAGCAGTTTCCCAGTATATGAATAATAAGCGTGCAACATCCATCGTAGCATTTAATGCGAAATCCCGCGTCGAAATACAAAAAGCAGTGGATCGCATCGCAAAGACTTCCAGTGCTAAAACCAGTATGCAAGAACTCTCACGCGTCATTGAATACTGCCGGAGACAACGCGTCCTTTGCGCAAATTGTGATATTCGAAAAAGCAATTGTAATATTTGTTTTGGATAAAAAATTACTTCAAGAATATACTTGTCGGTAATAATTCTTCAAGATTTGTATGCTTCCAACCAACCCACCTTTTGAGATGATCTCTTCGCTCCTGAACACTCCCCTCTTCAACATAAATCTTTATGCTGCTCTTTGGGATAATAACACCATTGACTAACTCTAGAGGTTCCTTTAATATCATGCGCATGGTCTCATATGACTCGCCGTCTGAACTTCCATCAAGATGAATTCCTTTTTCAATCATGATTGTTCCTCTTATTCCTGAAGGATTGAACGGGTGGACGATGGCAAATTCATACGGTTCAATAAGTTGATATGTTCCGTGTAGGTCAACCCGTACAAGCTGTTTTGCTCTCATTAATTCTTTCGTGCCATATGCAAAATTTTTTACGACATTTTTCTCTTCAATAAAAGAACCATATGTTAATTGTGCGTTTTCATCCTTATCTTTTTTTTGCGTATTGAGATAGTTGATAATCTTATCGATTGAGAAATAATTTAATATACACTTGTTTGCGTCCATATTATCCCTGCGTATCCTTAAACTGTTTGTTATCTAAAAAAGATCTATAATTATTTTTGGGACAGTTAATTTTTCTTTTGGTTGTCCTAAATTATCATGGCCACCATCGAAATCATTAATAGCTATTGTTGATGCGTAAATATCTGCGAGATATTTTTGCCACGCTCCTTTCACAAAGCTTATTGTATTATTTGGTTCATTACTGAAAACAAACTTTTTTGCATAAAATTCGTTTTCTAAATCAGAGAAAGAGCATTCTGCTAAATTTAAAGAATCTATCTTTTTTGCATCTTCATTCCAATAAATCGCAATTTCTGAAAAGCGAGGTCCAGGTTTTACATCAACGAGCCAATGATACAATGCAACCACTGAAGCAATACTTGAAGAAGCATGATAATCGTGCGCATATGACTCCGGATATGAATTCAAGAATTTATTCAATTCTTCTTCTTTAGTCATATCACGATAACCAAAGATTCTAATCTTTTTATTCGGGATATCTTCATAAATGCAACTCATAAGGTTATCATATGCTCCACGTTCCTCTTCAAATTTATGATTTTCATGACCGTGCTTTGCGAGAATTCGTGTAGCTGCAATAACAATCTTTTCAGGGTTATCCATAAGTTCGATAAGGTTCGGCATGGTACTGTTTGTGTATTTTTTTTTTGTATGTGCACTAATCCTACTGTGTTATGCACACAATATGGTGAATATCTTGTTGTTTTAAATAGTTTACTACTCTTACCATTCTCGAGTGGTTTCTTTATTTATTTCCATAAACTATATAAAACATTTCTTCAGTATGTAAGAATGATTCATAAAAGGTGATTGATATGACGGAAATTAAAGGCGTTCAAGTAATAACATATGATAATAACGGCGAATTGTTTTTCCTTATCCTGCGGCGCGTTGAAGGATGGCGCGGTTGGGAATTCCCGAAAACACTTATTCGCAAAGATGAGACTGAAGAGAAAGCAGTCGAGCGATTAGTGCGCGAACAGGTAGGGATCTCTAAATATGAGACCATACGAAAACTCGATTCAACACAGGCATTTCAGAACGAACAGGACACTCATGTGTTTCAATTCTATCTCATCAGCGCATCGATGAATATTCCGGTAAAGAATTATGCTACTGATAAAAAACACGATAATTATCTTTGGGCGATGCTTGATTCTGTGCAGACTAAATTGACATGGGAACCTGAAAAGATTGCACTCAGGGAAGCAATCCAAGAAATTAAAGATGTAGAAGGATTATAGAACACTAATTTCGAACCGCAGATACTTGTTGGTTTCTCCGAATGAAATGAGGAAAAGATTTTGGTGCAACGACACCAAAGACAAAACTCTCAAGTAAACGGGCGAGTGTTGGCCAGAGGTTAACGTAATTCTTTTATAGTAGTAAAATAACAGAAAGTTTATAAATCTTAGAGGAATACGGGACTGTATGGATAAGTTAAAAATATCTTTACGGAGTGCTTTGACATCCGATCCAAATGTTAAATTATATGCAGAATATTTCCATGCAGGCGCTTTAGATAGAATTAATAGCGCAGATATTCCTAAACAAAAATTTTGTACGCATTTTCAAGAGATTAATGATATTGACTATATATGTCAGCAGGCCGGGGGAAAAGAACTTTTTACGGAAAGAAAAATCTTTTCTTGGGAAGAGTCGAAAACAATATACAAAGTCGGAAATGTTCTTGTCATAAACGAATCTTTTGGCTATCATCCTGACCGAGCAACTAAGATTCTAATGATAGAAGGAGAATTTCCGGACACGGATATTACTGAAAGATTTAAAAAATTTTATTCTAAGGAACCCACACGCATACAATCGCCGGAAACTCATCTGACTGTTGATGCATCGTATGGAATCAGTACGCCTGTGCGACCATTGGAAGCGCATCCAACAATTGCATAGATTTAAACACTAACGTCTTTTCATCATTTCTCAAATTTCTAATTGGATTATACTTTTGCTCGTTCGTTTATTGAGACTAACATCTATTTTCAGAATTATTTACAGATCATATCCAGAATTCTTTTAATCTATTCCTGCAATATCCGAACTTCCCGTTCAGTCAAATGTCTCCATTTTCCTATCTTTACATCGAGTCTGACTGGTCCGATACGTGTACGTGATAACTCTTTAACATAATATCCCAGACTAAAGAATAATCGCTTGATGATCCATTTTTTACCTTCATGGATGGTGACTTCGAGGTTTGTCGGCGAATATTGTTTTATCTTGCCTTTGATAAATCCGTCTTTGAGATGGATCCCGTCCTGAATCTTCATCATATCTTCTTTACTAATTTTTCTATCAAGAACAACAGCATATGTCTTTTCTTTCTCGTAGCGCGGATGAGTTATCTTATTCGCAAAATCACCATCGTTTGTAAAGAGGAGTAAACCCGTCGTATCTTTGTCCAATCTTCCGACAGGGACCACACGTTCTTCAATAGGGAGGAGTCTCATGACGCTTTTCTGAATTGTGGGGCTCATACTCACCTCGTATCCACGGGGCTTATTGAGCATGAGATATATTTTAGGCGCCTTTTCAATAAGTGTCGTATGCACATAAATCTCGTCTTTATCAATATCTGCCTTATCGCCAAGTTTAATTGCTCTGCCGTTGACGCGAACCTTTCCCTTGCGAATAAGTTCTTCTGCATCTCTTCGACTACAATAACCACTATTTGCAATAAGTTTTTGGACACGTTCTTCCATGATGATAAGAGACATTTCCTTTTTATAAACCTTTTTAAATTCCCTCTCACACATTCTGTTTATGCGTGATGTTGTTCTGGTTCATGGAAATGAAAATGCATTTATTGCTACTGCAATAAAACTCGGATGTTCTGAATTAGTATTCCTTTCAACAAATCCAAGTTATACTTATAAGTCAATCCATTCAAATATTCGTATCAAAACCGCATACTTATTAAATAATCATAATGAACTTCCACGTGTCCGTCATAAATTCGATTTTTTATTTGCACGTGCGGATCGTCAAGGATTCGAGGCGCCTGTTGATTATATTGTGGGGCTTGAATCAGGCGAAGGTAAAGACTCCATGCATTATCGCAATACACATTTGAATCAAGTACATGCACGCATTGCAAAAATAAATAATACACGAATTGCTTTGGACTTCGGTCTGTTGCGTTCGAGTTCAAATCATGAACGTCAAATGCTCTATGGACGTATGCTTCAAGACGCGGTATTGTTACGCAAGCATAAACTCTCGACTGAAGTATTTAGTTTTGCACGGCACCCTATAGAATTAATTGATTCGCAAAGTCGGGAAGCGCTTGCGCGCATCCTTGGAGTAAAAACAGTTAAATAATCACCACATTTAAATAATCAAATAAGGAGAAGAGAGCATGTTTGGATTTTTCTATTCATTAAAACAATATTTTCGCATCAGTACTAAAGAATTAAGTCAAGTGCTCTGGACGACTATTGCATTTTCGCTCATTCTCACCGCATTCTTTAAGGGATTCCTGAGAAAGCCAGTGCTCCTCGAAGAAACGCTGGTTTTTTTCATTGTCGTATTGCTTTTTACATTTATTTCATTTATTATCCATATCTCTGCGCAAAAGGCAGTAGCGATAAAATTAGGATATACCGCGACCTATATGTATTGGGTGAATGGAATTCTTGTTTCAGTATTCCTCTCATTTTTTAGTCTGGGGTTCATCCCGTTTATTCTTCCTGGATCAGTTTCTATGGAGCAGGTTCCACGATTGCGTCTCGGAAAATTTCGTTACGGCATGAATCTTAAAGATTTAGCACGCGTATCACTTGCCGGACCACTTAGTCACATACTCCTTTTGATGATCGCAGGAGTGGTATATCTTTCGAGCGGAAAAAACGAAATTGTGTTTACGTTCGTAATTATTAATGGATTTTTAGCAGTCTATTCTTGTCTTCCCATCCCTAAAATCGATATTCCGACAAAAATGGATGCAGGATCCGACGGGCTCGGCATATTCTTCTTTTCGCGCACAATTTATATGTTAGTCTTTTGTACTATTCTGTTCTATGTTATTCTTATTGCACTCGCACAAGTATGGTCGCTCGTAATAGCATTTATCTTAGGTCTCATCATGATGTTTATTTATGGTGCGACCATGGAGCAAAAGAACTAATTATTTTTTATTGACGATAAAAAGCATAAATCGACGAGTCGTCAATTTTCTTAGTGTTTCTTCGTCACTGTTATCGTCGTAAAAGCATAAACTTTATAAACAAGTTCCTCTAAGGACAGATTAATAACTCGTCAGGAGTTGGGGTGAAACTATGGAAACAGTTGCAAAAGTTGGAGTAAAAAAAGAAAAGGGATATTTGTATTTTGTCGATAAACAGGGAGACATCTCTGCAGCAACTATGGCTCGTGGCGGAAAGGCTAAAAAGGGCGCAAAGAAAGTTGCAAAAGTTGGCGTCAAGAAGGAAAAAGGATACTTATACTTTGTTGACAAGAAAGGAAATGTCTCCAGAGCAAAAATGGCTCGTGGCGGCAAAGCAAAGAAAAAGAAATAAGTTCTTTTGGATTTTTCATTTTTTCGAGAGGAGCAATCCTTTCGAATGTTATTTTTCAATTCTCTTGTTCTTTGGTTATTTAGATATTTTTCCGTTCCACGATTTTAGTATAACCAATTTGCTTTTGTCATTCGTAGAACATAATGTCGCGGATTTGTTTTTTCTTTAAAGAAGATTTGAATTTAAGAATCCGGCTCATTCGTTTTCTGAATATACTTTTTACTTGTGATTCGTATTGTTTTAATTCTTTTATCATTGATTTCATGTATATAATATCGCGGCTTATCGTTTTGATGAGTCGACGGTTCACTTTTTTTCTTATTCGTATTATCGCTCTGATCTTGTGATTTGCTAATCTTCCTTTATCTAAATCTGCATGGCAGTTCTCGCACACGAGCATGATGTTTGCTAAACTGTTAATATACTGACTATATGCTTTTTTAGGTTTTAATTGATCATTTCTGAACGCTGCTCTTGTAATAATGTGTGCTTTAGCAGGATTGTTCCGTTTTTCCCTACAAATCTCACATTTATTGTGCCTATCCGTGATATCCTGAAGATTTTTGATAAATGGTTTTTTATTTGCTTCAATATTATCGAATTTTACTCGTGATTCAAGATTATCGATTATAACTTGCGCATTCTTTCTTTTTAATAATCCGTACTCGCTGTCGTATCTCATCTCTTTTAATTCTTTAAGAAAGGAATCTTGTATATTGCTAAATTCTATTATTTTTTTAATAACGTTTTTATTAAATGATCTGACTAATCTCGGGTCGGAGAATAATTTTTTATTTGGTGTCGTGATACCCGGCATAGTTAACTATACGGTACGATATTTATAAACTTATTTGTCTGTATCGTGTCCCTTACTCGAACTCATCCTTCGCCTTTCCCTGATCAATAATTGTCCCAATTTTCTTCATCTCTTCACCCATTTCTTTTGTATTGGTTTTAGATCTGCGTCTCGTAGATGGTGGCGTTTCAAGAGGCATTGTGTTTCTTTCTTTGTCTGTTTTTTCTTTATCTTCAGTACTCTTCTTTTGCTTGCGTGGAGCATTATTGTTGAGTAAATACATCTTTTTGCGTGCATATTGAATAGGATTTTTTATACCGCGGCAAAGCATATCGGGATTACAGAATTGTGTCTCGACCATATATCCCTTATTGTCACAATTCGGTGAAGGACTTTTATCTTTTTGTCCGACGCTTTGAGTATAATGGTATCGTAATTGTCCACGAATATAGGTCTCTTTGAGTTGATCAGGCTTATTGCGATCATTCCATTTCAAAATATACTCTTCTACTTCCTCTTTTGTCCAGAAACAATTATCGAGGAATTTGATGAGTATAAAGAGTGCACGTTTTTTCCCGTCTTCAAGCCCCGCAGATATCTTTTTGATGCATGGCGGGAAACACTCTTCAGGGATAGCATGTTTTTCGAGGTTCATTCCCTGTGATGTTATTTCGCGTTTTTGATCACGAAATTTCTTTGTAATCTGCTCTTTTTCCTGTTTTGCACGGGTAGTTGTAAATTCAAAGGCTTTTTGGAAGAGGAGGGATGCTTCTCCGACGATGACTTTTTCCCGGTTAAGAAATACGTGAGGTTTGAATGTACTGACCTGCGCTTCACTCTTTTCAAATTTGAGTATGTGTTTAATATCAAAAGGCACTGAAACAAGTCCTGTTTTTTCATGGAGCGAGTAAGGCATACGAAAGAGATGCCGTGAACTGATGAGTACAGTATCAACAGCTACAATGTGGGAAAGATCAAATTCTTGTTTTACACTGTTCGACCCACAGATGCAAAGTGATTTTGCATGAACTTTTTTTTCCATGATCTTTTTACACTTCGGGCATTGAAGGAATGGTTTATTGACATCCTCGAGAGAATATCCGCAATACGCGCATAAGTATTCAATATGTGCGGCACGGGTATATGCCTCTTTTTTAATCTCGCTTCGGCATTGTATGCAGCGGGTCTTTACCAGTTCTTCACGTTTTTTTCCAGTATCTTTTTCAAGTCGTTCAAGAGGAACACTTACTTTTGCAAATTGGATATTATTATCGTCGATGGTGATAAGTTTGGTGTTGACGTAGTGCAGTAAATATTCTGCAATTTTTCGCGGGCCTTCAGGAAAAAGATTTTTTACTTCCTCAGCGCCAATACGTTTAGGAAAGGATTCAAAGGGTACTGCGATGTGAAATCCTTTACCTCCAGAAAATTTTACAGTCACTGCAGAAATCGCATGATCTTTGAGTGCTTTAATAAACACATAAGTGGTGAGTTTTGAAAAAAGCCAGAATGGGCAATCAATATCGAGAATGAGATCCCAACCGCTGCGCAGAGTATCAAGTTCATTTCGGCGGAGATTTGAATTAATGTGGAGTGGATTAGTCCATGATTCTTCTGAACAATGGAACGAGGTGCATCCTTTTTTTGCAAATTCTAAAATATCATTTTCATAATTTAATGTATCCGGGCGCTTACCGAATCCATCACCGAATCGTACACCAATCTCTTTTTGTGTGGTATGTTCAAGAATAAGTTTCATCACATCCCTACGCTTATAATAAGAGAGTGTATCTTTGAGTTCGAGCATGCGGTATGGATAGCGATATTCTTTATATAGGTTTTCGTCGCGTGTCCAGTGTGGGATGATTTCTATTTGTTGAGCAGGCTCATGCTTAAAATTCGCTACATCGCTTCAAGGCGTTTGATACGTATCTCGATCGGTGGATGCGTCGAGAAGAGATTATTCCAGAATCCTTTTTTGAGTGGACTAGAAAAATAGAGGTGTGCAGTGGCTTTAGTTGCAACCTTGGTTTCTGTATGGTCTTTTTCTATTTTACGGAGTGCATCGGCAAGCCCTTGCGGGTGGCGTGAAAGGAGTGCACCTTGCGCGTCAGCAGCATATTCTCTTTTTCGGGAGATTGCAAGTTTGATGAGTTCTGCAATGATTGGCGCGAGAATTGCAAGTACAATTCCGATGACTAAAAATACCCAACTTCCTCCGCCGCGATTATCATCTCTGCCACTAAAGAACATACTTCGTAAAAAGATATCGCTTAAGAGGGCGATGAGTCCGACTAAAATAACAGTGATCGTCATGAGTAGCATATCATAATTTTTGACATGGGACATCTCGTGGGCGAGTACACCTTCAAGTTCTACTCGATTTAATTTTTTAAGTGCTCCTTGTGTTACTGCAACACTTGCAAATTGTGGATTTCTCCCTGTTGCAAATGCATTAATAGAGTCATCAGGGATAACATACACCTTTGGCATAGGAAGTCCTGCTGCAAGTGATAATCCTTCGACAGTATTAATGAGATATGCATGATTTTTTTTGTTTGCTTCTTGTGCACGGCTAATACTCAGTGCTGCTTTGTCGCCCCAATAATAGCTGATAAGCCCCATACTTACCGCGATGATGAATGCTATGATCATGAATGCGAGAATAATGCCACTATTGCCCCGTCCGTAGACTAGTCCGAATACGTATCCGAGTGCAATAATGATGAGTGTAAAGCAAAACATCAGAAGATAACTCTTCCACTTATTCTTTGCAACTTCATCAAATGGATTCATAATGACCTTTAATTATTTTAGGAAGAGATAAACTAGTAAAAAAATTGCTTATTCGAACTTAACCTTCACATTCCTCTTTTCCACTTCTTGTGTCTTGAAGAATTCTCGTTCCTTGAAATTGAACATTCCTGCAATCACATTTCCGGGAAACATCTGGACACTCGTATTATAGCTCAGGACAGAATCATTATAGAATTGTCTGCTATACGCGATTTTGCTTTCTGTTCCGGAAAGTTCTTCTTGGAGCATCTTAAAATTTTCGCTTGCTTCAAGTTTAGGATAGGCTTCTGCAACTGCAAAGAGTGACTTCATTGTTTCAGTAAGCATATTGTCCGCCTTAGCCTTTTCAGGAATGGTCTTTGCATTCATGAATGCTGTTCTTGCAGTAGTCACATCAGTAAATACTTTCTTTTCATGTTTTGCATACCCTTTTACGGTTTCGATAAGGTTTGGAATGAGATCAAATCTTCGTTTCAATTGGACATCAATTTGTGCCCACGCATTATCAATACGCGTCCGGAGAATAACGAACCGATTATAGCTTAAAATTAAGACTAACACAATAACAACAATAACTGCAGTTATAATACTTGTCCATAATAACATAAGATCACCACCACTTTTATCGCATACGATATAATATAGAGTATAATACTGTCGTTACTTTATTGATGTTTATAAATTTTATTAAACATGGGTTTTTTGCCGTCGCTGAATAGTGTATTTTACAGAAAAATTTATAAACATGCTTGACTTTTAGCCCTTTATAACACCACAATCGTGGTGGGGGTATATACTATGGCAAAGCAATCTACAAATTTGTTAGCGAAAGTCGGTAGTTGGGCATTTATTATTGGCGTTATTATCGCGCTACTAGTCGGAATCGTTTCTGCAGGCAAAGGCGGCGCAGTAACGACATCAATCCTTATCTTGCTTGGATTGATTGTAGGATTCCTTAACGTGACCGGAAAGGAAACAACACCATTCCTACTCGCAACAGTATCGTTAGTCATCGTAGCTGCACTTGGAGGCAATACATTAGCATCTGTCGCAACTGTCGGTCTATATCTTGCAGGCATTCTTAATGCACTCATGACATTCGTCATCCCTGCAACCATCATTGTTGCATTAAAGGCAATCTGGGCACTTGCACACGACGATTAAGAAGAGCATCACTCTTCATTTTTTATTTTTTTTAAATTTTCTGAGTCTCCGACGTTGAACATATACTAATTTAATGAAGGATTAATATATTCTTTTACGAGAAAACTAAGATAGGCGTGTTTTGAACCGATATCTATGCGGGCCTCATATTTTTTTCCACCAAAATCACCCAGAAGATAGCGCCTATTGTCGGTAGTTATGACGCCTTCCATTTTTTCATTTTTTACTCTTCGTTCTTTTTCGTCTGAGAGATACATGTCTGTCGCTTCGATAAGTAGTTCTAGTCTTTCATTGTATGTTAATTGTAAATCGGTCTCTAAGAATGATACGCCCCATCTATACCCCCATTGTTGTTTATCTATCCGTAACATGATTTGGTGAATAAATACACCTATTTAAATGTTACCCTTTATACGTAAGAACTCTCACTCCCCCCATTCCTTCTCAAACACATCAGTCATTGTTTTTGCCTTCTTTGGACCGATCAAGTCCACGTCTTGTAATTCTTTCTCTGAGGCATTTACAATGCCTTTGACTGTTTTGAAATGTTTCAATAGGGGTTGCGCCCCACCCATGCCGATATTCGGGAGTGCAGAAATAAAGAATTCCTGTTGCTCTTTAAGTGAGAGTGGTTTTGCGTGATGATGGACAACTTCAGATTTAGAATCTAATTGTTCTTTTTTTGCGACCATAATGAGAAATTCTGCAGTATCCTTTGCATTACGCGTCTGAATAATAGGGATACTATAAGATACACTAATAGTTGCGAGCATGCCGCGAATAGCATTCGGATGGATCTTACGGATTGCAAACATATCTTCCTGGCCTTCAATAACAATAATTGGACGTTCATATTTTTTGAGTTCACGCAATTGACTCACTAATCGTCCGTCAATGATTGAATCAATAAAATCAGGAACAGTCTTATATTCGACTGCAACGCGAGAACTTACGAGAAAATCGCCAATCGCAAGTTTTTCAAGTCCAAGTTCAATATCTTGTTCGACAAATTCTTTGAGGACACCTGATCCCTTCTCTCGATAATCTGCAATAATCTTAATTTTAAGTTGTGTCATCTCTTTTTTTGAGGTATCATGCGCAAAATCACTGAGTGTTCGAATACTTGTCTGCTTTATCTCCTGCTTTTCTTGAGGAAAGCCTTTTTTCATTGAATCAATCGTGCGATACATTCGTTTTTCCTTATTGCGTGCAACATGATAATAGACTTCATCAATCGTATCTTTGGTGATGAGCATGATAATTCGGCCTTTTTCAAGTCTTCCTGTCCGTCCACTACGTTGAATCTTACGGATTGCGCTGGGAACAGGTTCATAGAAAATGACAAGATCAACTTGAGGGATGTCTAATCCTTCTTCGCCGACAGAACTCGAGACGAGAATATTAAATTCTCCGGCGCTGAATGCGTCGAGCATCTCTTTCTGTTTTTTCTGGGTGAGACCGGTATCTTTTTTCTTTGCCTGTCCGACAAAAAGTTTTGTTGAAAACCCCTTTGCAAGTAATTGTTTAGTGATGAGTGAACCTGTATCACGATATTGCGAGAAGATGATGATCTTTTTTTGCGCGCCGTCATTTAATTCTTTTTCAACAATTCGCTGCAATTCCTGCAATTTTGGATGTTCAAACACTCCGTGTAATTTATTTATCTTGATAAATGCAGTATGAAAATTGATGTCCCGGACAAGATTCTTTGTTGCTTTAGTCTTACCGGTTGCAGCTTCATGCTGTAATTTTAAGAAATATTCCCTTAAGGAATTCACACCTTGTGTTTCAATAAGTTCAATTGCATGATGCACTTTCACAGCTTCAGCAACAAGACTTAACCCGCGAAGAATTTCAGGATCCCTGTCGCCTTGTGCAATCTTGACATGAATACCTGCCTGCATACCTAAAAGATTACGTTTAGAATAATTTGAGTCAGTTGCAAATCCCAGATTTTTGAGTTCACGCATCTTAGACTTATAACATTCTACAAGATGTCCTTTGATGACAACAAATTCATCAGGAAGTTCAAGGAACACTTTTTGGATATCGACAGCCTGCACATAGGGTGCAACATCTTCATCTTCAGTTGTCCGTATTTCAATTGCTTCGATATAGAGGTTCTTGCAGACTTCTTGAATAGATTCCTGATCAGAACCAGGACTTGCCGTAAGTGCGAGTATTCGTGGATGGAGTGCCTTTTTGATGTATTGTTTTGCAACAAAATTATAACTATACTCGCCTGTTGCGCGATGCGACTCATCAAAACCAATAAGCGAGACATCACTTAAATCAATCTTATTTGAAAGGATATCGTTTTCGAGGCCTTGTGGTGTTGAGAAAATTATTTGAGCATTCTTCCAGAGTTCAGCACGTTTTTCCGGGCTTACAAAACCTGTAAAGATGACCATCTTCTCTTTTTCTATATTAAAATATTTTTCAAAGACAGCAGAATATTGTTCAATAAGTGGGCGCGTCGGACCAAGGAGCAGAACTTTACTCTTCGGATACATGGATAAGCGATACGCTGCCATCATAAGAAAGATTGCGGTCTTTCCAATACCTGTCGGAAGGACAACCAATGTGTGCTGTTTCGTACAGGTATTAAATATCGATTCCTGATAGGTACGTGGAGTAAAATCCTTGAGATAAGATTTTCTTGCAGGCATAGTTAAGGTGACGGTTTCAGGCATATATAAATATAGTGCAGCAATCATTTAAATAGGCTACGTGTACATGGCCAGTGTGGGGAGTGTGATTGGTGTGAGAATTAATGATTTATATACTATTTGACTGTTTTTTTCTTGCTGTTCCACAACTGGTTAAAATGTGCAGTCAACACCTTGCCAAGATATTCGTTCTCGATCCAGAGCGAGAAATATTCGCGTTCACCCTCTTGTTTAAGGCCTATTGCGATGATACGTTCATCCCAAATGGTGAATCTTGTCTCATCAGGAATAAGATGTTTTGTTTTAACTCCAATTTCATTCCAGTATTTGATTTTAGGCTTATTTTCAGGAGTTATTGGTCCAAGAAATCGCGCAGTTCCGCCTTTTGCAGTAAACTCTTTGGTGAGTTCGAATAGTTCATTATCCAGACGCCAACTCTTGACTATTGCGACAATGCTTTTTTTGGAAGTATTCACCGATTCCTTGACTTTAGTATAGAATGCGTCTCGTCCGTAAATAATTTGGAAACTTCCCCTTTCTGCAACAGTAAGTCCGGTCTTTATTTTCTTGAGTTCTTCCTCGATTTCTTTTAGGGCGTTCATCTGCAATTTTATTTCACTGCCGATAATCGGTTTCGGATCATTCGCACGGTAGATTAATGGGTGTGGAGATACAACAGAGATATATCCCTTTGCATAAAGCCAATTCAATGTTTCATAGATCTTAGATGAAGGGATGTTTGTTTTCTTTGCGATTTCGCCGACTTTTGCTTTTTCTAGTTTGATAAGCGCAAGGTACGCACGCTTTTTATATGTACTAAATCCCATCTTATCCAAAATCTT
Organism: Candidatus Woesearchaeota archaeon; assembly: GCA_041658255.1. Classification (GTDB taxonomy): domain Archaea; phylum Nanobdellota; class Nanobdellia; order Woesearchaeales; family UBA9642; genus UBA9642. Next base: position 143,600 of record JBBAAQ010000002.1, read on the forward strand.
ATCCATATGACCCTTCAAGACATACTCTACTACCTACGGTAGTGAATTAAGTATATAAAAGTAATGGTTTTCCTGTGAGCGGGGGCGTTATGTTCAGTCAAGAAGGATTTAGTGAAGAGGACCTATTTTGGAAAAAGCACTATGCTAATCTTAAGCAGTGGTTTCCTGAGCATATGCGATTTGAATATTTCGATCCGATAACCAACAAAATTGGTGTGCATACACAACGTGAATTATCTGTTCCGTGGTATACATTAATTCCGTATCTTAAGCCACGCCGCGTTATTATCGAAGGAATCGCTGCAGAAGGTGATCCTGAAGCACTGCATATCGCCTGTGCTAAGGCGCGTGTTTTCAAAGATACTACAATCATCTCGCCAAAGAATGATATTGGAATGGTATTATATTATGTATGTCATGATCGTTCTCTGCAAAAGGCATCCACTGATTATATCTCCTTCGAATATGTCTCGGTTCCGCTTTCAACCTTTAAACGCCCACTTATTTTACTAGTTGATGATGGACGCGTCTATTATGATGAACGGCATGCACCAAATTATTTAGGAAGAACGCGCGTTGATCGTTTTTTAGAGGAAATTGATTATCCTCAAACATCATTTAATGAAATTTATCGAAGGAGGAGAAATCATGGTTCTTGAACAAAAGAAAGTAGGGGTCGGATTTGGTGTCTTAGTATTGCGCGACGGAAAAATCCTGCTTGGCAAACGTCACAGTGATCCTGCAAAGGCAGATTCTGAACTGCATGGTGAGGGGACTTGGACAATGCCGGGCGGTAAATTGGAATATGACGAATCGTTCGAAGAAGGTGCACGACGCGAAGTTCTTGAGGAGACCGATATTCGATTAAATGACGTCGAAATTATTTGCGTCAATAATGATAAGAATGAACATGCACATTTCGTGACTATCGGAATGTTTTCTGACGATTTTTCTGGAGAAGCGCAAATTATGGAACCTGATGAAATCGTCGAATGGAAATGGTTTGATTTGAATAAACTTCCGAAAAATATCTATTTTCCAAGTGAGAAAGTGCTGGAGAATTTTAAGAAGAAAACATTCTATATTATGTCCGATGCTGATCGAGTATGCTAAGCCAGCGTATGATTCCGCTCGCATCTGCTACAGTTAATTTTTTTTGAGCATGATTTTGCACAATCTTTGAAGGATTATATTGTTGAGTATAAAACAGGACTGGTTTTTCACCAATATATCCTTGATCTTCAAGATATTTATATACTCGCTCTCCTGCACGTATGTCGAGTGATTGTGAAATAGCAACTCTTAATTTTTCACGTTTTCTAAGAACCTTTTGAACTTTCTTATTCTCAAATAATTTTTTAGTACAGTATACTTGATCGATACTTCGGATTTTTAAGTCATGTAATAATTCTTGTTCTAAACAGAACCGTTCACGAGATATTTTAATGACTTCCTCTTTATTAGCCTCTTCTCTGAGCAAAGTCATCCCTAAGATATAGCCGTTAAACAATTCCCCGTGCTCTTTAATACTGGTAATTGCTTCTGAAGCTTTTTGCGCAATAAAGAATCGAGTATTTGGGGAACTATATGCACTTGCTGGAAAACCATGTCCGTGTTCTTCGACGTACAATATGTTTTTAGTGGTACCTGATGGAAATCCTATTGGAACTGTATAATTGACAAAGCAGATTGCAACAAGTGCTGTTCCAAATTTTTTCTCTGGAACAAAACTCTTTGTTATGAGTGTAATATCTTTGAGGTCATAGTGTTCATATCCATTTGTATGCAGTTCACGAATGTTTCCCCGCAGCGATTCTCCTGCGTCTTTTTCAGAGAGTTTGCCATTATATTCGCAGACCAAGCCGCCGAATCTGTTTCCTACCCTTTTATCATATAGCCAGCCATAGATGATTGCTGCTGTTGCGCATTCTCCCTGATTTACATTTGATTGTGCAATGATTGTCTCAAGAACTGCACCGTGGACAAGATCGGTTGGTTTTGTTATCTGTCGCGCGTTTCCCGGCATGATTGATGAATAGGCCATAATATTAAATTCCTCAATTCTCGCTTCGCGCAGTGCAAGATGGAAGGAGCCGGCATGGGCCTGATAGTCTGATTCTCCTACTCCTGCTGTTACAAAATAGTCGCGGGGAACACGCATTCCCATGTCAATTAACTGTTTAGATACTTTTTCTATCATTTTTCTTTAAATACTCCTCTGTTATTATCAGATTCGATTTTTATAATAGAATGATGAGTCGGATATGTAGCAAGAAGATTAGAAGACGTAACGTATGAATGTAATACCTGAATCATTTTGTTTAATTGACTAAAACATCCTCCTCCTAAACTACAACAAACGCTGAAAAAGTATATGAGTATATTTCTATTTATAAATATTATTGAAAATGGTTCCTCGAGAGGTTTATAAAGAATTAAACAGTTGTGCCTTCTTTTCGCAGTAGTGTGTGCATGTTTCCCTCTTGTTTTTGCACTCTTTCATAAGGCTTTTAAATAGTGGTCTATTAATGCGTTTATTGAGAAGGTGAATTTATGTATGACGTAATTATTATTGGTGGTGGACCTGCAGGTATCACTGCCGCAATTTATGCAGCACGTAAGCAAATGAAATTTGCAATCATTTACAAAGAGATCGGTGGAGAAGTTGCAAAGACAACATATATTGAAAATTATACAGGTTATAAGAATGTCAGTGGTGCAGCATTAACTACCTTATTCGAAGAACATATGAACGCGTTCAAGCCAGAAATCATTGAAGACGAAGTCAGGGAAATTATACACAATCAAAAATTTTTTATCATTAAAACATACGAACGAACACTCGAAACAAAGACGATCCTTATTGCAACCGGCGCAACACCTAAAGAACTCAAGATTCCCGGAGAAAAAGAATATATGGGTAAGGGCGTTTCGTGGTGCTCAATATGCGACGGTCCGCTCTTTGCAAATAAAACCGTTGCAGTAATTGGTGCAGGAAATACCGGACTTACAACTGTTCTTTTAATGAATGATATTGCAAAAAAAGTCTATCTCATCAGCAAATATCTTGAACCAAAAGCAGACGCGGTGATGGTTGAAAAGGCAAAACAGAATCCAAAACTAGAAATCGTGCGCGAAGCATTCACACAATCAATCAATGGAACAAAATTTGTAGAATCAATCACCGTCAAACAAAAGGATGGAACAGAACGCACCATACCTGTCGACGGAGTATTTATCAATATCGGATATAATCCGAACACAATATGTCTTCATGGCATGGTCGAACTTACAGCGTCGGGCGATATTAAAATCGATCGCAGCAACATGACTTCAGTCCCTGGAATCTTTGCTGCAGGTGATGTAACCGATATCCCTTATAAGCAAATAGTGATTGCCGCCGGCGAAGGAGCCAATGCACTGCTTTCCATATATGATTATTTGGCGAAATTATAGATATGAGGTGTAAAATGATTGCAATAAATGATAAAGCTCCAGAATTTACTGAAGATGCCTATATCGGCGACGACATCAAGAAAATAAAATTATCTGACTACAAGAATAAATGGGTGGTATTGTTCTTCTATCCTGCAGATTTCACATTTGTCTGTCCGACTGAACTTGGAGGACTTGCAGATCGTTATGATGAATTCAAAAAATTAAATGCAGAAATCATCAGCGTGAGCACTGACACTGCATTTGTGCACAAAGCATGGCATGATAATTCAGAGACCATTAAGAAAATAAAATTCCCCATGCTTGCAGATCCCACGCAACGGGTGTGTAATGCGTATGGAACAATCATCCCTTCTGAAGGATTATCGCTTCGTGCAACAATCCTTATTGATCCGAAAGGCATCATCAAAGCATATGAATTCCATGATAATAGCATCGGGCGGAGTATTGACGAATTATTACGTAAATTACAGGCCGCGCAATTTGTTGCAACGCACGGCGGAGAAGTCTGCCCCGTCAATTGGAAACCGGGCAGCAAGGCATTGAAACCAGGAATGAAATTAGTTGGGAAGATATAATCCCGCTAGCCACATATGTTTCCATTATCGATGTAAACTATTATACATTAGTAATGTAAAGATTGAGTATTTACGCGATACAATTTGTTGCAACACACGGTGGAGAAGTCTGTCCAGTCAATTGGAAACCGGGCAGCAAGGCATTGAAGCCAGGAATGAAATTAGTGGGAAAGATATAAGAATTTTTTTCGTAATCTTTATATATACTCTTTCTCTGGACAGGTAGTATGAGGCGAGGTCAGATTTCCGGTCAAATATTTTTATATATTGCAGCGGTAATTGTTATAGGAATTATCATTCTTTTTGGCGTTCGCATGTTTGCTAATGTGGGCAAGATGAATAAGGAGTTTGTTTCTATGGACTTTCAGAACAGTATGACTGGTGATATTAAATCATTGATTGGCGCGTATGGTTCGACCGCCATAAAAACCTATACACTTCCTTCTGATTTTACTGAGATATGTTTTGTTGATACTACAACAGTTAAGACTTCCCCTTCTTCTATTGACAATCTTGGTGCATATCCTGTCATTAAATCTAGTGTCGAGTCTGGTGCTCCTGATAATATATTTCTCTTTGGCAAGAAATCATTCGGGTCATTTACTATTTCCAATATGCAGATTGCTGCATTTCCTGGTTTTTATTGTGTGCAGCCTACAGGGAGAACAGTTGAAATTGAAATGCAATCTCTAGGAAACTCAATAATTATCAAGACTGGCCCATCAAAACTTTATTGTAAGAATGCAGAAGAAAAGAAATTGTGTAATGGACTAGATATCGCATTCGGTACAGGATATAAATCGCAGTGTATAACTAATTATAAGTATTGTTCGGAATGCAGTGCGGATGATTCTTGTTGAGAATACGACTATGAAAAAAAATAGTATTATCATCGGATTATTATGTATATTCCTTATAGCTCCAGTACTTGTAAGTGCGGCCACAGTCACTAATGAGGGTTTTGCGCAAGTACTTCGACAAATATTATTTGAACAGTTTAGTGGTTCGATTAGTCCTTCATTAGGTCCAGCAGACACACAGGATTTATTACGGTTCTATTTAGTACACGTGACAGCACCGACAATTGAATTATCTGAAACCTTCTCTTCTGGAAAATCTGTTTCTGAACTTTTTAATACTGCGAATCAAAAGTTAGCAGACAAAAATATTATTATTAATCCGCAGGAACCCAATCCTCCGAGTAACCCTTCTTATACTTATTCCCAGAACAATCCCTCCGACCCTAATAAACCCGCTCAGGAAAATGATGATCCACGATTAGTCACATTCTATGCAGTAGAATGCACTGCAACTCCAACAGTCACAGCTCCGGGGACCATTGTTCAATTCGTTGCAGATACACCAATAAGGACCGTAGATACTGACTTCACATATCATTGGGATGTATTCAATAATGGATCTATAACGACGGTAAATTGGGTTTATCCCACAATATATTTTGATGAAGGGGTATACACTCCAAAAGTTACAGTTGTGTATGGTTCTGTTTCCCGAACATTATCTTGTCCGACGATTACTGTAGCAAAAACACCTAATCCGCTCTGTGGTAATGGCATTATTGATGCCGGAGAAGAATGTGATGATCGTTATTTTTCAAAGAATTGTGCAGACTTCGGATTCTTAGGTGGGACATTACAGTGCGCTGCGGATTGTACATTTGATAAAACATACTGCTCAAATGCTGCACCATGCATTGATACTGATGGCGGGATCATGAAATACATTAAGGGGAGCGCATATATTGCGGGTTACCCGAATACCGCACGGAATGATACGTGTATTAATAATACTTATCTTAATGAAGCATACTGTTCTGGAACAAATGGAGGATATGTCGCGCAATATTGTGAATACAATTGTAGTAATAGTGTTTGTCTTCCACAGCCAACGCCAAATATTCCTGCAAGTACAGGCATGTCTAATTGTACTATTGCATCACAAAATGGCCAGAATGTTGTTTTGAATATTACATTGAGTAAGGATTGTATGGGTAGATTATTCACTCAATTCCCGTCATATACGACCGGCGTATCTGATTTTATAGGGAGCAAATCTTTTGCACTTACACTAACAACGCCAGGAATTTATCACTTGAAACCTTACACTTATTGTAATGCTGATTATCAGAATAAAGCAGTTATAGATTGTCCGAGTATTATAGTTCCAGCGACAATAACTGGAACACTCGATTTTGATTGTACTGCAGTAAATCGTTATCAACAATATACATTCATCGAGTATGGTGCAGATATCCATTCAGGAACCCCTCCATTCAATTACCAATACAATTTCTATTATGATGGGATATCATCAAGTGAACCGCGCATCATAAAAGAATTTACTCCAAAAATCGATAATAATTATAATCGGTACGGCAATTGGTTTACGACACTTACCATCACTGATGCAAATAATAATGCGCGTACACGTGTTTGTCCAGTCTATGGTGTTCAGGGTCCGGGGGGTGCGTGGTCAAGTGATGCACCAAGAACACTTGCACTTCCCGGATTTGCTGCAATGACTAATGCCGCGTGTACTGGTGTTGTTGTTAATACTATTGCTGGCAATAATTTACAGTATAAACTTGCGGCTACCGGAGGGATTAATCCTAAAGGATACTTCTTATATGTTACTCGCTCAACAAAAACAGATACTTATTTTTCAACAACAGGAGACTTTTCCATACCTGCAACGACTACGGGACAATATTCGATCTTTGGAATAATCTATGATCAATTCAAATGGGCAGAACCGTATGCGATTAATTGTCCGCCTGCAACTGTAAAAAATAATATTGTTGCAACGTGCACGGTCAATCAAACAAGCGGTATGAGCCTATTACGTGTAACATATTCAACAACTATGAGTGGTGGAACGCCACCGTATGGTGCTATTTATTTCGTAAATTATTCTTGGTCAGGTATTGAATACGGCGGATATGGTGCCTCTAACCAGAACATTCCTTTCGAAATATATTATGATGCAGGAATATATCGTGTACGTGCAGTGGTTACTGATGCAACAGGAAGCATTTCGCAAGTGAATGTGAATTGTCCTGCGGTACAGGTCAGTCCGAATCCAAAAGACAATATCGCAAATGCAGTATGTGCATATGGCATGGGCGGCATGCCTGAGACACTTACAGACAAATTATCATTTAAATATGTTGTTGGAGGAATAGGGGGAGAACTTGGTAGATATCCTTGGTATTTGAATTTTACCTGGAATGTTGATGATGGCACCCCACCAGTATTAAAGAGCGGAGGTCTTATTAGTAATACATATACCACTGTAGGAAAGAAGAAAGCGAACGTGACTATCACTGACACGTTGAATGGTAATTCACGTACAGTTTATTGTCCGGTTGAAATCGTCATACCTGATCCGAATACACTTACACTAGAGATTTTAGGAAATGCAGTTGGTCTCAATATTAATCGTAAGACTCAAGTATTACAAATAGCATCCATGCGCATTTATAATACAAAAAAAGACGATGTCACATCAAATTTCAATATAACATATAGTCAACAAGTTACGGAATTCAGTTACGTGACTAATACTGGAATGATGTGTGCCTTTAATAGCAACACTAATACTCTAGGGTATGGCCGGATTGCATGTGCATCAGCAGTCGATGTTGGGCCAGGAGTACTTGGTAAATATGTCATTAACAGGCTTACTGCACCTCCCGGAGCATATACTATCAATATTACTGCGGATATGATTTATCCATTTACAGAAACAAAATTTTCAAAAACAGTTGATATGACGTTTACATAATGTAATTCTTTTGAATGAGAATAAAGAGAAATTATACTAATAAAATAATTAAAAATAAAAAAAAACAATTACGCAACTGCTTCTAATCCTTCTTCTTTGACGTAGAATGCTGCTTCGCCGTCGCCGATGTTTGGCGCGTCAACGAGTTTTGCGACACGTGATCCCTTCTTTCCTTTGCGGAGGTAGATCCTGAATGTGGAGTTGTGTCCAACAATGTGTCCGCCGATGGCTTCAGTCGGGTCGCCAAAGAATGTGTCAGGTCGCGCCATGACTTGATTAGTCACATAAACAGTCAAGTTGTACATGTCTGCGAGTTTCGCAAGGATGTGCATGTGTTTATTCAATTTCTGTTGGCGATCTGCGAGTGTTCCCCGACCGACGAATTCAGCGCGGAAATGTGCAGTCAATGAATCGACAATGAGTAATTTTACATTGGTCCCATCCTTGATAAGGTCTTCAACTTTCTCTGCAAGAAGCATCTGATGGTCAGAATTATAGGCACGTGCAATCTTAATATTATGTAATACTGTATCAGGATCCATTCCTAATCCTTTCGCGAATTGCACGATGCGTTCTGGTCTGAATGTATTTTCAGTGTCCAAATAGACAACTGTCGCAGTCGGATCATATTTTTGGACAGTGACTGCAAGGAGATGTCCAATCTGTGTTTTTCCAGAACCATATTGCCCAAAACATTCAGTAATTGCGCGACTCTCAAATCCTCCTTCGAGAAGTGCGTCAAGTGGTTCGCAATATGTCGGAATCTTTTGGATTAATGCACGCTTCGCCATGACTTCTTCGCCAGAAAGAAATCCCATATCCATTGATGTGCGTGCTGCCTGGATGATTTTTCGTGCAACATTTTCAGTAACACCTGATGCTTCAACAATTTCTCCTGGTGTTGCAACTGCAATCGCAAGAAGATTATCAAAACCTGCAGAACTGAGTTTTTCTGCAGTTGCTGGCCCCACGCCCGGAAGTCCTCCCAGGGACATATCCTTTGTCTTTTGAATATTTTTAAGATCGATATTTACATCACTATCCATTTCACTTTCCTGAACAATATGTTTTCTTGCCATGTTTCCACCTTTCAACCCATTTAATACAATCTTTAGTCTTACGATTATAATAATGAAAAAATAAAAAAATAATTTATTCTACTCGGTTTTAATTTTTAGTAGATATCTTCTTCGTCAACCGACTCACTATTAAGTACGAGATATTCATACGCCTTGTTTAAGACGAGTGATGCCTTGGGAAGATCAATAACCCGTAGAGAACTCGTCGACTTCCATGCGCCATCTTTATCCTTATAGCTGCGTTCGAAGGAGACTGTTTTGTAGGTGACTTTTTTTCCGTCACGCACTGCATCGTTTTCCCAGACAGTTGCCGCAATTGCTCCTGCACGAAACTTTTTTTCCGGCATATTTTTTCCCATCACGTCATTGACTGATGGCACTTTTATTTGTTTTGGTTTATCCATTTTTACCTCTTGCTTGTCGCTTTTTATTTCAAATCGCCCTTAGATGATGATTCTAGGATTTTTGAATTCCTATAATCCAGGCGACGAGGTATGACTTTTGTTCAAAGCCAATAGTACTTATAGAAACGAAGTTGTTTAAATACCCTGCGGGTGGGTGTCTAGTGTGGGAAGTGAGAAATAAAGGCATTTAAGGGATAATTAGGTGTTTTCATCATAAAAGAGTAACATTTTTAAAAGCAAAGGAATTTATAAGACCATAGGGGGTTATATGGTCCAATTATTCGGCGAAGAGAAAAAGATTCGAGACAGACTCGTTAATAATGCAGGAATTCATATCGGTGATTTAGTTAAGCGAGAGTTTGTTACAACTGATTCCGGAACCGCAAAGACCGCTTATGTTATTGTACAAGTAGATTCTGTGTATGTTGATTTTAAAAGTAAATTATTTGTTATTAATTATAATCACATCGATAATATTTCTGATAACATTATAAAAACTCCTGCAAAAGAATATTTTTCTCCAAGAGATCAAAAGATTTATCGCTGCGAATTCCGTGCGGCGACAGAGTATAAGAAAAACTCAAGTAATATGTCTTTACCATCGAGTAAATCCTTTGACTATTGAAGCAATGACAAATAAACGGGACACTACGTTATACGCAGTTATGCGGCAGAGACACACAATTTATGATTAGAATCTATTTAAATTCCCAATACTCTATAATCTTCTTATTCTGTTGGTAGGGATTGAAGTTGCGTTCAAATGCTTTGATCTTGAACTCATTGAAATAGGCTTCGAGGACTTTTGAGAATATATTGACGGAGAATCCGAGTTCATTATAGATGTCTTTCGCGCCTTCATAGATGACCGGACCATTAATCGTATATTTGAAACTCCTCTTATCGGTCCAGGAGAATTGGGATGCAGTAAAGAATTTGTTTTTAATAAAATAGCGTTGGATGAGCGCTAAGTCTTTTTTCATATTGCCGGAAACCTTATTTTTCTTTTTGAATTCATCATAAACTTTTTTTCCGATAAACTTGAGGATGAGGTGAATTTTTGCTTTATCGCGCAGGCGCTTATAGAATACGCGAAACATCGCGTAATAATAGATGTCAAACACCTTTTGATTCTGCAGGTTTTTTGTCTTGATCTTTTTTTCTGCAAGTCGCGAGGTGAAGAGTGTTGTAATCTCCTTTTTATAGATAATCCTAAATCCCGGTACCTGCTTGTCAAAAACCATATAACAACTATTGGATACGACAGCCACAAAATTTTTACTAATCATAAGAAGGGTAAAATCGTACCCCTATATTAACCTATCGTTTTCACTCGATGTGGATAGCGGGTATTTAAAAACCCTTTATAAAGGGTTTATAAAGTAGGCAATCGTCAATGCAATTGATTATTCCACAGTTACGGATTTTGACAGATTAATGTGCAGAATTAGTGATAGAAATTCAATTTATTTTTTCTTTAATTTTTAAGATTAATTCATGAGGCGCATAATCCCCTTTATCCATGAATTCCACAAGATTTTTTTGAGCAATCAGATCTCCATCTTTTTCTCCGGAGTAGAGAATAATTTTTGCATCAGAATAGTTTTTCCGGATAGAGATAATTGCCTGCGGAGCATTGAGTATCACCTGTCCTTCTTCGTCAATCGGGAAGCGTCCATCTACAATATATATTTTTGCTGATGACTCGGTCAATGCATTCTCAAGCGCGTGCAACGATGATACTCCGAAATAAGTCAGATTCTCTCGTTTAGCGTTTTTTTCAGTGTAGCGTCTTATTTCCGAATTATCTTCAACTTGCATAATATCGTATTGCATAGAACAAGGGAGTGGAATACTATTTAAAAATGTTTAGTCGTCCTTGTGTTGCCGAAAAATAGTTTTAACGCTCAAAATTGTAATTTATTTTCCGACAACCATTATTTCTGTTTTCTATGAGAATAACGGGAACACATAGACTTCAACAATGGCGCCAGAGAGGAGCAGGACAAGTCCGATGAGGATAAAGAGTGTTCCGTCCTTAAGTACATAATTGAATTTTTTTGAACCAAATGTTTCGCGCAATATTGCTTGGCTCATGATTCCTCCGGCGATGATTGCAAAGAAATACGCGCCTGCTTCAAGAAACATGTGAGGCATGACTTTGATGAAAATGTTTGTAAAGTTTTCAAATGCATTACCATAATGCGTCGCCATATATGCAAAGACCACACCCCAGACCGATGCATTCCATGCAAGGAAAATGATTGATCCTGCGCCAAAGATAAGTGAGAGGATAAGAAATATTGCGAATACTTTAAGATTATTGAGAAGGATACTGATAAATCCGAATGTGCTTGTTGCTTTTCCGGTGACACCGATTACACGTAATTGATTATCAAATATCCCGCTGACGAGTAGATTAGGGAATTTAATCGAGAGAAGCGCATATGCAAAAAATATCCCGAGGAAGAGAAGGAAATAGACTTCAAGAACGTCGCTGTGATCCCTAAATGCGCGCGTTATACTGAATCGTTTCTCCTTTGAATCCTGAATCTCTTCAATCTTAAGGATGTTTCCGAGTGACGGAACAAGGAGGACTGAGAGGAATGCAATACTTGCAATGCCCTGACTTCTCGGAAAAATGAAATATGCTGCAAGAATTGCAATGACTGCATAAACAAGTCCGATAATAAACGCAAATCTCGGCTTCTTCTCAAGCCAATCTGATTTCAGAATATTTTCCAGCATAAATTCGTCTTAGCGAAGAGATTTTATAAATGTTATGCGTAACTGAAAGGGGGTTATGGTGTAGGTGATAGTGCATGGCGTATTTGCAACCGAAACATTTATATAATAAAATATAATGTATCATTACATATTGTAATAGAAGGTGATGTTTATGGTTCAAGCAGTTATTGATATTGGAGATTATGAGGACAGAATTTTGACTATTGTGAAAGGTAAATTTGGTTTCAAAAATAAGTCTGATGCAATGAATTATATTATTGCAAAATACGAGGAGGAGCTCTTAGAGCCTGAACTTCGGCCGGAATTTATTCAGAAAATTCAACGCATAGAAAAAAAAGGCAAATTTACCCATTATAAAAATCTTTCTCAGTTGAGAAGCGAGATAGAACATGCGTGAATTCTCCGTAGAAGATGAATTAAAGAAAACAGTTGCCAAATTATTTAAGAAAGATAAAGTCACCTACGAGATACTGATGAAAAAAATCGAGGAGATACTCTCGTGTAAGAATATGATGCATTACAAAAATTTGAGGAGTCCGATGCAAGACTTTAAACGCGTACACGTAAGAGGCCCGTTTGTGTTGACCTTTAAATATATTGCATCAAAAGATAAGGTGATATTCTATGATTTTGATCACCATGATTATATCTATAGAAAAAATTCTTAATGTATAAAATCGGGCGATGCTTTAATTAAATTTATATATCCTCCTCTTCTATTCTTATTGAGGTCGATACTATGGCTAAAAAAGATAAGATGTGTAAATTTCACGGATGTGGCTATTGTCATGCAGGTGCAGTCTATGGACTGGGGTTTATTGGTGCAGCAATCTATTATATCTCTACTGCAACAGGTTTTTGGATGGGCGTACTCGGATTTCTAAAAGCACTTGTCTGGCCGGTATTTGTGGTCTTCGGATTGCTGAAGTTCTTAGGGATGTAGTAACTAGAAGTTTCATAACACGATAGTGCAAGAATCTGGGCGGGGCTACTGCCCTTACTGTGCCTTTTGCGGATACTGTCTCGCGCCGTGAAAATGATGTTTGTATTTTTTCGGCGCCGTCCTAAATCTCTGTTTTCTTAATATTTATTAACCCAATATACCCTTTTGGGGTATGATTGGGGGTGGGAGCGAACCCCACCGTGACTAAGGAAAACAAGCTGATTAAAAAAGTTAAGC
>JBBAAQ010000003.1:0-104969 GCA_041658255.1 Candidatus Woesearchaeota archaeon
CGCTTAACTTTTTTAATCAGCTTGTTTTCCTTAGTCACGGTGGGGTTCGCTCCCACCCCCAATCATACCCCAAAAGGGTATATTGGGTTAATAAATATTAAGAAAACAGAGATTTAGGACGGCGCCGTATAATATATTCTTATGCATAATAAAGAACCACAGTGGATAACTGAAGCAAAAACAAGTTATACTGGGGGAGTGGGACCAGAGTATTCTGAAACAGATTTTTCTAGAGGTAGATCGGCTAATCAAGTTTTGGAAAGAAGAATTTTACCAACAACAGAAGGAATTATTAATATATTACTCATTGGTGTCGGAATTGATGGAGACGTAATGTATGGTTCTTCTGAACCTTACAGAATCTCGGGATTTTTGGAAGGAAGAGAAAAAGATTACAGAATGACGATTGTTGATAAAGATCCTTTGGTGATTGCTGATGTACAATCGAGAAGAAAAATTTGTATATTAAATTCTATGTATAAGACCCATAAATGGTATAGTAAAGAATGGGATTCATTTCTAAAAGATACAGGACGAGAAGATAGATTAGTACATGGATTGGTCGATGGATTAACACTATATGAATTTAAAAGTAAAGACCTTTTATCAAGATATTTTAAATCTGGATTTAGAATTGGAGAAATTCCGAGACAATTCAAAAAGAAATTGGAATCTGGCGAAGTGTTATTAGTTACTGCTGATATCGCAAATGTTGATTTACCGGACCAGAGTGGATTTGATTTTGTATCTTGCCCTAATGTCTTGTATTTATTGCCTTCAGATGGACAAAAATTAGCAATATACAATATTGCGAGACACACCAAAAAAGGAGGATTGGTTCTTACGAATGATTTAGGATATTCAGATAACCCTCTCCTTCCAAGACAGGGCGGATGGTTTACAGAAGATAAACAAAGAGAAATAGGCTTAGTGGTTGATGAGGTTCTTTTATCCAAAGATCGTTCCCAGGAATTATTATTTAGGAAGGAATAACTACCAAAACTCTTTCAAATATTTAGCCAGTTTCTGGTTGCATTTCTCGATTGTTTTGCGAGCTATCTGTTAGAATTTGCATCAGAAGGTTCGCTGGGTGGCACTTTTTTTATCAAAGCATTATTTTCAAAAAATTTTTTAATCATATCCTTATAGAGCAGACTGATCTTCATGGTCCAACTTGCAGGAAAACAGCGATAATAATTATTCCAACTATAACGTTCATCAAGAAAAATAATAATTCCCTTATCTTTTTCGCTGCGAATACATCTGCCTGCAGCCTGGATGGTCTTGGTGAATGCAGGGAATAAATATCCATAATCCCATCCCTTCCCAAACTTCTTATCATAATATTCAATAAGCGCCTTTGTTTCAAGATCTGGTCTCTGCAGTGGCAGGCCCACAATAACCACCCCCTTAAGTATTCCCGGCATGTCTATTCCTTCAGCAAAATTTCCGCCAATGACTGCAAGGAGCACTGCGCCTTTCTCTTTATATGTTTTGAATCGTTCTAAAAATTCTTGTTTATCACTCTTAGTCATATCCGGATGTTCAATAAATACTGACTTTTGGGTTTTAGTCTCAAAAAATTTGACGATTTCACCCATCAAATAATAACTCGGAAAATAGACTGCCATGCATCCTGGAATTGTCTGCGCTAAATCAAGTAATACTTCAGCAATTGCCTTGTATTGTTCTACATTTCGCGCCTCGTACTTTGTAGATGTTTTCGGGATAATAATATTACAGCGGTTTTCTTCAGGAAAAGGACTCTTTAATGTCAATTCCTCTGCTTCAATACCTACAAGTTCGCGATACATTGCAGTAGGTGTCAGTGTTCCAGACATCATCATTGTCGAATAACTTTCCTTCATCACTGGCGCAGTCACAATACTTGGGTCAAGGCAGCGATATGATAGTGTAACCATAACGCCATCCTTAAACTTTTTCGAATGTACAATACGCGTAAATCCATTATCCTGGCCTAGCCATGCTTCTAGGAATAATGCAATTGATGCAACATAGGACATCTTTTGTTCCTCTCGGATTGCACTCCCTGCAAATTCCAGTTCTGCAATGAGTTCTTGATACTCCTTAATTTTTTCAACGCGCATCACAAAATCTTCTTTTGCAATATACTTCTCGCTTGTAATCAAATCCTTAAAATCTTTTTTATCCGTAGTTCCTAGTGTTGCAGCGCTTTGAAATGCTTCAAGACTTGCATTGCCGGTAACGCTTTTTGTTGCAACAGAATTTCTTTGCAGCCGTGTTGCAAGTTCAGGGCTAAGGCTCTTCGCGTAGCCTTCAAGTATCGCGTGCAATTCTTCAAGTGCATTTGCAATCTCATCATACTTAAATTTTTTAGCCTCAGTTATTGCACGTTTGAGCATGATTGTAGATAAGTATTCTGAACTCAAATCCTTTACCCTTCCGGGAAGATTATGCGCTTCATCAATGATGATGATACAATCCTTGAGTTCCTTATTGATTTTTTTGAAAAATCCATTACGAATATCAGTATTGAACATGTATTGGTAATCTGTAATAATGACTTTCGCATTTTTTGCAAGAAGAATACTCACTTCGTATGGGCATACATTGGAATCGCGCGAACACTCAATAATTGCTTCAGTTGTTGCAACACCACGTGACGCGCGATTAATTGTTGAGATTGCATTTTCAGTATCCGCACTCAGTTTGTCTTTGGATTTGAGATTGGTATAGAACTCGCATTTACCATCCTCTTTAAGGATGCGGCAGTATTCAGCAAAATCCTTTCCATAGAACGATTCCACATTGGGTTGCAGGCAGAGATGTTTTTTACCGATCACTGATACAGATTTAATATTCAGATTGAATTTGGAATTGATCTTATTCAATGTCTCAATAACAATCTTATGCTGCGTATGTCTGCTCGTAAGAAAAAGGATTACAAGATTCTTTTTTTTGATTGCATGTGTGAGTGTAGGGCTTAAAGCTGCAGCAGTCTTACCGAGGCCAGTTGGTGCATGCGCAACAAGATGCAATTTACTTTGAATGCATTCATCGATTTTTTTAATAAGTGCATCCTGAATGAGACGAATTTCCGTATGGGGGAACAAGAGTTCTTCGATTTGTTCTAGATCAATCTCTTCCTGGGTTTTAGGCCGTGAACCATTACCCTCTTCATATTCTTCAAACGGTAATTCATCAGTCACAAAGAAAGCAGAAAGAGATTAGTTATAAATGTTATGCGGGATTGGCCAGTGTGATACGCGGCATTTATTCGCATTATTTAGATTGCAGCTGATAATATCTTTGAAATTAAGCGCGTTACCGTCGTTCGCATTTTGATCTGTTTACCGAAGGAAAAAGTTGTCATTTGCAATTCTACAATTTTTTCTTCATCCTATCTCTTAAGATGCTTACCTTAAGACGGTAACGCTTCATTTAACAAAGTCAATATTTTAAATCATCAGATTTATAAATAGTTGTTTTTTCCTTATGGTTAGTTTCGAGGTAATTCATTCTTGATTCGAGTTGCAAAAGAATCAAGTATGGAGTTATAAAAATGGGAATATATGAATTAGACGCAAAAAAAGTTATTGATAATGCTGCGGTAGATCTAAAAAAATTAATCAAACAACCAGAATGGGCACCGTATGTAAAGACAGGCACTCATAAGGAACGACCACCTGCAGATAAGGATTGGTTCTATATTCGAACTGCATCTATCTTACGAACAATTGCAATGCGTGGACCAATCGGTGTCTCAAAACTTCGTGGGAAGTATGGTGGACGAAAGAATATGGGCGTTCAACCTGATCGATTCTATGATGGTTCTGGAAATATTATTCGTAAAGCACTGCAGGAACTTGATAAAGCAGGACTTACAATCAAAGCAGAAAAAGGCGTACACAAGGGACGCATCATTACTGGTAAAGGCCAATCGCTTCTTGCCAAGGCAGGATTCAAGAAAACAGAGAAGAAGGTCGAGTAAGATGGCTACTGCAAAACATCCCAGTCGAAAAGCACGATTAGCAAAAGCAAATACTCAAACACGTTGGGCACCATTCTGGACTGTTCCAAAAAAGTATGGTAAATCGCGAAAAGTACATCCTGGACGACATACTGCAAAGAAACGGTCTTGGCGCCGAACAAAATTGAAGGCATGAGGTTAAAATGGCTACTACTGAACGAATCTATATTGTCCCACTTCGGAAAGGTTTTCATGAGACTGAAAAATATCGTAAGACCAAGAAGGCTGTAACAACATTACGAGTATTCCTAAAAAAACACTTAAAACAGCAAGATGATAAGAAGATCCTTATTGGTAAGAATTTAAACGAAGAACTCTGGAAACACGGAATAAAAAATCCCCCAGGAAAAGTTAAGATTGTTGTTCTTAAAGAAGATGATGGCACAGTCAAAGCAGAACTCTTTGGTCATTCCTACGCACATAAGAAGAAGGAAGCAAAAGAAAAAAAGAAGAGTGGTGTTGAAGAAAAAATTGAAGCAGTAAAAAAGAAGGTTACAGGCAAAAAGGCTGACACTCCTGCAGAAAAGAGGGCTAAGAGCACTGGCGCACCTCTAAAAAAGGAACATCACGAACATGCTCATGAGGCCAGTTCTGAACATGAGAATAAGCATGCAGAAGAGCATGCACGCGCTCATGAAATGCCTAAGTCTTCAAAGAAAACAGCATAAGTTTTTTTATTGTTTTAATTCTTTTATATTGTTATAATCAATCTTTGTTGTATTATTCAGTTGGCAATCCAGCATGATTGCTTGCAGATGACATTGGTTGAAAAAGTTAACAAGTTCTATTTCTTTACCGGTATGTTCGATAATTCTCATTTCAATATGGAGTTCGGTATCTGTAATTTTTGAATATTCGTCCCAGAATGGATTTTCCAATCCGATTGCTATGCTCTTTGGCACGGTCTTGCCATTGATATTTTGTATTGATGGAGTAATTTCATATATGTTTTTTATTTGTGCTATTGGTTGTGACTGTTTTATCTCTTCGATGAGATTTACTGTTCTGTTATTACGTTTTTTGATCGGTCTTATTGCGAGTCCGTAATCCAATCCAATAAAATCAGGGTCCATTATTGAACTTCCATGATAATAATGTATGACTATTTTCTCTGTGAGATTTTTTGTTTTATACGTCGCGCATCCTTCGCCTACTGATTGATAGGGTATATCTTTGAGAAAAACCATTGAGGCAGGTTCTCTTAATGTACCTCCTCTATCCATATCCCTATTTATATTCTTAACAATCTTATTTTTTATTTTTTCGAATTCTTCTCGCGCATTCGCTCGCAGTCTTTCTGATTCTATCTGCGATTGAGATTTTTTTAATGAATAACTGCCGAATCCTTCTTTTTCATTCTCAAGTTCTTCAAAATATTCTTCTAATCCCTTATTTATTTCTTTAGACATGATAATATTACTACTTAAAAATGGTTTTTATTTATAAATGTGCTGGATTTGGTAGCAATAAAAACAAAGAAAATAAAAAATCTATCTCTTATTATGATGTACTACTTCTGCAAGTGCTTTTTTCATCACAGAATCGAGTGCAATAAAGAGGTTCTTGTCGATGACTTCTGCTGAATATATTCTTCCACCATCTTCGACTTTGACGGTGATTTCGTGCTTTGCAGTATTTTCGATTTTATGGATCTCTTTAAGAATGATTTTTATGCGTTGGAACTCTGGGGCGTTTTCTTGAATTTTACGCGTATAATGTCCAACAATTTTTTTGACAACAACAACATCAGACAAACTTACTTGTTTGAATCCTACAAGTTCGATATTGCCGCCCAAATTAAGTGCTGCACTAATTTTATCTTCATTCTGGTTTTCTGTAGTAGTTTCAGTTTCTGCCATAGCAATCACCAATACGCAAAACAGTTGTCTGTTTAAATAATTTATGGAAAACATTTATAAATGACCTTTTTTTCCTCTTTAGTATCACCGTTGTGGGCAGTAGCTTGCCTGAAGGTGGTTGCAATAATAGAATAACGGAGGCTCATATGGGATTATACAAACACGTAAAAGAATTGTGGAAAACAAAAGACCACGAATTTGTTCTAATGCAGCGTAAGCGTATGGTCGAGTGGCGCGACGAGGATTCATCTGTTCGTATCGATCGACCCACACGTATTGATCGTGCACGCGCAATAGGGTATCGCGCAAAACAAGGAGTTCTTGTTGTTCGTCAGCGCGTAGATCGTGGTGGGCGTACCCGTGAAACAATCCGCTCAGGTCGCAGGACTGCACATAACTATCATAAGAAAAATCTTTCAAAAAATTATCAGCAGATTGCTGAGGAACGTGCAAACGAAAAATTTCCGAATTGCGAAGTATTGAACAGTTACATTGTCGGAAAAGATGCAATCTCTGCATGGTATGAAGTTATTCTTCTTGATCGCGCGCATCCTGCAATCATGGCAGATAAGATTTATAGTCAGATTACGACGAAGGGACGTGTCTATCGCGGTTTAACATCTGCGGGAAAGAAGGGTCGCGGATTACGCAATAAAGGATTAGGTGCAGAAAAAGCAAGACCATCAGTTCGCGCAAATCACGGACGAAATAATTAAATTATTTTTTTATTTTTTTTATTCTATTTCACCCTCTTCTCTTTACGTAATGACGCAAGATCATCCATGGTAAGAATTCTTTTGAGTGGAGGATGGTACCCGGGTACAATCCAGTAGATGATCTGTGCAATGAACATGAATATTCCGAACATAACAATACATGCGGCAAGTGTGGTCCAGTCAAGTGGGATGTCTTTTGAATAGACGACAATGACCCCGAGGAGTGCGAGTAGATTGATATAGGTCGGGCTCGAGACGATGTATGCAATCTTTTTCGGGAGGAAATGGAAAAAATCAATCAACAACAATAATAATGCAAATCCGAATAGGGTGATTGCAATAACAATTTTAGGCTCACCACTTGTGATTGCATCCCGAATCGTCAATCCTAAGGGTTCATAGGTTCTTCTAAAGAGATCAATTCCGATAAAAAGGAGGATCAACGTATTACCATAGGCGGTATTCCATCCTAATTCTTCCTCTTTATATCGTCCAAAATAGAATTCCATAAAAATGATTGTAGCAAGAAGCGGGATAAGCATCCAGAGCATTTCTCTCTCTTGGAACGGTGATTGGATAATTTCCCATACACGTGTCAAGAAATCCTTTTGCAGATATGTTATTGATGTTTGCCAAACTTGGCTCACAACAGATGTTGTTTCATTTAGCATATTATTTTATTTGGAGTGTATTATAAAAATTTTTTGTTTTAGCGCAGTATGATTAGTCCAATATACGCTACGTAGAGTATGATAAACACAATTCCCTGCCAGCGTTCGAGTTCGTGCTTTTTTCCAATAAACATGAATGCGAACAAGAGTGCTGTTATTGTCATGACGACGACGAGATCAATAAACATATAGTTGAGAACGGGGAGGGGTGTTATTGTTGCAGTGATCCCGAGAATAAGTAAAATATTCACGATGTTTGATCCGATAATATTTCCGATTGCGAGATCTTTCTCATTTTTTCGGATCGCAATTAATGACGTGACAAGTTCCGGAAGCGATGTTCCTATAGCAATTATTGTTGCAGAAATAACAAATTCACTTAAACCCAGCACTGTTGCGATATATATTGCACCCTCGACAGTCCATTTTCCGCCAAAATATAATCCTATAAGACCGAAGAGAATGAGTGCAGTGATTTTGATTGGGCTATAGGTCTGAATGGGTATTTTTTCAACTTCCGTAAGGTATTCTTCGGTGTTTTTTGATTGCATTGCATAACGATAAATATAATAGATAAATACGACGAATGCGAGAAGAAGCAGTATTCCTCCGGTGCGATTAATGATGTGTGCAGGAGAGATAACTGCAAGGATGAGTAATAAGATTATTGCACCAATGGCAAATGGTATTTCTCTCCAGATTGTCGTATGTTTGAGTGTTATTGTTCGTGCAACGATCACTGTTATTCCTAAGATGAGTAAGATATTTGCGATATTTGATCCAATAATATTTCCTAATGCTATTTCAGGTTGATGGCTTATTGCCGCAAAAACATTGACGAGTAGTTCAGGGAGGGATGTGCCGATCGCAACAATCGTAAGTCCAATAATCATTGGTGCAATGCCTAATTTTTTTGCAAGTGTCGAGGATCCTTCAACAAGAAAATCTGCTCCTTTGATGAGTACGACAAGTCCAATAACGAATAAGACGATCTCAATCATGCATTATCGGTTATCTTACGATTTATTAATGTTTTCTCTGGAGATGCTATTCCCCTACTGTTTTTTTTCAATAAAACTTATAAATCATCATTGTTCGAAAAGAGTATGGCTGAAATAAAGATATTTTTCGAACTTGCAATCATGCTGCTCTTTGCGATTGCAGGGTATTTGCTTTCTAAAAAGTTTAAGCAACCCGTAAGTATCGGAATCATTATTTTCGGGATCCTCCTCGGTCCGAGTGTTATCGGGCTTGCAGAATATAATCCTACAATTGCAATTATCGCACAACTCGGATCGATCATTCTCCTCTTTGTTGCAGGACTTAATTCGAATATGAAAGAGGTATATACGAAACGTAATTTTATGATTGCACTCGTCGGCGCGATTGTTCCGGTTGTCGGCGGATTTATTGTGGCAACACTTTTTGGTTACGATATTTTTACGAGTATTTTTATTGGTGCAACACTCACCGCGACATGTCTTGGGATAACTTCGTCTGTCCTTAAAGAGATTGGGAAGATAAAAACCGATACGGCAAAAGCCATGATTGGCGCGGCAGTTATCGACGATATTATCAGTTTATGTATTCTTTCTATTGTCCTTGCAGTCCCAGAAAAAATCGGACCAACTGCAATTATATTTAAAATTATACTCGTTATAGCATTCGTGGTATTTATGCTCTTTTTTGGGGAACGAATCCTTACGTGGCTGCTTGACTATTTCAACGAAAAAGTCGTTCGAAGTATGCCAAAATTGACATTTGTATTTGCATTAAGTCTCGTATTTTTAATCAGTTATCTCGCGTTTATCCTCGGTCTTGCACCAATTATCGGAGCATTCCTTGCAGGTGTTTGTCTCTCGAAGAGTCGCGCAGTCAATCTCCTTCTCGCAGGAAGCGAATATTATGAAATTATTTTCACGTCAATATTTTTTATCAGCATCGGAATCGTTGTTGAACTCAAAGCATTCTACACTCTCTTCTGGTTCATCCTTGCACTCACCATTATTGCGATAGCAACAAAAATTATTGGCGCTGGATTTCCCGCTTATAAAATGGGATTCAAGAAAAAGGATGCACTTATTGTAGGCGTTGGGATGGCGCCGCGTGGAGAGATAGCATTCATTATCGCGCTTAATGGACTACTTCTTGGAGTAATCACTAAAGAGGTCTATTCTGCAATTGTATTTATGAGCTTTCTGACAACGGTTATCACGCTTGTTGCATTAAAGATGCTGTATAA
This sequence comes from Candidatus Woesearchaeota archaeon, assembly GCA_041658255.1. Taxonomy (GTDB): domain Archaea; phylum Nanobdellota; class Nanobdellia; order Woesearchaeales; family UBA9642; genus UBA9642. The sequence continues at coordinate 9,501 of JBBAAQ010000003.1, forward strand.
TGCTAAAGGCGGATCATCGAAAGGTCTCGATGAAGAAATTGATTTTATTGACTTGAAATTGAAGCGATGAAAGAATAATGATAAAAATAGGATAGAATAATGAAAAGAATGATCTTATTCTAAGAATATGTAATATTTCTCTTCTTTCTCAAGTTCTTTCAAAATCCTTTTAATGATAATCTTTTCAGGATCTGGCATGAGTTTGACGCGTTTTTTGAGATCTTCGAAATCTTTGAATGGTTCGCCGCGGCGTTCTTCAAGGATCTGCCACATATGTTTTTTTCCAAGACCGGGCAATAATTCTAACGAATGCATGCGCGTACTGAGTGGCTGCGCTTTATTGAAGAATTCAATGAATCGCGTCTGGTCTTCATTAATAATTTTTCTAATGATAGGTTCGATTTCTGCTTTCGCAGTCGGCGTTAATTTATGCAATGCCAATCGTCCGTTAATATGATGAATCTTATCACGTTCTTTTTCACCAATGTAGACCACATCAGATGGTTGTAAGAATACATCTTTTTTTGGCACGAGTTCGAGAATCGTAAAATTGTTTTTGCCAATGGCTTGTACGATTGGCGTCTTTTTGAACATAGGCCTTGGGTCATTAAGGTATCCATTTTGTAAGAAGTCAAGGACTATAGCAAACTCTTCTTTAGTCCTTTCTTCTCTTAAATTATCCATGATCCCCCTTGGTGCATATATGTAGTGTTACTATATAAATTTTATGCTAGAAATTGTACCTTTCGGCTTATTTTTTCTTTGGCAGATATTCAGCGATGATTTCAAGAATTTTATTCAGATTTTCATTGGTGATTGTCAATGAATATCCTTGGACAATATTTTTTAATTGCGTCAAATCTTCTGGTATGAGATCAATGATCTTGTATATTTGTGCTTCTTTGAGTCGTGGAATATTCAATTTTTCTATGGCTGCAAATAATTCTTCAGTCTCTTTGGGCTTAAGTACTTTGATGGTGTCAAGGTATTCAGCTACTTTTGCAGCGCGAAAGCTTAATTCTTCATCACGCTTCTTAATATCTTTTAATTCATCCTTTACCTGCGAAAGGCTGAGTGGTTTTTCTTCGATAACTTTGATTGTTGGCATAATTTCACTTTGATTTTGTTAAATGGATGGGGTGTACGATTAATTTCTTCTTCTTATTGATATCTTTAATTTCAACTTCGTAGCACGTACCTTTAATTGCACTGACTGTTCCGACCTTTCCCATAAATTTTGGTCGATACATCCCTTTTTGGTATCCGGGTTCAACGGTGAGATTGACTTTATCTCCTACTGCAAATTTTTGGAGAAACTTTCTGATACTTATTTTACCTTTATCGGATTGATTTTTACTGAATTTTTGTCTGGTTCGCTTACGAAATCCGTCCATTCGTGTTGTCATATCTATTCACCTATATCTCATCTCAAAGAAATTATGGATGATTTATAAATCTTGCGATATGCGGTATTTACTTAGTTAAGTGAAGCGTTACCGTCTTAAGGCGAACATTCTAAGATAGCTATTCATGAAATTTTCATAGAATTGCAAATGATGAAAATTTCCATCGATGAAATCATAAGAATGTGAGCGACGGTAACGATTTTAACTCCAGGATACTAAGTCAATACGATATGCTCATTCGATATCGTGATACTCTTTATAGACTGCAAGATCGTATTTTTGCAGATAGTTTTCGAGTTTTGTTGTAAATAAATGATGTTTATCTTTCGTAAGTATGGTTGATTGTGTGACGATTCCTGTTGCCATAAGGACTGCGTCCGATGCGTCAGGAACTTTCTGGAGGAGTGTGGGATCAACGCTATGCACAAATTCTTTTTCTGCCTCACGATTTCCTGGGCTTACCGGAATCGTGATGACTGTGAATTCTGGATATTTTTTTAAGAATTTTCTTGCGTATTCACGTACACGCTCGTCAACCCGGTGTTCGTTGAATAAGAATTCTTCGACGTTAAATGAAGTCATTGCAACTTTGTATCTGTTCATAAGCAGTTTTAATTCATGCTCTTTTTGATGCTCAAACGTGTGGATAAAAAAACACGTGTCGAGAAGGATTATTTGTTTTGCGTCTTCACTTGTATGTGCAATATGGGGGAGTTTCTCAAAGATTTCTTTCATCTCTTATTTTCTGAGGAGGTGTTATTTAAATGTTTCTACTCGGTTTTTTCAACCCGCGGATATACGTCAGGCTCCATAAACACTTGTTCTGTCTTCACGCACATTCCACGATCATTTTTTGCAATGTCAGATCCGTCCATCACTGCAGTCCCAATAAGAATAAGTTCATCTTTAAGTGTAAAGACTGCAATCTTTTCACCTTTCTCAATAGATTTCTCAAATTTTACAATTCCAGGGATTTTAAGCATTGCGCCGTGGCATAAACTATTTACTGTCGTATCCATGACATAGATTGGTTTGAGATGGGATACTGCAAATTCTGGAGTGATAAGCATTTTTTTGAGTGGTTCTTCGTTTCCTTCAGACTCATAATAATAGTATGCATCTTTGAGTGCGAGCATATCGACGAGATTTTCTTCAGTGAATGGTCCGGCTTTTGTTCTGCGAAGTTCTACCATATGTGCGTTGGTGTCAATGAATTGGCCAAAATCATGCACCCATTTACGTACATAGGTTCCTGCCTGACAACCCATACGGAAGAGAACATCGCGACCGTCAACATCGAGTACTTCAATGTAATACACATTTCGTTCGCGTAATTCTCGTTTGACTGCGCTCTTGACTGGCGGAAGTTGCATCAGTTTTCCGGTAAACTTTTTCATCTCATAAATTATTTTTTCTTTCGGAATATCAGAATGGATATGCATCAAGCAGACATATTCTTTACCTGCAGTGAGGAGCCATTGCATGATGCGTGTTGCATGATTAATACCGATGGGAAGAACGCCGGTAACACCAGGATCGAGTGTTCCGGAGTGCCCTGCTTTTTCTGCATTGACAATATCTCTTGTATACCCAGAAATCTGATGGCTTGTCGGTCCTGCGGGTTTATCAATATTAATGATTGCGTATTCGAGCATTTCCTTTATGGTGCGCTCTTCCGGGCGTTTGCCGAATTTTGGTGATGTCTGCGCATCTTTCTTGATAACAAGTTCGCGTGCAACCTTTTCAAATGGAAGTAAATATTCACTCATAGTTCATAAGAATGATTGTTCCTATATAAAATTAATTATTTCAGGTGCTTTGTGCAATTCAGCGTATGCAATTTCACTTTTTTTCCAGTGATATTGATGATTGTTACTGCAGTGTTGTGTTGGAATAATTTTACATATTCAGTATTCTTTTTTTTGAGCAGATACAGTATTGCACACGTATTGAATGCGCCGTGAGCTACGATAAGAATGGTTTTTCCCCTGTTCTGGGATATTATTTTTGTAAGCACTTTTTTTGCTCGTTTTCTGACATCACCTGCTGATTCTCCTCTTGGTGGTCTGAATGTTGCTCTTGTTTTTCCTACTTTTTGCATTGCAACGTAGAATGCTGAAACTTTTTTTCGTTCAAAAGTACCATAGTAGCGTTCACGTAATTCTGATTCAACAATGCACGGAGTTTTTTGATGATATCGACGGATATATGCCGCGGTTTTACGCGCACGAATAAGATTGCTTGTATATATGATATCGATAGATTCGTCTTTTAATCGGATGGCGAGTTTTTTTGCCTGATCAATTCCTTTACGTGTTAATGGACTTTGCCAACCACCACAGACTCGCGCTTTTCCGTTTGCAATCGTTTCTCCATGTCGCACGAGAATGAGTCGGGTCGTGGATGGTTTCTTTTTCATTTTATTTATCATCAGGTTTCATGGTCGGGAAGAAGAGGACGTCGCGGATGGATGGCGCATTGGTAAAAAGCATGACCATGCGATCGATTCCAAGACCGAGGCCGCCCATGGGCGGGAGTCCATGATCGACGCATTTACAGAAATCTTCATCCATGGGATTTGATTCTGCATTTCCACTATGTAAGTCTTTTGCTTGGCCTTCAAGAAGATATCGTTGACGAATGGGATCGTTTAGTTCAGAATACGCATTACCGACTTCCCAGCCATTGATATACGGTTCGAATCGTTCAATGAGTGAATTATCCTGGCGATGTAATTTACAGAGTGGCGTTGTTTCTTTTGGATGATCGATGATAAACACCGGTTGGATGAGTTCTTCTTCGACGATCTTGAAGAGTTGATTGATGAGTAGACCTCGGTTCATATCTTCCTGATATTCAATTTTATGTTTATCGAGTAATGTTTTAATTTCAGTCTCGCTCATTTTATCAACATCAAGTTTTCCGTACACGACTAATGCTTCCTTCATCGTCATGCGTTTCCACGGTTTTTTGAGTTCAATCTCTTTACCCTGATAATTTATTTTTGTTGTTCCAAGAACTGCGAGTGCAACATAATTGTATGTATCCTCGACGAGTTTCATGACATCATGGTAATCTGCGTATGCCCAATAGGATTCCATCATAGTAAATTCCGGATTATGTGTCGTGTCTATACTTTCATTCCTGAAGACTTTACCTATTTCGTACACCTTTTCAAAGCCTCCTGCAATGATCTTCTTTAATGGTAATTCTAAGGATATTCTCAAGTATAATCTCATGTCTAATTCATTATGGTGTGTAAGAAAGGGTCTTGCTGCTGCTCCACCATAGATTGTTTCAAGTACGGGTGTTTCTACTTCCATGAATCCTTTATTGTCAAGAAATTCTTTCAATGCTTTAATGATCTTTATGCGGAGTACAAATCGTTTTTTACTTTCCTCGTCCATGATGAGATCTAAGTAGCGTTGTCGGTATTTGATTTCAGTATCCTGAATTCCATGAAATTTTTCTGGAAGTGGCCGAAGTGATTTTGAAAGAAGTTCGATTGTTTGCGTCCGAATTGTTACTTCGCCGGTTTTTGTCTTAAAAATTTTTCCGGTAACACCCACATAGTCGCCCATATCATATAATTTGAGTTCATCATAATTTGCGAGTTCCTCGTTATTTGCATAAATCTGGATCTTTCCATCATTATCAGTAAGATGCATGAATGTGACTTTGCCCATGCGTCTTAGGCCAGTCATTCTTCCTGCAACATGCGCAATATCTTCATTCATCTCTTCAGGTTTGAGATGGGCATATTTTTCTTTGAGTTCGAGAGAATGATGCGTCTGATTAAACGTGTACGGATAGGGATTGATACCTTGTGATTTTAATTCATTTAGTTTTTTTATACGTTCAGCAATCAAATGATTTTCTTTTTCTAATCGACGTTCTACATCGTTTAGTGCTTGCTGTTCTTTTTCATCAATCATACGAGGCACCCCAAAATACTCTTATTCTTTTACGATAAGAAGATAGTATTTAAAAGTTACGATTTTTTAGAAAAATTTGCTGGCAGCTAAAAAATATCTTTTTATTCTTCTGAGAACAATTCATCTAATTCGTATTTGGAAAGTTTGCTCTTATTAAGAATGCTCATTGTTGGTTTGTGTTTTGCGCCTGTTACTTCATCTAAGAGTAATTCTTCACTCTCAATTGCATTTTCATCATACATGATAATTACCCCCACAATTTTAGATAACACAACCTATTTCTAAATCTCTGTTACAACTTTAGATGACGATGTCTATATTTTGAGTGATAACACTATGTGGTTTATTCACTTATCATCAATCTCCAAATCGTCGAAATCTTCTTCAGTCCAAAAGTCTTTAATCATCGATTCACCTCCCATTATTGGTTGCATTTTTTTTTGGACCTCGATTCTTTTAGTCGTTAGACTAGCCGAAATATATGATTATAATATCACCAACCCAAGCGATACTGTTTCTAGGAGAACGAACTATTTAAATATGATGGCTCTGAATACTATTGTTTCTATTGTATATGAATTAACACATATATTATCCTGCATTTTTAGAAAAATTCCGGTTTATAACATCGACAATTCGCCGGTTATCTCGTCAATATCCTCTTCTTTTGCAGGACCGATTGCAAGACACGTTATTGTACCTGCAGGAACTGTAGTTAATCCTGCATCAGTAATGAGCGCAGTGATAAAGCCAGAATCTTTTGCGCGTTGATTGTATCTTTGCAATTCTTTGAGATCTGTAACACGTAAAACAATCTTTTTCATACCTTCCATACGCCATTTTTTGACAATATCTTTTTCTGATCGCAATACTGCTTCAACAGATGCATGTGCAACCTGCGCAGCGAGTTTACCTTTCGGTAGATCTAAGTCCTTACGTGCGAGAATAACTTGCTTGTAATTGATGTCCATGATGATTGATGATTTGCAGAGTTTAAATAGTTATCTTTTGTAGGAATAGATGTTGTTATCATTCTGTATTTTGATTATCCTCATCAAGCACTACTAGTCCTACAAATAAAAGATATCCGGAAAGCCAATTCATCATCGGTGTAATGTTTTCATTGTATTCTACACTATTATTTATTAATAAAGCTGAAACTGACGCAACAGTTAGTCCTACGCCGAATGATGAATATGTTTTTTTTGGAAATATGGTTTGTTTGTATTCTTCGGAAATTAATGGATCTTCCCAAAACCATTCTTTTTGTTTTGCATATGCTTGTAAAAATCCATACCCTATACCAAATAACGGAAGACCTACAACCGGAACTCCTATAAGCGTAAGGGCTGCTCCTGCAATTATTCCAGTGATCCCTACGTATCTATTAGATCCGATAATATCTTCTCGCTGTTTTAATGGTTTTTCTTCTTCAATCTTTTTTTCAAGATCTAATGCTTGTTTTAGTGTATTATGGTATGCTGGAATGAACATATATCAAGAATGTAGTATCACTATTTCTTTTTTCTAGCGAACATGTTCGCTTTTACAAAGAATACGGGATGAGCTTTGCTTCGGCTTTTTTGAGATGCGCTTGATAGGTGGCAAGACTTATCTTCATGATTTTTGCGAGTTTTCGCATATCTGTTTTTTTAGGCCACGCATAATATCCGTGTTCCATTGCGATGGTTATGGCCTGTTTTTGTTTATCAGTCAAATTGGGCGTAATATTAAAAATCGCGATACGATTAAGTTTCTGCTCTTTGATGCTTAAGATTTTGACATCATATTGTTGCTCTGCTTTTCTGATGGTCTTTTCTAATGCCGCACGATCCCATGATGCAAATTCCCAGATTTCTTTGCCATCGGGTAGTATTGTTATCGGTTTAGGATAAATAAATTCCGGATTTACTAATGTGTCTTCTTCTTGCGTATATGCGCGTGTTATTTGCATGACATAAAAATCATTTTTTATTTCGAATTTGTTGATGTGTTTCGATTTTTTGAGATGAGTGATAAATAATTTCTTATTTTTCTCTTCTCCTGAAATTAGTCCTGCTCCATTGATGTATATCTTATGCTCTTTTTTATATCGGGAAAGAAAATATCCAAGAACTGTTACGTGATACTTTTTTGTAAGAATAGAAAGCCAATCCCTTTCGTCGTGTATTTGTAATCTGACAACCCACATAAATTGTTAGTGTGCGGTCTATTATAAAAATCTAATTCTTTTTGTAGTGGGATAATTCCCAGATGATTTTAACCATCGACCCGATGGAAAGAATCATGATGAGCCAATTCTCGAATTCAACAGGGATTCCTTCGATCCCGAAAAGTGTTTTTTTAGTCTGTAATCCGGTAAATGCTAAAAGAAAGATGACTGCAAAGACAATGAGAAGAATAATCATCAGTATGAGAAATCGTCGATGAATCGCATTTACCTCGGTCATATTATCTACTAAATAATGGTGGTATATAAAGTTTACTGAATAATAGTTTATTTTATTTTGTGAATATAGAATTAAAATAAGCCTCTGACGGGCTTTCGGGAATGGTGCGATTCCTCTTTAAACCTTTACTTCTTAATTACTAAATAGGCGAACGGATATATAAAAGTAGCGATGAATTTAATCGAATAATGGATTAAAAAAATAATAAGATTATTTCATTATATGTTTATCAATCTTAATATATGAATCATTAACTGTTTTAACTTCAAATCTTCCTTTATAATCTTGAGTTTCCTTTAAGAATTTAATAATATCAAAATATTCAATTTTATAGATGCGTCTATCAGAACCTGAGAACTCTATGAGAACTTCTCCGCCACGTTTTCCCATACCGATAAAACTATAGCTAATACGTGTGTTATCAGGTATATTGAAAAATGCTTTCAATTTGTCTGTTTCTATAGCTATAGATTCGCTTATTAGCATATTTACTCCTTCTTTTCTGGAACACTTTTGAGTATGTTTTTAAGTTCTTCTTCAAGGCTTATATCTTTTCCTTTGCTAAAAATACTTTTCTTGAGTTCTATTGTATTTTTCTTTCTATCTATCAATACAGACAGTCTTTCATTCAAATATGATTCTATGATATCTTTATCATCCTTAAATAGGAGAGTGCTTTTTTTAAGCCTGTATGTTTTTTGCATTTGTTTGTCAATCTTTTTTATTATCGTATTCAAAGCAGAAATAAGTCTATCTCTGGAGTAATATCCTAACATATCCTCATCAAAACCACACTTATCTTTAACATCTTGAAAAAATATCTTTTTGACCATAAAGCATAGTTTGTTTTGAATAATATAAATTTTCTTATTTTATTGCTTCACGATATTAATAATATCATTTTCTTAGCCTTCATAGTTCTTACGACTGATTCGTATCGCTTGGGCATGTCGTGTATGTGGTATTGATTGTCGCTTTCTACCATTGTATTACTCCGAGAAGTATCAGGGTTTATAAGCCTCTGCCACTAAAACGGTACCGTAGGGAATCGTACTATAATAGAAAGCCTCTGGAGAGAATTGCACCCTCGACCTGCTGCTTTCTGTAATGCATTACTGCATGATACTAGGCAGCCGCAATAGCTACTATGCTACAGAGGCATTTTATTCCAGAATTCGGGGGATGTTTTTAAAGTTTATGTTCTCACATTCATTAAATTTCCTGATTCGTAGCGTTTAAGCCCCCAATAAAAGACGCCTATTGCAATAACGCTAATGAGAACTGTGAATCCTACCATGAGAAAAAACATTTGCCAATTAAATTCTTTAAGGAGCATGACGGGGATTCCTGTCACAAAACCTGCGGGGACGATGACAAGAACGAGGAATCGTATAAATCCGCGATAGATTGTTAGTGGATAGCTCGCAAATCCGATAAGTCCGTCAAAAAACTTTTTCGAAAAATCTTCTGCGTTACCCATAAAGAATGCAAGTGAGCCAACAATCACTCCGAATGCAACGATAATAATCATACTGAGGATTGTGAGTATGAGGAGCAGTGGCCATTTGATGGGTGGGACAAAAAACAGTGCAAGGACAACTCCAAATACAATATCGCCGAGATCAAACCAGCTCACGCGCGAAACCAAGACGTGGTAGAGAATATTTTTTGGCAGTGTCAAATAATAATCGAGTTTTCCCTCAACAATCATTCCTGCGATTGCTGCACGATTGCCAAAAAATACTCCGCTCAGTCCGAACGCAATGGTAATGACTGTGTAGAGTACAAGCATATCCTGAAAATTCCATCCGTTCACTGTCTGGAAACGAGTGAAGAAAATAAGCCAGAAGACTACCCATACGACGTCATTGAGAAACATGCTGATTACTTGGATAAGAAAATTCGTACGATACTCAAGCGCTGTATGTATTGCAATCTTCAGATACTCCATTTGCATACGAAAATGTTTAGCCACCATTGATTTGTAACCTCTTGATATATGTCTTGTACATGATTATTGCAATGAGCAAAAAGACTGTAACCCATACTATTTGCATGGTTGCTACTTGTATAAAATTTTGGAAAGAAAATGCGACAAATAATTTAGCAGGGTGATATGCCACATAGCTGAATGGGAGAAACATGCTTATACCACTAATCCATGCAGGAAATAATTCGAGTGGGATGAGCATGCCGCCAATAGTGAAGACAATTTTACTATAGATAAATTCTAACGCCTGCGCATTCTCAAACCACAGTGCGAAGAGTGCAAAAGAGGCCATCATCAAAAAATGGAGTGTGATGGCAAGAAATGCAGTTATCATAATAAAAGGTAATACGTATAATGCGATTGTGAGTGGTCCAAGCATAAGAAGGACAATAATTCCGCATACGATAAATATAAGCAGGAATCTAAGGATTGCGCGACCGATGGTATATGCATATTTATAGAGAAGATAATTATAGGGTTTCGTAAGATAATTCGCGATATTGCCGCTGATGACTTCTTCACCGATTTCCTGGAGTACGCGCGACTGCGATGTCACAATAGCCTCAGTCATTACAAGATACCAGAGCATCATCACAATAGTAAATCCTGCAATGATTTCATTTGATGCATAAATCGCTTTCCAGAGGTATATGAAAATGAAGATGACTATGCCGATAAAAAATGTCGATGCTAATGTGTCGAAAATATAGGTAAAACTATTGATGAAATTTGTCTTTGCAATTGCGTAATATTTTGTAAAGGTCATTGTGAGCCTGCTAAACAAATACCTTATTTGCGATAAATATTTTCAATGATCTCTTCAATCGGCGGTTCCTCAATAGTGATATCTACTACTTCATTCTGTTTCATGATTTTTGCAACAACATTCTTGAGTGATGTTTTGTTTCCATCGATCTCGATCTTTGCACCATATACACTTTTTTTGAGAACATTCACACCTTTTTCTGCAGTGATCCGTATCTCTCCTTCTGCAAGAACTTTAATGGTTTTTTTCTTTACATACTCGCGTTTTAGTTCTTTGATTGATCCATCATAGACTATGACGCCCTTGTTGATAATAATTGCACGCTTGCAAATTTTTTCAATATCTGTCATATCATGACTGGTGAGGATGATTGTGACATTCTCTTTTTCATTAATCTCCTTGATTAGTTCGCGGATGCTTCTTTTAGCCACGACATCAAGGCCGATTGTTGGTTCGTCAAGAAACAAGATGTCGGGTCCATGCAATAATGCAAGGACGAGTTCGCATTTCATACGTTGGCCGAGCGATAATTTTCGTACAGGTTGTTGCATGATTTCTTCTAGTTCAAATCGTTTTACAAGGCCACTGAGCCGCGTCTGATATTCCTTGCCATTTATTTCATAGATTTTAGCGAAGAGGTTGAATGAATCAATTGCAGGCAGGTGGAACCATAACTGCGATTTCTGACCAAATACTGTTCCGATTCGATAAGCCATTTTTTTGCGGTCTTTAGTCGGATTGTAATTGAGGACGCGGATTTCGCCGGTATCAGGATAGAGGATTCCTGAAAGCATTTTTAGTGTAGTTGATTTTCCTGCACCATTTGGTCCGATAAATGCAACAAGTTCTCCTCTTTTTACTTCAAATGAGATGGCGTGTACTGCTTTAATTATCTTATAGTGTGGTTTTAGTACAGATTTGAGTGCTTCTTTTAGTCCTTCTCCCCTGATTTTTGTTTTAAAATCCTTACTAAGATTTCTCACTTTGACTGCATATTCCTTGTTAATCATCTTGTTAGCCATTTTAATCCTCTTATTAATAGTATTAAGTATACTCTATGATAGAATGAAACTATTTAAACTTTTGTATTCATTTTCCGGAAGATTTCCGGGGAACTGCGTGTGTGGTATGTATTACTATATGAGTCGTTCATATAATTGAGTATATGTCATATAGAGTTCATTATTGTTTGCCATGCGTGTGCCATTTTTTAATTGTCGAATCTTGTGTTTTAGAACAGTGTATTCTTGCATGAATGGTTCACGATATATTTTATGGAGGAACCCTTTGGATTGTGCAAGCATGTAACTATCCATCATCGTAAATAATACATATTCAAGACATTCTTGGGGTGTTAATTTTTTAGGATGGACAGTTTTCACACATTAAGTAATACATCACACCTTTATATCTCTTTCTAAGAAAAATCCGTAATTATTTCGGTCTGCGCTGTAAATATTTCGAGATATTAGTCGTAGAGAAAAAATGATGCGGGGGGAGGGATTCGAACCCACGAACACACTAAGTGACAGGATTTCTCGAACACAATCGTCGAGTATCACGTTTTGGTTGCTTAAGTCCTGCGCATTTGACCAGGCTCTGCCACCCCCGCATTTATTTTTTTAAGACTGGATTTTAAGAACAGGAAATTCTTTATAAATTTATTGAATACCTTTATAATAAGATATTCTTTTTCTGAGTATATGACAGATCAGACGGATGTTGTAGAACTCTTACAATCACTAACAAATAAATCACATATCACATTTTTTAATCGCTGCGATCATGCAATAGATTTTCTCCTCGGCTATTTTAAAACTCTTGGCGCATTGCGTGTATTCATCCCGGATTCCGGTGGATGGTTTTCGTATCAGAAACTTCCATTAAAGCACGGACTTGAAATTATATCCATTAAAACGAATGATTCACTTATTGATGTTACTGATTTGAATAATCACCTACAAAAAAATGATATTGTAATTATCAATGCATACGGCGGATATTTTGTTCGACAGCCACTTGAAGAAATATATGCTCTTTGCAAAGAGAAAGATGCATTCTTCATTAATGATGCATGCGCGGCAATCGGAACATCTGATGCAATAATCGGCGATTTCATCGTTTGTAGTACGCGATATGATAAGCCGCTTGCCGTCGGATTCGGCGGATTTCTTGCAACAACCGACCCCGTTTCAGAACTTACGCATTCGCCAATCGATCTTTCTCGTATGCCGGATTATTTTGAAAAACTTCATGCAGCAATTGTAACGCTTCCTGAAAAACGTGCTGCATTTGAAGTATTACATAAAAAAATTATTACTGATCTCTCTTCATACACTATTTTACATCGCGATGCTATCGGAATCAATGTGACTATTGCGTACATAAATCCTGAAGAAAAAGAGGCAATCCTCAACTATTGCAAAACGCGTAACCTCGACGCTATTGAATGCCCGAATTATATTAAAGTCATGAGAACTGCACTCAGTATTGAAGTGAAAAGAATTAAATTTAAAAATTCCGAAAATTATAAGAAGCCATACGCGAATACTGAAGATTGATTATTAGTAATTGTTTGGCAAATCAGCGTCAAGGAATATGTGAAACCATGTTTGAAGAATTACTCAAATCATTTATTACACTGTTTATTATTATTGATCCATTCATGAGTGCAGTCTACTTTATCTCGATGTCAAAAAATATGTCGATTAAGGAATCGAACGAAGCGATTTGGACTGCAATCGGCGTTGCCGCAGCATTACTTTTCATATTTTTATTTTCCGGATTATATTTGCTTAATATTCTCGGGATTAGTTTTAATGGATTCATGATTGCAGGCGGAATAATCCTTCTTATTATGGGCGTCACGACTGTTCTTGCGATTGATTATTCGACTAAGGCAGAACAGACGAAATCTGCAGCCATCCTCATCGGAACACCACTCCTTTCAGGACCAGGAGCATTAACAACTATTATCATTCTTTCAAAAAGTTATGGATATATTATCCCCGGGCTTGCAGCACTCGCAGTCCTTATTGTATCATTTTGCATCCTTAAATTCGCCCATCATTTCCAACGTTGGCTTGGTACAGAAATCATCGAAATCCTATCCAAAGTATTAGGATTACTCCTTGCAGCACTTGCAGTAGATTTCATTCAGAAAGGAATTATGGGATTTGTTGGTGGGTGATTATAATAACAAATAAGTGTGAACGTATATCGAGGTGTCTTTTATGGTAAAACTTGTCGAACCACAATCAATGGATGAATGTATCTATTTTACGAACCGTGCAATCGGCGAAAACTATACGGGATTTGCACGCTGCTGGGTCTTTCGCGAGAAATGTCCGAAATGCAAAAAAGCATTCATGGGAAAACCGAAAGGGCCTGAAGGAAAAATTCAGATCCGCGCGAAAGAATATGTTTGTCCTGCATGTAATTACACTGAAGAAAAAACTTCGTATGAAGAAAAACTTACTGCAAACATCGATTATACCTGCCCGAAATGTCAGTTCAAGGGACAGGCGCAATTGCCTTTCAAACATAAATCGATTATGGGCGCCAAGACATTACGCACGCAATGCGAAAAATGTAAAGAACCAATCGACGTCACCAAGAAGATGAAGCAGTTCAAAAAGAAGAAAGGCAAGACTGCAGAAGTTGAAGATATGGATGATGACGAATAAAAAATAAAAAATTAAAATTTTTCTATTTCCATATTCTTTTAAAATTTTCAATCCAATACATAGAGAGCACTTCATCAGGTCGTAGCAATCGCTTTTGTTTACTAAGATAAATTCCTGAAATATCTTGAATCATTTCCTCTTTATTGTTATATCCGTCAAGTCGAGCGAATTCTAGAGGGAAATCCTTGACTTTTGAAATAAATATTTGCGGAATTTGTATTGATGCAACAAATGGTCCTTCGTAAGGTTTTTCAGGTGTTGTTTGCATAATCTTAATTTTTTGGTCTATCCCAACCACAGGTATGCGTACTTTTCCTTCACAATAACGTATTGTTACTGTTTTTGTGCCTTTTTCAATAGGACGAACAAGGTCTTTAAACATTCGTAAATATTCTTGTTTATCAAATATTATCTCTGGAAAATCTTTTTCAATATCTGCAATAACAGGTTCGATTCCTTGAGATAAACGATAAATTGTTCCATTATTCATAATAATCACCACTGAAAGGATTTATTACGAGAATTTAAATGTTACTCTTTTCAGATAGTATTTCCGTAAATTTTTCGAATTTTTCTGCGAAAGGCTTATGAAGAAGTATTGTTTCTTATGCTTTAAGATGTCATTGCACTCACGATGAAATTTTCACAACCTTTAAATACTGTAGACGACTATAGAATGTCTATGGCAACAACAATCCAAGTAAGTGAAAAACTCCTCGGAGAATTAAAACGCAGAAAATTGCAAGCAAAAGAGACCTATGAAGATATTATTTGGAATCTTATTGAGGATACTCTTGAACTTTCAGAGGAGACAAAGCGCAATATTGCACAATCAGAGAAAGATATCGCTGCAGGACGAATAGTGACGCTTGAAGAAGTAAAGAAACGATTGGGGATGCGTTAGATGTATACAGTCATTTTATCCTCTGATGCAGAGAAACATTTACGTAAATTTCCGAAAGAAATTCAACAGCGTATTGCATATGCGCTTGAACGTATCCGTATCCGGCCGCATCAGTTTGTAGAACGACTTACCAATTCACCCTACTATAAGTATCGCGTAGGTGATTACCGAATCATCCTTGCAATTGTTGATGACAAACTCGTAATCCTCATAGTTGATATCAATCATCGAAAAAATGTGTATAAAAAACTAGGTGAAAGATAAATATTTATAAACTTCCGCTTCATTCATTACTCTATGACAACTCCTACTCCTGCAAATCAAAATATTGTAAAAAAATATCTCGTCACATCTGCATTGCCCTATGTCAATAATGTTCCGCACCTTGGTAATCTTGTCTGTGTAATCAGCGCCGATGTCTATACGCGATTTCTCCGGCTTAAAAAAGAACAAGTGATTTCAGTGCTTGGAACTGACGAGCATGGAACAACGTCGGAAACCAAAGCGATTGAAGAAGGATTGACAACAAAAGAACTCTGCGATAAATACGAGAAAATTCATAAAGAGATTTATGACTGGTTTGAATGCGATTTTGATTGTTATGGTCGGACATCTTCTTTGCAAAATGCAGAGGTCACTATTGATATTTTTAATAAATTGCATGAAAATGGGTTTATTGCTGAGGAAACTCTTGAACAATTGTATTGTGAATCCTGCGCAAGATTTCTTGCAGACCGATTCGTCGAAGGCGTATGCCCGAAATGTGCATATACGAATGCACGCGGCGACCAATGTGAGAGTTGTGGCGCGCTTCTCGACGCGCACGAACTCATAAATCCTCAATGTAAAGTATGCAAGGGCACTCCTCTTGTTAAGGAGTCTACACATTTATTTATTGACCTTCCAAAACTTGAACCGCAATTACGCGAATGGATTTCTCGTGTAGAAAAACAATGGTCTGATAATGCACGGACCATGACGCATGCATGGCTCAAAGAAGGTCTTCGCAAGCGCTGTATCACGCGCGATTTGAAATGGGGAATTCACGTCCCACTTAAAGGTTTTGAAGATAAAGTCTTTTATTCATGGTTTGATGCACCTATTGGATATATTGGAATCACCAAAGAGAACCGTGCAGATTGGAAGGAGTGGTGGTTTACTCCAGAACATACACATCTCGTGCAATTTATGGGTAAAGATAATATTCCATTCCACACCATATTATTTCCCTCATTTCTTATCGGAACAGAAGAACCCTATACATTAATGTCTGAAATTTCTGTCAATGAATTCTTGAATTATGAAGGCGGACAATTCTCGAAGAGCAGAAATCTTGGAGTATTTGGCGACGATGCAAAATCCACCGGAATACCTGCGGATGTGTATCGCTATTATCTCATGATCAATCGTCCGGAAAAAATGGATACAGAATTTTCCTGGGATGATTTTCGGATTAAGAATAATAGTGAACTTGTCGG
Organism: Candidatus Woesearchaeota archaeon; assembly: GCA_041658255.1. GTDB lineage: Archaea > Nanobdellota > Nanobdellia > Woesearchaeales > UBA9642 > UBA9642. Next base: position 26,116 of record JBBAAQ010000003.1, read on the forward strand.
GAATTTAGGAAATCTTGTGAATCGCACAACAGTATTTCTCGGAAAAAATTTCGCTTCAACGATTCCAAAAGCGGTCTTGACTGCACGTGAAGAAACACTTCTTGCTGCAATTAAAACTATTGAACAAAAAGCCACTAAACTTCTTTATGCTATTGATCTTAAAGAAGCATTAAAAGAGATTATGTCCATTTCCCGGCTTGCAAATCAGTACTTGCAGGAATGTGAACCGTGGAAAAATCCTGATGCAGAGCGTAATGCGACCTGTTTTTTCATGCTTGCAAATATTGTAAAAGATCTCTCGATACTGATTTCTCCTTACATGCCTATGGCTGCGCAAAGCATTCGTGAACAATTACATATCCCGCCCCATGATTGGGATGATTTGGGCGTATTATCTGTAGAAGCAGGACATCACATCCATGATGCAACATTACTCTTCAAAAAAATTGAAGATAAGGAAATTCAGGAATTTCGTAAAATGTTTTCTGGAGTAAAACAATCGAAATCTGCGAGTGCAAAAAAATCCGCAACTGCAAAAACGAGTGCTACTACTGCTGGAGCAACGCATGCACTCCCAAACGTCGTGCATTCTCTTGATCCCTTCGACCATATTCAACTCCGCGTTGCGAAAATCGTTGGTGTTACTAAGCATCCAAAGGCTGAAAAACTTTATATTGAAGAAATCGATTTTGGCGATGAGCAGCGAACCATTGTTTCAGGACTCGTTCAGTATTATACTGCTGAAGAACTACTCGGCAGAAAAATTATTGTCGTCACAAATCTTGAACCTGCAAAATTACGCGGTGTTGAAAGTAATGGCATGCTTCTTGCTGCTGAAGAGAATAATGTTGTGGGACTGCTTGAACCGCAAGGTGAAGTCGGAGAATATATCTATCGTAGTGGAGACGCATCAAAAATCGATATCATTCAATCGCTTCCGAAGATTAATCTTGACCAATTCCTGAAAGCAAAAATTATGGTGAAAGATTCGACAGTTTTGTATAATGATGTCGAACTCTATTCGTCAGGCGGACCGATTCGTGTAGATCGCGTGAGTAATGGAATTGTAAGATAAGGATGCGATTGTATTTAGTATTTCTTGTATTTCGAATTTAACTGCGTTACCGTCGCTCGTATTCTTATGTTTTATGAATGGAAATTTCCATCATTTGCATGTCAGAAATTGAAAATTTCTGATCCCGAAAAAATCCTTTGGATTTTTTGGGCCTAGAAACTCGAAGAGTTTCTTCGGCACGATCAAAAATTTCATTTTTGACGATTCTATGAAAATTTCTTGGTTCAGAATCTGAAAATACTCGCGTATTGACGGTAACGCTTCATTTAATTAAGTCGATGCTTAAAAAAGAAATATTTATAAATGATGTGGGCAAGAGTATGTTAGTTTTATATTTGAGGGTGTAGGTTTGAGTACAAAAGGGTTATTCGTATTAATTATGCTCTTGACTTTGGTGTCAGTGAGTTCAGCGTATGGATATCTTGTTATTAGTAGTATCTCTGGAAAAGATGGTGTTAGTGGATATCGCGCAGTAAATGATACCATAACCTTGAATGTTTCGAGTGTTGCAGGTGCTGTTTCTCTGAGTAACCAATCATGTCCGTGTAGTCAGAATGGCGGATTATTCTTCTGTGTATGTACAATTACTGATAGTATCATGACTGCGAGTGCATCATATACTGTAAATAATTCTGAACCAGATTCTGCTTTCAAAACCATCACTCTTGATAATTCCATTGGTGATATCACGTATTATGTTGCTTTCTCTTTAGATAATGGAACAGTAAAGACTGTTCTTCAATATGCAATTACTGATACGGCGTTTAATGGAGGATCAGGATGTGCAGGTATTAAAGACATTACCGTGCATTGGGGGAGTAGTGAATTAACAACTGTAGTTATTAACACGTCCCAATTTTCAGGATGTACAATTAGTGATTCTGTTGCGATTCCTGTCACGAATTCCGGAACTGACGAGTTTTATCTTGATGTCTCTGACCGCGTCGGCAATCACAAGATCTCTGAGAAGAAAAATATTACTATTGATGTTACTCCTCCAGATATTTCACACTTGCAAGTGATGCAGGGCGATGAAGTGCTTTCAACAATTTCACATCATGCAGCGTTATCTGTTGATGTGACATTCGACATTGTGGAAGAGAATATCTCAACCATCACTGCGGATCTCTCTTCGTTCAATTCAAATCCTGCAAGCACGCCAACACTTAGATCTGTTGTAGTCCCAAAATCTAATTGTGTATATAATGCAACTGATGTCGTATATCATTGCATAATCCGCAATGTTGCGTTATACATTAATGATGCAGATGTCAATCCAAGTATTACGGTTACTGATACCTTCGGGAATAAGAACACGGTATCAGAGAATATCACATTTATTATCGATGATACAATTCCTAAACCTTCAGATATTGGAACAAATCATTGTGATAGCGCGGGAAATTGTTTTGTTAATCGGGAAGACAACATTTTTAGTGTAGTCTTAGATAAGGATAATTTTTTAACAAAACATATTGCATTCCAATTAGATAATCAGATCATTCCTGTAGTGAATTGTTCTGAACGCGTATGTGTCTCAGGAAATATTACGCTTGCCTGCACATCCGGTCAATCACTTCGTTTACGTATTGCTGCAGGAAGTACCGATGATTCTGGGAATCCTGTTGATCCTATTGAGAAGAGTGTTACCTGCGATACCACTGCGCCTACGTTTGTGAATGATTCCTGGTCGAGTGATTATGTATCCAATTTATTGATTAGTGGCGCAACTATTACTGTAAATACTGTAGTCAGAGAGTCTGATAGTGCAGAACTTAATGCTTCTGCATATTTGGAAAAACTAAAAAATAGTACAGAAGATGGGCAGTGTGAAAAAAATGATTCAGACACCTTCTCTTGTACGTGGATCATTAATGCTATTAATGATGGGTATTATGATGCTGCAATGCAGTTTATGTATAGCGATACTGCAGGAAATACACTTTCAAAGACCATAACAAAGCGACTCCTCGGGTTCAAATCAGATAATACGACACCAAATAGTCTTGTTATGCAATTCAATCCGCGCGATGTTACGCCAAAATCCGGGATTAATCGTATCGCTCTTGATTTAGCATCACAGAATCGTCTTGATTTTTTTACTTATGCAACCTATACTGTTGCTGCAAAGCCTGGAAAAAATCCAAAAATTTTATATCAGACAGTAAAGGCAAGCGATTGTATCTATATTAATAAGAAAGGTTATCGTGAGCGAAATCGAATATTTTCAGAAGTAACGATTGCCGATCCCTATACGCCTGTCGGACAAAAAAACAGAATCGATTTTATGTTTAGTAAAGATCTTGATCCCTCATTCATTAATGGCATCGATAATGAATTCAAGATATCGTGCAATATTAGTGCTATGGTCCAAGAAGGAAATGAAGTCTATACGAAACCGCAGATACTTACTATCGAAATACCTTTTGTATTCAGAAATTCTGCACTACCCACACCAGGACAAGCAATCACTGACAAGATTAAAGCGCAGGAAAATAATGATTGGGTAAAATTTGAAATGCTTGGAACATTGAATAAGCTTGTTGCTACATTGCAAACTATTTGTCAATTTAAAACATATTTAGAAGCTGGACAATTTATGGGAACTGCTATTGGTGTTGCGGGAGATATGTTAAAGGGAGTGAGTTTTGGACTTGGTCAGCAAATGAGTAATTCTGGAATACAGCTAAATCTTGATATGACGCGAATACTCCAATGTTTTTATGCACCTGAAGAAAAAAATGCAAATACGCAATTAGATAATATATATTATTCTGATAAATCAAAATTTCCTGGAGTAACTAACCAACAAGTAGTACGTTTCGATGCAGCAGGTAAAGCTTTGGATGTTCAGCCTGCTGCGCAAAATTGCGGGAGTTTCGTTAAAAAGGCATGTACATTTCTAAGTTGTCAAGTAGCTAATAAAGCAGCATCCTCAGATAATACGATGTATACACTCGAAGACACCATTGGAGAAAAGGGCTTGTTTAAAAATGCAAATATTACTGATCCTGCAAACAGTATTCTTGCCGCGATTGATCAAAAATGTTGGCCTGCAATTGTTTTTAATTTAAACAAATATCGTCAGACAGAATGTAATTATTTGTATTGTCTTAAAACATCTTCGTTGCATGCAACAGATATCTCTGTGTGTGATAAAGTAAAGACAACACAAACATGCTCTCTTGTTGTTGGGCAAATTATGGATGCACCGCAACTTCCACTAAAATTTGTGAAAAATTATGCCAACAATTTACGTGATATTGCAAATAATATCGGTCCGCTCGCCGCAAATACTATTGCAAAAAAAACTATTTGTAGTGAATATGATTTTACTAATATTGCGGCCTCTGATATATATTCGGCAAGTAGTACGGCTGCGCTCCCACCTTCGTGGAAAATTTATGCCTGTCAGATCCCTATTCAAATCGCACAATTTATTGATGGCAACAGACGTAGTACGCGCGCTGCGCGATTCAAATATGAAGTATTGCCTGACATGTGTGAACAAGCAAAATGTGTAGGTCAACCGAATTGTCAAATTGAACAAAATATGTGGTCCACACTCAACAACATCAATATTCCTCAGCCTAAATTCACGCAGAAACAATATACTGCTATTGCAAAAGCGAATGATGATCGTGCAACATTGATTGCATTAAATTATAAGTATACTACAAATAAATTAACTGATCCGACAGAGATAAAGCAATTTACTCAACTTTTAAGTAGCGATGGCACTGCAGTTGATATATCGGATGCTGAAAAAGCTGGTAAAGCATACAATGCTCGAGTGAATGAGTTAGCAGAAGTAAAAATGTTTGGTGGTAAGTCTCTTGAAGAGATGAAGAAAGATGCTTCACTTGCAGATCCGGTGTATCTCGAATATCATTATGAACAGAATGTTAAACGTATTGATGCATTAGAAACCACGATTAATGACTTTGGTAAGTTAAGCTATGCTGAGACGAAAAAGATAATTGCAGCAAAATATGGTTATGCTGAAAAAGATGGTAAATTTGTTGATAAAGACGGTAAAGCGCCAACAACAGATTTCCTTGATAATAAATGGAAAGATACTTATGATACTCCTTCAATTGCATTATTAACAAATATGGAAGATGCAGGAGTCTGTTCTTCTGCTGGTTGTCAGGCAGATTGGAATCTTGCAGTCAAACAATATAAGGAAACCGGATCAACGAAAGAACTTAACGATATCAAAGCAAAATTAAATACTCCTGATAAGATTTCTGGTCTGACAAAGAAGCAGGAATACCAGCATGAACAAGATAAATATGCGCAGGTACAAAGTGCCCAACAGTTTGGTGAGATACTCAATTTTGGTTTACAATTTTTATACTCAAGTCATGTCCTTGATTTTATGACAACAGAGAACTGGGGTAGTGAATGGTTTAATGGTGTTATCAAATATTTAGATACTGAAGAATGGAAGACGAGTTTGTGCAATCCCGATGTTGTGAACATTGCGGGTGGTACATCATCTGATGGAAGTTTCATTTCCTGTAAATATGGTGCATGTCAGCCTGTCCTTAATTTTGCTGCTGAACGTGTGGAGATGACGCGCGCGAATACATCAATAAATAATTCACATTATTATATTTATACGCTCGTCTATTATCTTGGACCAGTCTATGCGGAACAAGATGATCCTGATATTACCTTTAACATCGAATTCCGTGGTTCAGGAGTTGTTGCGAAAGGATATACTGCAAAACAGACTCTTGGAAAGTCTGAAGTCAAACAAGTCACGAAAGCATTTGCAAGTGTCAAAAAATTTGATGAACTCTGTATGGTCTTTGATTCTGCATATCCGCCACGTGTTATCGGGGCAGATACTATCTTTTGTCGTGATATCAAAGAGAATGTATTCAATACCGGAAATCCTGCAGTTGATGAAGGACTGATTATTCCATCAGCCCAATTAAATTCCGCAATCGGCGTGGATACACGTAATGTTCAAACAAATAGGGGAACAACCCCTCAGGAACCTGGAGTACTCGAATAGAAGAGGAGTCACAAAGAAAAAAAGGAGTATTATATCACTATGAAATTTCATCATCCATCACACATGAAATCGCACCACCGACCAAACATGCAAGTATATCCTACGCGATTAAGTCGACGTGGGCAGATCACAATATTTATTATTCTAGCGATTATTATACTTTTTAGTCTTGCACTCTATTTTTATGTGCAGTCATCAGCAACGAAAGTTCGACCACCAATTGAACAATTAGAAGTAAGTGATGAAGTAAAACCCATTCAAGTCTATGTGACGCAGTGCCTTTCGCAAGTATCCAAGAATGCGTTAATCACCCTTGGAAATAACGGCGGATATATTGATAGCGCGCATATGCCGGGGATGCGGATAAGCCCACAAGCATATACTTCTGATGCACTAATATTTTCACCGCAAATCATTCCCTACTGGTATTATCTTAAAGATGATTGTGTCAATCCATCCTCACCATTTGGTTGTTTAGAGACAAGAAAACCTGCATTGTGTGAAAATAATGTAAAATGTATCCTCCCCTCTGCTCAAGGCGATGGGAGTATGGAAAAACAATTAAATAGTTTTATTGAGTCACATATCAATGAATGTATTGCAGGGTTTGCGCCATTTAAAGACCAATTCGATATTACTGCAGGAACACTGAAGGTCGATAGTCAGATTAATGATCACGATGTGAGTTTCAAATTAGATTATCCATTAATAATACAGCCTCAGAGAACTAAAAAAACTATCAAGATTCCTTATTTCTATACCAAACACGATGTTGCACTAAAAGATCTCTATCTTTTTGCAACTGATATCTATATCGCTGAAATGAATTCAACATTTATCGAACGGGTCACACTCAACCTTATCTCAGTATATTCTGGAATCAACGAAGGATTACTCCCACCAATGTCTGGGGTGCAATTTATGGTTGTTGAAAAAAAGTATTGGATACGGTCGCAAGTTAAAGAACAATTACAAAATGATGTTCTCCCCTATGTGAATATGATTCAGATTGTGAATGCACAAAATGCGAAAAGTATCTCTCCGGGTGGTACTGACGAAAAATATCTCCCCTTTGAGGAAGGATTTTATAAGAGCATGCTCGTTAAAGTTTCTGATACTTCATATAGTCCACTTCGTGCAAATATACTCTATCCGTATACGGACATTTATTTTAAAATCGGTGATTCAGAAATTATCAAACCTGCATCCATTGATCCGGGAGATAATCAGATACTCAAAATGGCACAATTTTTTATGAATGATTACCGATTCAAATATGATCTTTCCTATCCGGTCATGATAAAACTTACTGATCCTCAAGCATTTAATGGTGAAGGATATTCTTTTACTATTGCACTTGAAGCAAATATCCGGCAAAATGTCCCTGTTACTGGAAATATTACCGTAGTACAGTATGGAAATGGGACACGCGGTGTTGAACTTGATTCTGTAATCCAAAAACCGAATAGGACTATTATTATTGAGACTTCTGATAAACATACGCAAAAACCCCTCGATGGTGTTATTATCTCTTATCGTTGTGGTCCCCAGTATAGTATTGGTACAACGCAGATGTCGGCGAAAAAAGCAGTCTTGAAAGATCGCATGCCATTTTGTCAATTTGGGGGGGAAATTATTTATGAAAAACCAGGGTATATGGGTTCAAGCATCCCCTTCAATAATGATGAGGGTGTTGATACACGTCTTTTCAAGTTAGCGCTTTGGCCGATTGTTGAAAAACAGGTAAAAATCTATAAACGAACACCGATGCAAGTTGCAAAAATCCGCGGGATGGGCGCAGGGGCAATTGCGTATTATAATCAAGCAGTAACGCCTATTGGTGATTCTGATTCAGTATTCGTATCATTTAACCGATTCAAAGAACAGACAGGAGACGAGGATGTCCCGCTCGTCGGATTCTTAATGTATACGCAGAAGAATCAAACCCTTGTAGGATCGAGTATTACCAGTCAAGCGTCGAAAATTTATGAATACTATGCGCAGGGCGCAATTAATGAGTCAGTACGCAATGAACTTGAAGCGCAACTCTCCCTCCTCAAAAACCAATCATCCACAGAGGATGATCAAAGTTTGACAATCGGAAAATTAGAAACATATAATCTGAGTATTGTTCCGGGTACCTATCTTTATGATGCATTTATCGTATCAAATAAACCGATTACGATTCCGAAAGATGTGCGATCATTTTGTACAATCCCCGAAGTACTCGGTGTGTGTATTCCTGGACGTACAGAAATCGTTCTGAATGAAACGAAATTTGATGCGTGGATTACGGGCGGAGCGCGATTGAATGTGGTCCTTACTGAAAATGATGTTTATGAGAATTCGATATTAGTATTATATGTCCTTGAGATGCCGGTTCCGAATTCATGGAAGATGATTGAAGAAGCACAAACACCTGAAGATTATCAGCAGGGCAAAACATTTTTGTTAAGACCGAGTTATGAGTAGAAAAAATAAACTTACTCAACACCAAGTTTTGAAGAGCAGTGAATTATATGTCTGAACGTACCCATAAACAAATTGTTGCACTCATCATTATTTATCTGATGATTTCTATCACGTTTTTTAGTAGTGCAGCATTAGCGACAATCACCCGCGCAGAAGTCTATGGGAAGGATAACCTGAATGGATTCCGCGCAGGACAGGATAATACCCAGTTCTTTGCATACGGCACTTCGAATATGAGTATTAAGACTGCAACAGGATCTATTAATATGACGTGTATTCCTGATGGGAATATGGTTAATTGTACTCAACCCATTGGTGATGGAGCGCAACCTGGTGGTTTACTCAATTTTACTATTATTGAGAATATTCCTGCTCCTCGTTCAAAAAATCTTTCCTTAATCGTTGATGTCGAAGCGCCTAATATCACGCTTAATTACACTCGAGATATTGCTACTGGACAACTTCTTATCAATTATACGATTACAGATACTGCATATCCTGGCGCATTAAATTGTTCAGGAATAAAGAGTCTGACTATCAAAGCAGACAGGGATTATCCATTTGCGATTAATGGAACACCGAATGAGTGTTCAAAGAATGGAACACTTAATTTTTCGATTACAAACATTCAACAAGATAATCTTACGGTTAATGCAACTGCAGTTGATAATGTAGGGAACCGCGGAACAGCAAGTACTGTTATTTCTGGAGACTTTACACCACCACTTATCACAGAAGATTTTGACCTGATGATTGGCGGCAGAATTGTGAATGCAATCTCTGGAAGCGGGGATGTGACTGTAAGTGTGCGCGTGCAGATTGATGATATGAATCTGAATCCTAACAATGTTTTTGGAAATCTTACAAGTTTTACTACAAATCCTGCACAAAAGTATGAGTATCAGTCTAAACCTGCATCCTGCATCAAAGATGCCACTGGAACAACAACGTATGATTGTTCCTTCAATAATATTCAATTACATACGACAAATCCTACACTTACTGTTGGGATTACTGCAACTGATACGAATGGGATGCGATCAGTAAAAAACATTACAAAGACATTCAAGTTACAGAATAGTGCAGGACAATTACTCTATATTGGTCCAGAACCATCACAGTGTACTGCAGATAAGAATACGTGTTATACGCGGACTGGTTCGCATTCCTTTCTTGCAGAATTCGATTCAACATCAAATTATTCATTAAATGGTGTACGATTAAGATATGATGATAGTTCGAATTCCGCAATTGCATTCTGTCGGTTTGATACCACATGGAAATGTTATTCATTCCATGACGTTACTGGTGATGTGCGGGTATCTATTGCATATCCTTCATCAGATGATTATGGAAATATGGTGCAGTCAGGAGAAAGGATGGTGCTTGTTGATAATATCGCACCGAATATTACAGGAAACATCACTGCATCAACAACCTGCCCAGTAGCTGGCGAAAGTTTAGAACTTGATTTCAAAGTCAAAGAGGCGCAAAGCCCAGAATTAAAATTTGTTGTTAATACTTCAGAATTTACCACACACGATACGCAAGTCGGAACATGCGAGGCAGTAAATGAGGATGAATGGGATTGTCACATTGAGATCAAAGACTTTGATCCTGATGCTAAAACCGTCGATGCAGATATTACTATTAGCGATCTTGCAGGAAATAAGGCAGTGATTGCCGGGCACGGATTAATAGTCAATGGTGGAGATCCCAAGTTAAGTATTTGCCAAGCACGGACTGATGCTCCGCCGAATCTGATTAAGGAAATTACTGTTAAGGATCCTATCCGTATCGATCGCAGAACTGCAAGTTATATCTCAGTCAAGAGTCTCGTACCCTTAATCGTCAATCCTAAACGTCCAACAGGAGTAACAGTGCTTGAGTATAAGGTATCCCAATGTCGTGGTGTTGATACTGAAAAACGTGATATCATGGGTACTGGACATTATATTACTACTAGTGGAAAAAATGGATTAAAACCATTACTCACCTTATTTATTGGCAAGGGCGGGGACCAATTGCCTGCGACGGATTTTACTGTCAATTGCACTATTGAAATGCGTGTTCGCGAAGGAAATATTGTATATACCAGACCAGAAATTGACGTCGTAAAAATAAAGGTCAAACCATACGACAATCCCTTAGGAACAATTGATGAGAGTAATGATAAAAAAATTACCATACAAAAAGAGAAACTGCGCGCATTAGACTCAAAAATAAAGACTTATGGAACCATCGATAAGATACTTGGAGCAACATGCGATCTCGCAAATATGGTTGTAAAAGTTAACAGTGCGCTTCAAACCATTAAGACAGTAGTGATCTATCCCTTAGCATTAGTACTTGAAGCATGGTTCGGGAGTGGAGAAGGACTTTGGAATGCAGTAGGTAAAACTCTTAACGAAGCAGACCGATTCGTACAAAAATGGGTCTGGCCAACAGGAATGGACTGGTATGCTACGACAACGGGATACTATGTCAAGATCGGATGCCAGATATATACATGCCAATTCTATAAACCGAGTGGATTATATTCGATATATATGGATACGAAAAGTATAACAGCGTCATGGGCGCAGAGAGAAAAAGACGATGCAAAAGTCAAAGCATACTTGGATAGTTTGAAAACTGATATTGCTAACGCAGATGATGCTTCTGAACTAGCAAAGAAGACTTTGCTCGAATTGTTAAAGCTGCAAGAAGATTATGGTAAACTCGCTACAGGCATTACTGACGATATGAAAAAAATGCTTAAGGATGAAGAAAATATTCGCGCATTTATTAAAGCAAATCCTAATGCGCAAATTACTGATGCAGCTTTAAAAGATTACCTTATACAAACTAATTCCGTTTATAAATCAAAATTCGATCAATTAAACAATATCGTTGCCGATCTTACAATAATAGGTGGTAGTGATGGAAAGGGAGGATTAATAAAAACCGCAAGCGATAAAGTAAAAGAAGACTACACAAAATCCGAAGAACAGAAACAGGCAGAGGCAAAAGCGAAAGAAGAAGCGAAAGCAGCATTAGAAAAAGAGAAAGATACATATATAAAGAATGCCAAAAAACTTAAAGAGGATATTTCTGCAGCAACAACTACTCAAAACACCATTAGTAATCAATTAACACAAAAACAAACAACTGAATACACAGAATGGATTAATAAATTATCGCCTGCAGCCACTGCTAAATATTTTTTAAATAATGATTTAACCGCGGAAGGGAAAAAAGTATTTGAAACATATTTCAATAATTTGGCCGATGTTAAACAATTAAACATTGAAAAGGCCAGTAATGATGAAAAACTTAAATTCTTAGAAGCTCTTAGTAAAGCAGCACCGAAACCTGTTGAGAAAGCTGGTCCTACTAAGTTGACTCCTGAACAGCAGGCTGTTGCTGATCAGAAGACCGCTGCTGAGAAATTAATGGCACAACAAAAAGAGAATTCAAAAAGATATATCGTTGGTAAAGATGATAATACTGGCGATCAAATTCAGTACGGTGTCATAGATGGTAAAGTTCAACTTTTCAGGTATTCAGGTGGTAAAGATACACCGATACCTTCAACAGAAACGATTACTATTACAAATATTAATCCGAACGCTTATGCAGATTATTTGTTTAAATCTAAGAGTACTGGGTGGTTTGCCAATACTAAGGATAAAACAAAAACTTTTGGGTTTATTCCTTCGGCCAGAAATGATAGGAGTCAACTTACAGGAAAAATTAACTCTAAAAATTTTTATGTCGAGCGTTCGGGAGATAATCCTGCAAAGTACGAGTCTGCTCAAGAATTAGCAGATGGTGTAAAAAAATCATCATATCATAAAGTGAACATTCGTGGAACAACACACGCAATCTCCCCAGTCTCCTCTCAACTAACCGATCAACGTGATTTCATTTCTGGTCGTGTTGTTGATACTACTGGTTATGCTGCAGCTGATTGGGGTAATCTTCAAGCTTCTAATGACCGCGTAATCCAGCGTAATATGAAACTTTATTCTGAGCTTGATTCTGAGGAATGGGTTGTGAATCCGTATCGGTCTACGGATTATGATAATCTCTGCATCCCTGCAATCCTTTATAATTCGCAGAAGGATAAGCAGGTTACGTGTAAATATGTGAGTTGCCTGCAAACACAGGCTGCTGCGGGTGTTCCTACAATTATCTGTGATCGTGAGTATCAGATGAATGAATGTTTATACGTTGATGGTGCGGTCTCTAAAATTAATGATCCATTCATTAATGTATTCCTTGCAGGATTATTAAAATCTTCACTTACATGGGTTGTCGGTCAGGTCCCAGAGAAATTGTATAGTGTTGCGTGTTCAAGATATAATGGCGCGACAAGTTCGCTTCAAGCAGATGGCACAACACCTAATGATGCATTCCAAGTGCCTACAAGTACAGCAACGGAAAGCGGGTATAATCAAAAGGGAGCTAACGGCGATACCTTAATAGATGGTTGGTACGCAGTTGGTTGTGGTGGGTTTAACCTTATCCTCCGCTGGCCGGAGATTGCTCAAGTGTTTAATGGTGCGATATTTACTGATATTAGTAAGAAGAGCAGGCCTGATGATCCAGCTAAGATCAAAGATTATTGTGAGGGATTAGATTATGCGAATTAAAATCTTAATCATACTACTTTTATGTATACCTGCAGTTTTTGCAGCAAGCAGTAATAATTATGTTTGGAACAATTTTTTGGATCCTACAATTAATACAATGTCTTCATGGTGTCCGTTTGGTGGTTGTGGCAATCTTGATGGTGGAGCACAACAGGGATTATTTGGTTATACTATTAAGCGTTGGGAGGTTGAAGTATGCGCAATGGATGTATCCACCAGTCTTGAACAATATGATAATCAGAATAATTATGTCAATCAAGATTCCCTCCAGCAAGGAGTGTATGCAGATACTGCCACGATTAGTGTCTCTCGCGAACTATTCACATTTAATGAATCATTATACACGATTTCATGGTATCTCCAGCCAAAAAATGATCCTATTAAGTACCAAGTATTTCTTAAAGATGTAGATGACGAAGTTTATGAATATCCGGAATCCACTGCTGATCCTATCCAAGGCGAGGCAGGTTATGATGCGTTCTATGCTTCACGGAACTTTACGATTGCATATATTAAAAATCTTGATTCAAAAGAAATAATACTTCAGGTAAAGGTGGTCGATGTCACAAAGCCAAGGATACGTTAAAAAACAATCCAACGCAATAAAAAAGAGTATCCATATCCCTATAAAGATATTTTTCCTAGAATGTGCTAAATATCTCGTGCTTTTCATCTTATTTTTGTTACTGTTTGCAGTGTTCTTAATCCTTGTTCGGCAGGCAAGTCCAGTGATTGATATCTTAACTCAGATGAAGATTGGGGGGGTGTCTGAACTTGCAGCCCGAAGTTTTGCAGAACAAAAATCATTATTCACAGGGTTCATAGTTAAGGCAGTAATCCTTGCACTAATTACGTTCATCAGCGCTATTGCAATTTTAACCTTTTTTGATTATACAATCCTCCGATTACTCAGAAAACAGAAATGGGATACGAGATTATTCCTTAAACTTTTACGTTGTTATGCCTTGATTCATGCGATATTATTGGCTGTTATCATTCTTTTAGTTATTGTTATAGCGAACCCGTATGTTCTTGCTACGTTAGTAATACTCTGTATAGTTATCTATGCGTATTTAATGCTCCATGCGCAAGCATTCTTTGAAGGATTCTTTGAAGGATTCAAAAAGGCGCATTACATCCTCATCCCATTCATTATATTATTCATTTTAGGATTCATCATCCTAATAATCCACTCACTTTTGGTCCCATTACTCAAAGAGTACATCCTCATCCCCTTATTCCTATCAATGGTTATATTAATCGTGTGGGTTAAATCATACGTTGTCAAACTAACATACCGCTAATTCCCCTTAAGGGGAGGTTAATCATGAAAAGAGGTCAAATAACTATTTTTGTAATTTTAGGATTATTACTCGTAATTATTGCAGGAGTTACCTATTATTTTATCTATAAAGCAAAAACAACTGAGCCAGTAACCCGAACAGAAGTATCATTGCAGCTTAAACCGCTCCAAGCATATGTCGAGAATTGTATGAATCAAGTGGGTAGGGAAGGAATAATTTTACTCGGTCAACATGGTGGTTACATTGATCCGCAAGATGAATACCTTTCAGGCAGGTCGTTTATCCAAAACCCGCAAAAACAGTATGAATCAGATCTTACATATACTGATCCTGACGATTTAGATACAGGAATTCCTTACTGGTATTATACTTATACTGAAGGAAGTTGTGATCATTGCACCTTAATGTCCCAAACTCCTTATCTTGATGAAATGGAGCGGCAATTATCTATTTACATATCAGAAAATATTGCAGATTGCTTTAATGATTTTGCGCAATTCAAAGCGCAAGGATTTATTATGAACTATTCTAAAGATTTTCTTGTACGCACAACTATTAGAGAACAAGATGTGGTGTTCGAGGCAGTATATCCTATCAATGTTACAACACCAACAGAAATTTCAAGCATAGAAAAATATTATACCACTGTTGATGTCCCTTTACAAAAATATTATTTAATGGCATTAAACATTACTGCAACAGAATTCGAAACAGGCTATCTCGAAAACTTGAATACCTTCCTTATCTATTCTTATAGTGGTTTGGATTCAAACATGCTCCCTCCACTTTATGCGCGTAGCGATAATTATAATGTCTATTTCTGGACACAGACGAGTGTGAAAGAAAAATACCACACATTACTTCAAAGCTATGTACCATTATTCCAAGTGCCAGGAACAAAGGGATATCAAGTAATACCAACAACCAATCTTAAACCTTATGAGAAGAGTTTCTATAATGCATTAACACTGGATTTTTTTGAAAAAGAGAATCTTGAAACCACAACCATAGATTTCTCTCTACCACAAACAGATATCTATCTTAAGATTAGGCCAAGTGATGGTGAACTTATTGGTCCATCAAAAACCATCAATACACCCGGGATAGCTTTGCTTCCTCCTGAACAATCAACAATATATCAATACTTTTACGACATCTCATACCCAATTATTGTTACGATTCGTGACGAATATAAACCTAATCAGTATTACACATTTATGTTTTCCCTTGAATCGACAACTAAACAGAATCAGAATATCCGTTCATGGCTTAATGAGAGTAATAGACCGTATGAATGGGCCAAAGGCACATTACAGTATCAATTAGGACATACGACTGTTGGTCAGACTGTGCAATATCGCAATCAGAATTATACTATTAAAGATCGGCCTAAAGAGACATTGTTCTGTGCAACTGAACAACAATTAAGCGGACTTATTACACTTAAAGTACTTGATGCCTATAATCAAAAATCACTCAATACTGTTGCAATAAGTTATGGATGCGGGGGTTATGCCGAGTGTCCATTAGGACAAATCAAGTATAACGCGACCACTAAGATGAGCGAATTCAAAGGAAAACTTCCGCTATGCGTCAATGGATTTATCCAACTTGAAAAATTTGGCTACCTCACAAAAAAAATTCCCTTAACAACACAAACAGGAAAATCACAAAACTTAGGAATAATATATCTAGAACCTGTTGTTGAACTCAATGTGAGTGTGGATAAATATTTTATAGAACGCAAATACACACAAAATACGTATCTAGGGAAATTGTTGAATCCTACTCCACTGCAAATCAACGAAAATGATACTGTTATGATTACTTTTGAACGTATTACTCGTGAACTACTCGAAGAATCCTGGACACAGACAATTGTTGTGGGAAGAAATGCTACTGATAAACCGCTTCCTATACGATTAGTTGCAGGAAATTATGAAGTAAAAGCGCAATACATTGATTATGAAGGCTTTAGCATTCCTAAAGAATGTAAAGAGATATGTGTTGATGGTCCCTATCCTGTTGTTGGTTGTCTTAAGCATGACTATATACCAAAACAATCGATTAATATAACTCCTGCAATGTGGGGCGGAATAAGCTATAATTCGAGTAATAGTATCGGGATAACCGCTGATGATCTACAAAATTCGCATACACTCCATGTTTCAGTGTTACGTATTCCAAATCCGCGTTGTATTGATGATCTTAAAGAAATCGGAGAGATACCTGCATTATCTGAAACATATCGTCAAACTCTTAAACCGCATCTAGAATAGGTTTGTTTGTTGTGAGCCTGCCGAGCAAATAATTTCTTACGGTGCCTTCAAATCATCAAGCGTAAGCGTGGATTCTTCACCATAAATCTCTTTATAGCTTGGAAGATCAGGATTAGAATTATAGATTTTTGGTTCAAATTGTTCACTTAATCGTAAGACTTCTTCTTGGTCTCCACGTTTATAGGCTTCTTCCATTGCTTTGACAAGACTTATCTGTTTACAATATGCTTGGCTTTGCACATCATTGATTTGAGCGCATATAATTGTTTCGCCCTTCATTACAAATGCAAGATAACACCCGTCCCGATACTCAATGTTTGTAATTCCTGAACAATATTTGTATTCACCAGTCACTTCTGCAATAGTTTCAATACATGCATCTCTTTGCGCAATTGCGCTTAATCCTTTACAGGTTTGGATTGCAGTATTCGGATTTTCTGCCGCTTGAATCTTTACGCGTTCAATGACTGCGCCAAATAATTCTTTAGGCGCGCTGGTGTTTAATCCGAGAAATGTGTTTGTTTTTGTTGGAGATGTAGCACTAGTATTCGTACTTGTTGGTCTTGGAACAGGTACTTGTGGAATGATTTGTTCCATGACCATGAATTCAATGCTTGAATCGACAAATTTAGTGCCATAATCTACACGTATCTTAAGCGTATATGTTCCTGCAGCAATAGTTTTTGGAAGTGTAATACTCTTCTTCTCGCGTAAACTCTGAGAAACAGCCAATTTTTCATTTTGTGTTTGTATCACTGACCCATCCAATGCAATAATCGTATAGGTTATTTGCGCGTTAACATTTTTTATTGTTGAACTTGAAATAGCGATAGTAAAAGGTATTGAATCTCCCGCATAATATTTGTATCCATCACCTACGGCAGTAATTTCAAGTGTTGGAGTTTCTGAAAATACGAAGAAATAAAGTGCTGCGCCAATTCCGATCATGAGGAGTAGAATGAAAATGATCAATACTGTTTTCCCTGAAGATTTTTTTGAAGAACTGGATTTCGGGGTAAGAATGGAATCAACAAGGCTTGCGTCATACCCCTGATTGAGTAATCCTTGACGGACAACTTGCGGATTATATCCTTGCGCAAGAAGTGACGCAATATAGCTACGTAATTGCGATTCTAGAGGTGAAGGTTGTTGAAGAGTACTTGGAGGATTTTGCGCAGATCCTTGAAATTCTTTAATTGCAGAATCAACATCTTGCGGGGTATATCCATTCTGGATGAGAAATGCGCGCACAGCCTGAACACTATATCCTTGCGTTACACTCTTACGAATATATTCGACAAGTTGAAAATTAATAGACTCACCCCTGATTTTATCTATTCAGATGGTTGAGGTTTTTAAATATTGTTAAAAGAGTCAGTACACAGAGACAGAACATTTAAATATAAGCACCACTTTAAATGAGTAAAATTTACTATAATGGGTGATTATTATGGCTGACGAAAAACCTCCAGAACATGTGGAATTATATAATAAAATAATTAAGGCTGTGCCTATAGATTATATTGATGAACGAGATCACATGCATCAAGATGCATTAGGAAATGCGCATGGTGCACTTAAAGGTAAAAAATTTAAGACATTAAACGAAGGTATAGAGGGGTTGGTTGATGCATATTTTGCTTATGCGAAAGAGGTTAAGGATCCGACTGTTATTGGAAAAGATCATAAGGAACATGACAAATATCGCCATAGATATGTTTCAGAGATACGTGAATTTATAAATAATTATGTACGATCTAATGCCAGAAGCGGCGTGACCATGGATCAAGTAGTAAAGCAAATGCGTTCAGGTAAAACGTATAAATTATTGCAACAATTTTTAGATGCTAAACATGCCCAAGATTTGGATAGTAAAGTCGAACACGAGATAGGAAAACTTATTCCTGAGGATAAAGATCCAAAATTTTATCAGAGCTTATTATCCCATCATTATAAAACTACTTCGCCAAAAGATACACTACCTAAAGGATTTATCGAAGAGAACGGCAATTATCTTGGTATTCGCGGGACTTTAAGTAGTGCTTTGCGTGAGCAACAAATGAATGCGAAGTATCTTGATCATAAGTATACTGAACCCAAAAAGGATGATACAAAGAAAAAATAATTTTTTTCTTCTCTTTTTCTCTTTTCGTTTTCCCAATCAATAGATTTATAAATCCGGTTTCTTCTTTTCCTATGAGTGTACTAATCATTAAAATGGGTGAATTATTATGGCTAAAAAATTAAAATCTGTCGAACCAAAAAATTCGTATGTGACGCCACCGGCATCATTGTCACCGAGTATGGATATTCCGACAGGTATTCCTGAAGAGGCGCGTAAAAAACTTGAAGCGATAAAGACGAAACTTGACCAATTCCAAAAAAAGGTACTTGAGAAGTTTGAAGATTATGTTCTTGGCATAACACTCCTCCCACCACCTAAGCCAGAACTTGATGAAGCAGGTAAAGAAATTCCTGTGGATAAGAATAAGATCTATTTACTCATCCTTGTTGATGATTCTGATAGTAAGAAAATGTCTAAAGAAGAACTTAAAGAGAAGCTCTCTGCGATTATTACTGCAATGGCAACTGAAGTTGATTCGAATCTTGCAGTCGAAACACTCCTCTTAACAGAACTCTGGCAGTCCTGTTATGATGCAAAATATGATTATTTACAGGCAATTGCGATGTCAATGCCTTTATATGATAAAGGAATGATTGCAGCTATCAGAATTTCAGAAGTCCATAAGACCATGGTCTTAAAGAAATTCGAAAAATATATTGTTGCCTATGTTCTTGCAGGAAGTATTGTTCAGGGTCGTTCAACACCAAAATCTGATATTGATGTCTATATTGTTATTGATGATACTGATGTAAAAAAGATGACGCGCGCAGAATTAAAAGATAAATTGCGTGCAATTATTATCGGTATGGGTATTGATGCAGGAAAAATGACTGGTATTGAAAATAAGATCAATATCCAGGTCTATATCTTAACAGATTTTTGGGATTCTGTCAAAGAGGCAAATCCAGTCATCTTTACATTTTTACGTGATGGCGTACCATTCTATGATCGTGGGATCTTTATGCCCTGGAAACAACTCCTCCAGATGGGACGAGTCAAACCCAGTCCTGAATCTATTGATATGTTCATGCATTCCGGAGACCAGATACTTGAACGCGTCCAATATAAATTGACTGAGATAGCAACAGAAGACTTTTTTTGGGCAACATTGACGCCAACACAGGCAGCAATTATGCTCTATGGGCTTCCACCACCAACGCCGAAAGAGACACCTGCAATGGTAAATGATCTTTTTGTGAAGAAAGAGAAGATGTTAGAACCAGAATATGTTGCAATTATTGAGCGCATATTAAAGATGCGTAAAGATATTGAACATGGCGATAAGAAGATTGTTTCAGGCAAAGAAATTGATAGTCTTATCGATGACTCAAAAAAATATTTGAAACGCATCAATGAATTATTCAAGCAGATTGAAAAACTCAAAGAAGAAGAGACCGTAGTCCATAATTATGAAAGCGTGGTTACGATTGTTCGTGATATCTTGCGACTTGAAGGCGTAGAGAAAGTCTCAGATACTGATATCATTAAGATTTTTGAGTCAGAAATCGTTCATAAAGGTCTTATCCCGGAAAAATTCTTGCGTACACTCAAAGAATTAGTGAAAGCAAAAAAAGATTATGACGCAAAAAAATTAGGAAAAACTGAAGTTTATGAAATCAACAAGAATGCGCGCGAACTCATCCGGTTCCTCGTCGAATATGTGCAGCGTAAACGCGGCCGGGAACTTGAACGGGTAAAGATTCGTGTGAAGCATGGAAACAAATTTGGCGAAGTCATCCTCTTAGACAAACTTGCATTCATCATCCACGATATTGATAATGAAGAAAAAGAGATTACGAAAGCAACAATGACAAGTGAGGGAAACTTTACAAATATTGTTGCAAGTTCCTTAGAAGAATTAGAACAGGCAATCGCAAAAATAGAGATTCCTGAAAAAGCATTCATCAAAGAAGTGATATTTGAGCATCTCAAATCCATATTCGGAAAAGATGTTGAGATATTGGTGAATTACTAAGGAGAATTTTTCTTATTTTTTCTTTTATTATTGCATATTATCTTTTTAGTATTCATGCAGTATTCTGAAGTTTAATGCGTTACCGTCGCTCGCATTTTATTGTTTTTATCGAAGGAAATTTTCATCACTTGGGATTCTATGAAAATTTCTTGCTGTTTAGTTTGTTTATGTTCGCACATTGACGGTAACGCTTCCTTTGACTAAGCAAATACTCATTTTAATAACCTTTTTAAATTCTCTCTGATTAACGCATTAATAAGGTGATATCGTGCAAACAGGATACAAAGTAATGGATGTTATGACCAATAAGCCCATCACGGCTTTGAAGACGACAAAACTTTTTGAAGCAGCAAAACTTATGGCTGAACATAATATTAATAGCATCCTCATTGTTGATGGGGACACGGCTTTGGGTATTGTGACTGATGAAGATATTGTTCGTCACGTCGTTGCTAAAGGTATTGATCCAAAAAAAATTCTCCTTAAAGATATTATGAGTGAAGAAGTGGTCACTATTAACCCTGAAAAAGATATCTATAATGCACTCATTATCATGCGCGATCATAATATTCGTCAACTTCCGGTCATGGAGAAAGGAAAACTCATCGGGTTTTTAACATTGAAAGATATTCTTAAAATTCAACCCATCCTCATCGATCTCCTTGTAGAAAAATATGAGATTCGAGAACCGGAAGAACGTAAAGCCTACCAGGAAGATTTCTTTCCAGAATTAAAAGATAAGAAAAAAAGGCGCAAGTGATGACCTATGGGAAATGTTTCGCATATTGCAATCATTCTTGACGGGAATAGACGATTTGCAAAACGACTGATGTTAGAACCATGGAAAGGTCATGAATATGGTGCAAAAAAAGTCGAAGCGCTTATTGATTGGTGTTATGAACTCGGGATTTTTGAACTTACTATTTACTCATTTTCTATGCAGAACTTTAATCGTCCAAAACAAGAATTTGATTATTTGATGAAAATCATGAGAGAAGCATTTGAGAAGTTTAAGGACGACCCCAAAGTCGATCAATATGGAATAAAAGTCAATATTCTCGGGCGCTATCAACTCTTCCCTCCTGATGTTGTGGAGATTTTTGATACGGTGATGAAAAAAACTGCTCATAACAATAAATTTATTATTAATTTTGCAATGGCTTATGGTGGACGTGAGGAGTTGCTTGATGCAATAAAGGCAATTGCGCAAGAGACCGCAAATGGTAAACTTGATCCGCAAACTATTGATGAACACACAATACGTTCTCATTTATATACCGCAAGTGAACCAGAGATTATTATCCGAACAGGTGGAGAAAAACGGCTTTCAAATTTTCTTCCGTGGCAATCCGTCTATAGCGAGTTGTTTTTTGTTGATAAAGCATGGCCGGAATTTGAAAAAGAAGATTTACTCGCAGTACTTGAAGAATTTTCTCGCCGAGAAAGAAGGTTTGGGAAATAATTATTTATTCCTGCTCACTCATGATTTCTGCGCGAAATTTATAGATCTTTACGTCAGGATTTTTCCATGCATCTTTAGATAATCCTGCTTTCTCGCAGAGTGCTTCAAGAAATTGTTTACCGGTCATCTTGTACTCGGTTGCAACCTGCGGAAGGAGTAGTCCTGAAAATCCATTACTCTTAATAATAAGTCCGTCACGTCCAATCTCGATTTTTTCGAGATACTCTTGAGCATCAGTAACTTTGATGAGTTCTGGACGGGTAAGAACAGAAATTTCAATAACAATATCTGCAAGTTCTTTTTCAATTACAGGTTCGAATCGTGGATCTTCAAATGCTGCAGCTTTCGTTGCGGCAATGACTTCTTCAAAGAGTGGCATAATCGCTTTTGGGAATCCGATACATCCGCGTAATTGATTTTTTTTGTGTAATGAGACAAAACATCCTCTAAGTTGTGTTAAGTGGCTGCATGCCGAAGTATCCGGGTCTTCATCATGAAAACTCGCTTCAAGTGTATTACGTGCGAGTTTTAGGAGAAGTTGTTGGCTCTTTTTAATCATACGATCAGTAACCATGCGGTATTTTTATACCTTACGTATTGTGCTTAAAATCAAGAATATACGTGAATAGAGTAGTAAAATACGCGTTGTAATCCTGCTCAAAAAATGCTTTTACAGTCGTATCTTTTTAAAATTTTCTAAGAATTGTTCGTTCTTTTTTTGGAGTCTTTTTACCGCGTCAAGAATAGCCTTTTCTGCTTCCTTCTCGCCATTTGTTTCGACGATAAATTTGGGGATGCCGATGAGCGGATGATCGACTGCGTACGTTGAAATAACAATGTTTTTATCATTCCATAACTCTTTTTTTAAAGAATTTGCAAAGGTATGATCTGCACCATGAATTTCGAATGTAAGACGCTTTTTTCCCTTTTCAACGACTTTAATTTCCATGATGTGCAGGAACAGGAAGTTATTTATAAATCTTGTTTTTTTGAATATTTGTTATGAGAAATAATCAACGTCGTCGGTGGTGATGGTGTATTCTTTGTGTGGCGCTTCTGTTTTCTTCGGGATGGACGAAGACATTTCTTTTTTTTCTGAGGACACATGACGTGTTGTTTGCGTGTCTTCAAACGTATTTAATTCCTTGATTTTAGATACACTTCTTGGGCCGCAATTGATGCAGAGAAAGAATGCACCGAATTTTCCTTCCTTGATATCGAGATATGATCCGCAGGCACATTTTACTTGATCCATATCGACGGTAGACTGTTGATGGTGGGTGCATACCGGGAATCCTTGCGTGTTCAATCGTAATGCGTTTGTTCCACAAAAGATACATGCATTAGTACCTGATTGACCGTACACTTTTCTCATGCGGTGATGCATAAGTATTCGTTTATAAAGACTGTGGCGCTTAAGCCTATACGTTGGACAATAATAATCTTTAAAAATGGAACTAGAATCCACTCTAATATAGTCGGGGGTTATTTATGTTTGATAGTTCTGAGAAGACGAAGATTGCAGCAGCGTTCAAAAAGATTAAAGAAGAACGTGACGAGCATCTCGAGTCTATTAACCAGCTCACAAGCGAATTGCAGACAGCATTCGAATATATCACTGAACTCGAAATTAAGGTCGAGAAGATTAAAGAAACAACCGATGATCTTCAGATGTTTAAAAACAGTTTACTCCTTTCAGACAAGTCTCACTTTTCAAATATTGTATTAAGCTTAGAAGAACAAAAATTATTCTTAACATTGTATGTGTTTGGAGAGAAAGAACCTCTATCTCGGGATTTCTTACGAAAAAAGATGGATATTTCAGACGACGCAGTGAAGAATCTATTTTCATCACTTTTGGCAAAAAAGATCCCTATTGTGAAGGAACGTATAGGTGCAGAATGGCATTTTAATCTTGATGCACGGTTTAGGGAATTGCAATCTAAAGAGAACCTCATTGTTATCCATGAATCAGTCTCTAAAGGAATTTATGAGAAGAGTCTTAATAACTTTTTTTAATTTTTTCTCTTTGAAACCATTATTTTTTTTGATTAAAAATTTTAAGCATGCAATTTGACACTCACTTTTCTTATTTTTTTATGCGGGAAATGAATATATCGTGGCTATCATTTAATTTTTTTAAGGAATTATTTTTTGTTTTTTTGATAAAAAAAATGCAGTATTTTTCAAGAGATTTTTTATATCTTTTTCTTTTTTATGTATCGGATGAACAACATATTGGACGTACGATATATTGGATATACAATATCTTATTTATCATCTATTAGTTTATGAAAAATAGAAAAATCATCCTTTTATAAAAAGATATCTTTGTCAATTTTCGAAAACTATATAAAGGAGCACATCTTTGGATAACGATGGTAAAAAATACGCGAAAATATCCGCGATATGTCTCTCTGAAAGGTTTTTTAAGTTTTTTCATCCTTCATGAACTATCCATTCAAAAAAGATCAGGCGATGAACTCGCAAAGCGTATTGGTAAGCGTAAAGGTACATCTTTAACACCAGGAACGATTTATCCTGCACTTAAACGTCTTCGTAAGCATAAACTTGTCAATTTTGATCGTCAGGGACGAAAAAAACAGTATTATTTAACCACAGAGGGTCGTCGAGAATTGCGTGGATTATATGCTGCGTTGAGCGGATGTTTTTCTGGGTTAAAAAGTAAAATTAGAACATAAGTAAAAAGATTAAATATTTCTATCAAAAACTATAATTTATTTATTATTTTTTTAATTAATTTCGATTATAATATACTAGCAATAATTATAATTTATGTTTTTTTTTAAATAATTTTAATGACTAAGATTTATTAGCAATATTTGAAATTTTTAGTCTTTTTATTATCTGATGAATTGATTAAATATTTTAGTTAAATCTTATCTTTTTTAGAATATTTTGTTCTTTTTTTTCTTGCCTTGTTTTTGTCTTATTTGTATCATTTGGGTCTGATCTAATATGAGAAAACCTCTATTCTAAAACTTTTAAGCAAATATTGATTTTTTTATTCTTATTTTTTGTGCTTGTATCGAAATATTTAAATATTTGTTCTAATAAGGTATAGAATAGATTATAATAAGGGAACCCTTATTATAAAAAAAGACCCTTTGTTTACATGTATTTTGTGCTTATTTTTGTTTGGAGGAGAAATTGATTAATATGTATAATCAAAAACCGCAAATTTTATTTATCTTCGGAATATTTATTTTGATTAAATATTTTCGTCAAAAACTAGAATATATTATTTTAAAATTATCGAATCTTTCGACTGAATATTTTAAGCAAATATTAAAAATTTTGTTACTCTTCAAATTTATATTTTCAAATATATTATTTAAATAATATATTTTGTTATATGTGTGATAAAAAGAATATATTAAATTGAATATTTGACAATATATCTATCCCAATGGCTAAAAAAATTGAAAATCCAAAAGTAGCAATATACGTCCGCGTCAGCACCGAGGAGCAGGCGAAAGAGGGTCTAAGTATTGATGCGCAAATAGATAAATGTCAGAGTTATTGCAATGCACGCGGCTGGGATGTCTATAAAGTCTATAAAGACCCCGGATTTTCGGCTGGGACAATGGATAGGCCTGCCATGAAATTACTCTTAAAAGAGGCACAGGAACAATGCTTTAATATCATTCTAGTCTATAAAATTGATCGGTTCTCGCGTAAGCTCAAGGATTTAATCCTCGTCCTTGAAGATCTTAAAGAAAAAAAAATAAATTTCACGTCAGTCACTGAACAAATTGATACGACGTCGGCTATGGGTGAGGCATTCTTTCAGATTATTGGCGTATTTGCACAATTAGAGCGTGGGATGGTTAAGGAGAGAGTGAGATTAGCATTTGATCGTAAAGCAGATATGGGCGAAGCACTTTACCGACCGCCATTCGGTTATACGTATCAGAATCGAAAATTAGTAATGGACCCCATGAATGGTCCAAAAGTGAGTGAAATCTTTGAAATGTGGATTGCAGGAATTGATCATAAGATCATTGCAGAGAAAATAGGCGTGAGTTCTGCATCTATCTATACAATTATTAAAAACCCGATCTATATCGGAAAAATCCGTTATAAAGGCGAATTATATCCCGGTAAACATAAACCACTTGTAACGCAGGAAATGTGGGATACTGCAAACAAGACAGGAAATACTGTAGTATTATCTACTGATACCTTTGCACAACAATAATGTTTTTATATAAGCAACTCTTTCAAATACTATGCCTAAGCCTATATCTGATAAAAACATTCCTAAATGGTGTAAAAAAGAGATAGATTGCTTATCACAAGGAGCGATATTTGAGGGAAAAACATCAATGGAATCTGTAAAACTTTGGGCAAACTATGTGCTTACCCATAAGGATTGGAAGAAGATACATACTGCGTTCATTAACAGCCAATATATGATGCATCAAAAGATCATGAAGAAACTCAGTAAAGAACAGAAACAGGCATTAATTGATGCATTCTGTAAGCGATAGATATTCTTAGAATACAATGATAGATCTCACAGCGACTTTACGAAAAAAAATCTTTACAAAATATGGTTATACCTGCCAGAAGTGTGGATTTATTGATGAGAACTGTGAAGATATTGTTGTTCATGTGGTTGCAAGAGATTTCCGCGATCGGTTATACACCGAGGATCTGCTGAGTGTGTTATGCAAAATTTGTGATAAATTTGCGCCTGCTGAAGAGAAATATTTCAATACTTACATTAGTGAGAAAATTGATTCTAATGTTCTTGAAACCTTCCGTAAAGCTGGGCGTGGAACATCAAAGCGTGTAAAGAAGGGAATGCAAGAAGCTCACGCAGAAGGTAAATATATTGGACGTGCACCATTCGGATATATTCTCGTTAATGGAAAATTGACTATTGATGAAGAGAAGATGAAAATTGTAAAGGCAATATTTCTTGATGCGAAAAATGGTCTTGGATTACGTGAGATTGGACGCAAATATGGGTTAAGTGCGCCGGGTGTGAAGAAGATGTTGGAGAATAAGATATATCAGTTATAATTATATGATATTAAGATAGATATAACTTTCTGCCACTGGTGTTTTTGGTCCGGTATATGCTTGTATCTTTATTATTGCCGTTTTTTGACCTGTTAATTGTGTACTGTTTATACTTACATTAATTATGTCTTTTTTTCCTGCAACCAACCCTTTGAGGTTTTCTGTTGGTTTAACAATTAACCATGGATCGTGTGATATTTTGTATATTATTTTTCCAGCAGTTCCGCTATTCTCAATTTCGAATGTTATAGGTTTTGTTGATGAGATACCTGAATTAAAAGCAGTTTTTCCCACTCCTGAAACTCCGTTTACGATGATATTATAGATTGCGTGTCCCTTGGGTTTAGGATCTTTAACAATAAATATTTGACGATCACGTGCAAGATATTTACCTTTTTTACTTGTTATGACCCACACCTCATATGTTCCTGGCAGTTGTGGAGGAATTTGTTGTAATCCCGTATGGTTTAGACCTATACATCTATCCGCGTAATATAGAATATTTACTGATGGAGTTTTAGCATTAAATACTTTTATAGTTGCTTCAAATTTTTCTGCGGGTCCATGGTCTGGTCCTTTTACATCAAATGTTATAGGGATATATTCTGATTTATAAGGACTTTTTGTTGCTGTAGGTTTTGTTATTTTTATCCAGTTTTTTTCTGGTGGCGGTCCTGTTCCGTCATCGACAATGAATGTAACCACATCTTCAACGGTTGTTCCTGTTGTACTATCTTGCACTTGTACATGAATAAAATATCCTCCTTTAGGTAATGGCGCGATACCTATTATTGAAGATATATTAATATTTGGAGCGGTTACTGTTTCGTTATGAGATGTTCCTTCTAATTTTCCGATGGGTTTTTTTGTAGCGTCAAATATATGCACCAGATAGGGATACGGCATCTGTACATTCGTTGTCTTAAATTTGAGAGGGATGTGTTCTCCGGGCTTGAATAATGGTGGAGTTCCTCCTGAAGGTGTATGCGGTGGAACACTGATGTCTACGTGTGGAGGTTCTTTTGTTTTATCATCAACAACAGTAATATCTACTTTTGCGAAAACTTCGTTCTCAGTATTTGGGTCGAGTATTGGTTCGTTCCTATTATTGAGCAAACGGATAAATATTCCATACTCGTTTGTTGGGGGGAAATTGTATCTGTGTCCATGATTTCGCAGATCAGTAATAGCATATCTATGTGTATTATTGCCTCGCTCTTCAGCTACAGGAATTACTGCGCCGAGTCTTGGAAGCGTAGAAATAAAACAATGATATGGTTCAGTAACATTTTCTACACGCCATACCAGTGGGATTGGTTCTGTTGATTTAAATTCTCTAATATGTGTAATTGGTGGTGCTTCAATAATAATTTTTGGTGTCGGTTTAATCTCTGCATCCTTGCCGGGTGGGCCATTCTCACCTGATTTTCCTGATCCGCCATCCTTACCCGATGGGCCGTCTTTTCCTGAAGTACCATCTTTATCGTCTCTGCCATCACGGCCTGTGTTTCCTCCTCCGCTGAATAGTTTGAATAGTTGGAGTAGTACGCAGATGAATGATATGACGAGTGCTACGCTGAGTAATGCCATGAGTAATGGGATGTTGTATTCTATCCAGTAGTAGAGTGAGTAGAATGTACTGTAGAGTACTCCGTACATGATGAGATTGCTGATGCAGAATGCAATTTTTACGTCATCAAACATTCCTTTAAGTATAGAGAATAGGAAGAAGTATAAGAGGATGTAAAGGATGAGTGCGGCATACCAGCTGAGTCTTCCGAGGTTAAATCCTGTCTGCAATTCAAATACTGCCATTGCAAATGTTAATGCAAGACCAACACCGACAGCTATGATTTTTGCTTCACGCGCAGGTTTCCCATCCGCACTCTTATAGACCTTACCAAAGACATATTGCGTCAAACCTAAGAATAAAATAAGATAAACGATCGCATCAATAAAATAAAAATACTGAAGATACAAAGAACCAATATTAACACCAGAAAACGGTCGGAAAAGCAAGTCGAGTACGTTAGAATAGGCGGAGACAAACGGGATTGTAAGTAGTGTTGTGATAATAATTCCTATCCTATATTTTAATGTTTTGGATTGCAATATCGTTCTCCTGTAGTTTCTTTAGATCATTCTCTAGATCTGTTTTGATCCTCTTAAGATTATTATTGAATGTTGTTCTAATAGTATTTAACATAGCTAATTCTTCATTTGTGAGTGTTGTTTTATCAGTATATTTTTTTATTGGTTGTATCATGTTAATCAAATTTTCAACACGTTTAGTTTTAAGATCTGCAACATACTTTATTGTACATGGTTTACTAACCCCACTATTTGCAGTTATTAAATTAGTTAATTCTGTTTTGAGTAATGCTAGTAATGTTGCGTCAGTGATTGGTGCGCTGGTGCGTGCGATTAATGTGCCAATTGGACTAAGAGTGGCGGGACTTGGTGGAGTTAATAAATCGCTAACATATTTGGCGAAGATACTTAAATCAGCTTTGTGGTGATTTTTATATGCTGTTAATTGTGTTTTTGTAGCTGCTATAATTGCTTGAATTTCAGTATCTTCAATTGTTTTGTATGCATCAAGAAGTTTTTGCTTTTCTACACGAGTATTATCTCTTAATGTTACGGCCGCATTAGCTTTTGCAGTATTACGATGGATTTGGACAACATCTCCATAAATTTGTTGTAATGTTGCTTTGCTTAGGAATCGTTTACCTTGGCGAACCATGTGCATGATTCCTGAACCATCAGTTTTATTATCTGCAATACTTTGTGCGGTTTTTATTCCGCGATACATTTTACCAACTTCATCTTCGCTTTTTTGTGTACATAATCTTATTGCGTCTTCTAGTAATCGAAGATTTTCTTTATCTGCAGTATGGATGATGTTTTGTTGTGTATTGATGAGTGTTTGGGCATTTTTAGTGTGAGTAATGATTTGTGCTAACTCACTGGACTTGGTATAATACTCATTTAATGATTTTTGAAGATCTGTAAACGCTGTAGGATCATTATCTTTCATTGTTGAAGAATTTAATGCAGTAACTTTTGTGTTTAGTTTATCAAGATCTTCTTGCGAATGTTTAATTAATTCATCGTATTGTTTTTCTAGTTGCGGGATTTCTGTAATGTCTAAATCATTCTCTTTTTTTACTAATTCATATAATTTTGTGAGTACGCGTTCTAATGAAGTAATATATCCATCAAGTTGTGTAATGTATCCTTGCATTTCAGGTGGTACTGTTGCATATTGTGTCGTATAATTTTGAATACTTTGTTGTAATTCGTTTGCGCGTGATAATGCTGTTTCGAGTTCAACAATATACTTTATCTGTTCTTGACGGTTTAGTCGGTCAATACCCATAATTCTTCCTTCTATATCTTTGAGTTGTTTTTCTTTTTCTTGGAGTACGTTGTTTTCTAATCCCATTTTTTCTAAATCTGCTCTTGCTTGTTGTTCTTTTTCTAACGCTTTTCTCTCAGCACGCATCATTTTCTTTTCTTTTCCTTCAACTTCTTTTTCTGATCTTCTTGCCTTATCTTCTTTATATTCTCCACTCTTAATATCTTTGAATAGTTTCACTATTCCATAAATCAATCCACCTATTGCAAGAACGAATAATATAGAAATAATTGCGCCAAGCCAATCCAGAGAAAGTATCTTCTCGAGAAGTACGGGCGCAGTTGATTGGATGAGTAAATAGAACATAATGTAGGCAAGTGAGAATGCAATTAACGTATTTGCGCCAAATCGTTTTGCAATAGTATAGATTGCACCGGCAAGCATTAAGAATATGAGTAATCCCGCAAACCACCACATCTTTCCAAAATTAAATCCTGTTTGTAATTCAAATACTGCAGCACCAATTGCAAGAATTATTCCAAGCATGATAGGAATAGTTTTTGAATCCTTGAACTTTTCTCCGAGTGCAAATTGTGCTAATCCGATAAATAGAATAAAATAGATTATTGCATCAACAATATAGAAATATCTATTATATGTTTGTGCAACATTTGTTCCAGCAAGTGGTCGGAATACTTGGTCGAAAATGCTTGCACCGAGAACAAATGGCACTGCGAGTAAGAAGACCAGTACAATGCTAAATAGTACACTATTCCTTCTCTGGACATTCATTCAATACACCTTTATTTGACTGGGATACATCCGCTCATCGGTAATGATTTAATGAATGGTATTGTGCATAAAAACATTTCCCAAATATAGGGCGATACCATGATGAGTGCGCCAATAATTAATGTATGAGGAAGTTTTTCTCCGACTCTTCCTGCAACTGCTGCTGCTGCACCGATTTTTATCATCGCAATAATACCAATGATCACGCGGATACCAATATTAATCCATGTATTCTCATGCCATCCGACTAATTGGAGTACTACGGGGATATTCATGCTGATGAAGATGAATATAAACATTGTCGGTATTGCGTGCAATCCGTGTTTCATCCAACCCATGCCTGCTTCATCTTGGTGGACAAATATGAGTTCTAAAATTGCAAGAATTAAGCCAATTACGATTACGGGAATGATTACAATACCTGCCATGATATCACCTTCACCTATTTTTTGATATACTGCAGGAAGCTATATAAAAAGCTTTCTATTTTTAAGCACGAATTGTGTTGTGGTTATTGTACTGAGAAATTAGATTGCAAAAAATTTATTCAATTTTTACTTTTTGGCCGAGGCATTGTCCCGGCATCCCTGTTTCAAAGACTGCACGTACTGCGCCCTTATTCCCATGGATTGCATTGATTTTACCGATCATATCTTTTTTACCAGTATGATAAATTACTTTTTTACCAACGAACTTTGCTGCTTTCTCTTTCGAATCAACACTTGCGATTTGTACAATGACATGATTTGGCGTTTGTACATGGACACTTTTCCGATAGTTTACGATTGTTCCTTCCATAATTATTTGGAACAGGAGGTTATTTATAAATATTATGGTCAAATAAATTTGTTGGTGATGTCACTTTAAAGTGGTATAAAAACGAAAAGTTTATAAATGCTGTTGTTTCTAATAACGATATGTATAGCCATCCAGACATCAAAAAGAGTATCTTAGAAAAAAAAACAAAAATTGCTATTCGCGAAGATAATAATCTCTATTTTCTTCTTGATGCGCTTTTTGATACTGCGCTCGAATCTGAAGCACTCCAACATTCATTACGTATCGAATATCCTGTCGTGGATTCATTACGGAAGACTAAAAATGAATATGTTGCAGAAGACTATAAACAAATGAGTTCTGATCTTAAAAAAGCATGGTATTATGGAAAAGGAAATTTTAACGTACCTTTCGATAATAAATTTCTTCTCACTCTCGCATATACTCTAGAGCCAAGTTTACAACAGTATCGTCCAATTGATTTTAATGACCCTGAGACATTTGGCTATCGCAAGACTTCTGTTCGTCCATTAAACGCATCAGTTACTCCTCCACATGCGGCAAAACTTGAATTATCGATGGATCGTTTTTTTAAATCATTTAACCAACTAATCGAAAATTCTCAAATAAAAAAAACTTCTTATGAATATTGTTTTGATATGGGCGCATGGCTCCACCTTCAATTAGCACGAATTCATCCGTTTGATGATGGGAATGGACGCACTGCGCGTATGATTCATAATCTCTATCTCGGTCATGCACAACTTCCGCCTATTGTTATTAGAGAAGAAGAACGTAAGAATTATATCAAATATCTTGATGATGCAGTACAAGGTTTCAAGAATAGAGATGGTGAGTTAATCCCTGTATTTAGTCGGAATAATATCTCTGAAGGCGAACGAAGATATTATGATTTTATGGCAAAAAAACTTAACGAAAGTATGGATTATATACTTGATAAACCACGTCATTAATTATGCGTTATTATTTTCAAGTATAATCCCCTTCCTTCTTTTCTAAATCAAATACAATATAATCGGCACAATCAAACATGCCATGGCCTGAGTGCGTTGTACTTTGACAATTCCAGGGATTATTCCGATTGCTGTTGACGTAATTAAGACGAGTAGTCCAATCCATGAGGTCATGAGAAAAACCATGAGTGTGACAAATCCGATAATACTATACACCAGCATTCGATAATTGATGCGTGAGATAATTTTTGCAAATATTCTTCCAAACCATAATGATAAGACGACTGCAATGCCTCCTGCGATGAGTGCAACGCACAAAAATACTATCACCGTCCATATATCAACAGTCATTAATTGTGCAATAACAATGACTGCGCCATTACGCGCTTTATCGACGCTATAAAGCGCAACAAGACTTAACACAAATCCTGCAGTCCCGATAACACCCATGAGAATCATAAATCCATGATCTTTCAAATCGCGAACAACCTGCATCGATATTAATGCAGCAATGGAACCGGATAACCCTGGAAATGTTGAGACAATGAACGCAGACATATTTCCTGCAATAATTGCAAGTAATGTTTTTTTCTTATCAAGTTTTAATTGGGTATCATCATTTTGTGTGGGTATTGTATTATTCTCGTTCAAACTGATGATAAGCGTTGCGCTGCCAAAAAGTCCTGAGAGCATCGGAAAGAGCGGATCTTTCATATTCAGGTTAAAGACAATCATGCCAAAGATTCCTGCAAGCATGAACACAAACGCTGCCCACCACTTTTTTTGATCATTCCAGAGCATGAATAATGAAACTGCGATGAGAATGATTGCAAAGAATGGTTCAAACCATTTATAGGAAATCGTAGTGATAAAAATAAGTATTGGAAATAACACAACTGCTGCAATGAGTCCAAAAAATGATCCGAGCGTAAAAAGTTTGACTGCCATAAGACCATTCCCGCGCAATAGATAGCGATGACCCGGAAGTACTCCAAGAATAGTGTTTTCATTTGGCGCGCCCAAAAATATTGAGGGTATTGCGTCAAGAAATGTATGCACAACACCCATTGCAATAATGAATACACCCATGGTGATGAGATGGATTCCAAATGTCTGGACGAGTAATGAACTGAGTGCAAGTACGAGCAGTGAAATCATATTGATATGAATCCCGGGCGTCAGGCCAGAAAGTGTTCCGACCATAATTCCGAGTAGTGTTGCAATGATGAGTTCGAGTAAAATCATAAGTCACACTCCACATCTACTTTTTTCTTGCAGTAGAATTTATTGTCATACTATCAGTTATCAGTTCACGTTTCCCCCGGTATTCTTGAACTACTCCTTCAACACGGACACTTGAACCTGCAGAGATATTTATTTTATCAAACACCACGGCATCGATTGCGCATTGATGTGCGATGGTCACAATAGTCATCTTATTTGTTGTGCGTACGCGTTCAATAACTCCTGTTATCGCTACTTTTTTTCCAATATCTGCTGCAGTGATGTTATCTGCTGTCTTTTCCGGGATGTGATTCGTGAACATGAGTATACAGAGTGCAATAACTCCTACACTTGCACTGCTTATTGCAAGAATCAATAATGTTTTATCCTCCATGAATCTTGTAGAGCTATTTTCTTCATAAGTTCTCGCATCTTTTTTTCGAAAATTTTACGAGAAAGAGCAAAAATTTTTCGAATAATTGAGAGATACATTCATAAAGAAAAAACTCTTCACTAAACGTATGCTGCAATCAACCACTACTCCACTCATCAATGAATATTGGTGTATACGCACAGATGCGTGTTCATCTGCAACGTGCGATATGCTTATGTATTTTTTGTGTATGCATCAAGAAGTGAAGAGATGCGTTAAAATCCATCACGGCTTATGCGTATGGACGAGTTTTGAATCGCAAGAATCCTATGAAGAATTTTTTGCGCTCCTCTGCGGATTTGGAGGAATTGTTTTAAAGCCGCATCGTATTATCGAGAAATATCTATAAATCGCTACTATTCATCAATCTTTGTAGTGATAATAGGTTTTTCGCGCACAATCACGGTGTGTTCGCTCTGGCTTACAATCCCGTGTTTTGTTTCAATAAGCGGAGCATATGCATGAATTGCTCCTACTGCTTGTAATTCGCGGAGTGCTAATCGAACTTTTGCAAGTGAATGTTTATGCGTAAGCCAACGCGTGGTAAATGGTAATTCACGAAATTCTTGGATATCTTTTAATATTTCCCGTGCATGCATACTGCGTACCGGTCGCACTTGTTCGAGACTGAAGAGTGTGGGGTTATTGCTTTCATAAATCATGCCGTGGCCATTTGTCGCAAATGGTTCAACTGCAATATGCTGATTCTCTTTGAGTTCAGTGTCGTCATGCGTATCAAAATTAGGGATTGTGGGATTCTCGTGCACGTGATATTGTCCGAGTCCGTGACCTGAAAGATTTCTAATAGGGCTCAAATCATACCGTGCGATAGATTCTTGAATCATCATCCCTACTTCACCAAGAGTAATTCCGGGACGGATAATTTCGAGTGCATTTTGCAGTGCATCTTCTGAAGCCTTCTTAATTGTGGCATAGGTGTCATATTGTTCATGCCCAGAAAATATGATTGTTGTGGCATTATCGCCGATGAATCCATCAACATGAACACCAACATCGAGTTTAATAACATCACTTTCTTTGAATACACTCATATCATCACCGAGTGGACAGTAATGCGCCGCTATATCATTAAGTGCAACTTGTGCAGGGAATGCAATTTCTCCACCATTTTCTCGGATGAATGTCTCAGTCTGGTCAAGAACATCAACAATGCGCACATCGGGTTTAATAAGTGATTTACCGTATGCGAGTGCTTTACCTGCGATTTTTCCTGCAAGCTTTGCTTTCTCAATATCCTCATCAGTAAGAATCATGGTTCTATGAGGTGGTATGTTCTTTAAATAATTAATGTTTTTGGGCAAAATCAAGTTGCGTGACTTCGTCACTCCAATGCCGCGCTCACATCGCTTAATCAATTGCGTTCTTCACCGAGTTAATCCTAATGAGATATACAAGTCAGAAGGTTCGCTAGGCGGCATTGACACTTAACTTGACTTTGCCTGTTTTTGTCTGTTGTTTTCGTATTTTTTTACTTCGTTATGTGTTTGTTGTATTGCGCCAATACTCGATGCAATCATTCCTGAAAGATATACTTGGTGTTCTTGAAATGCTTGAATTCCTTCAGGTGTAAGTAGGTGTGCAATGCCAGTAATTATGAGTGTAGGGATACATGCTTTTTGGATTCCGATAAATGTTTCATACTGTTTTTCAGGTATTATTCTGTTTGCAGCCCACTGAATTCCTTTAATGACGGCACGTGTACCACAATATCCGAACAATGCTGCTGTGGTTTTAGGATTATCTAGTGCTTGTGAATGTAATGGTTCTGGTAATTCGTTTACTGTTGCCTTGTATGCGTTGTTCACAATATCGTAGAGTGGGAGCATTTTTTACCTGAACGCCAGAATGATTGTTACTAAGATGATTGCTACTGCTATGGTATAGAAGAGGTATTCTGCGAATTGTTTTTTTGCTGCTTTTTTAAGCCATTTCATAGGATTCACATCTTTTGATTATTTCTCATTAATAGACGATTGCGACAACAACGCGTTTTATTTGCGAGAATCGCACCTTTCCTGGATCTGCGCGGTTATTATTGTCGCCTTTCATCGTAAAATAGGTTCCTTCTTCGTCAATGCCTTTTGCAATGACGCGATGAATGATTGTTCCATCCGCATATTCGGATTGATAGGATATAATATCTCCGACCTTTATTTCTTCAGCGCTTTGTGGCACAATTTCGATTGCATTAGCGCGTGAACTTAATACTGGCTCCATGCTGTGCGTATCAGTAAATGTTGCCCATTGTGCATTCTTGATATCGAGTATGATTTGTGCATTATAGACCTTAATCTGATTTTCCTTGATCCAATCATTTGGACTTTGAACTTCATCAGTATATTGGGTATTTACTGTGGTGAGTTGGTTTTCTGGATTCTGGACTATTGCGAGTGGTTGTTGGGTATTCATACGTGCATAGATATTACTCGCAAAAAATCCTATCATGAATATGATGGTAAACGCTAATGCTTTTAGTAATATGGATTTCATTATGTACCCCCTTGACTTGTGCTTAGAACTATAGGGGTAGTGGTATTTATAAAGTTTACGATTATTTGTCACTTAAAAGTAGCAATATAAAATTATTTGTTCCGCTTGTATTCAACTTTTCGTGAGGATGGCATATTAGTATATGTCACATCTTTATCGCCATATTTCAGTTTAGCATCAAATGGATATGTGCTAAGAATCTCCATTGCACTAACCGTAGTGTCTTTCGCAGCTATAATTCTTCTTGTTTCTAAGTAAGATTCTATGTCTTGGATAAAATTAATCTCATTCGGAACCTGAGCGGCAAGACGACATGAATTAAACGCCATTACGCCTTTTTTCTCTATGTTGTGGCGAATGTATCGTTGCAATACGGTGTCGCCAATACCAATTTCTCCCTGAACGCCATAGCCGATAATAAAACCTTGCGGCGATCCATGACCTTTAGAAATCCAGAGTGCATATTTATTTTTTGAAAGTGCCTGATACACATCCTGTTTAGTTTCACAAGCGACTAATGTAAGATCATACTGGTCTTTAAGTTCCTTGATTAATGAACTTTCTTCGAAAGTATCATACGCCCTGTTCCAATCGTGTACGGGATACGTTATAAGCGCATTAGGTTTTTTGGTGTCCAGTGGATTAAGATATTGTTTAATATCCATTTCGAGTATTGCTGCTCGTTCTAACTGATTGATTACGCCTTTTTTCATATATCGATCTTGATTTGCTAATAATTCTTGCAAGGATATTCCTGCTCTTAACAGTTGTGATATTTTTGTGCTGTTCAGCTTTCGGGTTTTATTTGTAAAATTGACGTATTCTTTAATGCGTTGAAATGTAGTGTTTTGGTGGGTAAGTATTCGTTTTAATTCTTCTTCGCTTTGAAAGATTGGTTTTCCTTTTTTATCGCTTATTTTCATAACTTCTGTTATCTCTTTTAGATTTAGCGGTGCATCATAATATAATGTTCCGAGTTTTTGTTTTATGTCAATTGCTTCAAAAGGTAAAATTTTTTGGGTCCATGCTCTGCGTATTTCATCATCAGAAAGACGTTGTACTTTTCCTCCTTCATAAAATCCTATTGCTTTAAATGTGTTAATCTCTTTTGCAGAAATCCCGTATCGGAGGTATTCCTGGAGATCCCACATAGTTATTGGTTTTTTATCGAATTTATATTCTCTTGCTAGCGTATCAATATAGCGTAACCCTTGCGTGATATTGCCCTTAGATTTGACAAGTAATTCACGCGTATGATTGATTGCGAAGTCTTCAGGTACTCTTTTATCCCAATCAATAATTGGTTTTCCTGAATGTTGGGTGATGGTGTTTACCTGTTCATAGAATAATTTATTTTTATAGGATGCGATGATTTTGTCATTCACTATAAATCCCGTTGCGTACGCGGCAAACCCTGCAAAAATAATTAGACCATATTTCACGACTGCACCAAAGAAATCATTTTTTAGTGTTGCACTTCGAAAGTTTTCAATAATATTATTTATGAACGTGGGTTTTCGATCATAATACGTAATGCGTGTTGCTCCTAATGTTATTTTGTCGCCGTTTTTAAGAGCAATTCTTTTTCCTCGGTGTAATGCAAAACTTTTTAGAAAACTATAATTATGGGATGAGTTATTGGTTAGGATATCGCAAAGGTATGTCTTTTGTTTTTTATGATCTAACGTAATCACTGCATGAAATGGTTGAATGTCGCTAGTGTCTTTTACAGTATAGCACCAATAGGTGTTTATGTTTTTCAGTTGCGTATTGATTTCATCATTGATTTTGTCATTCGTATCAGGGATGCCTGTTCCAAGCATAGTGTCTTCTTTTAATCTTAAAAAATTATCCGGAAGAACTATTTGTGGGTCCCAATTTTTTTGTTTAAACATCATTTTGGTTTTTGGCTACACTGTCTTATGACTAGACGTATAATTGCGGCAATATTTATAAACTTTACTATTTAGTAGTCACCACTTAGTGAGAAATTTATGGGTGAAGAGGCGTTTCTTTAAGCACCTGTATTGCTGCATCAATAAACCTTTCTTCATATTCTGTATTAATGACTGCGCCTGCAGCAAAACTGTGCCCGCCGGCAACACCATGCTGAATTTTATCTATAATGGATGTCGCGAGATCTTTGAGATTGACTGTTTGATTATTGCCGCTGATACGAACAGAAATTTTCGTCGTATGATCATCGTTGCGTGCAAGTGAAATAATAAAGATGTCCTTTTCGATTTCATTCGATTTTGAAAGTATTGAACTGAATGTCCCAATCATGGTCGCCATGATTTCCTCTTCAGCATTAATAATAAGATAATTTTTTCCCTTGATGATTTTATCTGAATCTGCGTTATCTTTATACCAGTTTAATGCATTGACTATCTCTTTACGATAACTCGTCAAATTCTGTATTGCCATCTCTTTCATGCGTGCATCATTTAAACATGCGCCAATCCCAATACTTGTCTTACTTAATCGACCACAACTATTCAGGAGCGTAGAAAATTCTTTTGCATCACGAAACGGGCTATCATCGATTTCACCGACGAGAAGATACGTATTTGAGAATATATCGCCAGGGTTCTCTTCGCTTTGACGTTTCATGATGATTCCTGCAATGAGTCGCTTCTTTTCTTCAGCAGTAAGATCTGCAATTTTTTTCCATCCATTCTGAAGTTGCGGATCAATGCCAAGTTGCCTAAGAAAATTGATTGCGCCGGATTCCGAGCCTGAAACATCGGGGATCAAAACATCTGAACTATACTGTAGGATTTTATGTATCGGTTTTGTTTGTACGCCAAAAAATTTCAGTCCACGTTTGACTTCGATGAGATTATTGTTAATTGCGATATTAAGGATGTCATTATTGAGTTTTTTGAATCCATCATGTTCTTGAACATCGCCGATTGCGCCGACAACTGCAATGCGCGACATGGAACTGTTTTTTCCATTCGTCAGTTCTTGAGTAAAGAGGAATGCAACTCCCGCGCCCGATATCTCTTGCGAACCGTCAATATGATATATATGGGGATTTATTTGAGTAATATTCTCGTAAGATGCTTCTGATTGCAGCATATGATGATCGAGGATGAAAATACGTTTATTGGAAAGCAATGTCCCAATCAAATCAATACTTCCTGAACCAAGATCGACAAACACAAAATAGTTCTCATTCTCATTTTGTAAACTAATGAGTGCGTCTTCAGTGATGGTGGGGAGGGTGGTAAGAGAATATTTTCTGTTCAATTGGATGAGTGCATGGATCATGATTGCCGATGAGCAGATACCATCAGCATCTAAATGGCCGATAACTTTAATTGCTTCTTTTTGCGGGATTGTGTGAAATAACGCTGCGGTTTGTTTAAGAAATGCATTCCAACCCTCATAATCCGGTACATCCACTAGTGTCTGTTCTTCCATCAAAAAAATTGCATGGTCACTCCTTTAAATAGTTGGTGGTGATTGACGGAGAAATAGTATTACGGATGTGAATATTTTCCGAGAAAACAACAGCCGCCTTTGCTAAGACTGCTACCGCCAAAACTGCCATAGTTATGTTTTGGTGTGTGAAGATTTATCGCAAGAAGTCTTGCACGCGGAATGGTGTCCATGTCATCTGTATGGTATATGTCGATAGTATCGCCTACAACTCTACTATATAATTCTAGATATTGCGCTATTTTCGGTCCTATGAGCGCTCTTGCATGTGGGTTTTTGAATGCTTCATCGAGACTCATGAGACCAGATTTTGCGCTCATTGCCTCGTCATAGGGTAGTGTGATTATGTTTTTCTCATCTGTGGTCTTGACTAATCGATATAATTCTTCTTGAGGGTATGCTCCTGCGCCGTTCTTTATATCAAGGTATGCATGCTGAAGATTTTCCGGGTGAGAAAAATCGTTAGAAATATGTGCGTATACTACGACTCTTTTTCCGTTTTCTGTAGTTCCCGTGACGCGAACTCCAGGTGTACAATATGTTTCTTGTAATAATTTGAAATTGTCATTATCTAATATTTCCGCGATAATTTGCGGAATATGCAGTGCATCGTATTCTTCTGCGTACAGGTTTACTAATCCGTCGTATATATTTGAATCATTATTGAATGATTTGAATTTTGGGATGATGGTGTTTGTCATTTTGGTTTTGTGTTTATTTTACGTTTTGAATAATTTTGCGATATGTTCTACTGCTTTAGACGCATGATATGACTGATATTCTGGTTTTACTTTTGGTGTTATTGATATTCGTACGCCATGTGTTCGGTATGTATCGCCGATGAGTTTTATTTTCCCTATCTGATAACCTTTTTTCATCATTTCGTCACGGATATATATGGTCTCTTCTTCAGAATTTGTGGTGATAGGTATGGTCGATAGTTGGGGGTCAAGAATAAGTTTTACTCCCTGATTTTTAAGCTCTTTTG
Organism: Candidatus Woesearchaeota archaeon; assembly: GCA_041658255.1. Taxonomy (GTDB): domain Archaea; phylum Nanobdellota; class Nanobdellia; order Woesearchaeales; family UBA9642; genus UBA9642. The sequence goes on from JBBAAQ010000003.1 coordinate 68,030, forward strand.
CGGTGTTTTTTGCGATATGTATGCAATCCATTGCAATATTTTTTAGACCCTGCTCACCTAAATCTTCCTGTGTAGCATACCACGCAGCTATTGGTCCTGCACTAAACGTGGTATGCATTGTTAATGTTGATTGATCAAAGTAGGTCACATTGCTGGGTGTACGTAAATTTTTCTTTGCTAAAAGTAGTGCGGTTCCGGGTATTCCTATAAATTTGTATTGATCAAGCGTTATGGTATCTGCAGATGGCATGTTGCTTAATTCTGCATATCTGCTCAGTAATCCACCATATGCTGCATCGATATGAAGTAATGTTCCTGTTTTTCTTAATTCTTGCACCTGTTCATTTGTTGCTAGTGTTTCAATATTGCCTAAACTCGTTGTTCCATGTGTAGATACGATTATTGCAATATCTTTACCATGCTCACTAATTTTTTTAAATATTTCTTCGTCACTAACTTGAAACTTATTATTGGGATTTGCATACACTATTACGGGTTGAAGCCGCGATTTAGTAATCGCTTTTTCAATTGATGAGTGTGTTAGATTGCTACATAATACCCTAGTTTTTCCTGTTACTTCTCTTGCTATCTCTAATGCGCGTTCGTTTGCGTCACTTGCAGAATGTTCAAGAAGTCCAATCAATTCCGGCTGTTGTAATAATTCTTTATGATATTCGACAAATGCTGTCCCTAGTTCTTGTGCGCCATGATTTCTTGCATCAGCGATATTATTATAGAACCAGTTTGCGGGTATATTTTTTAAACTCGTCGCACCTATCAATTGTTCAAAATCTATGATTTGTTTTGTCATGTTAATGAGTTCTTTTTAATTTTTCTTCAGGTCTTACACCAACATATTGCTGTTTTCCAGTATTGTCGATATATACTAATCCGTCAACATTTGATTGTGATGGAATTCTGCATTTTTCGCCGATGATTGTCCCCGAATTAAGAAGTACGTTTGCACCGAGTTCTGCTTCGCATCCTATGAGAATTGGCAGTTTACGATTTTCTTTAGCTGCAGTAAGCGGATAAGATAAATCTGTTTCGGGATCGATTATAATAGATTTATCGTTTCCGAGCGGATGGTTATATACGGTTAATCCTATTGATGGAGCACTATATGCGCCAATAATCATATTGATTGCAGCATATGCATGCATGTATATTCGCGATCTTCCTTCTGTACGCAATGGCCCACCTGATACGAATGTTCCTTTAAGTTCATGAACATTAGACACAACGGTATTTGATCCGATAAAACAATGTCCGTTTCCGGGTTGGATGGTGCTATGTTCGAGTGTTGCATGTGGTTCAATCCATGTAGCGTCATAAATCTGCGCGTTTAGTAATTTTGTTCCTTCTCCAAGATGAACTGGTGCAGTGATGTGGATGGAATATTTTGAACTATGTAACGGTTTACAAATCAGTATTGGTTCTTTTGTTGTTAGTGTTGCAGTCTTTTCATCGATTGTAGTATGCTTATAGAATTCTTTTAGTGTTGTTATTGGTCTTGCATCTACGTGTTTGATCTTGTCAAGAATGAGTTTATCTTTATTCTGCAATATCTGAGAGTAGGTTTCAAGTGTGATACCAGAGAATATTTTCTCTAATTCGTTCCAGTAGGGATCTTTTCTAAAGCCACATATTTCTATGATTTTTTCTATTTTGCTATCCATCCTCTAAGAAAAAGCGTTATCTTTTATAAATGTTTCGTTACTTGTGAGTGATTACTTTTTAAGTAACGCATTTTTATAGTTTTTTTCTACAGCATCCCAGTTTATGACGCTGAAGAATGCAGCAACATATTCATTTCTCTTATTGAGATAGCGCAAATAATAACTATGTTCCCAGACGTCGATGGTGATGATTGGGTGTAGTCCTTGACTTACCGGGCTGTCTTGATTGGATGTTGCGACAATATCGAGTTCGCCTTTTTTATTAACGACAAGCCATGCCCATCCTGAACCAAATTGGTTGAGTGCAGCGTTGGTAAATGTTTCTTTGAATTTATCGAATGATCCGAATTTCTCGTCGATTGCCTTTGCAACTTCTCCATGAATTGTAGTATCTTTCTTCATAACATTCCAAAAGAAGTTATGATTCCAGACTCCGCCGCCATGATTTTTGACTGCTGTTCGGATATCTTCAGGAACTTTATCGAGATCCTTGATAAGGTCCAACACTTCTTTTTCAAAAAGCGCGGGATGTTTTTCAACAGCGGCATTCAACTTATCGACGTACGTCTGATGATGCTTGTCATGATGTAACTTCATTGTGGGCTCATCAATATAGGGTTCAAGTGCATTGTATGCATAAGGTAATGGTTTTAGAGTATACATGATTCCACCTCGGTTAACAATGGTTAATCTGATATGGTTTATATGTTTTATGGAACGTAAGTTATGTTGTTACTGTCGCTCGTACATTGACAGTAACAATAAAAGAGATAAAAAAAATAAAAATTTATACGTAAAGCTTTGCTTTGTTAACGTCGTACTTCCATTCTGCAGGCAGTCTACCTGTTCGTTTGTAGTATTTAACTAATGCGTTAATTTTTGATTCAGTGATCTGAAGACCACGAAGTCCGACTTTATCCTGTTTATTATCATCAAGATGTTTTTTGATCATGATCAATTTCTTCATCATAAAACTTAAATCTTCAGGTAATACGTCAAGTGCGCCCTTTTCTTTAAGGATGGTTGTCATGCTCTTACCGGTGAGTATCTTTACGTCAGGAACGCCGTAGACGTCGCGAAGGTAGAGTCCGATTTGTGACGGTGTTTTCCCTTCTTTTTTCAATTTTAAGATAAGCATTTCTACTTCTCTCGTCCCATATCTATTCCATGACGGAACAACTGCTTTGACTGGTGTTTTACTTCCTGCCTTTCCTTTCGCTCCTGAATATTTTCGTGCCATAGTTATTACCTCGACGTATTTATTTACTAATTGTCGAATGAGAGAATTGTCTTCTCCAGTATAGTCCAGCTTGCACTGTTCTATCTCTCGATAATGTCATGGAAAAGGAAATACTTTATAAAGTTTGCGCGGCAACCCTCATACGTGGTCTTATGGAGTATGAATTTGCCGAGAATTTAGGAAAAATTGAATCTGCCCTAAACGCTAATGATACTCTTCTTGTTGCAACATTCTGCGAAGTCTGGTATTTTGGAAAGGTAGAAAGTTATCTCCCGCTCGGTGATCGTATTATTCTTATCAAAAGCGATAAAACATTACTTGTCCATCAGCCCACTGGTGTGAATCCTATCAATTATATGAAGGAAGGAACTGAACACAAAATTATCGAGGATAAGAAGGGCGTATTTTTAAAGAGTCATCACCAATTTCAGAAAGATTATATGGATATTCGTTTTGTTCAGATCCATTTTGTACAAAGTCATTCTCTTGAAGACGGCAATAAAATCCAAGTGCAGGGGAGTGAACGGGATATGAGTGATATGATCTATGCAAATCCTGAAGTAATTGAGAATGGATTCAAGCCATTTAGTCGCGAGGAGCACACGCAATTCGGATTTATCGACGTCTTCGGAACAGATAAAGATGGAAAGGTTGTTGTTATCGAATGTAAACGGGACATGGCAGATTTCAAGGCAGTAAGCCAACTCCATCGTTATGTTGCAAAAATCGCGCGCTCTAAAGGTATCAAAGAAAAAGATATCCGTGGAATCATCGCTTCGCCGCGTATTTCTGAGAATGCAAAAACAATGCTCTACGAACAGGGGTTTGAGTATATCATGATTGTCCCCCCGAAATATCTCGAGAAATACGATACAAATCAGAAACGATTAGGAGAATTTTAGTTTTTTCTTTTTAGTAGTAAACTATTTAAATTCTTTCGAATTCTTTAAATGATGGGTAATCATACTGCAACGGATCCTCAAATTGTTCGTTATGTATGTGGAAATCAGACAGGTGCCATGAGTCTTGACAATATCATGGAACATACTGTAGAAGTCTATAGGGCTGATTCTGAAGATTCTTGCGTGCAATCTTACTTTATCGGTGTCATCACTAAATTTCTTGATGACCCTGAACCTATGCTTATCTGTATGAAAGGCGATGGACGGGCAACTCTTTATCTTCGTAAAGTCAAAAATGAATATCTTTTTCCTCCAGGATATTTTTATGTCGATAAAACCTTTGAGGCAGAGAATAAGAAATCACGCCAGGAATTCTTTGATAAGTATAGTGAAGAAAAAAATAATAAATAAGTTTAGATAAACACATCCTTCTTGTCAAAACGTATCTTTGGTCTTGGCGTATCAGTAGCGTAACCGATAGGAACAATGGCTGTTGGTATAAGATTTTTTGGCAAGTCCAAAATTTTTGCGTATGCTTCAGCGTTAAACCCTTCCATCGGACAGGAATCGAATCCTAGAGATTTAGCGCCATTGATTGCGTTACCAACTGCAAGATAGACCTGGCGTTGCGCCCAGGACAGTTTTTTATCGTCAGGCATTGTACTCTCGAAATTGCGCATCATCTCGACATACGCGCTTGTGCCAGTATCCATTATTGCTTCCAATTTGTCGATATGATTCTTCACATCAGTGTCTGCGCAAAAAACAAGAAGATGCGAACACGATGTTATTTGTGGTTGGTTCCAGGATGCGGGAACAAGTTTCTCTTTTGTTGTCTTATCTTCTATTATTTTAATCTTCCATGGCTGCAAATTGAATGATGACGCTGATAATCGAATCATCTCTAATAGCTCGTCGACCTTTTCTTTAGGGACGGTTTTTCCATCAAAACTTTTTGTTGCATATCGTTGTTTTACGATTTCTGAAAATTCCATAGTTACACCTCGCTATCTTTAAGAAACTAAGTATGATTTATAAAACTAGTGAAGGATGAATCATGCTATTAGAGCTTTACAAGATGGTATGTTCCAGAACCTAATCCTATCTCTTCCGTCTGTCTTATTTGCAATTCTTTATCGATGCTCTTCCCTTTCTGCTTTATCTGCTGCTGCCTTTGTTTTATGGATAGTTTTTGGAGGATGATTAGGCGGAGAATAGATGGTGTATAATTTTAATTTCTTTTTTTTTGAATTATTAATGATATTATGATACGTGCCTGCGGGAACAATGACTGCATCACCATCTTTAACGACGTGTTTTTCTTTGCTATTAAAGACGAATTTTGCTTCCCCCCTCTATGCGAAAGAATTGATCAACATGATGATGTATCTCACTGCCTATCTCTTCACCCGGTTGCAAACACATTAGAACCAATTGTGCATGTTTACCGGTAAATAATACTTTTCTAAAATAATTATTTTTCAATGTCTCCTTTTCAAGAGAACCAACATATCCGATCATTATTCCACCTCATAACAGATAGTAATGATAAAGGTATAATTGAATTCTTTAAAAACTTAGTTATGAATCAGGGTAGTATCATATATCTAGACAATTATAGTAGCCCCGCCCAGAATCATACACAAACGTGATGAAAAAACAGGGCTAAACTCGCCCCAAATTTTCAACATCAAAGTGTACTAGCCCCGCCCAGATTCGAACTGGGGTCCCAGGCTTTCTTTCATGACAAATGCATGACCAAAGGCCTGTATGATTGACCGCTACACTACGGGGCTGTGTATTCGAATAGAAACGGCAATGCTTTAAAAATATTTTGATAAAACATTTAAACATTACCCTACTTTCATGGATTATGCTCTTAAAACGTCTTATCCTGAAGAATATCCGTTCGTATGTCGATGAAGTATTTGATTTTCCGCAAGGATCGCTCCTGCTCACCGGCGACATTGGTGCGGGGAAGACGACAATCCTTTTAGCAATAGAATTTGCATTCTTCGGCTTGATGAAGGGGGATATTTCTGGGGAATCACTCTTACGCCACGGCGCAAAAGAGGGCAGCGTTACACTCACATTCGAACTTGATGGAAAAGAGATCAGTATTACTCGTCGACTCAAAAAAAAGAACGATGCTATCATGCAGGATTTCGGCACTATCACCAGTGATGGTTCATTGATTGATGCGACTGCAGTTGAATTACGTTCAAAAGTGTTGGAACTTTTAGGGTATCCGCAGGAACTTGTCACGAAAAATCCTTCAATCATCTATCGCTATACGATCTATACGCCGCAAGAGGAGATGAAGTCCATCCTTTTTGAGAGTGCAGAGACGCGTATGGATATTTTACGAAAAATATTCAATATTGACAAGTATAAGCGTATCCGCGAAAATACACTCGCCTATGCTAAAGAATTACGCACCCATAAAAAAATCTTAGAATCAAAAATCAGTGATCTCGACGAAATAAAGACAACGCATGAAGCATTAGTGCAGCGTCAAACAGTTCTCAGAACCGCTTACGAAAAAGAGGTTTCTTTGACTAAAGAAGCGCAAGAACAGGCAGCAAAAATAAAAGTACATGTTGAAGAACATACTCAAGAGATTGAAGCATATCAAAAACAGAAAAGTGTTTATACCATTGCAAGTATGCAATTACAACACGAAGGGCAAGAACTTGAACGATTACAAAAAGAATTGAATATTGTGCAGTATCGGATTAGTGAATATGCAAAACGACTTGAAGAATTAACAACCATTGATATCGACGAAGTGGAACTTGCAAAAAATCTTATTGATGCAGAAGAGAAGTTAACAAAAATTCGGAGTGCGCGTGAAGTTATCAAGAATCGTCTTGAAAGCAAATCTGATGATCTCAAAAATATCAGTATTGAGAGCAGTGCTGAATTAAGCGCACGCCTTGCATTCATCGCGACGCGTCTTGAATCCAAAACAAAAGAAGAATCTGCACTTGAACAAACCCAAGAAGAACGCATGCGCATCGCAACAGAACTTACCACACTTATTCTCACAAAAAATGCTTCAGCTAAAATCGTGAACACACTTAAAGACTTGAATACTTGTCCGGTCTGTATGCAAAATGTGGATTTCACTCATAAGATAACTATTACAGACCGTGAACAATTAGCCATTGCAGGAGCAAACCGAAAAATCGTACAATCCGAAGAAAAACAACGTAATGTAGACAAAGAGATTGTGATACTCAAGGCGCATATCGAAGAATTACGCCTGTTCGAACTTGAAAAAACAACCCTTGAAGCGCGATTAGCGCAAGTTACGACGCGACTCGAACAAAAACAATTGCTTGAAAAGGAAATCGAAGAATTACGGCAGAAACAACAAAAATTAGACGCAATGGATACGGGAAAGATCATTGATTATATCTCTAAACATCGAAAAGTGCTTGCAAGTTTCCAACTCAAAAAAAATATCCGAGAATCACTGAATGAAAAACAGGTCCAGGAAAAAGATCTTACACAAAAAATCACAATCTCAAGCGATAAGGTTTCGCAAATGGTTCGCGAACAAAAAATTCTTGAAGATGCTATTAGTGCAAAAATTCCTCTTGAAGCAATGTACAAAGCACTAAAAGAGAAGTATGAGATTGCACTCGCGTCCTTTCAAAAAGCAGAACTGCAACTTCTTTCAACCCGTAAAGATCTCGAGCAGGTAAATGCGGAATGTTTACGACTTGAAGAATCGATTGTTATTAAAGAACAAGTAAAACAAAAGATTGCATACATCGGAGAACTCAACCATTGGTTAACTGAACATTTCATCAATATCTCATCTACAATTGAAAAAGCGATTATGCAACGCATCCATCGCGAATTTGACGAACTCTTCAGAACATGGCTCGATATTTTACTCGAAGACGAACATATCGATGTCCATATCGACGAAGAATTTACACCCCTCATCACCCAAAACGGGTTCTCAACATCTATAGCCAATCTTTCCGGTGGAGAAAAAACATCAGTCGCACTCGCGTATCGATTAGCATTGAATAAAGCGATCAATGATTTCATGAATACCATTAAAACAAAAGACATTCTGATTCTCGACGAACCAACCGACGGATTTAGTAGTGAACAACTCGACAAAATGAAAGAGGTTTTGGATGAATTAGCATGCCCGCAACTCATTGTGGTGAGCCACGAAGCAAAAATGGAAAGTTATATGCAGCATATTATAAGGATTAACAAACACGAACATACAAGCAGTAAGACATAAGTTTATGCCTTAAGATGAGCATCTTCAAACACCCATCAAGAAAATTTTATAGAATTGCAAATGATAAAATTTTCCATCTAAAAACTACACGTATGCGAATGGCATAAATTTTAAATTTTTTAAATAATACTAAAATTATTCGCGCATAAGGGGTTGTGGGGTAGCTTGGTATCCTTCGCGGATGGGGTCCGCGCGACCCGGGTTCAAATCCTGGCAATCCCATATGTTTTGAATCTGGTATAAAAATTAACGATATATTTATAAACTTTAGAGTAATAACAATTTCTATGAGTAATCTTGTTTCATTGATAAAATCTAACGTCAAAGAAGAATATTCTTTAGGAGAGATTGTATTAGAAGAAGGAGAATCCTCAAAGCAAGTAATATGTGGATATATTTCTAAAACTAATGAAAAATATAAGTTTGAAGAGATTTATATTTCTTCTGCTAGCGGCAATATCTATACTAAGTATCCTTATATCAGAAAATACACTCTGCCTGATGGAACAATACATAAGGGGATGGTAACATATAAAAATATTGTTTCTTTTCAAAAAAAATTTGGAATGCCTCTGACCTATCTTCAGGGTGAGGCAATGCGTGATTTTTTTTCTGATAAAACACATGAAATCTCCCTTCTCGAACCACTCGATATTTCTCGTTGGAATCCTGAGGTTGTAGAACGAATGAAGCAATTACCCGATTATATCAAAGAATTGCTGAACGTATCATAATTACCTATTAATTAAATACTATTTTTTTTATCGCAAGATTTATAAATAACCCAAAAATCCTTATAGAGAATATAGACGGTGTTTAGAGGGTTGTATGGCAGATATTACAAAAAAACATGTTAAGGCAGTCGGACGCTATGGTGTGCGCTACGGTCGGCGTAACAGGCAGAAGGTTGCAAATCTTGAAGTCGAACAAAAAAAGAAACATCCTTGTCCTTATTGTAAGTATCCGAAAGTCAAACGATTATCTGCAGGCATTTGGCAATGCGATAAATGTAAAGCAAAATTTACCAGTAGAGCATATACAGTCGGTAAGACTGCTGCAGTCAAATCCGCATAAGTGAGGTCATCATGGTTGATTACAAATGTTTCTCCTGTAAAAAAGTTGTTGCAGATACCTATATCAAAAAAAAGGTACGCTGCCCGTATTGTGGTTCGAGACTTATTTTTAAACCACGCATTTCAGTGACGAAAGTCAAGGCACGTTAAGATGTATACTGCGATAGTTACCGTCGATCATGATAGTTCAGCATTAGAGCAATTATTCTTAGTTGAAGAGAAATCGTTCGGGAGATCATCCTACGCGACGACCACTAAAGACCATCAATTTATCTGTACCATCAGCGCTGATGATGCTATCGCATTTAAAATCGCGATGAGTACGATTGCAAAAATTTTTACAGTATGGGAAAAAAGTAAATCACTCTCGGAGGAATAAGATGGATCCGCAATTACAGGAAAAAATAAATCAGATACAACTCGTACAGCAAAATATGCAGAATCTTGCTGCGCAACGCCAACAATTCCATATCCAACTTACTGAATTAGAATCTGCACTCAAAGAAATCAGTTCAAGCCTGAAGACCTACAAGATCATTGGCAATATCATGGTCGCGCAGGATAAGGAAAAGTTACACGCTGAACTTATTGAACGCGAAGAAATGACTAAGGTTCGCATTGCATCCATTGAGAAACAGGAAGCAAAATTGCGTGAAAAAGTCGAATCATTACAACAAGAAATAGTAGCAGAACTTGATACAAAAAAACCTGCTCCGAAAAAAGTAAAGACAGCAGCAAAAGAAGAGTAGAAACTCTTAGCGACAACAATACTCATGATCCCAAAACAAAAGTTCCAGGAAGAGTCATTAAAAATTATTGAAGCACTAAACATGCTTAAAGATGACGAATCAGTACCGAAAAATGTGAAAGCAAAAATTGTTGAAATCCTTCTTACCATCAAAGACGACACTGATCCTCAAATGAAAATGGGTAAAGCGTTGCATACACTCGACGAAATTTCTGAAGACCTCAATTTGCAACCATTCATCAGAACGCAAGTGTGGAATATTTCGAGCATGCTAGAAACATTGAATAAATAGAAATATATTGTCTACAATACTTATTAATTATTTTGCGCGCGCACAGACTTCTTTTTTATCTTTACAATATCGGATTTCATCATTGCGATATGGGGGATATGGACCATCTCATCCTTTCCTGTCTCAATACGCATGTTGAGTAAGGATATCCCGATAATATATCCCTCAATCTTTTTATCCTTAATTTTGATATAGTCGCCGACATGGAACTCATTCTTGAAACGGATATACATTCCTGCAAAAAAATTCCCAAACATATCATTAAGCCCGAAAATGAGGAATAAGAGGATAACAACAATGAAGATAATAATGATAGTCGTGATGATTGTTGTTGTTATGGCCAGCGTGTTCAGTGCAAGAACAATAGCGACAAGATAGATAAAATACGCAACGAGTGTTGCAATCACTTTTTCAAGCGAAAACTTGAACCCAAAACGTTTTCGTGTCTGACGATTAAGTTCGACGATATTAAGTAATTTTTCCATAAGGCTCTGCGCAATACGTCCGATAATAAATCCGATGAGGACAATAACAATCGCAGTAATAATATTCAGCAAAATAGGGTTGATGAGTGAAACTGCGCCATTAATCTCTTTAATAGATCGAAGACCAGTTGCAGTCGTATTTACCATGCACGAAAGATATACTTGCATATTTATAAAGGTTTATACACGAAGGGCTTCATCCTAAGTCTTTTCTTTTTGCTATCTGTTCGCTCTATAAGAAAGTAAACAGGATATGCCAATTCATATTGCAATTTTCTTGGCATTCACATCATTATACTAATATTCGCTCACCTTTGGATAGCAAAAACGACTTTTAGGATGAAGCCCACACGAAGGACGGTTTATGGTATTTATTTTTCGCAAACTATATAAAGCATATCTCAATCATCAAAAATGGTGATATTCATGAAGAAAACGACTGACATAAAAACAAAAAAAAATGCAACAAAAGAATCATCCCGGGACGAACAGATAGGATTTCATAAAGGTTCGCTCTCAACACTTGCAAAAGAGCGTCAAGAACTTGCACGCATCTTACAGATTATCGAACAACTCATGCAGATGCATGTTGCTGCGTTAAATGAACTCGGTGTTGATCTCCAAAAAGATGTTGAACAATTAAAAGCGCAATCTACGCAACAGAATAATCCATCAGGAAAGAAAAAACCTATTGAGGATGTATTATAAATGCATCGGTGAACAGTAGGAGATCTTTGTGTTTTGGGGTATATTTTTTTGTAGTATGTTGATTGCTATGATGTTGATTAATAGTATATTGAGGGTATCATATGAAAAAAGATCGTAGTGAACGAAAGAAAAAAATAATGATTATTGCCATGGGTGCAATTATTATCCTCTCAATGATTGCAAGCATCTTTGCAGTCTATGTCGATCAATACTCCACATCAACACTCACGTATGGAAAACAGGAATTTCAAGTCCTGCAAAATTCGTATACGACAAAGATCAATAAGACCATAATGTCATTTAGTTATTATCCTGCAGAATTAGAGCGGATCAATATCAGCGCGGTAAGCATACAAGAATTACGTGCATCACCATTTATTGTCATCCTTATTGATACAAATTCAAGTATTGAAGACCTTTCCTATATTGACGCGATGCGTTTTGATCTCGAAAAGCAGATAGGTAAACCAGTCTATACAGTGGTAACTGCAGTAACAGAACAATATCAGACGCTCCCTGTTCTTTCCTGCGCTAATGCAAGTATCCAAACACCATTCATTTATGTAACCGTGAATAGTACGACAGGATTTAGTGAAGAAACACCCGGATGCATCACCATGCACGGACGATTACAAGAATTTATTGCACTCAAAGATCGACTGGTGTATGGATACTATGGTATCATGCAATAATAAAAAATAGTATTACAAAAAACAAACATAAAAAACAAATCCTATGACAAACAGCTCTCCCGAAAAATCCGAACAACATAAAGACGAACATGCGATGAGTCATATTTCAAAACCCCATGCAAAAAATCGTGAATCCGTAAAAGGTCATGAATCAACATTGCATAAATCTGTTGATGACAAAACACCATCCGAGGATCATAGTACGCGATCATTTTTAATCACGATAGGAATTATTATCGGGATTATTCTCATCATGGGCGCAATTTTTTATTCCGTAAAATATACTACTGACGTTTTGAGAGAAAAAAAGCTTCGCGACAGGCTCCTTACGTATAATGGCTACACCTTCTCTAAAGGAGAAGACGATAAATGGTATACGCAGATGACTATCCGGAATAACACATACGTCATCCCCTTCTATTATAACCCTAAGGAAGCAGAATCCGTCACTGTTGAAGGCGGCGACATTTTTTTACTCGTCAAAAATTATTATATGACGAATAGGAATGGAAAAGTCTATATCACATTAGATCCGAATGGCAACGCAAGTGAAATTATTGTTGCAGGAGTTGAAGTTTCGCGTATTCTCGGCAATGTATATAATATCTATAATTTTAATGCAAGCGTTGCAATGAGTGAGCCTTTGCGCAATCGTTCACTCTCATTAGATTATCCTCTTATTACCTGTAAGAATCAATCCGCAAAGACTATGGTCGTATTACTTCAGATAAATTCAACTGCAACTCAAAATCGCATCTACTCTGAGAAAAATTGTATCATACTCGAATCGACGAATGCAACAGAAGCTATCCGTGTCGCAGATGCATTTAGTTACCGGCTCCTCTCCATCATTCAATAAACAATCTCATGACTGATCACTATTTTTCAAAAAAACCTTCTTCAATATTCAAGCGAGAATCATTTATTGTGCGCGTGAATGATATTGAAATTCCCCTGCAATCAGGTTCAGGAATATTTTCAATGAAAGAACTTGATTTTGGAACAAAACTTTTGATTGAACATGCGCAAATTCCTAAAGTATCGGCAAGTATTCTTGACTTAGGATGCGGCTATGGTATCGTCGGTGTTGCACTCAAAAAAAAGTTTCCGGAAATCAATGTAACCATGTGCGATGTGAATGAGCGGGCTGTAAAGATTGCTAAAGAGAATTGCAGTAATAATGCAGTCACCGCAGAAATATTCACGAGCGATCTCTACGCGCATCCAAAATTACAGCACTGTATGTTTGATGTGATCCTTACGAATCCACCGTTTTCGGCCGGGAAGAAACTCTGCAGTAAATTCATCAAACAAAGTTACTCGCATGTGAATACAGGAGGATTTTTTGAACTTGTAGCGCCACATAATAAAGGGGGCGAAAGTCTGAAACGCGTCATGCTCGAAACCTTTGGAAACGCGGGTGAACTTACCAAGAAATCAGGATTTCGGGTGTATATTAGTGTGAAGAAATAAGGGAGAGAAATATCTCGAACGATGTTTATACTGATAAGGGTATTGATATGCAGGAATTACTATCATTAATGGATCTTGTCGCGCATGAGAGTAGATATGATGGTTGCAAATGGCTCGAGGGCTATATTATTGGTTTTGAGCGGCCAAAAAATATTTTCGACATAAAAAATACTCGGGTGCATGTATGGAGTGAATGTGATGGCGAATACTATTTTGATTCTCAGCACATAGACGCTGTTATTCTCAAAGAAAAATATCCTTTGAATCTTCATCCCTCCCTTGAGCAATTCAATGATTTCAGTACGAAAAACACCTTTGTTAATTATAAAATCCCATATAATAATACTATCAAAGAATCATGCGGGATACTGCATAAAATCTTTATCGACCATGATCTCTCAAAAGCATATTTGTCAATATTTGATTTTTCAAGACATACGTTATTGTTTAGAAATATTGTTGCATTATCAAACACACGTTTCTTTCTTATCCACGAGTCTGCCATGATAGGTCAGGAATTAGACCAAGAATATATGAATGCATGGATGCAAGAGGATATTCAAAAATATTTTGAAAATCCCAGTCATTACACAGTCTTGAAAGAGCAATACTCTGCTACTTCATTTGTAAAAGTGAGTTCAGAAATATCTTTGCAATATTGATTTAATGATGTTCGTGTCCGCAACCGCAAGAATCGTCTTTATCTTCTTTATCGTCACAACACCCATCACTGCAACTGCCTTCACCATCACCGCAACCACACATGTTCTCAGGTGCCTCAGTAATCTCAACAACTTTGAGTTGGAATGTTAAGTTTTTGCCTGCAAGCGGATGATTCATGTCAATCTTGACTTTTTCCTTATCCATTGCGATGACTTTAGTCGGGACTTGTTGACCATAGGGTGTCTGTAATACTAAGAACCCACCAACCTTTAATTGTGATTTGATATCTTTAGGAATCGCAGACAAAGGGAATTCTTTGGTAAGTTCAGGGTTTACATCGCCGTATGCTTCATGCTTAGGAATATTAACCTTTTTTTGTTCATTGAGTTTCATTCCAAGGACTGCAGTATCAAATCCTTTTATGACTTGCGCGCCTCCAACAACAAATTTTATTGGACCATTACCTGCTGAAGTATCAAAAACTTCGCCGTCATCAAGGGTTCCTGTGTATTCAACTGCAACAAAGTGTCCATGTTCGACTTTGTCAAATGATTTAGGTTTTGTATTTTTGGTATCTTTTTTTATGTCGTTTGCTGCTTTAGCATCTTTTTGAGTAGGAGTTGATGTGGTTTTAACATCAGGTTTCTTTGACTTTACTTCAGTCTTTTTTACGTCTACATTTTTTGTTTCATTCTTTTTATCTTTAGTTTTTGTGGTCATAACATCACCTACCCGCACAGAATAATGATGTATTTATAAATTTTGGGAAAGAGCTAAATCCTATGTTATAGCCATAAATAATCCATATACCAATCACCCATACACCACTAAATAGTAACATTTATAAAAATTACCTTTATACCAAATATATGAGTTGGCCGGTAAGCATAAGGGATACACGCATATTAGAAGATTGTCTTAAAAACAATAAAGAGATAGTGCTCGATGATGCATGCGAGCACAACAGCGATATATTCTATACATTGTTACAATATGCAGACAAGGTAATGCCTGAGATGATTCTTCTTACTGATAAACAAATACATATAATTGCAGATTCTGTAGCATATCTTGTGCGAACAGATTCTATATTAAATGGTTATAATTTTATAGGCCCAAATTTTGCACCCTGCACCGCAAATCCCAAAATGTATACAGAAGATGGGTTCCAAGTACATTTAAGAAACAATCCTGAATTATTGCATCCGAACCTAAAACTTGATGATAAATATACCAGCACAGCTGCAGAACTATTCAGGTGCTACTCTGCTGCACTAGAGTGGTCAGGCATTGGGAATATCCTTGATGACAAGACACTCGGTCCTGCATTCAAACTTGCAGATGCAACTGCATTTCTCCTAGTCTCCACAGATCTTATTGATTATACTTATACAAAAGAAGAGACTGAAAGATTCAACAAGAGCATAATCAAAAGAGCAAGCGAGATATAACAGAAAAGACTTAATCTAAAGAAATTTTAGGAAAGATAACAGAATAAAACAATAAAGAATAAAATAAAAATAAAATAATAAGTTATACGTAACCTTTATTTACGTGCCTTCTCAATCTTCTTTTTCAGGAGCGCGTTGAGTGATTGGTTATTGACCTTGATGACTTGCCATCTGATACCGGACAAATCTCCTTTGGTCTTACCCATTTTACCACCAATACATTCGATGACTACTTCGTCGTGTTCATCAATAAGCTTGATCGCACCATCACCGGGGGCAAAGGCAGTGACCTGTTTTCCATTCTTGATAAGTTGGACGCGAACACATTTACGCATGGCAGAATTTGGCTGTTTTGCTTCAATCTGCGTTTTTTCAAGAACAATACCTGATGCTTGCGATGCACCTTCAAGCGGGTCTGATCGCTTCTTGTAGTTTGTAACACGCTTCACAAACCATTTATCGTTATAGCGGAATTGTTTTCTTCGTTTGCTGAGTTTCTTTGCAGCATTGATCCCTGATGATTTTTTACTCATTTTTCCTCCTATACATTTCTTTTAATTTACCTTTATCTCTTCAACATCAAAATATTTTTTTACAATCGATTCATATGCGCGTAGGTTTTGTGCCTTAGCGCCGATAATCAAACCCTTGGTCTTCATGTCAGAGTCTGTAATAGTAACAATATGTCCATCTTCTTTAATCTCTTGGACCTTATAGGGATACAGCAAATTTGTAATAAACCGTATCAAATCAGTATTAAACTCGACAATTTTGACTTTACGTTTAAGCAATGTCTCAATGCGATGTAAGTGTTCAAGATTTTTACCGAGTGCCTTAAACATATCACCTTCATATACTACAAAGGTAAGCAGGTCTTTCATATAAAACGCATCCTTGACCCGCGCATGCGTTATCTGTTCAAACAGATTGATAATCTTAATCAGTTCAACATCATAGACTGTCTTTCCAGCCGCAGACTTCTGTTTGATTGAAATTTCCATTTTTTATTTTATTTTTTGAGTCCAATCACTGCTATTGAAAATGGTTTCTTACACACTGCGCCAAGTTCATGATTGAGCACTTTCGTGTTTAAGAGTTCGAACCCTGCCATCGTACTATATTTTTGAAGATCTACAAGTACATCATTTGGACAATTCGATGCAGTATAAACCTTTGCGACAAGTCCTTTTCGAACATTTTTTAGGACTTCATCTTTTCCGATGAGGAGTTTTTCTGAATTCAGTGATTTACGGATTTCTTCTTCGTACATTTTCTACCTCATTACGCCTTTCCTTTCTTAGCTTGTTTTGCAATAAGCCGTGGGAGCCCAGTACCTGTAGGCACTATCTGATTAATCATGACATTTTCAATGACACTACGCAAGTAATCGACTTCACCACTCATACTCGCATTGATAATGTGTTTGATTGGTGTTTCAAATGATGCGCGTGCAAGAACAGAAGGTTTCTCTTTCACAATACCATACCTATTGATTCCAAGAACAGTTCCTGAACCACTCATGGTATCTGCAACAAGCATGATATGGCGCGCATCAACATTAAGTCCTTGCTCATCAATAACTTTGAGTACCTCATTAATGATTGCCTGACGTGCTGCTTCAATACCTAAGAAGTGTTCAATCTCAAAGATATCATTCGTTATAGTCTTATCAAAATTGACAAACTCTAATTTCGCAACATCTTTCAAGTTTGAACCTGCAGTAACCACAATATATTCATCCCCCCGTTTGACTGGGAGTACTTGGGTGATGCCTTTAATTCCATTGATGTAGATGTCTTGAACCTTCTCTTTTAATTTGTACAAATTATTCAAGTCATCCTCTTTCGCAGTGGATTTGAGAATAATTGCGCTCGTATCGTCTCTTGCAGGTTTGAACTGATACCCTTTCGGAAAACTCTTCTCAAGAACCTTGATGATTTGTCCAGGTTTGATACCTACACGTTCAAGTTTTTCTTCTTTAAGCTTCATATACATTTGCGCTTCAGCAACATCAATACTTATTTCTTCAATATATTCGCGAAGCGTTGTTTCTTTGATGGATTCAGCGATTTTTTTGATATCTTTACCTTCACTATACGGTTTTTTGAAATAGATCTGCATCATTTTTGTCGAGATTTCCGCTCTTCCATCAAGTACTTCAATAATGCGGGGAAGACCAGTTGTAACATTCATTTCAGATACACCTGCAAAGTGGAATGTGTTTAATGTCATTTGCGTTGATGGTTCACCAATAGATTCTGCTGCAACAATTCCAACACTTTCACCAGGTTCAGCTACTGAATTAAGATATTCTTCACATGCAAGTTCTAGTACCTTCTTAAGTTTTGATTCTGAGAATTTTTCAGGAATCTGCTCTTTGATATCATCAATGATTCGCTTCGGGAGCCGATCCTCATATTCCTTGAATAATTTGCTTTCCATTTGATCCACCTTATTCGTCAGCTGTTACTTTTTCAATAATACGTTTAACATTAATTTTTCCATTCTCACTCTTTGTGACATCAATACCATCTTCACCATACATGAATTGGATAATCTTATTACCTGCATCACGTACTGTAAAGTCATTTTCTACCTTTAAATCCTGTAATGCATTTGCAAGTCTTCGATAAAGATATCCGGATTTTGGAGTACGCAGTGCAGTATCCATCAGGCTGTCACGACCAGTCATACTCATAAAGAAGAGTTCGTGAGGTTTAAGACCGTCCTTAAATCCTTCTTTAATAAATCCGCGTGCTGCAGGGCTTAAATCATCTTTCTTGAATACTGAAAGTGTTCTACGATTGTATCCCTTGCTGATACGTCCACCACGCATTGCCTGCTGGCCTACACATGCAGACATTTGTGCAAGATTCAATAGATTACCTGCAC
This sequence comes from Candidatus Woesearchaeota archaeon, assembly GCA_041658255.1. Taxonomy (GTDB): domain Archaea; phylum Nanobdellota; class Nanobdellia; order Woesearchaeales; family UBA9642; genus UBA9642. The sequence goes on from JBBAAQ010000003.1 coordinate 86,598, forward strand.
CGCCTGATTGGATCATGACCATGATCTCTTTTTCAACATTCGCATTATCTGCAACAATTTTACCCGAACGATTACGCGCTTTGTTTAATTTTTCTAAAATCTTTAATTCAAGTGTTTCACGCATGTTTCTGCCGGGGAGTGTTTCAAGTGTTCCTTCAGTATAGTCTTTGATGAGTATATCAACTTCTGCGTACGTATCATCAATAATCTGTTTAATCTTGAGTTTAATTTCTGGTTTCACATCAATATCACTAATACCAGTAGTAAACCCTATTTGACTTAATACTGCATTTCCAAGTTTGAAAATTTTTCCAAGAAAATTGGACGCAAAATCAGGACCATACTGTTTATAGATATTTCTTAAGAGTAATCCCTGACCTTCACCAAGGTTCGCGTTATCTAGAACTCCAGATTTTAAGTGGCCTTTTTCAATGCGAACAATACCATCAGGGTCTTCCTTATTCTCTTTATACTTTTTCGAGTATCCGAGGAAATTGAAATCCTTAGGTAAAAGAACAGAGATGACATCTCTTCCGCTTATGATCTCTTTATCCGGAAGTCTGCTAAAATCTGAGACACCAATACTTGAAAGGAGATCAATTGCTTCTTCGCGGGTCACTTTGAAATCTTTTTTTGAAAGCATAAACATTCCAGTCTGTGCATCCTTATTACATCCGATAATACTCAGACCATACCTTGGACTGATGATCTGTGTAGGGACATGCATCAAGATTTCAGCTTCAGCGCGTGCTTCTTCTGTCTGCGGGATGTGCAGATTCATCTCGTCACCATCAAAATCTGCATTGTATGGTTCACAAACACATGGATTAATCCTGAATGTAAGTCCTGGAAGAACTTTAATCTTATGACACATCATACTCATACGATGTAATGATGGTTGACGGTTGAAAATTGCAATATCACCATCCATAAGATGCCGTTCAACAATGAATCCTGGTTGGATCTCCTCTAATAGCTGTTCTTTAGTTTCGCTCGTGATTCTTTTACGTTTACCATCAGGACGGATTACATAATTTGCTCCAGGGTATGTTTCTGGGCCGCGGGAAACAAATTGTTTCAAGTATTCCATATTCCACGTCGTAACCCGTTCGGGAACTGTAAGTTTCATTGCAATAACTTTTGGAACACCAACTTCATTAATCTCAAGTTTTGGGTCAGGACTAATGACTGTACGTGCAGAAAAGTTTACACGTTTACCTGCAAGATTATGTCTGATCCTTCCTTCCTTACTCTTTATTCTTGCAGTAAGGGTCTTGAGTGGTTGTCCTGAACGGTGACGTGCAGGCGGAAGTTGTGATACTTCGTTATCAAAAAATGTTGTAATATGGTATTGTAACAGATCCCAGAGGTCTTCAATAATTATTTCTGGCGCTCCTGCGTTAATATTTTCGAAGAGTCGTTGATTGATACGTACAATGTCTCCTAATTTGTGTGTGAGGTCATCTTCTGAACGTTCGCCACTTTCAAGGGTGATTGAAGGTCTCATGGTTACTGATGGAATTGGCATGACTGTAAGAATAGTCCATTCAGGTCGTAAGGCCGTAGGATTTACACCAAAAACTTTTAGATCATCATCTGGAATTTTTTCAAGACGCATGCGAACTTCAATTGGTGAAATCTTTTTCTCATCTTCTAAAAATGATGTAGGTTTTTCAAGCTGGATCTTAAATTGTTTAGCCTTACAATACGGGCATTGGTTGATTGTCTTTAATTCAACAATAATCTCTTTAATTTTGTCACGGCGTGCACTTGGACCACCTTCAAGTTCTGCATTATCCAAATCTTCTACACATTTTTCGATTTTTTGTTTAGGAATTAAAATCCTACCACAATCTCTACACGTACAACGTACAAGGTCATAGATTAATGAGATAAATTTAATATGCACAACTGGCCTTGCAAGTTCCATATATCCGAAGTGTCCCGGGCATTCTTTAAGTTTAGAACCACATGTCTTACATTTGAGTCCAGGATCAATGACACCAAGGCGAATATCCATGAGACCGCCATCAACTGGATATCCTTCTTTATCATACAGTTCTGGAGTGACTATTTTTGCTGATGCCATCTCTTTGATCTGTTTAGAACTCATGAATCCAAATTCGATTCTATCAACCCGTTTATGAATATAGTCTTCCATTGTTACACCTTTGATTACTCCTTAACCTCAGGAGTAGCATCATCTTCATATTCGCTGAGTAGCCGCATCTTTGGATAAATACCAAATGATCGTAATTCATCCATAAAGAGTTTGAATGCATAACTGAGTTCAATATTGCTCAGTTCAGCGCTATCGCCACAAATCGGACAATAGGATTTATTTTTTCGACTATCATAAATACCGATAAGTCCACATTTTTCACATACAGGAACCATGGTCTTGTCAGAATCAAATCGTTCCTTCAAGAGGAGTGATGCGCCATGCGCAACAAATGTATCCTTTTCCATTTCACCAAGTCGCAGTCCTCCTTCTTTCGCGCGACCTTCAGTTGGTTGACGTGTTAAGAGTTGGATTGGACCGCGAGCTCTTGAATGGACCTTGTTTGCAACCATGTGTTTTAACCGTTGATAATACATGTTACCAATATAGATTCGTGCAGTATATGCTTTACCGGTAACGGGATTATACATGATTTCAGTACCATCCTCGTTAAATCCGAGTTTTTCTAGGGAAGAACGGATATCTTCCTCTTTTTCAGATTCGAATGTTGTACCATCAATATATCGTCCTTCAAGTGCGCCGACTTTTCCAGCAATCATTTCAATAAGGTGCGCTACAGTCATACGCTTTGGAAGACCATGAGGATTAAAGAGTATATCAGGACGCATTCCAGTTTCAGAGAACGGAATATCCTGTTCTGGAACTACAAGTCCAATAACACCTTTTTGACCGTGACGTGAAATAAATTTGTCGCCGATTTCCGGGATTCGCTGTTCGCGAAGTCTAACCTGGATGAGCCTATTTCCTTCTTCATTTTCTGATAATAATACTAAATCAACAACACCTTTTTCTCCATGTTCGAGCGCCATGGAACTTTCACGGCGAATATTACTCGTAAGATTATATTCATCGCCAGAATTCAAAAATCGTGGTGGACTACTCTTTCCAATAATAACATCGCCTTCTTTGACTTTAGATTCTGCAGACACAATACCATCATCTTCGAGGAATCGATAATCTTTTTCAGTGCGATAACCCTTAACATCCTTATTCGGGATTGCAATTTCATCCATAAGGCCACCAGGGTAACGTAATTCTTCAGAAACAACTGGTCTAAAATAAGTACTGCGGCCAAGACCGCGATCAACAGAACCACGATTAATAACAACTGCATCTTCCATGTTATACCCATCATAAGGCATGACTGCAATAACAACATTTTGCCCTGAAGGATGCTGTTCATAATTCGAAAGGTCATGCATGATTGTTTTGACTACAGGAACTTGAGGATATTGTAAGAGATTTACATCCATATCAATCCTGTTAAAGAAATTTGTCGCATAAAAGCCTACTGCTTGCTTCTGATTTTTAGATCCTTGAGATAAACGAACACCTTGATTATATTGACCAAAGGGGATAAGACTTGTACAGAGACCAAAAATATCGATTGGACTGATTTCAAGATGGGTGTGGTTACTCGTAAGATCAGCTGCAGTAAATGCGACATACGCATTCTCTTCCTCACTTGAATCAAGATATTCAATAACACCTTGTTTGATAAGGTCACTCCAACTAATCTCATTTTTTGTTAATTGCGCAATATGTTTTTCAGTGAGTGCAGATTTTCCGTCTTTGATAACAACAAGTGGCCGAACAGTTCTTCCCCGCGAAGTTTCAATAAAGACCTGATTTATTTCTTCGTTATATAAGACATTCATTTCAATAGGAAATTTACCTTCACGTCTTTGTGCAATAACTGTCTGTGCAAATACGCTACCGTCCTTGACGGTTCCAATGAATTTGTTATCCATGAAGACTTCAACCATGTTTTTCACCTTGACAAAATCAATTATTATTTTCAATTATTTTTTTTTTGAATAACACTTATTTTTTAATTATTTAACCATACGATGACAATTTTACCTGATTATTTTCCTGTATCAAGACCAAGCAATTTAAGTCCTTTCAACACTTCTGCTTCATCGACCTCTTGCGTGATGCTTGCAAGAATTGCTAAATTCTTTCGTAAACCAATATTGGTACCTTCAGGAGTTTCGGCAGGACATAAACGACCCATATGTGTGGGGTGTAATGTTCGCGCTTCGAAATTCTCCTGGGATGCACTGAGTGGACTGATGACGCGCTGCAGTGTTGATTGTACCTGAAGGAAGTTTAATCGTTCCATACGCTGACTAATACCTTTACGTCCGCCGACCCATGAACCTGTTGCCATACTGCTATAGATGCGTTGCGTCAAAAGTTTGTCACGGATAATCACCTTCAGATTAGGGAATTTACCACGCTTTACAATGCGCTGGAAATTATAGAGCATATCTCCGATAAGAATCTTGAGGTTTGCACGTACGAGATCTGCAAGAAGATCACCAGACATTTTTAATCGTTTATTCATATAATGATCTTTATCATCTTCAGGAGCAAACCTGTTACTCACGAGAATATATTTTTTAATCATCTTGCACAGATTTTGTGCTTTCATGTACCTATTTTTTTCTTCAAGACCGATATGGGGGAGGAGATATTTATCAAGAATATCTTTTGTACGTTCCATTCGAATCTCTTTTGTTTGGGTGATGCCAATCTTTTTTGCAATCCAATCAATCGCATCTTCCTCATTTTTGATATCAACAAATTCGTAGAGATTGATAAAGATTTCAGAACTCTCCTCAAGATTAATTGCACGCATAATCTCTTCATCTTTCACAATACCGAGTGCTTTAATGATGACGACAATGGGAATTTTTTTAACACGCGTAAATGAAATATTGATGATTTCATCCTTTTGTTTTTCAACGAGATGGGGAATTTTATAGGATCCGCGTTCAGAAAAAATTTTTCCTTCCACTTGATGTTTGGCGCCACTTGCGCGGGTGACCATGAATTTATTTGCCGCAAGATCTTCAATTTTGACGAGTGCTTTTTCCGTACCATTAATAATGAAATAGCCCCCGGGATCATTTGGATCTTCACCCTTATCGATGAGTTCTTCTTTAGTAAGATTACTCAAATGGCAATATTTTGATTTGAGCATGATGGGAATGTGTCCTATTTGTGTTCTGAATGCTTCACGTTGTACGCCATTAATGTGGCTTGAAATCTCAATAAAAATAGGCGCCGAATAAGAAAGTTTTCGCAGGCGTGCTTCAACAGGATAAATAGTGCGTTTAGAACCATCTGCTTCAGTAATCTCTGGTTTGGTAATAGAAATCTTATCAAGAATAATCTTATATTCTTCGACATTGCTGGGGATGATTGTCGGTTCAATGGTCTTATTCTCTTCAATGATGCGTTGCAGTTCAACATCAATAAAATTATTGAATGATTTGATATCTGCACTAATCATGGTATTTTCTTCAAAATATTTTTTGATGAGCAGTTTTGAATAATTAGTCATAGTTTCACCTAAATTTACGTATTATATCTTCATATCTCAATTACCACACGATAAAATGTTACTTTACCTGCAGTCTGGCTTTCACGGGTAATTTTGATAAGGTCGCCCGCGATAACTTCAAGATGGAAAAGTGCAGGATCATTAATAGATATTTTTGGGAAATCTTTGATGGTTGCACGATATTGTTCGAGTACGCGTTTTTTTTCTGCCTCTGAACACTTCTCGTGTTTAGGAACAAGAACATGTTCCTTAATGTCGAAAGAATCTTTTGATTTGACTTTCTTTTTCTTTACCATGATGCCACCTTCGATAATAATACGGGTCGGACGAGATTTGAACTCGCGGCCACTGCATTGCTTTCAACAGTGTTGAACATTCAACAACACTGTTTTTGTTAAAAGTGCAGTGCTCTAACCAGGCTGAGCTACCGACCCACAATCAGTTTTTTTGTAGACTCCACGCCTCTCCATCAAGCGCCCTGGCCGGGATTCGAACCCGGGTCGAAGCCTCACTGCGACAGTGTATGTTACGTTTTGACACCATCTCGACAGGGCTTCATGATAGGCCACTACACTACCAAGGCAAATATTCTTCCCGCTATCGCTCGTTAATTAATATAAGAGAACGATAACAAATATTTTGCAAAAACATAACACGCATTGTAATATTCCTCGTGACTTGCTAGGTCAGTCTCAATATTGGCGCGTTGCAGACAGTATCACGTAATAATGATAAGCCACAAGCATCAAACAAGTCAAAGGAATTAGGAACCATTTATAAAAGTATTGGTTTTTGGTGTTAGAATGTATACGCAGTATTAAAAACAGTTTTTTTGGATATGCATAGTAAAATTAAAAATATTTATAAACAATCGATTTACTCTATACGATATTGATTTTATGATCCCCTCGTAGCTCAACGGTTAGAGCGTTCGGCTGTAGAAATCGTACGACGAGCCCCATACGGGCATGGATGAATTACGATCAGCCGTAACCGAAAGGTTCCCGGTTCGAATCTGGGCGAGGGGATTTTTTTAATTCTATATCGCCCAACGGTTATCAGGATCCAACGCATATTCATGAGTTGGTCCTAAAATTTCTTTGAGAACACGTATCCTGCCTTCTTTAGAAATCAAATTCATGCGCATAAATATATCGACAGGAAGAGTTATTGATGGATGATACGTCGATGTAAACACTGTAGTACGTCGGTTATACAGTTCTTGATGCGCGTCAATAAATTCAATGAATCCGGTTATAGACGGAGTTATCATTATTTTTTCTTTTGCAAGTTCTTCAAGGATTAGTGCGTACGTGTGACCGACAGGTGTTTCACAACCTCCGGGATTCATAGGATTGCGACGAAGTTGTTTAAGAAAATTATTTTCCGGTAGTCTTCGATAATCTTCCATCATCGAGTTGTTTTTCAAATCCGCCATACTGATGGAGGCATAATCATATTTATAAATTTTTACTTGGAAAGAGGATCACAACTATCGAACTTTTTATCCTAACGATATCCCTGTTCAAAACTATGATTAAAAAAAGAAAGCGCAATGTTATTCTTTCTATACATGCTCTTCAGCAATTCATACATATCATTTGTTGTTGCAGAATTTCGTTCCCCAAAAATTTTCTTCTGAATTCTTGGAATAAAACGATATTTTGGATAGATAACAAACGAAGGGAGTTCATATGCTGCCGTAAATGTATTCATAAGTTGTTCTAATGCATCTTTATCTCCACTTGCACCGATAGTTAACGCCACATGCCCGTAATGTTCACACATTTTTGCAGAAATATCGACGCTTGGGTGCTGTTCTTTAATACTATTAACTTTGTTTCTTAGTTCGAGAAGTTTTTCTCCTAATAGATTCCTATGCGCATCATTAAGATTATATCCGAATGTGATTTTACTTATCATTTTCGTTCGTCTTATCCCATCGGTGTATCCATGGTCTGATGTGATCGATGCAGGAGTTTCACATTATTCGAGAGTTGTGTACGTTCGCCTGCGCGTGTCTGGAATTTTACTTTTGCAGAAGGTAAATGGACGTTTCCGATGATGTTGAGTTTGCTGCACAATTTATAGCTGACGAGCCGCTCTTCGTAGGGTTCGAGTATTTCTAAATTCCACATCAGAACAGAATGTTTTTTATCGCCCGAGACCATCTTTGTCGGTTTGAGTGAACCAAGTTGACCTTCGTCTTCGAGATCGACGATTTTTGGGTAACGATCAATGATTTTAATATTACGGATTGTGCGACTTGATCGGTTGCGTACATGCAATTTCACTTTTACTTCTGAGACTCCGTCTTCTGTTTCTAAAACGATTTTTGCACGCTTATAGATGAGGAGTGGACTGCGAAGCAAATAATAAAGGATGATGCCTGTGATAATGATGAGTGCAATGATGAAGAGTATAGCATAATTTGTTTTTGTCACAATCTCTACTTGCTCGTTAGGTTTGAGTGTAACAGTCCACGCAATTGTTCGAATACCATTCTCTTTTTGAGACGTATAGGCGACATTACTCTTCGTAAATATACGTTCAAATAAATTGTTTTGTGTCTTTACAGATTTTGTGACTTCATAATTTCCGTGATTGACGAGGGTGATTACTTCAGTTTTTGTAAGCCATGTTTTTGTGGTAGTATCTTCGATAGCGACATCAGAATATCCTTTGATAAGAACATCTTTCGATATCTCGTTTAATGATTTTCCGTCGCGCGAAATCGAGATATGGACATTATAGGTCCCGGGTTTCTGTGATTCAGGGATTTCAAAAATGACTTGATTCGTCTTTTCTTCGAGTGGTCCAAGGTTTGTCTGATATGTCTTATGGAAGAGTTCTGAGTCGATAGCGATGTCAAGAACAGAAATATTCAGTGGGTTTCGATTGCGTAAATAAATTTCTATAGGGACTATTTTCCGAGGATCAATCTCTGTAGGTATTTGTATTTCTACAGCGATATTTGGCGAATATGTTCTGCGCGTTTCATTTGCGTTACGTACATAGACATAAAAATTTTCAATAACAAATTCTTCGCTGACAAGGGATTTGAGTGTGACAGGTACGAGCTGGGCGCCAATAAACGTGTCTTCAAGCGGGTTTAATTCCAGAAGAACAGTTGTTGTTTTGTTTGGTTTTATGGTGATGAGTGATGGCGAAACATCCCAATATGCGTTAATAGTAAATATTTGGAGTCGCTCTTCGCTAAGACCATTGTTAGTAATCGAAAGCGTGTATGATGCGGTTTCGTTAGGATAAATAGTATCGAGTACTGCTTTAGGTGATAAATCAAAAGCAAGCGCGAGAACTCCGGAAGTACTGATAAGCAATACGGTGAGAATAATATATACTAATTTTATGTTGCGTGCGGGCATTTTATTCATCCATGACTGGAACACATACACTCTACCACTAAAATTCTTTCAGTTCCACCAATATTCTTCTTCTGTGTATATTTCATTTATATACTTTGCGGTTTAAAAATATTGTAAAAAGAATAGAATATCATGGGGCTACCCGGATACACCTGCACTTTTTTTGCTTACGCAAAAAACCTGCGCTAAAACAGGTCGCTACCGCGACAACGTAAAGAATAACTATCATGGGGCTACCCGGATACACCTGCACTTTTTTTGCTTACGCAAAAAACCTGCGCTAAAACAGGTCGCTACCGCGACAACGTAAAGAATAACTATCATGGGGCTACCCGGATTCGAACCGGGATCACAAGGTCCCAAACCTCGAAGGCTAACCAGGTTACCCCATAGCCCCATGTGATACAAAGAACCGGGGAGTATTTTTAAATCTTTTTATTCGCTCATCTCCACTGATCCGAAGATGATGAGAACATTTATATATTTCATCAACCCTATAGGCTCGAGTTATGAGCGTGCATAATAAAAAAAGTGCGCACCAAGGAAACCTATGGCTAAAAAATCTGCTAAAGAAGAGTATGATGTTTCAGGAATCATCGAGATTGACGATGGAAAAAAGAAGAAGGAGGATTATGAATTAGGGAGAGATGCATTAGACGCAGATACTGACGACGATGAACTTGACTTTGATGGCGATATTGAATTCGATGATGGTGGAGATTAAATAACGCAGTTATTTTTTATTCTTAACAGTTTTTTTCATAGTGTTTTTTACTGTCTTTTTTGATACACCTTTTTTCGAAGATATAGTTATCGTTGCGAGTACTGATTCAGTGGGTGCAATAGTTTTTGTTGATATAGTTACCGTCTTATTTTTTGTTTTGCCCTCTTTTTTCGGATAAATTTTAGGAGGACCTAAACGTTCAATATGACGACATTTCGGGAATCCTGAACATCCAAGGAATTGTCCATACATCGATTTTCGTAAGATTAACGGTTTATTACATTTAGGACAAATCTTCTTAATAATTCCTGCTTCAATATCTTCAATCTCCTTTCGTATGATGGGGTCTTCTGCTTTTTTTGAGGGACAATTGGTATTGATACACGTCTCTTTCGTATTTCGACCATTAAGTATTTTAATAATAGGAAATTGACATTGAGGACAGATTTTATCTGTTCTTTTCGGAATTCCAAAGACGGGAAGATTAAATATTGCCGTACATGTCGGATAATTTGTACAACCCACAAATTTACGTTTACTGATTTTTGAATAACGAATTGCAAGTTTTCCTTCTTTACATAATGGACAGAGGGAAAGTTCTGTTTCTTGACGAACACTTTCTTTATGTGATTCTATTAATGACTCTCCAATATTTTTTTCATTCTTCTTAAACTTTATAAGAATTTTAGTCAAAGTATCTTTTGCTTCGGTAAGAACACTCTCTTGTGTAAATTTCTTTTCGCGGATCTTATCCATCTCAATTTCAAAATGACGGGTGAGTTGTTCATCGATGATCTCTGGGCAATACTTCTCGAGTGTTTCAATGGTCTTCATCCCGAGTTCAGTTGCTTCGATACTCTCATTTTTAATATAATTACGGTCGTATAATGATTCAAGAATTGATGCGCGCGTCGCCTTTGTCCCGAGTTCTCGACGTTCGAGTTCTTTGATGATTGATGCAGGCGAGTATCTTCGGGGTGGTTGCGTCTCTTTGTCAAGTTTAATGGTCTCTTTATTATTCACCACATCGTGCTCTTTTACTGCAGGAAGTTCCTCTTCTTCAAGTTTAACATAGGGACTATAGAGAAGATGCCATCCTTTTTCGATGGTACGCGTTCCTTTTGCCAGAAATGGTTCATCAACAATTTTCATGGAGACTGTTACGGTTTCACGTTTCGCATCAGTCCCAAAACAGGAAAGGAATCGTTTGACAATGAGATCATAAATCCTGAATTCGCGATCGCTAACTTTCGGGAGACTTCCTGTCGGATAGATTGCGGGATGCGCAGGGTCGGTCTTTTTTCCTTCACTCGGTGTCATCGGACCTTTCACGACTAACGCAATGAGTTCTTTATATCCACTATTCTTCGAAAGTGCATCCATAATAGTTTTATATTTTATTTCTGGCGGGAGTTTCTGGGAAGATGTTCTCGGATAAGAGATAAATCCTCTCGTATACAACTCTTGCGCAATCTCAAGTGTATGTTTAGGTTTAATACCAAAAAGGCGATATGCTTCTATTTGTAATGTCGTGAGATCAAAAGGTGTTGGAGCTTTTTGGAGGAATTGATTTTTCTGGATTTGTGTTATGGCACCATTTTTTCCCTGTACCTTCTTATATATAGTGAGTGCCTCTGATTCTGTAGAGAATGCATTTTCTTCATGCCAGAATTCGACTAACTCAGGATGAGCGCCAATAGTTGCGTTGACTTGGATTTCCCAATATTTTTCTGGAACAAATACGGCGATCTCTTTTTCTTTGTCGACCACAAGTTTTAATGCGGGGCCTTGGACCCGTCCTGAAGAAAGGATTTTAAAAATTCCTGCATTCTTCATTGCAAGTGTCAATGCGCGACTGACATTAATACCATACATCCAATCAAGATAATGTCGTGTTTCTCCTGCAATCGCTTGACCCCAATCAAGACTTTTAGATTTATGCTCGTAGGATTCTATCAGATCAGGCTTCGTGAGTGTTGAAAATTTCATGCGGCTAGCATCTTTTTGTTTGCAGATGTAGCGGATACAATTAAGACCAATCACTTCACCTTCAATATCATAATCAGTCGCGACGGTGAATGTTTTTGCGTCCTTTGCAAGTTTTCGAAGTGTTGCAACGTATTTTTTCGTAAAACTTTTCTTATCAATTTCTCCAGTCTCTTTCCATTCAAGATCAAAGACCGGATACTTGAATGATTTCACTTTTTCGGTGACAGAGTATAAATGTCCTACTGCGCAGCCGACGATGATATCATTTTTTCCATGGGTCACTTTATAGAATGGAACGCCTTGGTATGCTTCTTTGATTGCCTTGCCGTCGGCGAGTGCTGCCGCTATCATTTTTGCAGCATTCGGTTTTTCCGTGATGATCAGTTCATAAGTCATTTTTCCGTCGGTAAATCATGAAAATCATTTTTTTGTATTTCAGGATTTTTTACAAGAAAGACCTAAGAAGTATATAAAAATTGTGATTTAGAAAAAAAGAGGACTCTTTTTATCGACGAGAAAAACCTGATTTTATTGCGATGATCTCATATATTTGCATGACGTTTGTGCAAGGAACATTCTATCGACGGCAAATCCGCTTCATTTTAATTGCACAACTGCAATCCCTGTCTTCCATTCGAGATACGTTCGTCTGTCCATGACGATTGCACGTAGTGGCAAGTCGTGCTCTGTTTCATTGTACATATCTTCGTATTCATTTATTTCTTCAAAACGATTCATGCATTCACCTCGCGGTTCTATTGATCTATTCTTCCTACGTTTCTTGATATGCAATAGTATATGATTTTTGAACTTTTTGTATATGTTGATACTGCTGTACGATATTTGCGACGATCTTTATGGCATTATTTCTTTCCTGCGCAGTATCAGCGGCACGAAAGGCATGGCGAATCGCATATCGTTCGACAATGCCATAGATGAGGAGTGTTAATCCATGACTATCTTCAGGGTCAAGTATTTTTTCAAGAGCCGCAAGCGAAGTCGCGTGCGCGTATAGTTGGCTGCTGAGTATATTTTTTTCAGTCATTTTTCCTCTACAATAATTATTTGTGCGAAATTATCATTTTCTCGTGCATAATGCATAAAATGCATGATCTTTACAAATATTCAAGTCGTAAATTGCAGGGATACTATTTGGTTTGCACAGCCAGCACGCTGGCGCATCTACCGCATAGATAGGATTAAGGATAAAATCCAGTGCTTTTGCACGCTCTGTTTTTGTGAGCTCTTGATGGGGATTCGTGTTCTTTTTCAAAAGTCGATATATTTCAGAATCAGATCCTGGAGCATAAGATATTCCTTCTTGAGAAGGAGGTATATCTGTCGTTACTTTTTCTTCAATCATCACCTGTTATATACTTGTAGTTTTATTCAATATTTCTGACAAATAATATGTCTTAGTGTTGTAGGATGGTTAGATTTTTAAATTCCAACAGATTTATGATAGTTCCATGCTTGATTCCAAGACCACAAAAAAAATTCTCGATTTTATTTATGTCAAACCACGCTCCATCCAGGAGGTCGCATTCCACATCGCAAAAAATTGGCGCACTGCAGATAGTTATGTGGACCGTATCATCAAAGAACAAGGGGTTCTTGCATGCCGCATCTTTCGCGAGGGAACACGGGGCGCACTGAAGATCGTCTACTGGAATAATATTGAAAAGATTCATTCATCGGATTTCCAGGAGCGACTCTATAAACGCATTGAAGCTGCGCAGACAAAAGAGGACTTCAGCCCCTTCGACATCTATCAGTATGTCGACGAGAAGAAGCGTTCTGCATTCCTTGAAGAACAATCAGAATATACGATCACCGAAAAACAGAATCTCGTGCAAAGTTTACGCAGCGCCCAAAAACAAGTCCTCATCTTTTCAGGAAATCTCTCCTGGGCGCACGCGTCACAGGGCAGACGAAAGATCATCGATATCTTCGAAGAACTCGCGTCGCGTAATGTTTCCATAAAAATTTTATGCCGCGTCGATCTGGAGTCCATACAGAATATCGAGCGTATGCTCGAAATCAATCATAAGACCCGAAAAGAGATGATTGAGATACGCCACAGCAAACAACCCTTTCGTGCATTCATCATTGACGACACGCTTGTCCGATTCAAAGAGATGAAACAGGCAAAACCAAAATCCGGCGCTGAAAAATCTGCACTCTATATCTTCTATGACATCCGCGACGAAGAATGGGTGGAGTGGCTCTCGAAAGTATTCTGGAATATGTTCCGGACGAGTATCAGTGGATTAAAACGCATGAGTGATCTACGAAGTATAGAAAAGATCCGGAAGAGATAGACTGTTAGGAACTCGTTGAACATATGTGCTTAATCGCCGTTATGCAACGAGATTATACAGACTATTGGCTGAGCTTGAGTCGAGAAAAGGGCTCTTGTATATATTAAAATTTATAAACGAACATAGAATTCTATATACGAGTGAAATCTTTCATTATATTTGATGTAGGGAATGTTATTCTTTATGCAGATCATGCTATTACTTATAGAATACTTGAAAGATACGGTGTCCCAAGAGATAGGGCAATAAAATTTTTTGATAACGAAGAATATAAAAAATTTAGTCGTGGAAAAATTAATGGTAGATCATTTTACAATGCATTAATTCAAAAACATTTAAGAGCCGAATTAGCGTATGAAGATGTTGTTCATGCTCATAATGAACATTTATATGGAATAGACCCTAAAGTAGTTCAAGTATTATCAAAATTACCAAAAGAAAGATTAATTTTTCTTACAGATACAAATGAGTGGCAAACCGAACGTGAACATGAACTAATTGATTTAATGTCTTATGGAAGTAGGATTTTTAGATCCCATGAGATGCATATGCTTAAGACCGATACAGGGTGTTTTCCATACGTAATTGATCAATTAGGTATTGGAGCTAGTGAAACTGTTTTAGTCGATGATAGTATTGAAAAAATTGATATGGCAAGACGATATGGTATACAAACAGTGCACTTCAAAGATGCGAATCAATTAACCGAGTATCTGAAAAGTCAAAATTTAATGTAAGAGTCTTTTTCTCGATTTTGCATAACAACTATTATACGTATTAAAAAAAGTAAGATAATAAAAAAATAAAAGAAATTACGTATATTAATTATTCTTTAGAATCATCTGTATCGTCATCTGATTCATCAGTTGGTTCCCTACTTTCTGCGTCTTTATCTTCTTCGCTCACAGAATCATCGACGGTCTCTGATTCATCAGACTCTTCAGTTGCAGATTCGTCACTATCTTCGGTGTTTTCATCTGCCTGTGTTTTTGTACCGGTTTCTTCTTCTGCAGCATCGAGTTTTTCTTGTTCTTTCTTCTTTTGCTTCTGTTTCATCTGCTCGAAAAGTTCTTCTTCGACAGTTTCCTTCTTTTTCTTGGATTCAAGTGCAAATGATTTCACTTCAAAGTTTCGCAAAGGATAGGTCTTATGTAATGATTCGCGGATATATTTTTGGAATTTATAATCGACTAAATCAAGGACTAACTGGTCGAATGTTGACTTGTTGATGATATCCTTACAGATTGCCCGGCAATTGCGTACTAATGACGCGAGTGTTGAACCGCGGGTCTGGTTATTTGTTACCATGACCGGTTTGATACGCACAAACTTGTTATCAATAGTCTTGACGACAAAACTATCAGATACTTTATCTTTGTCGCGTTTTGCCATGCGTTTCAAGAATGATTGCGAGAGTTCGTATTTGACAATCTGACCGATTCCCTTACCTTCTTTAACATCAGACACTTTAAATGTCAGATTGATATGTTGGCGTTTCATATCGCCAGAAAGTTGCATTAAATTGACAGTGATTGATTTATTCATCAAGAATGATGCATCATCAACAAGTGATTCGCCAATAAACCTATTCTGGAATGCTTCCGGTGCAACAATAGGACACCACTTCTTCTTTTTCTGTTTCTTCAATTCTGCAGCACTTTTTGCAGCATTCTTTGCTGCAGTCTTATTATCATCAGCCATTTTTTTGTTAAACCTCGAAATTTAGATGCATGCTACGTGATTCTCATACATCTCATGGACGTTTGAAAACGTCAGTATAGTCAAAGAAACAGGAAAGTGTTTATAAAGGTTATTGTGTCCTTCACGTGTTTTTTGCGTCGTATTCTCTGATATGTGCAGAGATAATAGCGTAATATTCTTCAACAATCACTGTAAAAAGATTTTTCTGAACATACGTCAATGGATTTTTTTGAGTTGTAGAGTTCTCTTCTGTAAATGTTGCAAATGATGTGAGTGGGGCTTTTTTTTGAAGCGCGTCATATGAATGATTATCAATACGTAACCATTGTCCTGCGCCAATATGCATTTCTGTAATAATCCCGGTCTGTTCATAAAGTACTAGTGGGGAAGTAGTCTGCAAACCCTGTTTGTTAAATGCATTATACAATTTCCCATTGAGACCATGATTCAATGCAATAGAAACCTTCTTGTTTTGAAGCGCATTCATGACTGCAGCTTCAATAGTAATTGAGAATTTCTTATCCATGCTCTTGCGGATTCACAGGGATTTTATATAGTTTATTGTATTACTGTTTCATAAGAGAAATTAAAGAAAAATTAAGAAAAAAATTACACAAACTCAATCCCTAAGACATCTGACATGCCTTCTTTACCGGATCGTTTCTTGACTTGACTTCTGCCGGTGATTTGCGAACTTTTAACACCGGTGACGATGAGCATGACGCGTACTGCACCTTCTAAATCTTCAGAGATTTGCGCTCCCCAAATGATTCGTGCATCTTCGTCAAGTTTTACTGAGATTGCTTCTACAATCTTTTTTGCTTCATTAAGTGTTAAATCTGTTCCGCCGCATACATTAATGAGCGCGCCATTTGCGCCGGTAATATCAACGTCGAGGAGTGGGTTATGGATTGCTTTTTCTACTGCTTCCATTGCGCGATTTTCAGTATCAGATTCGCCGATTCCAATGAGTGCAACACCACCATTACCCATGACTGCTTTGACATCTGCAAAATCTAAATTCACAAGTCCGGTCTTCGTGATGAGTTCTGCAATACCTTTGACCGCATTCGTGAGTATTTCATCAGCAACTTTGAATGCAGTATGAAGTGGAAGATCTGGTGCAAGTTCGATTAATTTATCGTTTGGAATGACGATAAGTGTATCAACGCTCTTTTCTAAATTATCGAGGCCATACATTGCATTTTCATATCTGCGATGTCCTTCCATGGAGAATGGGATTGTGACAATAGCGACAGTTAATGCTCCCAGTTTTTTTGCGACTTCAGCAATAACTGCGACACTTCCGGTACCGGTACCGCCGCCGAGTCCACAAGTCAAAAATACCATGTCTGCGCCTTGGAGAAAATTCTTGATTTCATGCTCTTGTTCATGCGCAGCGTCTTCGCCGATTTTTGGGATACCGCCTGCGCCAAGTCCTTTTGTTAATTCTTTACCGATGAGAATCTTCTTATCTGCAGTCGTATAGAGGAGATCTTGCGCATCTGTATTGATTGCAATGGTTTCAGCGCCGACAACGCCGACTTCTGCGATACGATTGATCGTGTTATTTCCTGCCCCACCACACCCGACAACTTTGATGCTTGCCTTCTGTTTTGCAAGCATCTCTTCAAGTTCAGCGTCTAAAATATTTCGCTGGTTCGAATCTTTTGCTGTAAGTTTGGGATCAAGATTTTGATGTAATTTATCCATACATTCCACCTTCACCTACACGCAATATACTTGCGCATAGTACGATTTCAGAACTAAATACTTCTGTCTTTAAAAAAGTTGCGGATAGTGCAAAAATTATCGCTTTTTAGCCAATATCCATAAGTGTCTTTCAGTTCTGTAATCTTCAATAGCCATAAGTATCTCAAAACCTGCATCACGAACTAATTGTTTATTCTTCTCAACAGAATATGAACTCCACGCCATAGGCGCGCCTACAAAATTAGGGTTAACATAACATTTCATGGATTCTGCACCTAACGTAATCAAGATATACCCTTCTTTTTTGAGTAATGAGTTAATCCTTGTGAGCAAGTTTTTATGTTCTGTTCGTGGAATATGAAATAGCGCAAAGAAAGAGACTATTGCATCAACTGTTCCATGAATATCCTTACTAAAAAAATCTCCTACAATATATTTTGCGTTTTTTACATTCTTTTTTGCGAGCGCGATATGCTTTTCTGAGATATCTATCCCTACTACACTAATTTTTTTGTCTACAAAATATTTATCGTAAGGTAAACCACTTCCACAACCTAAATCTACTATTTTAGGATTTCCTTTTAATCGAGAGATTAATTCGTCGCACATTAATTTATCAAAAGGTGTTAATAGCGAACTTTCTCTATCATAAAATTTTTCATAGTTACCTTCATTATATCCGTGTCTTACGAGTGTTCGCATATTCATTCTCATAATTTAAAATTGACTGTCGAAATATATAAATGTTTGGAAATAAGGGGACGAGAAAGATAAAATGATAACTAAAAATACGAACGTAAAAAAAGAAACTAAAATTCTTATTCGGAAATTCGCCTAAGACCTTGCTTTAGCTTCTGTTTTTAACTGATGTGATACAGGCGTAGCCTCTTTAGAGGCGATTAAAGAAAAATCGTAAGATTTTTCTTCTAGAACATTTCTAAATA
>JBBAAQ010000004.1:0-100689 GCA_041658255.1 Candidatus Woesearchaeota archaeon
TATAAAAGGAAAATACGGAAGTAGCGTACGCTCTAAAAAAGTAAGAACCATAAGAACAGAAATATATGGCAGGTTAACCTGCCACAACTTATTTTCTTACTTTCAAAGACTTTTAGGATGGAGCCCTCTGAAGAGTTAAATTTATATATCTTCTCTCAATAAATTCTCGTATGGTGAGAATTAAACTGTTTCTCCAGAATATTGAACAAGGATTAGGAGTAACAAAAGGATATTACCAACATATCCTTACCCCATTCAAATATAATCCTCAAAATGCGTTTCGTTGGTCTGTCGGTGAAAAACTCGCGACATACATTAAAGAAGAAGATTTTGATGCCGTAGGGCTTACGGAAGTTGATGCAAATATCCGAAAATCTGGGAAGACACAATTTGAATATATCACTGATACGACAGGAATGCACGGACAATTCTTTCAAACCTACAAAAATTTCATGATTACCCAAGGTAATTCGGTACTCACAAAATGGCCCATCATCAAAATCATTGATGAAAAACTGGTGGGTAAAGGACAGGAACGACACATTTCAGGGTTTACCGGTATCATTGAAAAAAAAATGATTACTGTTCTCGTAACCCATCTTGCCCTCGGCAAAAAAACGCGCAGTGCACAATTAGAACACATCCTACGTATTGTACACAACATTGACACACCTTGCATCATTGCTGGCGATTTTAATACGCAAAATCCTGAAGAACTCGCCATTCTCGTAAAAGGAGGACTGCAAGATATCACTCATGCAAAAACATATCCTTCATGGAATCCAAAAAAATGTTTTGATCACATCTTTATCAGTAAAGGGATCTCACGTATTGACGTGCGCGCACCATACATCATCATTTCAGACCATATTGGTGTTATTGCAGAACTGGAATTGGAATAAAAAAACAAATGGCTGAATTCAAAAAATGTCTACCCGCAATCATCATTACAACCATCCTCCTACTTATCGCTGCACAATTAAACTCGCTCTCCGCAAAACGTATCGACGTCATGCCACAACTCACGGTCTCGCGCGATCTCATTCATGAACTCGTATCCTTCAATATTATCTATTCTATTATTACAGAACTCATCATTCTTGCAATGACTGCAGTATTCGTAGGGTATATTATTAAACGAAAAAAATACGATGTACTCCCGCTCGTCATTGGTTCACTGGCAGTATTTTATCTTATTCGCGCACTCCTCCTGCAAACAACAATCCTTAAAAGTCCATTCCCGCAAGGATACCATTTCGGTATTCTTTATTATTTCATTCCTGGAGGCGGAGCATTTCCTTCAGGACACACCGGATACGTTTTCCTCCTATTTTTTTTCACCAGTAATACTGAAACCTTCCTCAAAAGAGCGCTCCTCATAAGTGCAATTCTTGTTGCTATATTTATGATTATTTCATACGGACACTACACCATTGATGTTATTGGAGGATTCCTCCTCGCGTTTGCAATCCACAGCGCAGTCACTATTTACCGTCGAAAACGCATGACTCCAGGGATCGTATAGAATTCAGCACAGCGTTCCTTAAAGAAATATACACCCACTAAAATACACACGTTGACATATCTATGAATGTTATTATGAATATTATTAAAAAAATCTTTGAACGAACAGAAATTGTATTTTTCGTCGCACTACTTGCAGCGCTCCTTATCCCTGTTAATATGAGTGCATGGAAGCTCAGCATTGAAATTGCACTTGGTGTAGTGATGTTCTTTTCGATCAGACCATTTTTTCGCCACGAATTTAATGTGCATAAAAATATAAAACATGTCATCACATCAATAGTGTTTAATTATGTTCTGCTCTCTGCAGTATATCTTATTGCCGCATGGTTCATTATCGGAACACAAAATGAATATTTTATCGGATATGTATTAATCGCAATCGTCCCTCCTGCAATATCCATTATTCCACTGTGTTATTTAACACAATGCGATGCAGAGAGTGCTGATGCAGCAATTTTTGTGTCCTACGCCATTGCAATTATTCTCATCCCGCTCGCACTATTTATTATTTTTAAGAAAAGTTTTGATTTTCTCATTTTAATCAAAATCATTCTCATCCTTATCATCATCCCCATGCTCGCGGCGTGGGCGAGTGCGAAATCAAAAAACAATCTGTTCAATTATACGAAATCCATAACAAACAGTTGTTTAGGGTTTATTATCTTTATCAGTATTGAAATCAACCGCCACATCTTTCTGGATTTTAATAATCCGACCCTTGTGCGCATTTATCTTATCGACTTTATTGCCATCTTTGTTCTCGGTGCAATTGTCTATACACTTTCACGCATGTCTACTTCGCACAATGAAGCAATTAATTATTCATTATATGCAAGCCAAAAGAATGTGGGTACGGCAATTACCCTTGCAATTGTTTTATTTCATGAACATGCTGCAGTTCCGGCGATCATTGCACTCATCTTACAATATATCTATTTTATCCTCTTAGAAAAAGTACTCATCCCCTTACACATTAACAGCGGGGAACAGAAAAATACGTGAAACACATGAAACGAAATGAATGGACTATAACGATTATTTTAATTATCATCGCATTAGTTGCAAGTATTATATCAATAACCTATTATAACATCCTCGTAACAGGACCGACTGTTCCTGATATCGTACATAAATATATTGCATTCAACCCATGGTATTCGCATATTGCAGAAATATTTCTTGCAATAACCAGTATGTTGTTTATTATCAGCGCATATCATCAACGGACAGATAAACCCATCCCCTTTGCACTGAGTGTGCTTGCAGCATTCGCTATTTTACGCGCACTCATCCTTCCACTGACACCACTCACTAATCCCTTTCCCTATCCTGAAGAATTTAGTCCATTCTCCCAATTTAATGCAGGGGGAGCATTCCCCTCAGGACATGCAGGATTTGCCATACTCTTTTTTCTCCTCATCCCCTGGAAGGAAAAGAAACTAAAATATACGGCATTGTTTACTGCGTTACTCACCGGATTTTTCATGATTATTTCACGCGGCCACTATACCATCGACGTTGTCGGAGGAATACTTCTTGGATATGCAACATATCGTATGATGGATTATCTCTGGAAGAGAAGAGTCGCACGGCCAAAGATTGATTTGAATTTCTAAGAAAAAAATTTAAAAAAATAAACGCCGATACTCTGAATCAGACAATCCGGATGGGGCGCACACAAATCTAATATTCTTTAATTAATTTTAAGATTCTGTTTTGAGATTAATTTTATATTCTAAATCTTCTTTTGCTTTGTGCAATCTATCGTTATATTCTTTAGCAATAGTCTTCTTTGTATCCTTGAATTGTTGAGTAATAGTTTCCTCATACAACCCCATTAAATCTTTTTTTAAAATATCAAGTATGATTTTGGAGCCTTTATACCAGACTGATATCATTCCTGTTTCTTTTGGCCACCCCTGAACCATATTGGTGACAACACCTAGTTGATCATCCTTTTCTAATAAATATACCCAATAACGATAACCTGCAGCAGATTCATCATCTTCTTTAAGTCCAAAGCAAAAATAATCAAGAAGAGTATCTGAAGTCCAATTTTTACGGATATATCTATCAACTAACGAAAATGGACCTTCGTTTGAACCCTCATATAATTTATCTACTAAATTTGTATGTATATCTGCATTATTATTCATAAATATCACCTGTGATTAATTAATTACTTTCTATAAGTAGTATCATAATACTATTTAAATATTAGTACATATAATACATATATTTATATATAAGTTTAGAATGATTTAAGCATGATTCGTAAATTAGTGAAAGCCGGACCTACCTCACTTTCAACTTCTTTGCCAATAGAGTGGATTAAAAAAAATCAGTTGAAAGCAGGATCTGAAATAAGAATTCTAGAACAACAACATAACTTGATACTGATACCTGAGAAAACGATTGAAGAAAATAAAATCAATATAAAATACGATGAATTGCTTTTTGAAGATATGCTTGAAAAGATTTTTTTAGAAAATTATAGTAAAATAACCATCCATGGTACTGAAAAATTACCAAAAAAATTGATTGATAAAATAACTATTCTCCCCGGATTTAAAATAGTAGAAGAATCTTCAAATCAAATAACCACAGAAAGAATGTTCGAGTTATCCGCGAAAGATGCGAATACGCTTATAAAAAGATGTTATTTCTTAATAAAATGTTCTTTAGAAAAAAATCCCGCACTATTCGGAAAGGATCTTCATGAATTATTATTTATTGCAAAACTCTACAAACAAGAATCCGCAGAGACAGAACTATTAATTTCGCTCATAGAATGCATCAGTGCTATAACCGTAAGAATGCATGATGATACGTTTATAAGATTAAAAAGCGTGTATCAATCGATTTATGAACAAAGATTCAAATTTAGTGGCGAAAGAGCAAGAGAGTTATTTACTCTGTTTGATAATATTGATAGTATGTTCCTAGATTATTTCAGAAATTCAAAACAACAGGTAATATTGGCTCAAACATATTATGCGTTTATGTTATTGAAGAAATTAAATAAAGAAATAACAAAAAAACAAAGCATTGAAATTCTCACCAAAATCGAAGAAAAAAGAAACCAAAAACAATGTACTATCGGAATATGTTTAAAGAACCAATCTAATGAATTTTGGGGTACCGAAGTACCCGATGGAATAAACACTGCGTATAAAAACGATTCACGCATGAATATCATAATCAAATATCCCTTAACAGATTTTAATGTCAGTCAGCAACAAAAAATACTCGAGAAATATATTGAAAATAATGTAGATATTATTATATATGCTCCAATAGACCCGAAAGCAATAGAAACAACGTTGAAACAGATAAATAAAAAAGGAATACCCCTTATTATACTAGACACCGACCTTGAATTACCAAGAGTGATATACAAATATATCGGATTCAACAATTATCATGGTGGAAGAATAACTGCAGAATATCTATTATCAAAACTGAAAAACAAAAATAATCTCGTTGTTTTAGAAGGACATCTCAAGGGAAACTTTAGCGAAAGAATAAACGGTTTTGTAAGCAAAGTCGGAAAACAGAACGTAAAAATTATTTCTGGAGAATTTACGGGAAGTACCGCTTATGAGAAGATAAAAGAATATGCGATACATAATAAGATAAACGCAATCTTTGCAACAAGCGATAATATGGCATTAGGCGCGACACAAGCAATGAAAGAATTGCATCGCAAAGTGTATATATGTGGTTTTGACGCGACAAATGAAGGGAGAAAAGCAGTAAAAACTCGAGAATTGTTATCAACCATAAACACAAATCCAAAAAAACTGGGAGAACTCGCAATACAAACAGCACAGGATATTCTAGAAGAAAGAATAATTCCTGATAGAATAGAATACGATATAGAACTGATAACGATAACAAAATAAAACGCCGACGCCCGGATTTGAACCGGGAAATCTTTCGAAATCAGTTCGCTCGATAAAACATTCGAGACTGACGCAGTACCAGATTGTGCCACGCCGGCATATTGAGAAGGGTTTAATGCTCTTTTAATAGTTATTGAAATTTGCGATGGCTAATAAAAGAACTTACGTTCTGAACCAACAATTGCGATTGCCGACATTCTCACTATCGTTCGGGGCCGACAATTGCGATTGCCGGGATTCGAACCCGGGTCTCAAGCTCTTTCCAAATAATTTGGGAAGCTCGAATTCTGGCCTCTATACTACAATCGCATACTCATACAGAATAAGAAAGGATTTTAATAGTTGATGGTTCCAAGAAAAAAAAAATTCATAAACAGAACATTTATAAATATTCCATCCCAGAACTATCTTTAAGGATAGTGATAAACACATGTGAGGTGTGTACTGATGGAAAAAAATAATAAAAGTCTTCTTATTGTTGGAATCGTTGCGATTGTCGCAATCGTCGGAATCGTAGTCATAATGACACAAATGCAAATAGGAACTGTTGCTCCAGGAACACAGACAGATACTGCAGGTAAAGCATTCGGTTCTGCAAAAGGGATAGGCATTGTCACAACAGGTGATATTTTTATCTCAAATGTCAGACTCAATGGCAATAATGTAGTAGTAGGAGGCCCTACTCCGATATTAACCGTAGGCGATATACTTTATATTACTGCCTATGTTACTGATGCAAGGCAAACGCTTCTTAAACCTGAAGATGGAGTTAAAGTGATAATTCATGCCACAAGACCTGACGGAGAAAATGGCAGTATAGAGATGAATTATGATTATAATGCTAGTTTATTTTATATCAAGGAAGGACCATTAGATGCTAGCGCCCTTTCAGGAACATGGAGTTATTATATCACCGCAACACAAGGCAATTCGAGTGCACAAAGCGGACCGTACCAATTCTTAATTGTAAATTTAGCAACACCCACTACACCAACTACTACGCCGCAAATTACATCATTTAACGCATATGTGTATGCAACTAAACAATATGAATTAGGAAAATATTTTAGTTATACTACTACACTACGCGCATGGGAAGAAGTATACACAGATATTCCTTCACTCATGTATCTCGATTCAAATTGTCATCGAAAAGGACAACGGGATGCAGCATATTTTAGAAATGGCATCTCTGGTAATACTGCGGTGGTACTACCCCCTTATAGTGGCGAGCCTTTTCTAACGCAATATATTGAAAATGGGTTATATTATGGAATATATCCTGTTGAATGTGAATTTAATGCATGGACTGTTCCGGAATTATGGGGACAAAACAGTACAACATATTCATTCAATGAGGACTGGTATAATTTCCCAAGTCTCGGATATGAAACAGGATTTAAACGCGATGACTTAGATAATACTGGATTTGTATATATTGTTGCAGAAAATAGATTAGATGACGGCGGAATCTGTACTATTAAATATTCTGTAAGTGTATTTGATCGGGGATCAGGAAACGAAACAAACACGTATTATAACGAATTAAATTTTGATTGTAGAGAAAAAATAGCACTACTCAGACAATTACCCTTCAAAGTGAATAATAATGAGGGGGTTTCTTTCGGGGTTTCCATCTTAGGTAAGAGTTCATTCCTTCAAACATATGGATATGGATGGTATGATATGGGCCAGACTGAAGGATCAATCACGATTAATGGCAAAACACTGACTGTATCGCCCACAACTGTTGTTCCTGCAGCATACAGTGTGCAAATAGAAAAAGATCAACGATTCCAGCAACTCAGCACAGTCATTGCAAGTCGAGAACCTGCAACTGCGAAAGCAACACTTGCACGTGTCGCGCAAAGCGAAGGAATCCGATATGATGCAACAGCAGTAAAAACAGAAACCATCCAATAAATTTTTTTATTTTTTTATTTCTTTTTTCTCTTCTTCAAGAATAGTTTTCTCGTCATATCTTTTTTATGATAACCATCGTCAAGTCATCAGAAGAAATTCAAAAAATATATAAATCGCCGGATGACATATCACTATGCACAGAATAGATATCGAAGAAAAGGGGAAAAATTATGTTGTCACATTCGAAATATCGTGGAAAGAATAAAAACACTTTTCGCAAAGAATCATCTATCCTCATTTAGGTGGAAAGTCTTTTGCGTGTGGCAGATATCCTGATATTAATCCACCGACTATCTCATATTTTACTCTAAAATCATTATAACTCATCGTTGTATAATCTTTTTCCATCTGAGGCTTTTGCCGCGTATATTCTATCTGTCCAAAAACTGTTAATGCAGTAAACAATGTAAGTAGGCCGACTCCTGAAGTAACACATTCCCGTATCAGTGTAGGCGTAGCTCTTAACACACGATATCCCGGATAAACTATTTCTTGATAGAATTTATTTAATTCACTAACTTTTCCGTCCCATACCATTCTAAGGTTATCTGTGACTTTCTCTAATGAACTTTTTTTCATAGATTTTATCTTTAAAAAAAATTCCTTCTCATCATCAGTGGTCAATACTCTCTGCGCAGGATTTATAGAAGAGTATGGTTCCACATTGAGGCCTGTTCTTGGATCAAATTCCAAACCTAGCGGGCTATACGCAAAGGATATATCTTTTCCTATGCCTTTTGCATGCAATCGAAGAGCCAAATCATCCACTGATTTTTGACAGGGATGACTTATTCTTACTCCTCCTAAAAACAGCGCCATAGATAATTCATCTATCGTGTATTGTGATAATTCTATCAGAGAATGCGCTTGAACTGACAATCTTTGAGGTATCTGAATTGTTAAGAGCTCTCGTATTTCATTATCGCTAGAGACTATATCTACAATATCATTCCTTAAAGATGCAACATTCTTCTCAACATCTTCAAATCTTACAATTTCAATGTTGTTGAAGGAATAGGTCCCACAAAGTTTCTTTATATCATGCGCCTTTTTCTTTCCCTTTTTCGAAGCTAATCTTCTTGCCTCGCGCCTACTCATATCATGAATAGCCACATAGTTGTGATGTTGCATCATGTCCCCCACTATTACAAGATGCTGGGCCGAACTTTCAGAACCATATTTCAGATAAGCGAGCATGTACAAGGAAATGAAATCTCTCTTTATTGATGGATCTGAAGATATTCCTACTCCTTGCCAGCTATTATCAAAGACTCTGTCGAACATATTACTACTAATAAGTTATTATTTAAAAATGTTATTATTGCAATAAGACGCTCCAAACCAATAACCAAATTATCGCTCCGAAAACACATTCTAAAATATTTCAAAAAAAAATAAAAAAAAATAAAAAAATTAAGAGTAGTTCGGATTATACGCGAAACTTCCACCAAACATTTCTTGAAATAGCGATCCTATACCCTCAATCACCGAAATGAATGTTCCTCGTAATGACGAAGGATCTCTTTCGTACGATGTCAAAGGCAGGGCTATTTGCATCCGAATATTTTCTGCGGATTTGTTTGTTGTTGTCTCATAATGCGCACATAATCCTTCAATCGCGAATGAATGCATGCTTTGCACTACATTCAATGCAGTTTGTTTTTGCGGTATGTGAATTTTTGCAGGAAGAGATTTGCCCGTCATATCCGACATAAATGCCGTAGGCAATGCATCATACACAAAGTCGTTAAAATAATTTTCTGCCATATTGCATATCGGTTTTCCAATCAACGGAAGTTGTTTTATTGCATCATAGGTCGCATAAGCCCGATCTACTGCATTGAATACTGCATTAAACCCTTTATTAAGTGCGGTCCCATAATTGACATACCATTCCTCTGTAGGCATATACGCCGCTCTTAATCTTTTTGATTCTTCCAAGCTCTCTTTCAAATCGTGGAGTTCATAGCTAAAAAATAATTTAGCCATGAAGGGCGTTTTGTCAATATACTCTTCTATCTTGTGTTCTAAGGTACCTAACATGTTACCACCTCGCTAGTTTTACCTTTAAGGTAAAGGTAATATGATAACATTTAAATAGTTTTCGATTACCCTTCAGGTAAACATGAAAAAGAGCCAAAAACTAGATATTAATGGGACACTCAACAATATTCTACTCCAAATATTTAGCGGGATAGATTATGCGACAAAAATAGCATTAAAGACCAAAAAATCCGTGCCCGTAGTATACCGTCAATTAGACATGCTCGTAGAATTTGGAATACTTACTAAAGAACGCGCAGGAAAAAAAGTTGCATACGTCATCAATTGGATACACCTCAGCGACATTGTGAGTTCAACACTGTTTCTCGATATCGAAAAATTAAGAATACTCACTAAAGCGCATGAGAAAGAAACTAAGATAATAGCGGAATTAAAAATACTCATGGGTGAATTACCTGCAGAACTATTCACCGATAAGCAAGCATTAAAAAAACTCGTAAAAGAATTTTTTACACAAGAAGAAGTACGCAAGATGATGACAGACTTCTTTAGAGAAATAGACCTTATAAAAAATGAACATATTGATTACAACAAATTATCATTTGAAGGAACGATACGCCTATTCATAGACACATTCGGTATGCTAAGCAAAGATCAACAACGCAAGATACTCTTAAAAAAACTGAATACTAGAAATGAAAATGTCACACGGTTTTTAACATACTGCAGGATACGTTATCTCCAAAAACAACTCTACGACCCAAGAAATAAATTCTTGAATAGCATGAATGAAGAATAAAATCGCTCCCGCCGCCCACCAGACCTGACAGGTCAATTGCAGGGAGTATGTTTTTCTCGGGCGATAAGAGAGTAGTAGCTACTTCGATAAAGAATGCGAGTTCATACAAACAAGAAGGATCAAAAGAAATAAAAGAAGAACTCGGAGAAGGTGATATGTTTTGGAAAGATTATTAAATTAAACATCATATCCACCATTGAGGTATTACGTATGAGAATAACACATGCTGATGTATGGAAAAATAGGCCATCTGAAAAGAACAGTTTTGTAAGTAATGAGGTACATTTATCTCTCCCTTTTTTAAGGATGAGAAAAACAAAAAATGTTCTTGATGTCGCTTGTGGAAATGGATTGGGGGTTAGTTTACCTCTTCTTCGAGAAGGTTATACCGTATACTCTTTTGATAAATGGAAAGCGTCTATTAATGCGTTAAATAAAAATGCTCAGAAAGAAGGATTTAAAACCCACGCAAGAGTCTCTAATATGTATAAAAGATTTCCCTATAAAAATGCATTTTTTGACTCAAGTTTCTGTTTTCAGGCAATATATCATGGAAACCTTTCACAAATTGAATCCGCATTCAAAGAGATAAAACGTGTGACTAAAAGGAGGGGCTATTTTTTCTGCACAATCATTCCTTACTATATTAAAAAAGATAAGGAAAAATTTTTCTTTAATTATACTAAGAGTAATGGACAAATCGGCAGAATTTATGTCAAACCAGATACTAACGATCCTTTTTTATGTTACAATCTTGCAAAAAATTGTGAGTATCTTGTGCCACACTATTATTTCACAAAAAATAAGCTGAGATCTACTTTAAAAAAATACTTTAAGGAAATATATATACGAAAAGTTTCGAGAAATGACAAATGTATAAGCATTTGGTTTGTGCGTTGTAGAATATAATATTAGTGTATGCCTAACAGCAAATAATGAAATGAGATATTCAACTAAAAATATGAAAAAAAATATATGCAATACAGAGGTCATAACTTCTTGTTCAATTCTTGGGCACTTAGGGGTATTTTTTCAAAAAATCTCAAAAAGTTTTCTTAATCTTATTGAAGTTCTGAGCAAACCCAAACTTAAGGTGGCTCTTATTAGTTATTATTACCAAAAACCCTCAATATCCGGTGTAGGCGTTCATGTACGGAATCTCGCGAAACATCTTGCAAATCACAACTGCGAAGTACATATTTTTTGTAGTGGCAATGATGATGGTGTCTATAATGAACATGGTGTAATAGTTCATACTATCGGGAGAGTATTAATTCCTTCAATGGATGGTGTATCTAAGAAAAGGCTTGAATATGATCTTTTTGAGTCAGAAGTTGTCAAAGAAATAATTCGGGAAAATTCAAAACAAAGTTTTGATATCATACACACTCATCAAGGAGCTGTAATAAAAGCAGCATTCATGATAAAAAAGATATATGGAATAAAATGGATACATACATTTCATGCAATAGAAAAGCTTAGGATAAAAAAATTAGGTAAGGAAGAGAAACACTTTCAAGATTTGATATCTTGGGTAGAACACACCGTGAACTATTCTGATGGAGCAATATTTGTTTCAAAAAGTTTATTAGAAGAAGGTCAGAAACATTATAAACTTAAATCTAAGATAATTGTGCCTAATGGGGTAGATTTTGAGATGTTTAATTATCACCCCATTATTACTAAAAATGTATTGTATGTAGGTAGATTTAGTAAAGAAAAAGGCATACATTCTCTTCCGAAAATTATTTCTTCAATAATGAGTATAGAGAATTCTACATTTACCGCAGTATGTCCTTATAATGCGTTGGAAGGGGAATTAAAAAGAATACGGAAGCATATATCTAGACTAGAGAAAAAATATCCCGATAGATTAAAAATAATAGACCGTCCTCAAGATCCTGAGATTCTGAAAAATCTTTACAAAAATTGTCAGGTGTATATTCAACCTTCGAAATATGAATCTTTCGGATTATGTATTTTAGAAGCAATGGCGACAGGCAGACCCGTAGTCGCGCCTAAAGTTGGCGGGATTCCTGAAGTAATCGGGGATTCTGGATTTATTGTCAATAATACAGAAGAGTTAATTTATAAAGTAAAAGCGCTTTTAAACGATAAAGAAGAATGCATCAGAGTAGGAAAACTAGCCAATAAAAGAGCTCAAAACTTTGACTGGGGCATTATAGCACACAAGATAATAACATATTATACAGAGATAAAAAAATGAATGAACAAATTATCTATCCCGTATTATTGATTACAGGAGGGATATTACTTTCAACAGTAGTCATCATAGTTTTAATAAGAGTGTCTAATAAGATAGTAAAATTTTTTGAATTATACCCCGAATCTAAAGGAATAATTAATTTTTCACTAAGATTCATATCTTGGTTCTTAGGATTGATAATATTATTAATTTTCATTAGGTTGGCTCTTAAGTTTTTAGGCCTTGAGTTTACCACGAAAATTACAGAAGACGCAATAAAACTTGCCCCAAAATATATTCTTGCCGCATTGTTAATTTTGGTCGGAAGTTATGTTTCAAAGTCAATCAGATCACGATCAAAAGAATATCAATTTGAATTTAAAGATACTATACTATTAATTATGGATTTCATAGTGTATATGACTTTCATATTTACTGCACTATATACTATTGGAGTAAACATTACTTTCTTTCAGGAGTTTTATACAGTAGCCTTATGGGTTATCGGAGGAATTATAGTAGTAATTGTTAGCATGATTGTGGGAATTCCTTTAGGAATAAGTATTTACAAAAAAACAAAAAAAAAGAGAAAAAAGAGGTAATACAAAATATCTATTAACACCCACAGTCCCTCCGAAATGACCTGACAGGTAAAGTGCCCCCGCCGACGACGAGACCTGACAGGTCATTTGCATGGAGTAGCTTTTCTTGATGGAAATAGTACAGTAGCTACAATAATCTTCAATGTATGATTCCATACAAACAAGAAAGATCACAAGAAATAAAATAGTACGTCGGAGAATGAAATACTGCTTAGGTAACTACCTTTTCTTCGGTTTGTAGTCACCTCATCAAAAAATGTGTGATTTATGGGATTAATTAACTTTTTATGTGCTTTTTCTATAAAAATAGTTAATTTTATATAGTTAAACGGCTTTCTTTTCTTTATGCCGACAAAATATGATGTATTTGCAAAAATAATTGAATATGCACCCTGCAAGGCCAATGATTTAAAATTTAAGACACCAGTATACATGCATATACGATCTTTAATTAAGTCGGGTTGGATTAAAAATGTTGATAAATCGTATGTTCCCGTTAATAATGCGATGACTGTATTAAATTTTAAGATCATAAAGTATTGTCTTAAGAATGGTTTGAATTATAATAAATTTTTTTCTAAAAATATGCCTTTCGTATTAAGAGAGTTGACAAATCACGCGCCCAATCTTAGACCTACAAAGCTTAAGGCGAACAAGGAGAATACAGAAATTTTGCAATACTTAGAACAAAATCAATTCTTATTATTGACTAAAAAGAGACCTCGGCGAGGAATAATGTTAAATCATCAATTGATTTCATACGTCTTTGATTTAAACCAGATAAAAGCGCGAATAAATACAAGATATTTGAGTGTAACAAAAGATGTATTAAAAATTAAAACAAATGCGGTAAATCCCTTTGATGATAATATATTTCAGTTGTTATCGGGGTCTGCCCAACTCGAAGGAGGTACAATTACGGCAGGAGAAACTAAAGATATGATTATAAAAGATATATACCCTGACAAACCCAAAAAAGACATCCAAATGGTAAAAAACCTCAACGAAGCAATACATCACATCATAGAACACTTGGATGAAAATATAACTCCGGAACACATAAAAGAACTAAATAAACTTACAATGTTTAGCATGCATAGAAATGCGGGAAAATACAAAACAACACATAACAGAATTCAAGGAAATCCTCAATTCAAAACAGCAGATCCAAAAGAAGTATCTTCACTCATGCAAAAATATTGTGAAACCTTGGAGAAAATATCACACAAAGAGCAATGCCTAAATGCGCTTGGACAAATACATAACGATTTACAGAGAATACATCCATTCTCTGACGGAAATAGCAGAACAACGAGAATTGTCCTAAACTGGGTGTTACTAAAACACAACTTGCCTTTGCTCGTTCTTAAAATGGGTTGCTTCGACGAATACATGAACCTAACAAAACTCTCAAAAACAAGAGATGATGCGCGATTAACCGAATTATTTCAACACTTACTGCTCCATGAACATCTCATAAATTAATTATTTTATCACTATTTCTATAAAAAAAGTTAATTAAATATTGGTTTTGGACCCAATTCCGATTTATTGGGGTTCTTTTTATTTTGGTCGAATGCGCTATTAAAAGAAAATATACCTGCCGTGTGCAAGACCTGACACAACAAAAACCAAAGATTTTTGAGTGCTCAAAACGCAAGTTTTGACGGGTCAGATCTAGGGAGTGTGTATCCGAGATAACTATTTTAATTATTTCAATTCTTCTTTTCCATCTGTTTTCAATAAACAAGCCAATAAGAAGAGTTTAATAACAACGACAAGAAAAACGAAAGACTTACGAAAAGTATTTAAGGAACAAAGAACTTGTATTTTTATGCGAAAACCATTTAAGAAACATTTAGGTGCGATTAATGTTGAAACCGCACACGGTGGTAGTGGGAGAAGACAATTAATGTTATCAAAAGATGATCCTATTTCATCACAACTACATGCGATGACAAAAGGTTTCCTAGCACCAGGCAGAATTTTTGATTGGCACGATCATGAAGACATTGATGAATTCTTTTTAGTGACTAAAGGAACAGGAGTTATTGAGTTTGAAGATGGTTCAAAATTGGAATATACAAAAGATGACTTAATCTATATTCCTTCAAATGTGAAACATAAGATAGAGAATACTGGAAATGTTGAAGGTGAATTCTTTTTTGTAAGACTAAATCACTAAATTATTTCATCGAGAGAAACCAGTCACGCAAACGTGACACAACAACAAACACATAGACGAATATATATTTTCGAAAATATCTATTAACACCCACAGTCCCTCCGAAATGACCTGAAAGGTAAAGTGCCCCCGCCGGGATTTGAACCCGGGTCACAGCCGTGAGAGGGCTGGATGATTGACCGGTCTACACTACAGGGGCATAATAGAATGGATTCAAATTTTATTTATAAATGTTCTATTTTATGCAATGCCTGACGATGGTTTCATCACACGTAAAAGAAAAAAGTTTTTAAACTACTCGAAAGTACTCGCGTAATGTCTGCTGTGGATTATAATACTGATATGCGTTACCCGGAATTCTTAGAGACAATAAAAAAGAAAGCAACAGATCAAGGCATGCGTATCCATTCAAATTCTCTGCGCTACACTGCGCACCCCTATAAAGGCTCCTCTTACACAGAAAAACAGCAAGTAAAATACCCTTTATTAAAATTGGATTGCTTCACAAAAGAACAGCCAATACTTCTCCTCACTGCGGGATTCCACGGCGATGAGATTGCAGGACCATTTACCATGCTCTATAAATTAGAAGAAATTATTGAGAAGAGCAAGCAAAAAAATGTTGGACTCATCATCTTTCCCTGCATTAATCCTTCAGGATTTGATATACGGGAACGCTACAATATTGCAAGTCAACATCTTCCTGAAGCAGAACAAAAACCGAATAATGATTTTATGCGATACGTCACTAAGAATCATAACATTGTTGATGATCTGGGTGATAGTAATGTCTTTATTACATGGTTCTATTCCAATGATAAGAGTATCACGGGATGGTTACCTCATGAAACAATTCGAATACATAAACATCTCCATAAATTTATTCATAAATCACGGATAAAACGTATTAAAGGACATCTTGATCTGCATCAGGATTGTTTTATGGAAGAACTTGAACGGGATAATCCGGGGAAAATGTCTGCAAATAATGAAGGAACATATGCCTATGTATTTGATAAAGAAAAATATCTCTACATCATGCAACGTACAGAATCCCTTGTCCCGCCACTGAGAGAATTTCTCATCGACACCGGATACCGTCAACGAATGACCATAAAAGAAAACGGAGAAAAAGATACTGAAACAATCCCTGACGATAAGAAAAAAGTGTATTCTGACAAGAACGGGTTCGTCTACCGACGAGACGCCACAATCACCGACCTGACTGATCGATTAGGGGCGCCCCATACTGCCGCAGTTGAAACAACCTGTATGACACCACTCGAAAAATCTATGCAAGTCTATATGATCTGGATCACTGAATTCATGGAATTGATACAGAAGAAATAATTCTACACTAAAAGAAAACCCGGGCCATGGGACTCAAACAGGCGATAAACAAGTCTGCAGTCCTCTGTCTTTGGTCTTCCTTACGCAGATGTGTGTTTGTAAGTGAACCTTTTGTATTCAACCATTTATTCTAATGACCCCTGAAAAATATTACTCTAATAGCCATTTCCATATTGGAATATATTCTATTTTTCCCTTATTTCCGAACCATTCTGCGTTTTCTATTCCTTGATGATCCTCTGTTATGATCATGAGATTTTTGCATTTAAGCTCCACGCTTGCTTTGAGTAATGCTCTAATCTCCCGCTGTTTTGTTTCAATATCATCCAATTTCTGACATACTTGAATCAATTGCATCACTCTATTACCTTCAGTAATTACGAAGTCAACTTCTTCTCCCTGAACATTCTTATAATAATGAATATTTGCTAACGGCTTCTTCCTTCGCATCAGTTCCAAGTACACCATATTCTCCATTTTTTTACCAACATTTTTTGAAGAATCGACACGCTTAAAGAAACAAGTGTCATCGATGTATATCTTATTAATCAATGGATTGATCTTTTTTACGGAATAAGAATACTTGCTGACTATAAATATCATCAAAGAATCCTCTAACAATGAGAGATAACTATATAGGGTGTTCTTGCTTGCCTTCAAACCCCTTGATTTCAGGTCTAAATATGTCTTGTGTACACTCAATTCGGACGATGCTGAAATTATACATGCGTTTATCAACCATTTTACGAGTTTAGTGTTTTTTATCTTATATCTATCGATGATGTCTTTAAACACTATAAGTTCAAAATAATCGTTTATTATTCTTTCTTTCATCAACGGATCAGATTCCTTAATTATTTCAGGATAACCACCCAGTTGTGTGTACTCATCCAAATGATGCATGAGCAAAGATTTGTTTTTGCCACCTAACCGTTCTGTGTCTTCATTAAATTCTCTAAGGCGCAAATATTCCTTAAATGAAAATGGGAGCACTAAATAGGATATGCTTCGCCCTCTAAGTGATGTTGCAATCTCTTTACTCAACAATTTAGAGCTCGAACCGCTCAAGAATATATTCATACCTTCATCGTGGAACATTCTTACGGCTGATTCCCATTGCGTTATAACTTGCGGCTCATCTATGAACAAATAAAAATTTTTCTCCTTGGGAGGATAGAGACGCCAATGCATCTTAACAACATCATATAATTCCTTGAAATCTACAGATGATAACCATGGATGTTCGCAGTTGATATATAAGATATTGTTTTTATAAACACCTTTAGCTAATAATTCTTTGATCTTTTGATACATCAGATATGTCTTACCCGCTCTTCTTGGACCTATAAGAGTCACAATCTTAGATGTATCAGGCAAAAGCAAATCTCTATTTAC
Source organism: Candidatus Woesearchaeota archaeon (assembly GCA_041658255.1). Taxonomy (GTDB): domain Archaea; phylum Nanobdellota; class Nanobdellia; order Woesearchaeales; family UBA9642; genus UBA9642. Next base: position 17,897 of record JBBAAQ010000004.1, read on the forward strand.
TAATGCGGGTATTTCACTATCGTACACACTTTGCAAGTATTCTCTCACGCGGTTTTCATCCATAAATCAATGGGGAGGGACAAAAGTATATAAATGTTTCCCTTTTGGATGAGATATAGAAGTTTACCCTTTGAAATCGGATTTTAGAAAATAACAGGTAAGTTCATTTTCAACAACCCATCCCAAAATTAATATGAGGAAAGAAATATAAAAGAATTTATCAAGTTTATTCTAAAATTTGGAAAAATTGATAAAACATCTTGAATTAGCAAACATATGTCAGATTCAAATAACTTGGAACAGAAATTTTGGGAAAGAATAAGTTTTAAGGGTAAACTTGAAGATATATCGCAAAGAGTGTGCGAAGAGTATAACCTCGGGGATTTTATCTCTAATAAATTATTTCTTATCGGATATGAGGATTTCAACTATATTTTACAAACAAATAAAGGAAAATATTTTGTTAAGGTATTCGCAAATTTTAGAAGTCCAGATGAATGTAAGAGATATGTGGAAATTATTAGTAAAGCAGTAAAAGCCAAAGTATCAACTCCAAGCATGTATAAATCAAAACAAGGAGAGCTATGTATTATTAAAAAAGGCAATAATCAACTACATCTATGCGTGTTAGAATATATTGACGGAGACAATTTATTTGCCTTGAATGATTTGCCAAATGAGGAAGAAATCAAATTTCTCGCACATCAAGCAGCATTAATTAATTCTATTAGAATTAGGCCATCATTATTTGTATGTGATGAATGGGCAATCACAAGTTTTCCAAAAGAATTTGCGAGAAAGGGAAAATATCTTAATTCAGACGATATGAAATTAGTCAAACCATTGCTATCCAAATTTGAAGATTTGAAAATAGACACTCTCCCACGTGCATTCGTTCATGGGGACATCATAGCAACAAATGTTGTAAAAGACAAAAATGCCAAACTGTGGATAGTTGATTTTGCAGTATCCAACTATTATCCGAGAATACAAGAGTTAGCAGTTTTAGCATGTAATTTATTTTATAGAAAAGAGGATAAGAATCAAAGTGAGTCAAACTTTAATTTAGCATTAAGAGAATACCACAAGTCAATAAAACTAACGACCAAAGAAAAACAAGCATTACCAACGTACATACAGTTAGCACATGCAATGCATATACTTTCAGCCAATTATCAAAAAGTATTTCTTAAAAACACTACAACCGAGAATGAATATTGGTTAGATCAAGGAAGAACAGGTCTCAAACAACAGACAAGATAACAGTCATAAGTCAACGGTCTTCAGTATTGATGCAACATCCTTCTGGCCCTTGACCAGGACTCTAGACTGTCAAGAACTGTGGTTCTTGATCATGCTCAGAAATCTTTGATTTCTGACATGTAAACAATCGACAGCTAGTTAGAACGGGCCATGGGAGATTTGAACTCCCGACCAATAGATTAAGAGTCTACTGCGCTACCAGGCTGCGCTAATGGCCCATAATGTGAATGAATTGACAGGTGTTTTTTAAATGTTACGTCACACACTGGTTACTAAACATAATAACGCCGACGCCCGGATTTGAACCGGGAAACCTTTCGGAACCAGCTCTCAAGGCTGGCGCAGTACCAGATTGTGCCACGTCGGCAATACATTACACAATCAGAAGAGAATAAAGATGATTTATAAAGTTTGAGAAAATAATAGTAATTATTTCTTTAAGACCATCGAACAGAGCGCATAGGTGTTGCAGAAGAATTCTTCTGGTGAATAAATGTAGAACATTATTTCTTTAAATTGTATAAGTGGTGAAGCAGCTTGCTTAGCAGAAAAATGTTTATCAAGCTCGACAATGGTTTCTTGACGAGAATAATGAGCAGCAGAAGGCGTTCTCAATATGGTGTGCGCTATCTCATGATACAACACGAATTTGTTGATATCATTTTTATCGAATGCGACATAAAATGTATTACCGTGGGAATACGTGCAGCCCCTAATAGTATATTTATCTAAAAATTTTTCATCAAGAACTTCCAGTTTGATGTTCTTGTTTTTTAAATAAAAATTCTCCGTTTCATTATCAATGATTTTATTTGCTTCAGGAACACTTACTTGCGGAGAAAATACACTACCCAACACATTCAAAGATACACATGCCATGCCATAAAGATATATCCCTATAAGTGTTTTCCGAGTGTATTTGCCGATCTTCTCTTTGATCTTTGTTTTCTTCGATGGAGCAAGAAGACGAGCAGTATCACTGCTTGAATGCATACGAATACTATGATGAGTAGTATCACGTGGATATTTTGGAATAGGATAATCCGGTGTATCCACCACAAATTGTTCAAGTGAATCAGTCATCATGAAGAGAATAATGAGGGGTTTAAAAAGTTTACTAAAATTACTACTTTAAAGAGATGACATAAAATTGGAACCCGAACTTGATAATTAATTAAAAGAGATCAAACACTAAAAAAAATGTGGGTGGCGAGCTTTGAACTCGCGACTTCGAGCTTATGAGACTCGCACTCTAACCAGGCTGAGTTACACCCACGTGACTAGACTAAAGAAAAAGAAGACGGTTTATAAATGTTATTTCTTGCCCGATAAGAATCTACACGTCTGAAGGAGTATATTTTGCTGAACCCTCAAATGTCTTGTAACGATTATCAAACAATGCAGCAAAGGTATATTCTCGCCAATTCATTTGACCGCTTGTTTGATTATTTTTATGATTATACCCGAGTTTTCCCTCGAGACCATTTTCGCTTGCACGAATTTCAGAACGATGCTCTTTAAAATTATGATTTAAAACAGTATCACTCTTTCGCGATTTTGCATTTATGGAACTATTCGTATACGAGAAATCATAGTTTTTTAGAAGGTACACACTGGCACTAATGAGGAATATTCCCATTATTGTTCGAGTAAGACAGGAAGGCATATTGTTTTACACGTCCCGTAATATTTAAATCTTTCGTTCTAAAAACAGGCAATATCCATATAAAAAAGTCATCCACAACGTCGCAACATACGCATTCAGTCTTTTTCTACAAGTAATTTATGATCAAAATAAGCCTGTACATATAATGAATATCCTTCTATATCAAACGTATTCTTAGAGATATTTGGTGATTTCGTTAATAAAACAGGTTTATGATCAATTAATAGATTATAACTACCCTTATTATCTGGACTAAGATAAATTACAGGAACACCATGCACCATGTACTCTGTGTTTTTTAATAATCTTACTTCCCTTCCTTGATCAAGAACACCACTCAATTCCTGCCCAGGAACAGGCGTAAGCGTAGCAAATGGGTATGTATCATTTTTTTTAGGGATATCACTCATTATCATCGTTGCAGAAAAAGATAGCGCAGCTAAACCCGTAAGTATGAGCACTGTTTTTTCAAGACCATTCAATTTATTTTTTGTATCCATTTTATCTCCTCAACATATTCTATTTCCTTAACATCTTCGCAAGTTTTTCGAGTTCTTTCTTATCTGCTTCAAAACCTAGGACTGTAGAAATATATCCCTCATATTTTTCGAAGAATCGTTTCTCTCTTGACCACATTTCCTTGAATTTCTCATCGATTCCGTGCAATGGATATAATTTGATATGTGCATGATTGACGCCCATACCTTCCATCACCATTGCAGTGCGTCCGACTTTCAATTTTTTATCAAGCAAACGCGCAACTTTTTTTGTCGCAAGGAGTAGTGCAGTATATTCTTTATCTGGCATGATAAATGTATAAGAATCATAATGTTTCTTTGAGATAACTAACGTCATCCCTTTCGTATTTGGAAAGATGTCCAAAAACGCATAATGCTTTTTATCCTCCCAAACTTTGAATGAAGGGATTTCTTTGCGGATGATTTTACAGAAAATACAATGGTCTTCGGGTTTAATCGCTTGATTGTTCTTCGATGGTCGAGCCATTTTGTGCACCTTGCGCGAGATAGTCGATGAATTCCTGGAAATTTGCGACCTTCGGAGTATATTCCCGGGCATCATTACGATCAATAAGTACGCTGCGAATACCGCTACGATTAGCTGCTTCAATATCTGATTCTAGACTATCACCGATCATGATCGCTTCAGATTTATCAATACCCAATCGCGCTAATGGTTCAAGCAAGAACTGTGGATTGCTCTTCAGCATCCCACAATCGCAGGAGAGTTGGACCTCGTCAAAATACTGCCGTAGTTCATACTTATCGATAATATCTTTTGAAAAGACATCGATATTTGCGACAAGGACGAGTGTATATCCTTCTGCTTTTGCTGCTTTAAGAAAATCAATGGTGTCATGAAATAATTTTGAGAGGAGCTTATTCTTATTCCACATCCCGACAAGTTTTTCAATCACAAAATCCGGGACGCGGATTGCAAAGTCAGTGCATACCTGACGGAATGCTTCGTCAAGATTCGTATAGGATTTTGTCATGAATGATTGTTCAAAGACCGGAACATAATCCTGAAATGAACGGTTTACCCGCAAGAAATATTTTACCTGCTTAATCGGACTGGGATAGACTCCATTCTCTATTAATGTCCCTTGTAAATCAATAATAATTGCTTTCATAATGCCCCCGAATAATTAAGATAGACGAGAGGGTTTATAAAGTTTAAGGAAAATAAGAGAAGAAAATGGACTGGCCGGGAATCGGACCCGGAGTCTTTCCGTTGCGAACGGAACGTATTAACCATTCTACTACCAGCCCATCATTTGAATGTCGGATATGCGTCCGGAAAGAGGTCGAATTTATATTCTTTACTGGTGATGCAAAATTCAGTATTGATAATGATATCTGAAAAACGGTTACGAATATCTATGAGTATCGCTTGTGAGCTGTCATAATTTTCGACTTCGATATCAAGTTCAAAATCCCAATTTCCTATGACGCGTTGAGGCCAGACTGATTCAGGAATTGATGAAGTATAGTTCATCAGTTGTTGGAGCCGTGATTGCGTTGCTGTTGAAATGGCAAATATTCCTTTGCAAAAGATTTTTCCCATCGCCGAAGGATCAAGATGACATTTATATCCTAAGATAAGTTCTTTCTTCTCAAGTTGTTGCATACGGTATTGAATGATCCGTGCAGTTGTTTTTAATCGTCTTGCAATCTCAGTAATCGGCAGACGTGCATTGTTTGCAAGCAGACGTAAGAGCTCATAATCCATAGTATCAATCTGTTCTTGTTTATCCTTTGAAGTATGATATACAATGCTTTTTGTCACATACTGTTTTTTACTTCCGAGATATTCGCGAAGATGATGGACGAGGTGAAGTGTTGTTGTGATTGCGCGAGTTCTAATAAAAGAACTGTATTTATTCGTAAGCTCCAATATTTCATCATCGAGTTCATTCACATTATGGAGGAGGAAACCGACAATAATATCCCATTTACCCGTAGTCCGAACAAGCCATTCACTGGTTTTGCGCGATTTAAGATATTGACAGATTTCCTCTGTCTTCTCCGCAGTAACATTTGAGAGTTGGAGATAAACTTTATATTTGATTATACCAAGTCGCGCATAATTGATCACTGTATAAAATTTAACAAGTATTCCTTCCCTCATTAACCGATTGATCCGGTAATTAACGACTTCTTTACTGAGCCCGGCTTTTTTTCCAATCTCATTATTTGATTGCCTTGCATTGAAGTCGAGTTCTGTAAGAATTTTCTTATCTTTAATATCCAGATTATACATAAAACATATCTAGTTAACAATTTCTATATAAATATTGTTATTTTGATAAATATTTTGGTGCAATATTTTATATACTATTTGTTACTATGAGATAGTTATGAATACAGAAAAACACGCATTCGACGCACTCCTCATCTTTCCGCCACCCTATATCCCGACTGAATTGCAACCAGGAATCGCGGCGATTGCAGGATACAGTATCGAGCGCGATAAGAATATAAAACTTATCGATGCAAATATTGATGGACTTGAATTTGTGCTTTCGGCAATTGATCCCACAGTCAAAGAATCTATCATAGTGTTGATGGATCAGAAAAATTACGCTGCTCAGAATTTTTCAAAATTTAAGGAAGCAAAAGACCACATCGCATTAGTCTCAAAAAAAATTGCGGCACAGGAAACATTCTCATTTCGAAGAAACACAATGGAATATATTCCTGCATTCGAATCACAATTACGCCAAGGAATTCTTGAAGCATTAGCACATCCTGAACAAAACATATTCAATACATATTTTGACAAAGAACTTATCCCACAAATACAAGAACATCATAAGCAAGGATGCAAGTATACAGGTATTGGTATCACTGACCGTAAGCAGGCAATACCGGGTTTTCTTATCGCGAGTAAGATAAAACAAAAAATTCCTGACATGAAAGTTATTGTTGGTGGAAATTTCATCAGCAGGGCACGCGAAGTCATCACAAAAGATGATAAATTAAACAGAGAGTTATTCGATCATCTTGATTATCTTGTCTACCTTGAAGGTGATAAAACATTCTACGAACTCATCAACGGGAAAGACCTTAAAACAATCGATAAACTTATCTGGAAAGAGGGAGGACAAGTAAAACATACAGAAATTGGTCCCATCATACAATCAGATGAATTTCCACTACCCTACTATAAGGGATTAAAATCATGGACTCCACAACCCGCAATCGCTTACAATTTTCAGCGGGGATGCAATTTCGGGGTCTGCAAATTCTGCGGCATCATGGACGGGTATGATAGTTTTTCAATGCGAAATGAGAAAAAACCAGCGATATTTACCAAACGCACAAAATCCATTGATGCAATTATTGCAGATATGAAAGAACTCACACGCCAAGGATATCATTACATTAATTTCACTGATGAAACATTTTTTGCAAAAGATATTGAAGAGTTCAGCAAGAAAATTATTGAAGAAAAAATTAATATCAAATGGGCGTGGTATTCCCGCGTTGAAGAAGAATATCTTGATAAAGAGTTTTGCAAACGTATTGCACAGGCAGGAGGCGTGTTTCCGCAATTCGGTGTGGAATCACTATCGATAAAATCACTTCAGCAGATGCGCAAAGGTACTGATAATCTGAACATCTACAAGATCCTCGAGAATTTGGATGATGTAGGGATTATGAATCATATATTCTTGCTCGTCGGAAATCCTGGTGAGACTGCAAAGGAAGCATTACTGCTTTTGCCATTTCTTGAAAAGACGAAGAATCATACCTGCACAGTAAAACCCACGTGGTTCAAACTTGCACGGGGATCACCCTACGCATATAACCCTGAAGGATCAGTAAAACGATTATATACTGAACATGAACTCGCGCCCAACTTACATTATGAAAATGTTTCAGGAATGAGCAAGAAAGCTGCACAGGCAGTCAGTGACATCCTGCAGTCATGGATTAACCGAAACCATACCCGTAATTATGTTGCAGGAACCTATTGTTACAGCCAACGATTCTTCTCGGGCTATGAAACGATTGTCGATATAGCAAAAAAGATGGATATCGAAAAAATACTGAAAGGCACATTGTTCCAAAAAGACGCGCCCTACACGCAACGCGAGAAAGAAGCAATGCAGATTGTCTGGAGAGAGCTCATCGGCAAAGAATACCATCAGGCACATCAAAAATATAATCAAGGCAACAGGAATCCCAAATTCATAGTCGCATATCAGCAACTACAAGAGAAAAACAGTATTGCAAAACAATATCCCGCAGGATTCAAAACCATCGATGACGTGATGGCTATTGCAACACAGATTGCAGAAAAAGAAAAAAATAATCTCTCGCAACATTTATAAACTTCTCGCTTATCTTCTATTCCATGGAATTCGACAAGTTAGACGATCTTAAGATAATCATTCGTAAACATGCACTCGATAATGCAGTCAAATTTAATGGGAAAGCAAGTGCGGGTTCTGTCATCGGTAAAGTGATTGGCGAGATGCCTGAAATCAAACCGTATATGCAAATTCTCAAATTTGAGACGAGTGAAATTCTTAATGAGATCAATAATCAGGATGTTGAAGTTTCAAAAAAACAATTAGAAAAAGAATTTCCGGAAATGCTTCTTGAGAAAGAGAAAGAAGAGCGCGATATCTTTGCATTTCTTGGATATAAACCAACTGATATTGTAAACAGTGGTTTTCCTCCAGGACCAGAAAAATATCCACACATCGGCCATGCAAAATCCTGCCTAGTTAATTATATGCTCGCAAAAAAACAGCATGGAAAATTTATTCTACGATTTGAAGATACAAACCCGAATCTTGTAAAAGCGATATTCTATGATGTCATGCAGGAGAATTTCAAATGGCTCGGCGTTGAATGGGATGAATTGATGTATGCATCAGATTACATGGAACTCTATTACAAATATGCAGAACAGGCCATCGCACAAGGAGATGCGTATATGTGTTTTTGCGATGAAGAAGCAATAAAAAAATCTCGCGGAGAAGGTATTGCATGCAAATGCCGATCGCACACGATTGAAGAGAATATCCGATTCTGGAAAGAATTCCATACCTATCCTGAAAGTAAAGCAATTCTCCGATTAAAAATAGATCTCGAACATCAAAATAGTGCAATGCGTGATCCAACAATTTTCAGAGTCATTGAAACACCACACCCACGACGCGGAACTACCTATAAAGTCTGGCCTAATTATGATTGGCAAAATGCGATCATGGATAGTTATTCAGATATCACCATAAGAATCCGCGGTAAAGAATTTGAGATGCGTAATGCATTGCAGCGATACATCCAAGAATTATTACACATGAAAGTAACGCGAACCTACGAATATGCACGATTTAACATGGTCGGTGTTGAAGCATCTGGCCGAATAATTAGAGATAAAGTAAATTCCGGGGGATATCTCGGATGGGACGATCCCCGTCTTACAACCATCGTTGCACTCCGTCGTCGAGGATTCATCCCAGAAGCAATAAAGAATTTTATTATCACTACGGGAATGAATAAAAGTGAAAGTACCGTGACGTGGGACGATCTTATTACCCAAAATAAACGCATTCTTGATAAAACCACAAAACGGTTCTTTTTCATGCACGATTATGAAAAAGTTATTATTCATAACGCGCCACATCAGCAAGTAGAATTAAAATTGCATCCTGATAATGAAGGATTCGGGGTTCGCACTATTGAGACTGAATCAGAATTTCTCCTCTTAAAATCAGATCTTGAAGCATTGAAGGAGGGAAATCTTTATCGATTAATGGATTGCTTGAATTTTAGAAAGATCGACGGTATTTTCGAATTTGATTCACTCGAGTACGATACGTATAAATCAATCGGAAAGAAAATCATGCATTGGCTCCCCGCATATAATAATATTACAGTAGAAATCCTAATGGACGACGCGCAAACCATTAATGGTGTTGCAGAACATTCCATCGCTCAATTAAAAACCGGCGATATCATCCAATTCGAACGCTTCGGATTCTGTCGACTCGACGAGATAACGCATAAGAATGGAGAAAAATTATATAAATTCTGGTTTACACATAAATGATGACTCTATTGCCATTCAAACCAATCAATGCACTTGAAAAAAAGATTTTTTCAGATAGAGAATTCTTAATCGCAATACAGGCAGGACGGATACGTCAATGGCATACCGAAGGAACAGTAAGAAACCACATCATCCACATTCTCAGATATATTGATAAACACTATAAAAAACACCCCGACTATGAGACTCTTCGCATCATTGCACTACTCCACGATACCGGAAAATTCGCCCGATTATATTTTCGTCCAAATAATTATTTGCCTGACGGTTCAAAAGCACAACAGAAAAAGCTTATTGCTGCAAGCAAAGCATTTTCAAAGAAATATCGGATACCACCGATGATTGCTAAGAAGATTGAGCCATACATCTACACCAGTCAACACGCATATACATCGTATCTGTTTGCAAAAAAGTTCCTGAAAGATAGACAAATTCTTGAAATCATTAAATATCACGATATTGCACAAGATTTTAAAGATAATGAACGAACAAAAAAGAAATATGATAAATCTAAATTTAAGAAAATATTTCTAAATCTCGACATCGATATCTACCAGATCTTTATCAAATGCGATAAATGCAATCATGCCGATGATTTATCACCCCGGTTTAAAAAACAATTACGATTGCATAAAATCGAATAAAACCAGTAAATTTAAATAATTGATTCGACAAAGTCAATATATCAAACAATTTCGGGGTGCTCTCTATGAATGAATCCATTATTGTAAAATCAAAGATCAAGGAACTCGTCGGTAATTATAGTGTTTCGAGTGATTTTGCCGATGTCTTGAATGAGAAAGTCAAAGTCATGGTGCATGACGCCGTCAAACGTGCAGAAGCAAACAGTCGAAAGACGGTCATGGGACGAGATTTATAGACGAGAAATCACATAACGTACATTATTTTTTTATTTGTTATTACACATAACTTTTTTCTTTTAATAATTTTTCAAGGAGAAGAATCTTGTTTTCAATACGGACAACGTCCTCTTTATTTGCATTTGCACGTAGTGTATTAAATTGCAATGTTAGCTGTTCAAGCTGTCGTTGTAATGATCGTAATTGCGGATTTTCGAGTAACCGGTCAACTTTCTCGTCGATCTTTTCAACACGCGTCCGGATGATACTTTTCTTCATCGATGATACGCGATTGTCAGGAATTTTCTCCTCAATAGAATGCGAAGCAATGCGCGATGAATCAGATGGTGATGATGGGTGTATCTCTTTGGAAGATGGCGTCATTACACGCGGCGTCTTAAATTTTTGCGCAGAGAGCGCCAGATGCGCGTAGATATCGTTTCGAAGAGAAATCATGGTATTAGATGAATCCTAAAATTTTCTTTTTTTGCGGCGAAGGTGTTGACGAAAAATCATTGAGCGGCGGAAGATCACCAAAGGGCAGAAGATTATCCAACGGCGGAAGATCAGGGGGTAGTGATGAAGGAAGCGGCGTGTTCATTGACGATTGACCAAATGATTGCCGGGATTGCTGCGGCATGAATGGATTTTGCGGCATATTCGTCGGTGATGGTCCTTGCGGCATAAATGGTGATTGAGGAGCAGGAGGCATCATTGATTGCGGCGTTCCGTACGCAAAATTTCCTTGCGGTGCAAATGGTGATTGCGGCGGTTTTGCCGTCGGTGGAGAGGATGCAGGTACAGATTCTTTTTGTTTTGCGTTCAATTGTGTGAGTTGTTCCTGTGTTGATTTCACACCCTCATTAATCGTCAGTAATGCACGTGCAATGGTCTCATTCTGATCGAGTATCTGACTAATCTTTTCTGCAGGCTTGGACTCTTGATACTCCGCGATGATATCGGTTTGCGCATCTTCAAGAATTCTGACAAGTTTAGTAATCGCAATTTCTAAGCGATCCATACTCTCAATCATATTCTGTCCACGATTAGATTCACCGAATGGATTTTTTTTGATATGCGCAATTTCTTTACGCAATTCATCCAAATCTTTTTGAGAAACGATCTCGTAATCGCCTTGATCAACCATATACTACACCCCTTTTTTTGACTATAGACATTCTGACGAAGGACACTTTAAATAGTTTTCCTTTTTTAAAGGGGACTAAAAGAGGATAGAAGAGAAAAAAAGAAGAAAAATTTATATACGATGATTGATTACAATAACTTATGATTGACATCAAACTCATTCGCGAGCAGCCAAAACTCGTCAAAGAAAATATACAAAAGAAATTTCAGCACGATAAATTGCGTCTCGTCGATGAAATACTCGTCTATGATGCAGAAGTCCGTGAGCGCATGGCAGAAGCACAGGTACTTCGTCATCGCCGAAACAAACTTTCTGAAGAGATTAATGCACTAAAAAAAGAGAAAAAGGATGCAAGTGCAGTTCTTGCAGAAGTCAAATCCATCCCGCAAAAAATTAATGAAATCGAAGATAAACAACATGAACTCGAAGAAAAGATCAACGCACACATGCTTCTGATACCGAACATAATCTATAAAGAAGTTCCTGCAGGAAAAACTGACGCAGATAATGTTGAAATAAAGAAATGGGGTAAAATCAATAAGTTTAATTTTCCGGTCAAGAACCACATTGCATTATTGGAGAATCTTAAACTTGCAGATTGGGATGCATCTGCAAAAGTTTCAGGAACAGGATTCTATTACCTGAAAGGAGATATGGCGCTCCTCGATCAGGCACTTATCAGATTCGCAATCGATTTTATGGTCTCAAAAAAGTATGACTATATTGAGCCGCCGCTCATGCTCAATGAACAGGCCATATTTGCATCTATGGACAAAAAAGCAATTGAACAATCAGTCTATTCAATAAGGGATGAGGACCTTCACCTTATCGGAACATCAGAACAGGCAATGCTTGCGATGCATTCCGGTGATACTGTCCCCGAATCTGAATTGCCAAAAAAATATTTTTCATATACCATGTGTTTTAGAAAAGAGATCGGTGCCCATGGAATCAATGAGAAGGGACTCTGGCGAACACACCAATTCAATAAAGTAGAACAATTTGTATTTTGTAAGCCTGAAGATTCTGAAAAATATTATGATGAATTATTACATAACTCTGAAGAAATCCTTCAGGCACTCGAATTACCCTATCGTGTCCTTGAGATATGCACCGGCGATCTCGCCGACTGGAAGTATCGCAGTGCAGACTTAGAAGTATGGCGGCCAGTAACAAATGCATATGGTGAAGTCATGTCGCTCTCTAACTGTACAGAATATCAGGCGCGAAAACTTGGAATCAAATGCGTGGATAAGAACGGAAACAAGAGAGTGCTCCACACACTGAATAATACTGCCCTTGCAACATCGCGCATCATGGTCGGAATCCTCGAGAATAATCAGAATGCAGACGGAACCATAACCATACCGAAAGTTCTTCGGCCGTATATGTTTGGGAAAGAGAAGTTAGAAAAAAAATAGAAAAATTAATTAAAAAATTACCATCCCTCAAATTTCTTGCTTTGACTTTCTTGAATGAGTTTATCTGCGCCTAACGCATTATCGATCATGATTGAGTCTCTACCGCAATAGGGGCATTTTTCTACAGATTGTGACTCTTTGCGGGAGAATTTATATTTACAGTTTGTACAGATATATTTGACCATTTTTTCTTTATGTTCAGTCCTATCCTTTTTTGTCAGCGAAGCATCACTGGGAGAATTTGATATGGTCTTTTTCGCGAATATATTCGAAACAGGCGTTACAGGCGGTCCCTTTTTCTTCACACAGTCCACACAGATCATATTTTCGCCGTCACTATCAGGACGCATATTATGCATCAATGTTTTTCGTCCACAAGACCTGCAAATAATCAATAAATTGTCATTATCCATTTAAATCACCTTTCTCTTCCTGAAATACAGGTAGTATTTATATTTTTTATGGCTTTTGAACAGGGATGTATATCATACGAAGTTAAATCTTTTCACGGATCTTTTGCGCATGCTCGCGGATGTGGTTGAGTGCAACAATGATCTTTGGCGAATCAATCTTATGTTCTTCGACAGTGTGCGTGATGCGATCGGAAGTTTCTAAAATGTATTGGAGCCAAAACTCGACTGATTTATCCTTCCATCCGACATGGTGGTGTTGAAGTGTGTTAAGGAAATGTTCTAATTTTTCAAGGGAATCCTGGATGTTTTCCGTAATCATCAGATATTGGATATTTTTAAGTTCTCCGCGTTTAGGATTTTTTGCAGAAAAAAGTTTTTCTGCATCGAGAAATGCAACATAGAGCCCATCAATAATTGCTTCAATCTCTTTTGTCGTAATATGTGTTCGTGATTTATTGCGCAATGCATGAAGGATGCGATCAACATCATTACGAAAAATAGACATCATGAGCATGATCGTAGTAATCTTTTTGTCTTGCGCGTATAAATTATGATGGTATGGTGCAATCCAGCGTTGCACAATCTTATCAAGAAGGATAAGAAGAAAAACAATAGTGATTGCAATCTGAAGATAAACGAGAATAGTATATATCCCGCTCGTGGTCAAGAGCCCTGCTCCGAATAATGTTGCGGCAAGAATACTTGCATACACATTCTTAAAGATTGCAAGGATACTAAATTCGAGGAGTTCGCCATTCAGATTAATACCTGGCCCTAGAAGCGAAAAAATCCAATACAGCACGCCTATAATAAGAATTGATCCAAGCCACGCAAGAAAAAAATAGAGGAATGGCGTTTGTTTAATATATTCAAAGAGTCCCCGACGTTGCATAAGTTCACCAGTATGTTTTGTGTTTATAAATATTGTTAACGCATTTAAGGTTTTGCCATATTCCACAATAATTCAAAATATTGACGATAGCTCTTTGCGATTTTAGCATCATGCATCAAAAAACTATATGCATTCTCATTAAATACTGTTATTGCAACATAATCACCTACAATAACTGTTTCCTGAAATGATGCAAATTCTTTTGAGAGATAGCGGATTGCAGTCAGAGGTTTAGATTCTATTCCCCCCGCATCTTTTCGTACGGTTTCATCATAGACCTGCCTCGCACGAAGCTTATTTGCCACACGTTTCGTGTGAATATTCAACCACCACGACATCCCCATACGACCTGCGCATTCTTCACCTCCACCAAAAGTATTATACTCGCCTTTTTGCTTAACCATAAAGTTATACACTTCAGTAACTCCGCGCGTTCCTTTATAGATGGTAGCAGCTTCAACAGTTGTTCGCAGGAGATTTTGTTTCTTTTTCAACTCGGGAAGCAACTCTTGAAATCTTGTTTTTTTATCATCAATAAACTCGATGAAATGCTCAGGATCTGTTGCAGTGTATATTTTTCTTCGTCCTTCGAGGACATAATTGATGATCCCTTTCCCGATCAAAGAGTTAAGTGCTTTGTGCATGACTGAATTTTGTAATCCGGATTTTTCCAGAATACGCCCTGCATTGCTTGACCCTAATTCGAGCAAAGTCATATACGTTTTTATCTCAGATTTGGTAAGTCCTAATTCTTCAAGTACTTCGACGTCCATACTCGATTCTGTGCTCAAAAGTATATAAATGTTTTCTTTATGCTCCGTAAGAGGAGGATAAACATTAATATACTCATTCTACTATTTACTATTAAAGAGTGGTTAAATAAAGAGGTAAACAAATGACATTAACAAACGCAATACAAGCCATAAAAGATTTTGTGGCAGCATCTAAAGCACACAATAAGGAATTAATAGAACTTTTAAAGGAAGAAAAATTTAAATTTAATGATGACAATTATATTGCAATGAGGGAGATGCTTTACAATAAATACCCCTCGGCATGGTACACTACAGACGCTAAAAAACTGAAGAATTTACGGATTCATGTATCAAAATGCGATTATGGAAAAAGATATCCTGATCTCGGAGAACATACACAATATACATTTAATCTAGCATCAGTAGATAAAAATAATAAAATAGATATGCCATATCGTGATTTTGAGTATTCTATATTAGTAAAACACCAATTCTTAAAACACACTGTGATAGATAATCGTGACACTGAAAAATATTTAGTTTTCGATTCGGCATTTACAAAAGAAGGTGCAGAAAAAAAAGCAGAGAAGAGGGCTAAAGATGCACTAGAATTAATATGCAACGAACTAGGAGCTAAACAACACGAGAATTGCCCAAATCGAACTGCGATTTATCTATAAATTTCTCTCGCACAGCCCCAGCACAACCTGTGCTTAACCGAAATCTTTATATATCTTAATGTACTTATTTACATTCTAGTATACTAAATCGTATATTGTAGTCGGTGATCGGATTAGCATCGCAAAGATAAAATACAGGAACTACCACAAACAACAGCAATTACAGATACATGCATACTATGCAGCACTATAGAGAACCATAACGAAAATAGTAGGGAAACATGGAGCAGGAACTTATTACACTCGGAATATTATTTGCATTTGCACTCGTCGGCGGGATACTTGCCGCACGATTCAAACAACCGACACTCATAGGACTACTTGTTGTCGGAGCACTTATTGGACCACGCGCATTCGGACTCATCAACAACGAAAACATGCTTGAAATGATGATTGAGTTTGGTGCGATACTGATGCTCTTTCTCTTAGGGCTAGAGTTTGATCTTACAAAACTCAAAAAAATAGGGATGAAAGCAATACTCATTGCAGTACTTAATAGTGCAATACTCACCTTTGCAGGATTCTCTATCAGCATCCTTCTCGGATTCACTGTTCAGGTTGCATTATTTATCGGTGTTATTCTCGCATTCGGATCAACAGTTGTCATTGTCAAAATACTCGAGAATAAAGGACTGATGGATCGACAAGAAGTCCCGCTGCTCATCGCAATACTCATCATCGAAGACATCCTCGCAGTCACTGTTATCACCTTCTTTTCTGGAATTCAGGATAAAAGTATAGGATTATTTGGCAATATCGAAAATCTACTCATCGCTATCTGTATATTAATACTCACCTATATCTTATTCGTAAAAGTCATACGTCCGCTACTCGTAAAACTCATCAGCAAACATCACACTGAAGAAATCATTACATTCCTTGCACTTGCAATGTGCGCGGGGTTTGCCTATTATGCATCACTCCTCAAATTATCACCTGCAGTCGGCGCATTTCTTGCAGGATCAATTATTGCATCACTACCGTATGCTAAAGGATTCCAGAAAGCAATAGATCCTTACAACCTTATTGTAAGTTCATTCTTTTTCATCGCTATAGGGACACTCATCAATATCCAGGCAATCATCCAATATATCTGGATCATCATCACACTCGTGGTCTTGGTATTTATCATAAAGATGATCGCATTTAGCGGCATGGTATATTTTTTTGCAAACATGAAGGGCGATCGCATGTTCTTTTCCAGTATCGCCATGTTTTCGATTGGAGAATTCAGCTTACTCGTAGCAAAGGAGAGCACAAAATTTAATGTAGGAGTAGATTTGATCAGCATTGCTGCAGCAATAGTTGCAATCAGTGCAATACTGATGTCGCTCTTAATCAATCATAGCCACAAACTCTATGATCACATCTGGGAGAGAACACCTTGGACAATGAAAAAGAATATGGATAAATTATCGCATTATATCAGATCATTTTCCGATGAATTAGACCTTGAAAATAATTATAGTCAGGCACTACGAAAACATCTTAGTCGCGCAATGATATTCCTACTTATCGGCATCCTCGTTTTATTTGGATGGCGTAAACTTGGCGCACTACTCGCTACACAAAATGTCAACGCACTATTTATCATAGGAGGAACTGTCTGCATCGCGCTCATCCTTGCGATGAGCCTTATCATTAGTCTACACCAATTTCGAAAGGTGTTCAAAACACTCAGCGAAATATTCAATAATGCAACAGACACTCAAAGTGTACACGAAAGCAAGACAATTATCATCTTCACATTTACCGGTTTCGTACTGTTCCTTATCGCACTTATTATACCATTCGGAATGTTCTTGTTGAATACAAGTAAATGGTTCATTCTAAATTCATGGATACTTATCGCAATTTCTATATGGATGTTTAGAAAGGTCGCCAGATCAACAAATGATCACGGATACGAACATACCAATTATCAACCAGTCCGACGACTACAACTAAACCCCGAAGCCGCAAAAGCAGGATACAAACAATACAATGATGGAGAAAAACACGTGAATGCAAAACAATTCAATGCGGGATGGAAAAATCCCGTTGAAAAGATACAGCCTTCCTACAAGAAAATATCCACCAATGCATACAGCGCCTATACACCAAGAAAAACACAAACGCATGAATTCCATGAAGGAAATACAAAAAAAGTGAATGAAGGATGGAAATTTTAAGTATTTATCTCTTCGAGAATTTCTTTCGTGCTTCTTACTCTTCCCATGCGTTTGAAGATATAATTAGTCGCATGATGATGTTCTTCAGAAGATGCGGCAGTCATTGCGTCTTCAACAAATATCTGTTTGAATCCTAGTTCGAAGGCATCCCGTGCAGTACTCTCAACACCGATATTAGTCGATATACCGCATAGAATTATCGTATCGATTTTTCTTCTCCGTAACTGAAGATCTAAGTCAGTTCCATAAAAAGCCCCCCATTGCTGTTTAGTAATCACAATATCATCGGGTTTTGGAGTCATTTCGGGAACAAAGTCCGCCCAGTCCGCTTCCTGAGACCTCATTGGCGCAATGGTGTCAGCATCAGGTGTTAGAGCAGTCGCAGGCGTAGATTTCACATGCACGAGAATTACCGGGATGTTATTTCCTCGGCATGCATCGGCGAGTTTTGCGGCATTGGAAACAACAACATCTGCAGCATACGGCGCTGATACACGATCCCTATTGACAATACCTTTTTGCAAATCGATAATAACGAGTGCAACAGAATTTTTATTGAATAAAGAGTTAGTCATAGTGTCAGATAATTATTTTTATTTATAAAATTTGTGAAGGAATTATTTTTCATCAACGGTTATTTTCCCTTGTTTAGTTTTCGTCATCACCTTGATATAACTTTGCATCCGCTTCTTAATTTTTTCTTTTCTTGCAGAGTCAAAAATAGCGGGATTAAGTTCATCGATGACTGCATCCCAATCTTTTGAAGGAAGTTTAGTCATTGTTCCTGATAGCACACGCCCGCCAAGATGCACCTCTTCTTCAATACGCCGGGCAAACGAAGAATTGAACATACTTGTCGATGGGAATTTTGTGATATTATTTGCACCTGCTTGCAAAAGGAGATGTATCTCCTCTACGCGATCAACCCATGAGCCTGCGATAATTTCAATACATGGGAAATGGATACGCGTGAGCGCAATCCAGCGTGCGTAATATTCACTTGCAGGGCCAGAAGTGAAGGACGTTCCTTCATGGGGGTTCAACCGGTAGAATGTGATTCTATCGATGTTATGCTGAATAATAAAATCGTTAAGAAGCAAAAAATGAGAGATATCTTCGCCCAGACCAATAATGATTGTTATCCCTATTTTATAGCCATGCGTTTTTGCAGTATTAAGTGTTTGAATGATTGGACCTAAAGGTTTACTCGGACATACAATGTTATGCAGTTTTGGATCAAGAGTTTCAACACTTCCCGACACTCCTTCAATATATGGCGCATAATCCTGCAACTGTTTTTCATTTAATGTTCCGATATTAAGCCACACTTTTTTTGTATATGCCGCATGAATAAACCGGAGGACTCGCAATAATTCATCTTCACGATATGCTCCGTATCCTGCACTCAAAAATTCAATATTCCAACCTAATTCCCTGCATAACAGCGCTTCAGTAACAAGGGATTCTACCCGACGTTTAGCCATTGCAGGAACTTTAATCTTACTCTTTTGCGTACTCATAAAACAGAACGTACAGTCGCCTTTGCTGCAATACCAACTCATAAAGAGTGCACGTTCAAATGAAGTGTTTGAAGAGAAATGCGCTGCATAGATTGAAGATGCACGTGCAATAAGATCATTCAATGATGCATGAATATCATTCATAAGAGTGTCCATACTATTGCTCATACAAAAGAGAATTGGAGGATATCTTTTAAATATTGCGTATCCCGCGGGAAAACAGTCTTTACATTTATTCAATAAACATCTCATGTACTAACTCAATAAACGTCGCCATGCTCCAGGTCTGGGCAAAACAGCCGCCAGGTTGATATGCGCCGCTAGAACTAAGTTCAGAACTCGCACCAATATACCCGCTAAACAACATATCTTCACAGGATGCGTTAATTATTTTTTGGATATACGAATTATATTTCTTCTTGTTCAAGCGATACAGTGCAATTGCTGCAATATGATTCACATAAAACCAACTATCTCCCCGATGATAACTCTGATTATTCTGACCAGTATACTGCGCGTGGTAGAGTGGATGATCTTTTGCAATCGTCGAAAGTCCACCACCAATATTCCAGTCGCACCATAATTTTTCGAGTGCAGCATCAAATACTTCTTCCCATTCAAAAGAAGATAATAATTCAGGATAGAGATAATATGCAATGAATATATTCGGTCGCAGGACATCACCAAACTCCCCAACGACTCCATCGCGTAACATATATTTCCCGTCCTGTTTGAACAAGAATGTTTCGCGGACACGCGCACGCATCTGTTCTTCAAGTTCAACAAACTGAGTCAAGTGTTCTGCATTTACCAGTCTTCCCTTTTTTTTGACTAATTTATTCGAGAGAAGTTCGTTCAGCATATTGATGAGCCGGAGCATTCCTAAAAAGAGTGTCTGGATTTCAATACGTGCGCCTGTCCGATGATCATGCGCTCCACCACCGACAACTCCTGCAGTATCATCAAAAAAAGTATCCATCCATGTTTCAAGTGCATTATTGATAACAAGTCCATCACGTACAAATCGTTCTTGGAGTGCAGTGATTGAATATTCAAGTATTCCTTTCACGTAGATTAATTCGTTGAATGTAAAAAATTTGTTGAACTCATCCTTCAACTCGAGTAGATTCATGAAATCTTTAATGCGTTTAAAGAGCCAACCCACACTATCTGCACTTGCAAGCGTATTATCAAGATTTGCACCTGATGCAATATTGTTCAGCCGTCCATCAGTTCTGAGGTGTTTGAGATGATTCCAAAGAATGTTTTTACTTGCATGATAATGTCCTTCGAGCATGAGTCCATAGAGTGATATCAATTCATCACGTGACCACTGCTGAAAAAACCACGGCAGGCCTGCCCATAATCCGATGGTTTGCACCATACCACTCGATGATACATCCATAAGCAGATGGGAAAGTGTATGTGTTGCACATGCATAACCCATTGCAATTTTATTCATACGCTTAATAGGGACACGTGATAATTCTAAAGACGATCGCGGAACAATAATACTTGATACATACTCCTGCGCAGATTTTTTTATTTCAGAAATAGTGGCATATGCCTCTCGCGCATGAGCCAATGCCTGTTTTTTATCAGGACCTGCACTGCAGGCAAGAATTGTTTTTTTCCTTGCATTGGATACAGTAATACTACACGCCTCATAGGCATAGAATTCCGCAGCTGCCCCACGCGACGCATCATACGTATATTCGCGTTTCACCCATTTATTTACCAACGTAAATGCAGGAGCACCACAAATAACAAGATACATCCGATGATCGACAAGAGATAAGGATTCGTCAGTATATTGCACGTATTCAACAACGACGCAATCTTTTTCTTGTGTAATAGAATATATTCTTCCGAATTGAGGATGTTCAATAACACTGCGAAAATCGAGTGTAAAGAGTACCTCTCCGATATATCCTTCGAGTGTATACACGAGCGCATTTCTCGTCAACATCAACGTTTCAGTGATCCCGTCTGCATAGCAGCGTTCTTGTGTCGCAAATGTATTTTTTACTTCACGCAAAGGTATACTTGCTTCCTCTGTTCCCTGCAATGTAATGTTTTCAATAATCTTATATGGAACATATTGATTTTTCCGTAAACAAGAGAGCACATGCCAACCCTGATAATTGGTTACGAACGAAGATGCAAGAGGTAATGCAAGATAACTCCCGCTTGGAGAAAGTGTAAATAATTGCGCGTGACGTTCATTCAACTCGTGTAAAGAACTCTTCTGAGTAATTTCCAATTTTCCTGCACGATGAGTGATATTCATACGGTGTGAAATATTACGAATGATAAATCTCTGATGAGTCCCCAATATTCACTTTTTTTGATGTACCCTGCATAACTGCATGTTCTCCAACAGTCGAATCAGAAAGCTTTACATCAATTAATTTTGCATCAGTGTCAATGATAGAATTGACAATAATAGAATTACGTATGACTGCACCTTTTGCGATAGACACATTTGGTCCAATAATTGAATTCTCGATGATCACATCATCGTCGATAAAAACCGGTTCAATAATGACGCTGTTGATTGGTTCGGATTTACGTACAGGATGTTTTTTGAGTAATGCTTGGTTCGTTTCCAGTAATGTCTCGAATGCGCCGCAATCATACCATCCATCAACAGGTGCAGTAGTTATCTTTTCACCAGAAGAAATAAGATGCTGGATTGCATCAGTTAAGAAGAATTCGCCCTTCACCGTGATCTTTTTTTCATAGATGTAATCAATGGCGTCGAAAAGTTTTTTTGCACTCTTAAAATAATAGACCCCGATATTTGCAAGTTTAGAAATTGGTTCGTTCGGTTTTTCAACAAATTTTGTAATATATCCTTGTGCATCAAGCACCGCAACACCGAAACGCTTGTAATCCTCGACTTCTTTAACCCAGATAATCCCATCGATTGCAGGATCATGACGTACCTTTTCGATGAGTGAGAGGTCTGCTTCAAAAATCGTATCAGCATAAATGATGAATATATCTTCATCAGCAGCAAATGCAGTTCGTGATAATCCAATTGCGCCCGCTGTTCCATCACGAACTTTTTGTTCGATAAAAACAGATTCAAAAGAATATGTTGTACGGATAGACGATTCCATTTTTTCTTTTAAATGTCCAGTAATAAAAATCATCTCAGAAAATGATAATTTCCACGTATTCACAATATCATCTATAATATATGCAAGAACTGATTTTCCTGCAACATGGAGTAGTGGTTTTGGCTTGCTGTGGGTATGCGGCCGAAGACGCGATCCGAAACCCGCGACAGGAATGACAATTTTCATACGATCACCTTACTGGCCTTTAGGAATCAAGGATTTAAATGTTCGATGGTTTTATTGACCTTGTGCAATGCAAGTGTATGTGCAATAAGATATCCACGAATGAGCGTATTCCAATCAGCATAGGTTGAAGTGTTTTTTGCGTGTACACGCGAATCTGCATGTGCGCGTTGATCCTGTTTGAGAAAATCGTAGAGTAATGTCGTAAGCCGAGATACACACTCTTCCTCAGAGATATTTGCGCGTTCAATAATAGAAATACCTCCCATAAAAATATCTCTCTTCGCTGCATGAATGGCAGGATGATTTTTTATGAAGAGCCCAAATCCTGCAAGATCTGTTGTGATTGCAGGGACACCAAGCGCGCAACTTTCAAGTGGCGTATAACCCCACGGTTCATAATAACTCGGAAAAATTCCGAGGTCGCATCCAATCATCGAATCATAATACGCAAGATCGAGTAAACCGTCATGACCGTCAAGATAGATCGGTTCAACAATTATTTTTATCGGATCATCTTTCGCATTCATAAAACCGTATTGTTTTAAATCCTGCAAAAGAATATTATTCTCTTCTTGCACGAGAAGATGTGTTGAAAGAGGAGGATTTTGAGATGACAAATCTCCTTGTGCATCGCGGTGAAGATGTGAGTAGAGAAGGGGTGAAAGAATAGTTGAAAGAGGTGAGGACTCTTGCGAACTCATAAACGCCGTCAGTACTTGTTGTACGATTTCAGATTCATGAGATACTATTAATTCCTTCATGTGCGCGTATGCATTTTTTTGTTTCACGAGATCTTCACGCACTCCACGATGTTGCATGGGAACCCAAAAAAACATCGCAACAGTGCTGTCGGACTTTTCTTTAACCAACTGTTCGCGTAATTGTGCAAGTGATTTGATAATAATATCATATCCTTTGGTATGATGCTCAAATCGTCCGATGGTATAAAAAATACTACAGCGATTAAGGTTAAATACATAGGATGGAAAAAAAGTATACGTTAAAAATTCCTTAATGCGCGTGTTACTCTCATGATACGTCGTCATCATCGTTTCATGATCAGGGAAACGCATTCCATCAATTCCGTTCAAGAGGAGTATTTCAGGAGTCCGCCCGAGGAATCGTTCTGCTTCATGTGCAGTAATGTGAGAAACAGTCGTAAATACATCTGCAGTATTCGCTGCTGCTTTTTCAAGGAGATGCTTTGCTTCAATACTATAACGATATACTTCGGTAAGTACATCAATATGTTCAAATTCATGGTAAAGGTCACGATTATTTCCTGCAAGGCATCGTCCAAGAACAGTGGCATGAGTGGTAAATACACAAGCGATATGTGGTGCGTATTTTTTGAGATAGAGAAGCCCGGATCCTGCTATCCATTCATGAAATTGTGCAATAACAGTTTGAGGAGCAACAGGTGTTGTGGTACTTGGCACAGTACCGACTGCAATGTTTGTTGTAGTATTTGTTGTAGTATTTGTTGTACTGTTTGTTTTTGAAGAATGTATACTTTGTTCAAATTGTGCAATAACCATCCCTGCAGCATGCCCCCAGAGGAGCGGTTCTTCAAATTCATAATACCCCCGTAATGAATCAATCTGATAATTGTCCCAATACCATTTCTTGATTTCATTTTTTTGCGCAAAAAGAGAATTGTATTCAACAAGAATGACTAATGGTTTTGATTCAACGCGCTCCCATCGACCATAATGTAAGATTATCCCCTGACGTACAAGTTGAGAACACGCATCACTCCATAATTCAGGAATGGGTAATTCATACCATTCAATACGTGCCTGCGCAGGAATATAGGGGCCGATAAGAATATAATTTGCATACTGCTTTGCGATATGCGCAGCCTTACTCTCAAGGACTGTATAAATCCCGCCGACTTTATTACATACTTCCCAGGATACTTCAAAAAGGAATCGATCAGGAAACGGCCCGAGGGGTTGCTGTTCAAGAGATTGCTGTTCTACAGATGATTGTTCAAGAGGCTGCTGCTCGATAGATCCCGATGGATTAGTAACACTATTCATCATTTCTCCAGATAGTATTTTATAATCTAATAATTCTTAAAAAAAAGGATATACACCAAAAGTCCAACAACAGTGATGATAAGGACGGTGTAGAGTGTAACCCAAAATATACGCTCAACATGATCAACAGGTTTCGGATGCGGAAGTACTGATGCATCTGCAACACTATCCTCTTTTGTTGGACCTGCTGCGGCGTTTGCTTTCACCGTGTCTAACGCAAGTTCTGATGATTTTTTGCGAACAAAAAATTCATACCAATTATTTTTTGAAGGTTTTGTTGCTGCAAAAATAGGAAGTGAACGAGCAGTCGGACGAAGAAGTGGAGATGAAGAAGATGTTGGAAGAAAAAATGATGATACCGAAGATAACGGAGTCGTCGAAGAGGTAGTAGATGTTGAATAAATACTCACCACTGCAGCAGTTTTTTCTGCATCTTTTTTTAATGGAGGTGTTTCTTTTTCAGATGGTTCTCTCTTGATAAAAAAATCATACCATTTATTATTCGCAGGATTAGGTTTCACTTTTAATGGTGCAGAGGTTGATATCGAAGAGATAGATGGTGCCATGGAAGGAGCAGGAGTTGACACTTGAACAGCAGATGGGGGGACAGCAGATTCTGAAGCAGACGTGATTATTGGCGATAACAACGCAAACTCTTTTTTCGTGATGCGTACAAACGATTCTTGGGCAACGAATTCACGCAATTGCTGTTCGAGTATACTCGTAATTTCTTCTCGAGAACGTACGTTACGAACCTTTGTGGCGAGTTCATAATCACAGAGTATAAACTCAATCCAATTCGCAAAATCATTTTTTTCAGCAGTAACAAAAACATAACATGCATCATCAGAAAGCGTGCAAATACTGCGATATAATTCGGAGAGACTTTTTGCACGTCTTCCATCATGGAATACGAATTCCTTTTCATATGAAACGTCGACCATATTTCACCTCTTTTATGCCGTACTCCGGTGTGCCTTATATACATTACCTCTTTAATTCAACGCATCACGGTTCCACAATCATCGAATATGCAGTGTCGTTGCAGGAGTTGAAGTATTTACTGTTGTTGATGGCAACGATGCAGTCGCATAATCACTGCGCATATCATGACTTATTTTACGTTCGCGATTTATTCGATTCAATCGATGGACAATATCATTCAGGATATTCATGAAATTAATATACGATTCATAGGGTGTATCGTATGGATTAAAATATTTGTGGACATCACCATCATTAAAATATTTTGTACACATATAATAAAAGTGATCGCTCGTCGTCAGTTTACGCCAGTCATCAATCAGTGATTGATTGTGTGATTGTTTGATCTCATCCTCAATAGCGTACAATTCTTTGAGTGCAGAATTCTGCATGGAATTCCCACGCCACGCGCTTAAATCCCGTTCAAGATCTGCCCACGATATAAATTCAGGAATATCAAGTTCTCCAATGGCCGGATATGCTACAAGTTCAGAGACAGTAACAAAATGTGTTCCCGGATGTGCATACAGTGCATCAGGGAGTTTTTCGAGGAATGTAAAAATACCGGTATCTTCCCATTGGTGCTCTCCAAATGTCTCATAATCAATGAACAAATTTACTGAGTGGCCGTCACTTTCGTGAATCCATCGTGCATATTTTTCAGGACTTAACGGGTACTCTTTCCATCCTTTATCTCCAAACCGGAATGCAATATCGTCGCTGAGCTTGTAATTTTTGAGCAGAAGCCTCATATGGCCATCTTTAACCGTATGTACATAGTTCGGATTTCTCCAGGACATAATATGATCTGCGCCTTCAGTAAGAACTGCCTCGTATCCTAATCCTTCAAGAAATTTGCCGAGTGCATTATTGTAGATAAGTTCAGTATTACGAAATATTTTGGGTTCTTGATTAAAAAGTGATTTAATCTTTTGCGTATGCAGTGTTATCTGCTCACGAAATTCTTGCAGGGAGTATAGGAATGCAAGACTGTGATAGTATGTTTCTGCAACAAACTCCACGCATCCTGTTGCCGCAAGGGCCTTAAATGACTCAATCACTTCAGGAACATATTTTTCTAATTGTTCAAGAACAGTTCCGGTAATTGAATATGAGATCTTAAATGGCCGATTCGTGTTCTTATATTTGTTAATAAGTGCTAATAAGAGCGTGTTTGTTGGGATATAACATTTTTGTGCAACCTTTTGAATGATTTCCTTATTTTTTTCATCATCAAAATACTGACTTGAATGTCCAATATCAAAAACGCGATATCTTCCCATACGGTGCGGTTGATGGACGTGAAAATAGAGGCAGACGTTTACCATGCAGTTTTCACCTCGACAAGCGGCAATGACGCATGAATTCGCGTGTGGGATGCGGTAATAACATCACGATAGAGTGCGATACATTTTTGTGCAGGAGTGTTCCAGGTAAATGTTTTGACCTCAAGGAGTCCGTGCAATTGCAGTTCATGATGAAGTGCGCGGTAATTCAGTACAGAAATGATCTTATTTGCAAGTTCATCAACATCCCAGAAATCAACTTTTAATGCATTCTTTAATACTTCAGAAACACCGGATTGTTTAGAAATAATGACTGGCGTTCCATTACGAAGCGCTTCAAGCGGTGTGATACCGAATGGCTCACTTACTGATGGCATGACATATAAATCCGCCATTTTGTAGGCAAGATCAACATCGCGCCCTGTGAGGAATCCTGCAAACAGTACTTTCCTACCAATACCGAGTTCAGCAACACGCTGAATGATTTTTGCTTCCATATCGCCTGATCCTGCAACAATAAAAGTTACATGGGGATCAAAATCAAGCACTTTTTTTGCTGCTTCAATAAAATAGTCCGGACCTTTTTGTAAGGTAATCCTTCCCAGGAAGAGTACAATCTTTTCTGCATGGGTAATTGTAACAGGTTTAGCACACTCCTCACTATCAAAAAAATCAACTGCGTTGTGGATGACAGTCACTTTGTCTTCAGGAATATCATAATAGGTCGTGAGTATATTTTTTGTGAATTGAGACACTGCAATAATATGATCTGCCGCATGCATTCCCGTACGTTCAATATCATAAACATATTGATTTATCCCGCCAATATTCCCTGAACGATCGAATTCTGTGGCATGAATTTGCACAATGAGTGGTTTTCCAGATTTGCGTTTTGCCTGGATTCCTGCAGGGAATGTCATCCAATCATGACAGTGGATTATGTCAAATGATTCTTCACCTGCAATTATTCCTGCAATGCGTGAGAATCGATAGACCTCTTCATAAATATTTTTCCCATAGAGTTTTCCTGAGAGTGTATGTTCTGAAAGTTTCTGGAAGTGGCGTTCATATTCTGTGGTGTACGCTGTTTCTGAAAGATAGGGTGTAAGAATACTATCCACTGGTCTAAAATTGACCGAATCAATAGATTTTTGGGATTTTAAATTTGATGCAACAATCAAATCAACAAATTCTGCCTTAAGATCAGGAGGTCCTTGAGGCATCACAAATGTAACATGAATATTATTTTGTGCAAGTCCTTTTGTTAGGCCATAGCATGCTGTTCCTAAACCACCTGAAAAGAATGGCGGAAATTCCCATCCAAACATCAGCACGCGGGGATGACGCGGAACATCTAAACTTTGAGAATTTGTACTTCCAAGATTCATACTTCTAGAATTTATATCTGTAGATAGGATATTATCTGGCACTCTGGCATCTGATACTGAAGTATTCGTATCTGTATGAGCTATATTACTATCCATATAATCCTCTTTTACAACTATTACTACATCTAAAACTCATTCACCAAACCCTATGTTCACATTGCCCTCAAAAGAAGGCGATTCCCTATGTTATCCATCCTTACTATCAGCGTTTATAAATATTCTTATTTCTTATAGCAATTTTCATAAATTTTCGATGAATATGTTTTAAAAAATTGTTTATGTTATTGCAATTTGAACAATTTTCGCACAAAACACTAAATAAGTGAATAAGTTAATAAGTTTAATTGTTAATTAGCTTAAGTAGTAACCGAAAAGTTTAAATAGTTCTTCATTTCTAAATAAAGATATGGAACTTGCTGAAGAGATATGTACGAATAATAAATGGGCATTGCTCCAACTCATTGCAGAAGAACCACAAACACCCTCAGCATTAGCACTAAAAACACATACCAGCATATCAAATGTGGTCCAACAACTCAAGCTTCTTGAAGCATACAACATTGTTACGCACGAACGCGCACCCTTACAAGAACCTGAACAAAAAACAACGACAAATGTAAAAACACGCATAAAAGTCTCTGGTAAACCAAAAAATATCTACACCCTCACAACCCAAACAATTTACATGACGATACTACGCAAAGGACTCGCACAAAAAAAAACCATCAAACTTGATTCTAATAATATTTTATTATTTACGACCATCGCAACCACAAACTCTGAAGATGCGTTTTTTATCCTCAAATTCATGATGACCCATGAAGACCTCATAAAAAAGACAAAGGCTATAGGGTTTTTAAAATCTACGCGCGAAAGTATTGAACTCTTCATTATCAGTGACCATCTTGAAGAACTCAGATCAAAATTCAGCAATATCTTTGTCCAAGACCTTTCAGGAAAGACTAAAAAGATTGTGAATTGGAGCCATAACGAATATGAGATTACAGATGGTCTGCACCGAAGTGACCCATATTTTGTTGGAATGATAAAAACCGTCACCCCACTCTACGACCCTAAAGAATTGTTCAAAACACTGACTAAAACTAGGGCGCCATGAAATTCGACGAATATATCAATAACATGAACGAAGATGAACTCTTAATATTCGAGAAAGATTTGAGGGAAGGATATATCCAAAAATATCTTGACCGAAAAAAAGAATTTTATAAAATTAAGGGTAAACAATGCCCGGTATGCGATAATCATGTTGAAGAGGATTGTTTTGTATTCATCTGGGGCGAACCATCCCTTCGCAAAAAGGCGCATTTCTGCGGTATTGACTGTCTCGAATACTTTATCACAAATGTCATCAAGAAAAGCATCACAAAACAGAAAAAGTTAAAAACAGTGAGCATTGAACAAGAAAAAGCAGTTAAAAATAAAAACTAAAGGAAACAAAATGCCGCTCCGTCAACTACGTGCACTCTATGAAAAGCGAAAGGCAAATTTAGTCGATCTCTTAGAGAAAAATCCGAAGATTGACCCCGCGCGCCAACATCAGATATACGGTGCAATCTGCGAGATAGACGTACTTCTCAAAACCATCGATCACTTGCGCGAACAAGAAATCCAAGAGAATACCCATATGGATGCAAAGATGCGCGGGGAATAACACCTCGGCTTGAATAATAGTGATGCATTTTTATCTTCATTGTTCTGCAACGCAACCCTTATAAATTACGTGTATTTATCAGAATAAATGAACGAATTAAAAGTTGTTGGTAATACAATTGTTAATAGTGATGGGAAAGAAGTTATTCTTAAGGGAGCATCGATTAATGAACCGTACACTTTGCTTATTAAGGAACATCACGATTTCTTAGATGATCTCAATCACATTAAAAAATTTGGTTTTAATACGGTCAGGGTACCCATTTCTCCGGCGTATTGGCAATCAAAAAGTGATTATATAAAAAAAGCTCTTGATCCTATTGTTTCATTCACAAAAAAGAATGGTTTGTATTGCATATTAGATTGGCATGCGCAAGGAAATCCAAAAACCGGAGAAACGAGAAACATAGACCTCGTAGTAGAAGGATTCATGAAATACGATGCCCGAAATGAGATTGCTGAAAGTGCCTTGGTGACACTAGCAAAAATGTATGGAAAAGAAAAACATGTTTTATTCGAACTCTTTTCCATGCCTAATGGCATAACCTGGCAGGATTGGCGAGAGACAGCAAAACCGTGGATATCTAAAATACGACAATACACCAAAGCGATACTCATAATAAATGCCGTTAATTGGTCGACAGATTTAGGAATGCCACTACATCATCCGATAAATGAAAAAAATATCGCTTACGGCGTTATGATATACCCTAATTTCAAAAACTTTGACTCGGTTATCAAAGTAAAGAAAAAATATCCTATCATAATAAACGAATGCGGATATACTAAAAACTCTAGTGATCCTGAAGTGTTTGAAGGCAATACCACGCAGTATGCAATCCCTTTAAAGACATTAATATCAAAAAATAAACTCAGTTGGATTGCATGGGTATACCACCCTTTCGGATACACCTCAAAAGCATCTGTGCTTATTAATTCTTGGGATCCAAAGGATTTGTCTGCGTGGGGAAAGTTTGTAAAAAAAGAATTACTTTAAATTATTACGTGCATTCCTGGAAACGATAAAAAAAAAGTCTAAAGCTCTTCAGGTAAAAATTTGATTCTGTGTGTTTGTACAATTTTAAAATGTTCAATTGTTTGTATATCGAATTTCGCTCTTAGCTCTTTCAAAAGTTCATAATATTCTTGTGTTGACTTGGTATACATATCAAAATCAAGATCATACCCTCCGAGTACATGAGTTATTCCAATTATTCTATCTTGCAAAAATGTAAGTATTTTGTTTCGTTGAAGTTGGTTCACTAAATTTATTTTTACTGAATAATAATCTAAACCCAGTTTACTTGCATCTATAATTATTGTATACCCTATAATAATTCCATTTTTTTCCATTTTTTTCATCCTATGATAAATAGTCATAGGATCGACTTCTAATCTTTGTGCTAACGAAAGTAATGTTGCTCTTGCATCCAAATTTAATGTACGTAATATTTCCTTATCAATAAGATCTATTCTTACTCCCGCTTGTTCTAAATCAATAATGTGTGGTTTTTTATTGAGGTCTTTATATACGGGTAAAAATTGAAAATTTATTATTTGCGTTACTAACTTTTCTGTAACAATCCCGATTTGTTGTTGTGCTCTTGTTATAATAATATCTGCTTCATGAGCATTCTTTGCCCAGAGTACAAAGATTAAATCCCAAGCACCATCAAGTTCTGCTATCCAAAATAGTTTTTGTTCTTTTGCGATTTCTATTGCTATTGCATTCATATCTTTAACATTAATAACTTTAACACAGACGCTGTATAGTTCATATCCTATTTTTGATAGGTTAATTATCGTCCTATAACCTCCTATTATCCCTTGTTTTTCAAGTCTTTGAATCCTATACTTCACACTATCTTTTGATAACCCTATTGCTTTAGCTATTGTAGAATGGCTCTCCCGAGCATTGTCTTCCAGTAAAGTAAGTATTTTTCTATCTTTTAAGTCCAAGTTATGCATTTATACGATATAATAGAATTAACTATTTAAATCTTTCTGTAAAAGATGATAATCTCGGAGAAACTTTAATATATAGTTACATCTTCCAAATAGTAACAAAGAAACATTCAATATACAAAATGATTTATTGAGGTGAATAATAATGAATACTGCATTAAAAAAAATAAATAAAATCGACAAAATAAATTTGAAACTAGAAGCACTCACTCAAGAAGAACATGACCTAAAAAAAGATTTGAACCCTTTGCAAGAATCAATATCCATCACATCTCATGAAATAGAAGAATTCTATAAAAACATTTCAAAAACATATTGCAAAATATTAGGTTTGGATGATTATTACAAAAATAAAAAAGGATTTCACATACATAAAGCTCAAAAAAGCAAAATATTCAATTTAGATGATTTAAAACTAGTAAAGAGTTTGGAAGACATAGAAATAGCAAACCCTTGGAAAACCAGTCTTCTTAAAAATAGCATAGTGTATAGTTGTTTTAAAAAGGAACAATATTATGCATCGCCCTCCATTTTAAACAAGTACTTTCGTAGATTGGCTGTATATTTTCCTATAGGTCTTTTTGCCGGCGTTAGCGCAGGTATAGAATGTATAGTACATACTGCTCCCGGAATTATAGGAAAACCTACGCCTCTTGAATTCTTTAGCGTTTTCACGTCATTTGGGGCCGCATTTTCAACAGGAATGATTAGCTATGATCTTTTTTCGAATAAAAACACATTTGAATATGTCGCAAATCAAATAAAAACCGACACTTTGCAAAAATCTAAGAGCATAAATAAATATTTATCCCGGTGCATAGACCCCGAAGAATTCTTTAAACAACAGAATTCCACCCATCTATGATGTCATAAAAATCAGAGATTTTTAGGACGCCGGAAATTTTTAATTTCCGAGCGAGTGGTTGAAGTGGAATCTGTTGTGCTCAGGAACCACTGGTCATGGAATTCTGAGCGTCAAGAACCACATCATGTTTCATTAACTAAACAACCATGCCACTGGTCTGTGACCGGTGGTTCTTGACAAAAGAAGTTTATTTTCCATAAAGGGTATATGCGTGTATTGCCTTCACCCGGCTAATTTTATATATTATCGACTTTGGGCGGAGCTATTGATAGAAAAATTACGAGAACGTGTCCTTGAAAACAGCTCACACACATTCCGGACTGCCAAACCGCACAAAAAATTATTTCAAATCGCATTGCAAAAAATCCACGCGCAGCCGCAGAATTGTATACTTATTGATGATAAACCCGCATATATTGCTACCGCGAAAGCGTTAGGGATACACACTTGTCTCTACCAGAACAATGCGCAAACAATAAAAGAGATAAATCACTGGATAAAAAATTAATTCTTTAATTTCCAGAAAATTTTTATAGTCTACATCCAATAGAACACCATGACTATCAGTATAGTGCCTTTTCAAAAAGAAGAACAAGAAGAAGTATATCGATTCTGTATATCAATTTATGACGAATTAAATTGGGATAAAAGATATATGGACGGGCTTGATGATCTTGCTGCCTATTTCAAAAAAAACCGCGAAATCTTCTTCCTCGCCAAAGAGAATAATAAGATTATCGGGTGTGGAGGAATAAAAGAATTATCATCTGAGGAAGGATTATTAAAAAGATTCTATATAGACAAAGCATGCCGGGGAAAGGGCGTGGCAAAGCAAATTTTGGAAAAAGTCATCGCTTTTGCAAAAGAAAAGAACTATTCATCACTTGTCCTCGACACCAGAAACGATAATTATCAGGCACAACATTTCTATGAAAAGAACGGATTTGTGAAGTATGTCCCAAAGCCAATAAAAGATTGGACTGAAACATCCAATCCTAAAATGTTTCAGTTCCAGAAACTTACGCTATAACTACTAATTATCCTCTCGTCTTCTGAAAAATTACAAATCATGGGAAAAAGACGTTAGAAAAATGATTATCGCATACAGATTGGCAAACTACTATCAGCTCGATGATATGCTACACATTCGCAGCAGACACCGTGACGCTCGCAATCCGTATCTGGACAAGGACAGTTCTTCTCGTTTCGGGTTTTATTCAGGCACCGTACCACACCGATCGTCTCTGTATCATATCCGTTTCACTTTCATCCCATCCACGCCATCATCAACTGCATATCCTTTCGATTTCAATAGATTGCGTAATTCGTCTGATTTTTTCCAGTCCTTGGCTTTGCGTGCATGGATGCGTTCATCAATTATTTTTTGAATGTCCTGAGGAATTTCAACACGTTCTTCAACAAGATGTTCGAGTCCTAATCCAAATATGTTGTCGAATTCAAGTGCGAGTGTATATTTCTCGTGATTATTCAATGTTTTATCTGTAATAACATTCCAGAGTACTGCAAGTGCCTTGGGCATGTTTAAATCATCATTGATGGATTCGAGAAATTCATTACGATATTCGTCCATGCCTTTTACGTCTCCTTGTTCAATCGCAGAAGTATCTTTTCGATATTCAATAATTTTATTCTTCAGATTCTTGAATGCATTCTGTGCTGCTGCAAGTGATTCATAACTGAATGTTAAGGGGATGCGATACTGCGTGTTAAGGGTAAGATAACGATAATCGATCGGGTCATACCCCTCTTTCTCGAGCACTGCAAGTGTCAATATTCCTCCTGCAGATTTGGACATCTTCCCCTTATCCATGACGAGAAATTCATTATGCATCCAATAATTGACCCATTTCTTTCCAGTCGCAGCTTCTGACTGTGCAATTTCATTTGTATGATGGACCGGGATGTGGTCTATTCCACCGCAATGGATATCAAAATGTTCGCCTAAATATTTCATACTCATCGCTGAACACTCGATATGCCAGCCCGGATATCCCGTGCCCCATGGACTATCCCATTTCATCTCCTGATTTTCGAATTTAGATTTTGTGAACCATAAGACAAAGTCCTGTGGGTTATGTTTATGCTCATCGACAACAATTCTTGCACCTGCTTTCTGTTCATCAAGGTTTAATCGCGCAAGTACACCGTAATGCTTGAATTTTGCAATATCAAAATATACATTCCCATTCGCTGTATAGGTATATCCATTATGCTCGATACGTTTGATTAATGCAATCATTTCAGGGATGTGCTCTGTTGCACGGCACGTAATGGACGGATAAAGAATATGTAATTTTCGTAGGTCTGCAAAGAATGCTTCTTCATAGAATTTTGCGATTTCCCAGACACTCTTACCCTCACGTTTCGCGCCCTTAAGCATCTTATCTTCGCCCTCATCAGCGTCAGATGTGAGGTGTCCGACATCAGTGATATTCATGACATGATTGACTTGATACTTGTTGTATTCGAGAACTCTGCGAAGAATGTCTTCAAACAAGTATGCACGCAAATTTCCGATATGCGCATAATAATAGACAGTCGGACCGCACGTATACAAACCGACCTTACCTGCATGGATGGGTTTGAATTCTTCCTTGACGCGAGTAAAGGTATTGTAGAGTTTGAGTGCAACCATACTTTACTAGATAACGAGCGATTTTAAAAATGTTTAGATTTATACCATCCTCTCATCTCTTCGTATATATTCCATAATTTCCAAGCAGTCCTATCCGTCCAGAATCCGTTAAATGTATACCAGAATCTTTTGCCCATATCTCAAATATTGACGCATCATATCCTTTTGATGCGCCCCAGACATCAGAATAAATAATATGATTTTCTTTATCGACCTTAAATGGCATTCCGGTCTTTTCGTAATATTTTATCCTCGCTGCAAGCGACTGCTCATTTTTTGCAACAAGAGTGATAAGGATATTATTTTTTGTAATATGAGCTATATCTGTAAGTGTTTGAGATTCATTTCCAATTATCGGAAGGCTATTCCATAGGCAGCAGGAATTATCAAACTCATTCTCCTTAAAAATCGAAGCGATTTCACGTGCATCCTTATGATAATAATAAGACAGCGGCGTATAATCCCACGGATCCTGTTTTTCGTGATCTTCACGTATCTTATCAAGATCGAGATTAATGTCAAGCCCCGAGTATTGTTTACAGGTAGGACTAAGATACTGAACAATTCGTGCACGTCCACATGCGACATCAAGTATTGAACCACTCATAAACGCAGTAACTAATTTTCCTTCTTCTTTGAAATACTGTTGAAATCCCTCATTCATAATAGCAGGATCTAATGCGTGTGTGGTTAATTGGGTGTTATTCATAACCACTATTAAGTGATAATATATATATAAATTCTTTTATATGTTTCTTGTGCAAGATATCAAAAACTATAAGAATAGTGCCACTATTTACATATTATGCTTGATTTGATTGATAAGAAACTCCTATACGCACTCGATACTGATTGCAGGCAAAGTTGCAGTCAGCTTGCACGTAAACTTAAAATACATCGCAATGTCGTATTATATCGTATTAAACGATTGGAACAGGAAAAAATCATCCGTGGATACTTCACTGAGATCGATATAAAAAAACTCGGGTTTCATTCGTTCCGATCACTCATAAAACTCAGTAATTATACGACGCAAGAACGCGAGAAATTCATCAACGCTATAAACGCAACCAAGGAAGTCATGTGGTTCATGGAATGCGATGGACGATGGGACATTGACATCGTAACCGTCTGGAAAACAATTCCTGATTTTGAGCAGTTTCAAGAACAGCTCCATATACAGTTTAATGGGATTATTGAAGAGGAACAGATCGGGATGCTTATGCAGCTCGAACATTTCCCGAAAGAATATTTTATAACCACAAAACGCACCGCATTTGTCGACCGAAAATTTGAAGAAACAGAGATAGCAATCGATGCTAAGGATTATGCGCTCCTGCGCATCCTTGCAAGCAATGCAAATATCGGGATTATTACGCTTGCAAAAAAATCAAGACTCAGCATCAACACAGTCAAGGAACGATTAAGAAAGCTTGAAAGAAATAATGTCATCCTAGGATACCGGCCGTTCATCAATACTGCAGCGACAGGATACACCTATTACAAGATTTTTATCACACTCAAGCATTATGATGCCAAATCATTTCTTGCACTCAAGACATTCTTTCGCGCGCATCCGGGAGTGATCTATTTCACAAAATACCTCAATGGCTCAGATCTGGAGATCGAGATCCATCTCCCTTCGCGGGATGCACTGCAAAAGCTCGAAGAAGAGGCGCGCGCACAATACGGCGCCATCATCAAGGACTGGTATGTGCTCCGATTCACCAAAGAACACGCATATCGATATATCCCTGAGACATTCTGAGCAATAAAAAAGTTTATAAACAATACTAGTCGTAAATGCATCGGTGAACCTATGGATCAAACAATGCCTCCTCAAGTTGTGAATCTTCTCGAAGTCATCAGTACTATTGATAAATCAAAAGCAGATATCCAAAGAAGTATAAAAAATATTACTGACCGCAAACGGGCAGGAGTTGAAAAGATTATACAGATGGTTGCCGAACAAGATATCTATAATCCAGAGACTATTGGTGCGCTCGAAAAAGAGTATGCGAACCTGAAATATCTCGTCGATGTCGAGAAAAAATATGGACAGATGCTGAAATTCCGGATCCAGAAAACTCTAAATGCATTCAATACCTACAATGATCTCCTCAAGAACACCCCAGAAACAAATGATAATGTTAAAAATATCCTTGCGCAGCTGCAGAAATTAATAAAAAAATGCATCGAACTCCTGGTTCTTGTCAATGATACGATTGACAATTCTACGACGCGCATGGATCAGGAGAAAGAGTTCTTGAATGCAGTGAGCAAGAAGCCAGAGAACATCGAAGAATATTTTCAGTTCATCAAACTCACACTCAACGATGCAGAAAAATTCAATGGCCGTGTTGGAACAATAGAAAAGCAGCTTGAAACAATGACCGAAAACGTAAAGAGAGAGCTCAAGAAGCTATCTCCTGAAGCAGAGATTAGAATGATGATTTATGGTATTTCAATAGCTATGCTCGGGTTAATTGTGAGCACAGTTATTGGTTTCAATCTTGCAACACCGATAAGCATACTTGTTATAGGAGACTTTCTTATCAGTAAAAAATTTTTATTAGGAAAAATCGATGCAGGGATTATGGCGCTCAAGAAAAAGGTCACAGACAGAAAAAAAGGAATTTCATTCCCGCAAAAAGCATAATTGTTCAGAATTCGGAATATTCCCTTAAATTTTTTTCTTCTGTATTATGATATATTCTCCCATTTCAATTCATAAGACAATAATTTTTTAATAGTTTCTTTCACGTCGATAAGTTTGATCCGTTTCTGTTCTTCAGTATCACGATTACGGATGGTTACTGTTCCATGATGTGGTGATTCAGGTTTAATCGTATCATAATCGACGGTGATGCAGTAGGGTGTTCCGGATTCGTCCTCGCGCAAGTAACGTTTACCGATGGATCCTGCACTATCATAACGCGCACTAAATTCTTGCTGCAATGTTTCGAATAATTGCAGTGCATTCTCCGCGAGCCCGTCTTTTTTCATGAGGGGGAATACTGCGACCTTGACTGGTGCCATGTGCGCAGGAACAAGAAATTTTGTCTTGCCCTCTTGTTCATCAAATTTTTTATAAAAAATGTCGAGGAGTGCAAATGTCGGCCTGTCTGTTCCAAATGCAATCTCAATGATATGAGGGATTTCATTCTTGTTTTCTACAGTAGCTTCTTCATTGAATGCACTTAATGATTTTCCGGAGAATTTCCCGTGCTGCGTCAAATCATAATCCGTACGATCATGCACGCCGCAGATTTCAAACCATCCAAAGGTATTCAACTGAACTTCAATATCCCACGCATCTTCAGCATAGAATGCTTTTTCATCAGGGTAATGTTGCCGAAGTCGGATCTTTTCTTGAGGGATACCTATTGATTGAAATAATGAATAGGCAAGATGAACTGCCCATGCATATGCCTTGTTCTTGAAATAACCATTCTCGAGCGCTTCGTGAACAGTAATCATTTTTGGTCCCTGTTCCTTCTCCTGAAATTGCCATGGCCAGAGTAGCATCTTGTTGTGCTGGACATCAACATATTTTTCAAAATTATTCTTTTGATTCTTAAATAAAAATAATTGTGCTTCTGCTTGGGTGAACTCTCTACAACGCATCACATGTTGACGTGGACTGATCTCATTACGATACACTTTACCGATCTGAAATACTGCAAACGGTAATTTCTTTCTGAAAAAATCTGTGTATCGAAGAAATGGGAGATAGGTTGTTGTTGCAGTCTCCGGACGGTTATATGCTTCAACATCAAGACCGACGGTGGTTTTCATCATTAATGTATGTCTTTTAATCTCTTTATTGAATGCACTTTTACAGGATGGACATTTGATTCCTTTAGATTCAATAAGCCCGATAAATTCTTCATCAGTCTTATGATCAAAATTTTCTTCAGGAAATGCTTCTGCAAGTAAGCTATCGACGCGAAAATTCGCCTTACATTTTGAACACGTGATGACAGGATCAGTAAATCCGCCAAGATGCCCTGATGCCTGCCAGACCTCTTTTTGCATGATTGTCGGGCATTCGACTTCCCAGAAACCATTCTTTGTATAGAGTTTTCTGATTTCATTCTCGACATTGTTCTTGAGAAGTTTACCGAGTGGCGCATAGGTATAGAATCCTGCAAGTCCGCCATAGATTTCCGGCTCTGGACCCCAGATGAATCCTTTCTGCTGTAAGAATGCGATGAGTTCATCATAATACTTAGACGAGGATTTTTCTTGCACATCAGTTTTTGTCATAGTAGAACGAATGAATCCTGAGTTTAAAAAGTTTTAGATGCAAAATGAAAATACCTTTATAAAATATGGCGTATTCCCTATTGCATGGCAAGGGATATTACCGAACAAATACAGCTTATTGAAGAAGGTATAAAAAAACTTTCAGCAAATATCGATATTAGCGAGAATGTCAAAAATCCTATTGCAGTTGCCGCAGGATATCTTGGGATTAATGTAAACAGTGGAACATTTACAGAGGGAAGCAAACATTCTCCTGCATCCATAGATAAACAGATTAATAAAATGTATAATGAGGGCCTCGGACTTATCATAAAAACATTAGTAGAACGAAATGAAACATTACTCGACACATTCCATGAGTTAAGTGCTATATATACTGTGATGCAGGTTCACCATTACCAAACTGACAATCCGAATAACACCACTACGCGACTTGCGACTCCTCGACAGATATATTATGATTTATTCATCGCATTCAACCAAGGCATGAATTATGTATTTGAGCATAAAGGTGCACCTGCCTCACTCAAAGAATTCAAGAAAGAATATAAGCGGATTCGCAGTCAAGAAATCCTTATCGTATAAACAATTTTCAAAACTATTTCTTATCCGCAATCGCATAAACAATCTGATTTGTAGTCGTACCCCAAGAATATGTTCCTTCCTTTTTTTCAATCTTTAAAATCTTGAATTCCCCAGTCGAGAGGCCTTTGCGGAGGTGATAATAGATTAAACGGAGTGTGACTGCAGGATATTTGTCAATATAGTATTTATAGATCTGATACCCGTATGATGGACCGTGTTTGAGTAAGAGTTCACGTATTCGTAAACGTACTGCAGAATCAAGCGGCCTTCCGACCGGTCTTTTCACAAACTCTTTTTTCTCCATACACCTGCCTGATATGAACAACTTTAAAAATGTGATTACATCACGCATAATATGAAGATGATAAAAATACTTTGCGTACTTTCGCAGGAAAACATTCCACTTGCCAAACT
Source organism: Candidatus Woesearchaeota archaeon (assembly GCA_041658255.1). Classification (GTDB taxonomy): domain Archaea; phylum Nanobdellota; class Nanobdellia; order Woesearchaeales; family UBA9642; genus UBA9642. The sequence continues at coordinate 58,709 of JBBAAQ010000004.1, forward strand.
CGAGATAGAATCACTTTTACACACCACAGGAAAAATTGTTGATGAATATCTGTTCATTGCTGATGTCTCATCAAAAAATCTTGCAAAAGTTTCCCGGCTCGCATGCACGAAAAAAGTTGGCGAAATCCTGTTTACTTCTTCTACGGTACAATTTGAAAAGACACTTACGCGATTTGACTTCTCGAAACAATACACGAAAGACTTTGCAGTACGCATGCACGGAACACCATCAAAAATATCAGGAAAAATTATTGATGAAAAGTATCTTGCAGGTTTTGTCTGGAGAAGTATTGAAAAAGAACAAAAAAAAGAACCAAAAGTTAATTTATCAAATCCAACAACACACTTCGAATTCTTCTTCGAAAAAGACGTTTATTGCGCGCGAATGTTTTGGGAGAATACTGAGCGATTCGATGATCGCAAAGCACATAAGCGACCTGCCTTAATTCCTACCTCCATGCATCCAAAACTTGCACGAACACTCGTCAATATTCTCGATTCCAAAACCATTGTTGATCCTTGTTGTGGTTCTGGCGGCATCCTCATCGAAGCAGGGCTCATGGGACTGACGATAAAAGGATATGATATTGACGATTCCTCGCTGCGCAAAGCGCAGGATAATTTTTCGTATTATAAGATTTCAGGAATACTTGCAAAAAAAGATTTCCACACCTTCAAGACATTGAAAAACGTCGTTACTGACTTACCGTACGGCAAGAGTTCACGTGCGAAGGGCGACATTGAACAGCTCTATATGGATTTTGTAAAGCGCATTACAGGCCGCGCAGTCATTGTCATGCCGGATTTTGTGAATTTAAAAAAAATATTCAAAAAAAGTCTTTCATCAAAATTGACTGTACAAGCAATTATCCCCTATTATGTGCATAAGAGTCTGACACGGATGATTGTGGTTATTGATGAGAAGAGATTAATAAGAAAAGATAACTATATAAATATGCGATAGTAAAAGAGACCATGGCATTCATCATCCTCTATATTACCCACAAGAATATACGTGAAGCAAAAAAGATCGTTAATCATCTTCTCGAAAAAAAGCTTATTGCGTGTGCTAATTTCTTTCCGATAGAGAGCAGTTATTGGTGGAATGGAAAGATTGAGAATAACAAAGAAATCGTTTCATTAATCAAGACTAAAAAAGAGAATTGGAAAAAAGTAGAATCTGCAGTCAAGAAAATCCATCCCTATAAAACGCCATGCATCATGAAACTTACTGTTGAAGCAAATAGTGATTATGAGTTATGGATTAGTAAAGAGACGAGATAAAAATTAAAAAAACCAGAGCAATTATTTCTCTTTCTTGCTTAAATCTTCGTAGAGTTTGATCGCTTCCTGTGCAGATTTTCCTTCGTGGATGATCTTTTGGAGTGCTGCAGTGAGTGCAAGGGGCTTATCGTGCTGCCAGATGTTTCTGCCGATTGCCATTCCCGTAACTCCGAGTTTCATGACTTCTTCAGCCTCCTTCAAAAATGCGAGTTCTTCAATCTTATCACCGCCCGATACGAGTACGCGCGATCTTCCTGCACATTTTACAACCCAGCGATAACTTTCTGGATCATTATTATATTTTAATTTGAGAAAATCTGCGCCGAGTTCGAGACCCATACGCGCGCCATACGCAAGAATATCCTTATCCAGTTCATTCTTCACTGTCGGTCCGCGCGCATACATCCATCCAATGACTGGAACGCCATAATCATGCGCAGATTCGACGATTTTAGAGAACTCGTGGAGTATTTCAGGCTCCATGGGACTGCCCACAAATATCGTGTATCCGACTGCACTTGCGCCGAGCTTAATTGCGCGTTCAACAGAACAGAGTTGCCGTGAAATAACATTACTCGTAAGATTAGTCTTTCCATTAAGTTTTACAATAAGCGGTATTTCCCGATAATAAGAACCATAATATTTTTCTGCAAGACCATTCTGCACGATAACACCGTCATAATTACCTTCAAGTGCAATATCGAAGATATATTTCGGATCAATATTTTTATTGTTAAAATCTTTTGGACCGTGCTCTAAGCCCTGATCACATGCTAAGAGCAATGATTTATTATTGCGAAGAATCTTATTTACATTAATACTCATACCAAACACCTCTTTATATCTCTCTAAATGAATGTTATTTTTAAATCTTTTTCTTTGCGACGACTCGTTTATCCTTTTTTGCAAGTATAAAGAGTTTTTTATCTAATAAAATATTTTTTGCACCCTTACTACTGATGACAGATTCAGCATTGAGCATCCCCATCTTGAGTGCAATTTCAAAAGGCAACCCTTTCATTATTCCTGCAACAAATCCTACACTAAAGGCATCGCCAGCGCCAGTTGTCTCAATGATTTTTACCTTACCTGGACGTGCAGTATAAAATGCATGATCGTGGATTGAGTACACATTTGCGCCATGCATTCCGTCAGTGATGACAACGATTTTCGGTCCAAGTTTTGCAACCTTCATACAGAGATTCTGCACATTAGGATCAGTATCTTCAAGTAATGCTTGCGCTTCTTCCTTGTTGAAGATGAGGATTTCAGCGTATTTAAGGATATGCGCGAGATAATGTACTCCTTTCTTTGTCAAATAAAGACTGGGATTGAATGCATACTTCATCTTATGCTTAACTGCATAATCAATAAGTTTCTTCTGTGTTAAAAAACTCGTATTCATCATTGAACAGAAATAGAACCATTGCGCTTTTAATGTTGCGATATCAACATCTTGCACGCGCAGGTTATCATTCGCACCCTTATACGCAAGGATCGTGCGGTCTTCGCCAATAGAATCAAGGATGACTGAACAACCGCACGCAAGTTTCGGATCACGTATACCAATAAATGTAACATGTTCACGTTTTAATTCGTCAAGAATGATTTGTGCATTCAAGTCATTACCTAACTTTCCTAAATATGCAGTCTTAAATCCGAGTCGAGAAAATCCTACGCCAGTATTTGTTCCGCCGCCACCTGTAAAAATTTCAAGCTGGCTGACAAGAATTTTTGCACCTAAAGGATAGCAGACTTCTGTTGCATGATGAATATGTTTCAAATGCGCATGCTCATCAGCAGTATGCGCAAAAATGTCCATAGTTGCTGAACCGACAGTGATGATGTCAAAGGATTGCGGCATAGTGTTGTATTGAGAAGAGAGATTTATAAATGTTTAGAATTTTATATATACTAGAACTTAATCTTATCCAGTATCTCATGCGCATTCATGCTCGTCAATTGCGTAGAAAAGGCATCCCAGCCTTTGCCGAGTTTTACAGAGAGTTTAGTCTGCAAAAGCCGTTTCTCATCTTCACTGATACGTGCTGCCGCATCAACATCAATGAATCCATAAGGATATCCTAAAAACACCGGATCAATACTATTACGTGCAAGAAGTGCGATAATTCCAGAAACATCGCCGCTAAATCCTCTGCCGACTTCGAATCGGAATACATAATCAGTTTTATCATGCAATTTGATAAAATAAATTTCTGCAGGATGATGCGAATTATTATTTACCGCAATGGGATGATACCAGAACGGTGCAGATGGCTCGAGTGAAAACAATCCTTGCGTTATTGCACTGCCGTTTTTCGTCGTGAGACTGCATGTTTTACTGAGCGCGCAAACATTTTTTTGCGCAAGAAGCGCAGCAATATAATCTGATTCGTGAGGATACTTCGATTCTAATGTTCCGTCAAGAATGATTCCTGTCGGGGCATATTTTTTTCCAAGAAGAGAGGCATATTCGAGTTCAGCAAATCTTCGGATTACGGTAATGATGCGTGAGCACTCAGAACGTTCAAGACCATTACGTAATGATTCATCATCAGGATTGAAGACGAGTCCATCAAAGGACGTCTTCGGAAATGTATGAACGTTCATGATGGATTCTTGTTCATGAACAATGATAAAGAATTCAAGAGTATCGCGATGGATCCGCTTATTATCCTGATAAACAATTCCTGCAGTACGGATAAATCCAATTGCAAGTCCCGCACTTAAAAATAGTGTCGTATTTCCGCCATCAACAAAAAGAAACGAATGATTATCGGTCTCTTTATTTGAGAAAGCAATAATCGGATGAAAATTATTTTTCGTAATAGGAATAGACGTATATGATTTGCCCATAACAACTGTATCACCCTGCATACTACGAGAAGATTTTTGCAACAATGTACGCATTGCATTGACTAATTCATCCATATGATTCGGAACAGTTCGGGATATAAAAAGTTAATTGAAGAAAAATAGAAAAACAAAAAAAGAATAAAAAAATTATAATCCACGTTCGGGCTGGAATGGTCTTGGCATTTCGTAGAGTGTCTTGAGCTTCAAGTATTGCTTAATCACATTCTGGAGTCGATAACTTGTCTTATAGAGATCGATTTTATATGCTTCGATTTGCGCCTTATAAATCCTATTACGAAACAATTTATCCCAACGCATCATAAAAGGTGAGTTACGCCAACGATTATTAAAATCAAGTTGCAGATATGCCCAAATGCGGATAATACAATCGCCCCGATCAGTCTTCATCTTGTGTCCCTGATGCATGACTTCAATGGATTTCATATTCAATGTCATAAAATCAATTTTAAGATAATACCGATAATACTGACTGTTTTTAGGTACCTGAATACAACGCCACCAGATGCGATGCTCTTTTGCACCACTTCCTAAAATACGCTCCAGATACATAATTTCAGGATACTCGCCACCATCAACATCAGAAAAATTTTCTTCAAGAAGCCAATTATAGACCATTTTATAGAGATTTTTCATATGAAATGTCTCTTCATTCTCTATTTCTAACTGCGCAACAAGAATGTTATGGGGACCCGCACCGTCAAATTTGAATGGCATAACGCTATTCACGTGATTTTTATTTAAAAATGTTTGTATTGACTTCGGGGTTCATCTGAAAAATGGTTGCCATCACTAGATGAGCATCTCCGAATATCCTATCGAGAAGAATGAATAGCACTAATCAGGCCATTTTTGTTTCTTGATTTTTTCGGGAAGATAAGTTTCAGAAATGCAGGAATAATTTCCGTGTATCTTTATTCCAAGACAACATAGTCAAATCTCCCCTACGTAAGTTTTTGATAGAATAATTGAGCCATTATCCTTTGGGTTAATCTCCCTTAATTAACCATTTCCAGACCGGCAGTATCATTATTTTTTTCTTATCGTGATGTATGGTTTCTTCAGTATCTTTCGTTAATATCAACCCTTCTGAGAGATGTTGTTCTTCCATTGCCTTCCATAATGCACGTAACTCCCTTTCGCGAGTGTTGAAGTCAGAAATACTTAAACAGACTTGTATGAATTGGGTAATTTTTTTCCCTTCTTTCACGGCGAAATCCACTTCAAGGTTATTGGTTGTCTTATAATAATAGATCTCTTTTTCATCTGCTAAGAGTTTCAAAAAAACTACATTCTCTAAAAGTTTTCCAGTATCATCTGAAGTCGCAAATGCGACACTGTTTCTCATCCCCGGATCTATACAATACACTTTTTTTGGATTCAGTAGTTGTCTCTTGTAAGAGCTATCGAATTTTTTTACAAACGTAACAAGATATGTCGATTCTAAGTATTCAACAAAGCGTTGAGCACTATCTAAACTCAGCCCTAAGAACGCCTTCATCTTATTGACAGAGATGATTGACGAGGTATTGCTTAAAAGAAAACGACTCAGCTCTTGAAGTTTAGTACCCTCTTTAATAGCGTATCTCGCCAGAACATCCTTAACGATTATGGTATCATAATATGCATTGAGTAATTTTCTTTTTTCTTGTAAGTCATTTGTTAACACTATTTTTGGGAATCCGCCATAGTGTAGATATTCCTTGAGGTATTTTTTTATATCATCCTCATGAACAATAATATCCATTCTTTTTTTCAGGTTCACGCCTTTAAAATCCAGAAATTCTGTAAAAGATAATGGATGAATGTGATACGCGATGTATCTTCCTGAAAGCGACGTACTAAATTCTGAACTCAATAATTTGCTATTAGAACCCGTGATAAATACAGTGGCGTCTTTACTCTCAGTCAAATATCTAACAAATTTTTCCCATCCCCGTACATTTTGGACTTCATCTAATAATACATAATGTTCTTTTTCAGGAGTAAATTCCTCTCTATAGGTTTCATAGATTTTTATCATGTCCTGAACAGTAATTCCTAACATCCTTGGATCTTCCAGATTTACTATCAGTGTATTATTTGGAGAAGTATTTTTTATCAATTGTTTGAGAACTTGCAGAAGAATGGTGCTTTTTCCACTCCTTCTTATCCCGGTTATTATGATCGGCTCTTTGGTCTTTATAGATTGAAGTATTGGCTCCACATATGATGCCCGAGGTATACCGGTATCTATGTTTTTGTTCCAAAAATTCCAATCATTAAGGTATTTTAATATATGATCTTTTTCCATATCCATCGGTAATTATATACGTAGATATACCGATACTAGCGGTAATATTTAAATGTTGTGTTTTTACATACATCGTTAGCTTTTTCATCGCTAAAAGAATGAGAATGGATTTATATACCTTATCCGTGCATACCCAGTGCGTCCTGTGAGAATTACTCTATCCAATCCTTATTCTTGATTTTCTCAGGTAAATAGATTTCAGAAATAAAACTAATCCCGCGCGCAGATAATGCCTGAATTTCTGCCTTATGACCGAACTGCTTCATCTTCTTAAATTCAATCTGCCACTCTTTACTGTTCTTAAACCAGTCATACTCAGAAATTTGTTTTAGACGAGAGATATCTTGATCATTTAATTTAATGAAATGTTTCTGCAATTCATATTTTTCAATATCATGCGCCCTGATCCCTAAAAATTTTGCAGTAGGAATAGACATCTCTTCAGCCATGTGCGCTAGACTAATAGAACCAAATTTTAATACCGAGTAAATATAATGTCCCCAAGAGTCAAAATCAGTTAATACTAATATTGGTAAATTATGCTCGGTACTCAACCTTTGCAATAATCTCCTAATCCCCCGTGTTGTCTGTCCCTGCGAGGACATGATAATGCAGTTCTGTTTTGCCCAGAATCGATCTTCGTGTAAACGTTCCCAGACCGCTGCCTTTTCCATATAAATGACATATTTTGCGTCAACTTTTTTGAATATGATATTTTCCACATTTGAAGGGATGGACCAACCACCACTTCCTAATTTTGACCAGTCAATCGTGTCGCCCATATCTTCAATAATGACTTTTCCTGCAACACTCCCCATCTTATTTGCGTTCACATTCAGATTTTCACGGGAAAAACCAGTGATGATTTCCAAATCTTCAATTGCCTTATCAGACTCTTTTTGTTCATCGACAAGATTAATCTTCGTATTCGGAATCGTACGCTTTGCCATATAGAATACGTCACGCAAGCTCGCATGTTTATTGACATCAAGAAGGGTCTTACAAATCGCTGCAACTTCTATTGTCTGCAAAAATCTTTTTGAATGTGCAGCATTGAAAAAGAATCGCTGCGCAGTCTTATCTCCTAATTGCAATGTTTTCGAATCTTTATTATAGACGACGTTTGAAAGTCCACGTACGGAAAGTTCAATTTTTGGATTCTGACCTAAGGATATATCTTTGACAATAGATTTTCCGAGTCCGATAAGTTCTTCGCGTGCAGATCCTTTATCGAGAGATAATGGCGTCATTGCAGGAGTCTTTGCAGTGGATTTTTTTGTAGTGATTATTTTTGCAATAGGCGTGCTTGCCGCAGCAATCTTTGTACTTGTAGCATTTTCTGAAAAAGTCATTTGTACTTCTTTTCCTGATTTGTTACTGTTCTTTTTAGCCATGGTCATTCTTCAATCTCAGAGTCTTCAGACCCATTCTGATCATCGTCATCATCTTTTGCTTCTCCTTTGAGTGATTCCATTTCAAAGATTTGCTGTTTAATTTCTTCCTTATTGATCATCTCCTGAAGTTTTTGTGTGATTACCGTCTTACTATCGCCGGTAAGCCGTGAAAGTGAATCTGCAACTTCAGGAATATAGCGATCAAATAAATTTGCACGCTCAAGCTGGTTTTGGACGCGATGTTTTTTATGGACATAGGTCTGTAATTTTCGCCCTGCTTCTTGCAGTGCAAGTTTTAATTCTTTAATGATCTCTGGATAATGCGCAAGTGCTTCTTTGGATTCTGAAGTAAATGGTACCCAGACTGATGCGATATGGATGACAATGGCGAGTGGACCAACAGGCAGTGCGCCATTTGATTGATTGAGACCATATGCCTTCCAATTTGTTGCGACAACAGATTTTGTAAATGCACATGCACCCTGTTGATAGAGGAGCGGGACGCGGTTAGCGAATCGCATCAGCGCTACTGTTTGGTCGCGCGGTTGGTCCCCCCCATACGCAAGACCAACTTCGATCTGGAATGGATTGCCACGATATACAAAAATAGGTCGTGTAATTGTGACATAAAATTCTGCATTAATCTCCTTTTTCAGACTTTTCTCAAGAAGTTCCTCGCCAATCGGGCTTAAACAATCAGTTGTCGGCGCCATGATTTTCGTATTCTTGATTGCCGTGATCAATTTTTCAGCGTCCTGCATAGAAATATCACTTGGATGTTTTTTAGGGTCAATAAGTGCACTATCGCAAATATCTTTTGCAGTACCGCTCCCGACGCGGGAGAGATCATTTGTCAAAAATGATTGTAATGTTCGCGATTCTGTATTCTTGAGCAACTTTATGAGAATACCGAGTTCTAGACCATACGGATGCGGTTTAATTTCAAGTGGTTCTTTAGGAAGATCGTCGCTCGCACGTGCATAGATAAATTGTTCTGCTTTAGGATTCGTATAGATAAATGTTGCGTGAGGATTCACAATCGCTGTCTGCCGGATATATTCATCAACAGACTGTGAGCCCTTCATGTAGGAACCCTCGAGATCAAGTTCTATTCGTGTCCCGCGCTCTTTATTCCATTCCTTAATTTCATCAATCATGATTTCCGGAGTGTTCGTCTGCGTATCAAGGTGAAGTTCCATATAATGTGCAGGTTTGTTCAAGGCAGTTTTTGAGAGAATCTTTGTCGGTCTGCCGGTTGTTAATTGTGAGAACATGACTGCTGCAGAGATACCGATACCTTGTTGTCCGCGACTTTGACGGAGTCGATGAAATTTACTTCCATATAATAATTTCGCAAAGATACGCGGGATTTGTTCTTTCACAATTCCCGGACCATTATCCTCAACAATGATGCGGTACCTGCTTTCTGACATCTCGATGATTTCAATACTGATTTCTGGGAGAATCTTTGCCTCTTCACATGCATCGAGTGCATTATCAACAGCCTCTTTAATTGCAGTAAGGAGCGCTTTTCGCGGATTATCAAATCCTAAAAGGTGACGATTTTTCTCAAAGAATTCTGCAACTGAGATATCACGCTGTTTTTTTGCTAAATCTTCAGCAGTAACTTGCTTATCTTTATCTTCCTTGCCGGTAATTCTATCTTTACCTGTCTTCCCAGCAATTCCGTCTTTACCTGTCTTCCCCGCAGTTCCTTCTTTTCCAGCCTTACTCGCTGTACTTGTATTCCCTTTACCCATAATCCATTCGGGGATAGAGGATATTAATAAATATTTCTATTAAGGACGTGGTTTTTCCGAGAATCGTATTATGTCTTATAAAAAATACTCTCTAAACAAATACTTTTTTAACAATTATTAGAATCCTTGAGGTTCAAGATCTGACCGGTGCATTGATCGGCGCTGACGTTCAAGCCATTTATAGACTGATGCATGCATGCTGCCCCCGAGGAGCATCTCAACAGCTTTTTTTGCCTGAGCGATGGTTTCCATTGAACCGATGATTGCAATAGTTTTTCCATATACCGAAACATAACATCCGGTTAAACTTTCAATAGTGTTTCGAGATTTTCCCTCGACACCAATAACTCGTCCCTTTAATCGCTGCTGCTGATTTTTCTGTTTAGAATATTCATTAAGTGAAATGATTTCGAGGACATAATCTTGTTTGAGGAGTTGTTTTGCAAGTTCAGGATTGAATCCCCGACTAATCGCCTTCACAACTTCGCGAAGTGCATAAAGTGTAACAGCATCCTTTCCAGTCACGACAATATCTCCTTCTTCTGAATCTACAGTAATCTTACAGTTTGTTTCTAATTCAAGTTCTTGTTTTGTCGCGCCTTTCGGACCGATAAGTACTGCGATGCGATCCTTCGTGATCTTCAAATCATAGGAATATGCCTGGTTGGCAGTGTCGTCAGCCATGATGAGAGGAATTAAGGATGCTTTTTAAAGTAGACGATTTAGAAATATCTCACTATTTTCTATGAATACCCTGCTTCACAATCTTTTCAAAGATCTGTATTTCATCCTCTTCACTAATCGGAAAGAATTTCCGGAAATAGGTGCAGACATTCTTGATATCGCGTTTCAGATATAGTTTTGCATGTGATGAATCTGTCGGAAGTGATTGTGAAAAATCAATAAAGACAGGTTCTTCATCAAGATTAAGAATATTGAACTGGCTTAAATCGACGTGTACAAGCCCGCCCTTATAGAGTTTACCCATGTTCTTGAGTACTTTTTCGAAGAATTTTTTTGGTTCTTTCGGTGGCGAATCTTTCAATTGCGGCGCCGCATCTTCGTGACCGATAAATTCCATAAGGACAATATTGTCTTTAAACGCAATAGGCTTTGGAACTTTAATGGCTTTACGCGCAGTGAGCAGGTTCTTATATTCGCGCTGTGCCCATGCAAAGATAATGAGTCGTTGCCGTTTGGAAACCGCCATATACCGCGGGTCTAAGACAAGGTAATCATACATCTTATTGAAATTACAGTTTTCTAACCGGTACATCTTTGCAATGATACGTTCGCCATCTTTTGTCCGTGCAGAAAAAATGTTTGCTTCTTTACCGACAGATATTGCACTTTCAAGCTCTTCAAAATATCCTTGACTCGAGAATTGGAAGAGCAGTTTTTCTGAATGATTACTAAACACATTCCCATACACTTTCCATTCTTCCTTGGATTTCACAATTCAAGAGAACATCATGGGAATTATAAAGTTAATCACTAAAAATGTGCCACAATACCTCAAAAAATTTTCAAAACATTTATTAACGATCCAAATTAAAGAACATCTTATGAAGAACTCAATGGATTTTTTCGGTAAGGCATTGCTCGCGTATTCTGAAGGAGACACTGCATCATTCTTTTTTGTCAGTGCTTCTGGAAAAAAACATCTGCACCCATTAAGTGACTATTTTAGAGCATATCATAGGTTTATTAAATTAGAAAAAAAAATTATTTCTATGTCTAAAGGAAATATCTTGGATGTTGGTTGCGGTACAGGAAATTATGTACCTTATCTGATGAAACAAGGAACAGTTCTCGGCATAGATATTTCTGCAAACGTTATTCAAGTGGCAAAAAGAAATAAGTTAAATAATTGTATTGTTGCAGATATTTTTACATTTAAACCGAAGAAAAAGTTTGATACGATAGTTTTGGTAGAGAACAATCTTGGTATGGCAGAAACAGTTCAAAGAACAGAAATTTTACTCAAAAAATTAGCCAGTATGCTAAATAAAGAGGGATGTATCTTAACTAATGCAAGAAATGTCCCTAATGGAACATATTATATCGGAGAACTATACCCACTCTATAAAAATAGAAGAGGTCAAAAATTTAAATGGATTAGTTTTAATGCAAAATTTTTAAGAAAATTATGTGCTAAAAACAATTTGAAACTAGAAATCGTCGATAGAGATAAACGCCATTATCTTGCAAAAATTACAAAATCTCCGCTTAAGCCCGATAGACGATAAATTCACTTCTTCAACCTATTCCTGAATATATCAAATCCTAATTTCCAGAGTTTTGCTTCTTTCATGAGGAGTTGGACCATGAATGTTGAGGGAAAATCGCGATCATGCGCTGCAAGGATTTGCGCGTTCTCTTTCTTATTGAATATTTCGATGAGTTCATCAGCCTGTTTTTCAGTCATGGAATTCATCATCTCACGCATCTTCAGACTGATCCATAAGTCTTTTCCGAGTTTGCTGTTGAATTTTTTGACATACGTTTCTTTGTCTTCAGCAAGATAACTTCCGGCGATGAGTCCGTAGATTATTCCGCCATACGTTGTTGCCTTCACCATGGTTGCAGCATCACCTAATAAGAAAATGTTCTCTTTTCCTTTGCGTAATTCTTGTTTGGGATTGTAGAGTGGGATTAATCCTGATTGATCTTCAATGATTTTGCTTGCGCCAAGAATTCTTTCATAATCATTTCTCAGTCGCGTAGTGCGTGGTCCGAGTACACCAACGCGCGCAATAGTTCTGCTCTCGGGAACAATCCATGAGAATTCTCCAAGATTCAATCGGATTTCTGTTGTCCCTTCTTCAAGTTCGGGAAATTTCGCACGTGCCTGATAACCCCATAAGAATTTTCTGTTGCCGTAGATACCCGCGGCTTTTGCGACTTGACTCTTTGGTCCATCAGCACCAACGATCATATTTGTAGGATAAGATTTTTTATTCGTTTTTATCAGATAATTTTTTGAATGAGCAGTTGAATCAATTTTTTTATATCCTAAAAATTTCTCTCCAAGATGCACGTTTACACCACTATCGACTGCTTTTTGAAAGAGATACTGATCGAATCGCGCGCGATCAAGCACCATGTTCGTCTTATTGAGATTGATATAAATTGATTTCCCACCCGACGCAACAATCTTGAACCGATTTATTTTTGAGATGATAAGATCTTTTGGAATTTTTGGAAGTACAGACTTCACACTATCGGTCAATATCCCTGTGCATGCAACGGGTTTTCCAATGAATTTATGCTCTTCAAAGAGATGCACTTCGTCATGCTTCTCCTTACTCGCATAGAACGATCCTGCAGGGCCTGCACCGATGACTGAAATCATCATCTGAGAAAACGTGAAGTATTATATATAGTTTATCAAACACTAATTTACTGACTAACGAATTATTTGCGGTTCATTTAAAAGAAAAAAATTTATTAAAGAAATTAGTTTTCTGAGGGCAGATATGCAGGTACTGTAACATAAAACGTTGTCCCCTTATTAAGTACGGATTCAAATGTTATTGTTCCACCATTCTTCTCTATAAAATTCTTACAAATCAGTAACCCCAATCCCGTACCCTGTTCACCAGCAGTACCTTTACTTGATATGCGCGAGGTATGTTCATCAGTAAACAGCTTTTCCTGTATTCCTTTATCCATTCCTACACCTGAATCCGCAATAGCAATGCGTGTAGGATTAGCAGGATAGTTCGCTGAGATAGTAATATTTCCTCCTGCAGGAGTAAATTTGATTGCATTGCCAATAAGATTATAAAACACCCGATTAAGCATGAACTCATCTGCGTATACTTGTGCTTGTTTATCGATGGTATTGAGAAGTGATATCTGTTTTGTCTGTATCGATGGTTTATATTGCTGAGTTACTTCTTCCATCATATCATAGAGTGGTAGTGGAATGGGTGTACTTTCCAAATGATTCCTTTGACTTCTGGACCATGTTAATAATTGATCTAATTGGGTATAAGAATCCCTTACACTCATCTTGACATCTGACGTCATCTTATATAACTCCTCCCGAGATAAATCATTCCAATCATCAAGCATTATTTCGAGATATCCTAATGTTCCTTGAAATGGTGCTCTCATATCATGTGATATTAAGGAGAATATATCGTCATTCAGTTTTTTTAGGTAAGTTAATCGCTTGTTCTCTGCTCTTAATTGTTCTACTAATTCAGAATCTTTCGCAGTAGATGTATGGTTAGAGGGGTCAATATTATTAGTCATATTATCACTCCAAAGGGGTACTATTTAAAGTTTTCGCTTTGTTCACATATATAGGGTATCATTGTAGCAACAAATAAAGATATTACTAGCTCATATCATAAAAAATTAAAAAAAAGAATAACTTATAAGTCATCAGTCGTCAATATCGTCAAACGATTTGATCCTTTAACTTTTGAATCCATACCGACGAGGAATTTGACATTTGATCGTTCTGCATTCTGCAAGAGGTCAGTATCGATAACATCATCAAGGACTATTGCATAGACTCCTGAATTTAAGCTTTTGATTGTTGTGATGAGTTCAGAGACTGGAATCTTTCCGAGAATGCCGAGTTTTTCATCAAGCATATAGGCTGCGCGTGTCCCGATTAAATCTTCCATCATATCACCAAACTGTTCAAGTTCCTGCGTTGTAGGTTTTTTTGGAGCAGATGGTTGAGGCGGCTCGCTCCGCGGTTCAACTCGTTGCTCTGGTCGTTGCATTTGCGGACGTGGACCTAGATTTGATGATGGTTGTGGACGTTGACCTTGCGGACTATACGCACCACTCGAATTATTTGAATACTGTGGTGGGCGCTGTGGTTGTGAGGGTAATGTCGGCTTTGCGTTCGGTTTTCTCATAACAGAGAATGATTCACCAGTCAATTTATCGTTTTCTGCAACAGCCTGTTGGACTGTGGGATCAATACCTGACACTACACCATCCTTAATTCCGATTTCAAGTTTGACTTGTTCAGCAGCAATGCGTGCACGTAAACATTTATGAATCTCTTTTTTCGTCAATTCTTCAAGTTCTTTACCGTCAGGCGCCCGTGTTACAAAATCAATATCAGTAACTGAGAGAAGTTCCTGAATAATCAAACTTCCACCACGATCGCCATCAACAAAAACCGTAACAGTCTTTTGTTTACACAAATCTATGATGGTCTGTGGAATACTTGTTCCATTGACTGCAATCGCATTCTTGAAACCGTTTTTGAGCAGGTTAATCACGTCTGCGCGTCCTTCAACAACAATAATTTCTGAAGAATCAGCAACTTCTGGTCCCGCGGGTAATCGATCCTTACCATATTCAGTGATTTCCATCACACGAACAGATGCTGCAACTTCTTCAGCAATCTCTTGCGAGTTTGGAAGGACACTATCAGTAAGACTCTTAAGAAGTTCTTTTGCCCGTTCAATAACAAATTGTCGTTTACTGATACGGACATCTTCAATACTTTCAACACGAACTTTAGAATTACAAGGACCAATACGCTGGATAATTTCGAGTGCTGCGCCAACAATTGCAGTCTCTGCCTTATCGAGTGAACTTGGAAGAATAATTTCTCCTTTAGTCTTTCCGCCCCGGGTTTCGAGGTTAACTTCAATACGGCCGATTTTTCCTGAACGTTGAAGTTCTCGTAATTCGAGATCTGCACCTAAGAGGCCTTCTGTCTGACCAAATATTGCGCCGATAACATCGGGCTTATCAACAACACCATCAATCTGGATGGATGTGTGAACAATATATTTTGAACTTACTGGATTTATTTTTCCCATTTCTATCACCTATAGTTGTTATTATTATAATAGTCA
Organism: Candidatus Woesearchaeota archaeon; assembly: GCA_041658255.1. Classification (GTDB taxonomy): domain Archaea; phylum Nanobdellota; class Nanobdellia; order Woesearchaeales; family UBA9642; genus UBA9642. Next base: position 74,154 of record JBBAAQ010000004.1, read on the forward strand.
ATTGCAAAAACTGGAACTCTTAAGTTGCAATTTACTATTCTAGCAAATCTCGCTAGATATCTCATTATTAACGAGATTTGCTATAACCACTAATCCACTAAACCTTTAAGAATTGTATTCAAACTATAAGTCATCACTCTAATTTACTGCAATGAGTCTCAGTCTCGTAAATGATTGATAGTTGAACATAATTCTCCACTAAGAACAAGAAAATACTATTCCTTCACCCACCTTTACTCGTGAATAATGAATTGTGATAATCTTGTTCTGAAAGGTTTTAATGGATGCAAACCTTAACTCTCGTATATCATCATAGTTGAATATAAAGGTTTGTCGCCCGCAGCACTAACCCCCGCGTTCAACGCTTGGCATTACGCCGTGTGCTCCCGAAGGTACTCTCAGTGACGGGCTGAACTGTAAGGGCTGATTACTTCCCCTACACTGGACAAAGGAATAATACGGGAATATATAAATCTTGTGGTAGATAAATCGCGTGAGAAAGTATGATTTTTAGAATGTTAATAAGAATCATTCCGTAAATCTTCCGAAAAAATCGTGCGAGGACATATAAAGGATTTATTATTCTCTATAATGCATGAAATTTTACATTGACACCAATATCTGGGTTGATTGGTTTGAGGATAGAAAAGGGTTTCATGGAGAACCACTTGGAGAGTATGCAGAGAGATTATTCGCAATGATTCGAGAGCAGCACGATACGATTATTGTAACTAATCTTATCATCTATGAACTCGAGTCACAATTTAGTATGGAAGAAATCAATGGAATGATGCGCACATTCAAGGAATATATTCAATACGTATCGATAACAGAAGAAACAAAGAATACTGCTAAAATTATTGCACAAAAACGAAATATCCCACAAGGAGATGTTATTCATGCACTTACTGCAAAAGAATATGATGCGCGATTAATAACACGAGATATACATTATTATAAATTACTCGACATCACCAATTTTTATCGTCCTGAAGAAATTATTTGAGTTGTTGCTCTAATTTTTTAAGACCGGCTTCACGCATCCATTCGAGATCTTCATCAGTCGTATGATGATGTTTTAGTGATCCTCGTAGTTTTGAAAGTTCTTCCATAGTTTTTTTAAGTTTATTCTGATCAACTTTTTCTCTCAGCGCCGTGCGGATGAACTCAGTGCGATTCTTGTATGCCTCGCTTTTCACAATTTTATCGATTTCTTCCAAAAATTTATCTTCAAGTTTTAACGTGATCATATCAGTAGCCATATAGTTAGTGTATATACGATGGATATATAAATATTGTGATTTGAGCACGAATCGAAAATTTTCCGAAAAAAATGACAAAAGAAATATAAAGAATAGAAACATTCTATTAATAGACTTCCAAAACAAAACATTTAAATAAGTTATTTGTTTACGAATAATATAAGTATATTATTTGGAGGTTGAAATTATGGGAACTATAACATTATCTGTGCCTGACGAATTAAAATCACAAATGGACCAGACCGATTGGATCAACTGGTCATCAGTTGCGCGCAGAGCATTTGCGCAAACACTGACGGATTTAGCAGAATTGGAAACAATGAGAAAAGTACGCGAGATATCAGAAATAGGTGAAAAGGATAATAGACAGATAAAAGAATCCGTAGTAAAAGAAACAATAAAACGTGCAAACACTGCTGTAAATGAAATCAAAACAGGCAAACGCAAAACTATGACTGTACAAGAATTTGATACGTGGAGCAAAAAATTATGAATATTGATACTCTTGAAATAGCAAATGATTTACAGAAGATAAAGAAAAAAGATCCAGTATTATTTCAAGCAATAAGCAAAAAAATCATACAAGTAGCAAGTTGTGATTCTGCAACAATAACCCACTTTAAAAACCTACGTGGAAATCTCAAGGAATACAAACGCGTTCATGTAGGAAGTTTTGTATTATTATTCAAAATAGAAGATGATACAGTCATTTTTACAGAAATCAAACATCATGATGAAGCGTACGAATAGAAGAAATTAATTATTTCTTTGCCATTCCCCATAATAATTGCGCATAGATTTTGAATGAATTTGCAACTTCCTGATTCTGGATGACTACGGAAAATGATTTTCCTTTATTGATACCGATGGTTACGGTATCTGCGTAGATCTCCATCCATGCATGGGTGATGAGTCCTTCAGGCATGTAACGCACTTCACTATGAGAAAATTTTGCAGATTCTTCTCCGAATGGTTTACGCGCATACTCATTGTAGAGATAATTACACTTGATTCCTTGCTTTGATCTACGGGTATGAAACTCTTTGAAATATGCAGTAAGTCTATCATAAGGTGTTTTTGCAATTCCGATAATCCACATTTCGTCGTCTTTTTTGAGGATTTTAAGACTTCGCTCACGTGCAGTTTGCACACCTTTAAGTCCGTCATACACTTGTGCTGTCTCTTCGCTGACATGAAGTTGTTGTTGAAGTTCAAGTTCTGGGATAATCTCTTTAAGTTTTAATTCCTGATTTTTAAGTGCATCCTGCTTTTCCTGAAGATAGATAAGAAGACGTTGAGGATCGGATGCTTTGAAATACTTCGTCTTATTCTTGATGATGTGCGAGACTAAACCCTTTTTTGCAAGACGATCTAAAATATCATAGACCTTTGAGACCGTGACTTGTGACTCTGAAGCAATCGGACCAGTAGTCGATTCTCCTAACGAAACGAGTGCAGTATAGACTTTTATTTCTCCTTCAGTCAATCCTAATTCACGGAGTGGTTCGAGATCCATACTCATTAGTTTATCGTCGTATATTTAAATTTTTTGATTATAACCCCTTAAGGGGATGAATTATTATCCCCCCGTTAGGGAAATAAGATTTATATATTTAATATACCACTATGGAGTGGAGATAAAAAAGAGGTGCTACAATGACAGAACTCGAAAATTTAATTAATTCAGAAGAGAAGAGTCTCAAAACCAAAATAAAAGAGTATTGGAACGGGTGCATTAATCCGGATAATGCTCGACTCTATGGAACATTTCAAGAGCGTGCAGCGTTAAACATTACGCAATTCCCAAAAATTCAGGGCAGCTTACTCATACGGATGGGGATTATTTACCCTGCAGTATCCTATTTAGTAGAACAATTAGGACTACCAAAAAATGCATCAACTGAAATATTTGGTGCAACAATAAATTATCATACCTGGGCAGCAGGATATCTCGCATATGTCATAGAAATCCAAAGCGGGATGAGCAAATATCCTATTGAATATATTACTAAAGGGGTAAAGAAAGTCAAAGAATACATTAGTAATTACAAAAAGCATAATATTAATTAATCCGCCTCATAATTGTCAAGAATGCGGAATGGATATTCGATAATGATTTTGGCCTGACAATTGTTCCCTCGATTTTCCAATCGCGCTCGATCATTTCCACGGTTTTGAGATGAAGATAATTTCCTTTCTGTACGAGATTGTTGATGAATTCATGGGCTTGAGTGATTTGCGGACAATAGATGACGACGAATCCTCCGACTTTAAGTGATTTATTGATAGATTCAATTGCACGCCAGGGCTCGGGAACATCGATAAGCATCATATCAACATCTTTAAGAGGAATATTCTCGTAGATATCTTTTTTTTCAAGCGTGATATTTTTTATATCATAATAGGCAATATTGGTTTTCGTCTGCTCTAAACTCTTATCATTGATATCATAGGTATAGACATGCTTAGCATATCGCGCAAAAAAGATTGCACTTGCGCCACTTCCTGCGCCTGCATCAACAATAATTGAATCCTTATTGATTCCTGTTTCTGCGAGGATGAATCCTAAATCCTTGAGTGGGATTGTTTGTGCAAATTTTCTTAAACCCTTATACGAATCGATGAAATTTGCCTCGATAATATAGAATTCCCGTCCAGTATTCGTAGAAATGACTGTATTTATTTTCTGAAGATTCTCTTTCCTGAATACTCCATCACTACAATGATACTCTTTAGAAATATCCTCAATAAAATACGTTGTTTCATCTGCGAGAATAACAGGCTTTCTTCGCTCTTCAATCTGTACAGTCTTTGCTTTGCCGATAAGGACGCGCTGGATCATGATAAAAGAGAATAAAGATATGTATAAATATGTATTGATTTCCGAGTTTTTTGTGCGTAAAAGAGGAGAAAAAATAATAAGACCACTAAATAGTAGCGAAATGTTTATAAAGAACGCGCCATTCCTACAACAAATGAATGAACTCAACATGATATATCAATTCATAAAACAGTATAGTCTAGAAATAGCAATAGGGCTAATAACCAGCGGATTATTGTTAAAAGCACATAACAGAAATAAGAGAGAAGAAAGAGAATATTTCAATCAAAAAGGTAATACGTATCAGCGTGCAGAGTACGTACAAGATGAAGGGTGCGATAATAAAAACGAACAAATAAGCAGCGAAGAAACAAATGAAAGCGAAACATCAACAAATATATCTAAGAGGTCTACGATTGATGCCGTAGTCCAAGAAGAGGAGTATTCAAAAATACAAGGAATAATTACACATTGCAAAAAAATAACAGAAGATACATATCTAGGAATAATTACCGACAATAAAGGGAGTATACCCTTCTATATTGACGTGGATGAATTAACAGATACCCGAGAAAAAGAAGGGTTAATACACTTTATATTACAAGAATCAACAGGAAAAGAAAACCCACTGATACTGTATGTAGAAAAAGCAGAAGATATCCATGCATTAAAAGTGCTGGGGATTGAAGCAAAGATTTACGAAAACATTTACAAAATCGTTAACAAAGACTACATTGAAGAATAAAATATCAGTGGGTAGCTCCGAACAGGTCTTTTTAAGTTGTTGGGGGTTTAAAAAGAATGAGTCCTGCTCGGCCCACACCACCTCACTGATTAGGATTGACGTATTTGTTTAGCAGGCTCACATCTAATGTTTCTTCGCGTTCGCAACCGAGTTATTCGTTACCGAATATTTAGTTGAGAGTTCGCTGGCAGCTAAACAAATACGGATTGACTACTCAACGTTCTGCAGGTTTCCCGCAGGCGTTCTCTTGTAGTTCTGGATGCTCTTGTCAAGATTTCCCTTCTTGACATTGATTTTTTCTGCATTCACTTCGATCTCTTTGATGAGATGACTGTGTTCTTGCAGTGTCTTCATTGGAACAGTTTTGAGGAGGATTCCTTCATTCTCGATGGAATAGAGGTAGAATCCTGTCCCCTCTTCAATGCCAAGCTCTTGACGGACTTCTTTGGGGATAACGATTTGTCCCCGCGCGTCGCATTGCACGAGTTTGGCAAATTTCTTCATTTTATCTGATTTTCAGCTATAAACGCTGAACGTAGGTTAGTTACTATGATTCACGGAAGTTAATTAATTATTGCTGATATATTTTCCGATATTCAGAAACACTGAATCAAGTTATATATAAAAGTATCGATTTATGATTTTTGACCATTAACTATTTCCTTTTTTATCGTCTAAGAAACCCGGAATTCAAATCGTATTGTAGCAGGGATTTGCTCAAAATTGAGGCATTATAACAGACGATTTTAGCTAATATCTCATTTTTTTGAGAAATTGGCAATTTTGAACGACAATACTCTAGAGAACTTTGCATAATTCTTCTATTTCTTAATTTTTCAAACTTTTTTTCTCGTCAATAAAGAAATATTTATATACAGAAAGGACATGATTGAATCATGGAGAGAAAGACAACAAGCATAAAGATTGACCCCGAACTTTGGAAAGAGGCAAAAAAACATTGTATAGACGCAGAAATAGATATAAGCGAATATATGGAGACCTTAATACGAAAGAATTTGAAAGATAAAAAGTAATTCTTAGTTATATTTATTCAAAAAAAAATAGCAGATAATTTGTGCACCATACAGTAAACTACCAGTGCACAAATTACTGCACGTTGTAGTTTATCCTACAATTCTTTTTGCTACAGCAAATATCCCTAGTAATCCTAGAACTATCCCTATCAACACACCCATAGACATGGCTATCTCTCCGAGAGTTGCCGCTATGTTTGTAGTTTTGAGAATAATCCCTATTAGTACTAAGGTGCCTACGATTCCTACGGTTTTCATACCGCCTGCGCTGAATCCTTGCATGTTTTCACCTCCTTATATTGCTTTTGGCGTTGGTGCAAATCTCAGAGCTATGCTCTGGATTTCTACTGTTACTAATTCTGAATGTGTATCCCAGTTTTGCTTCACCAAGTCATTCATTCTTTGCAGAAATCTTCCGAAATTTTCATTTCTTAGTTCTTGGAGTTCATCGATTCTTGCTATTTTCTGTAACTCAGTTAAATTGTTCTCGATCATCGACTCCACTTCTCCACTTCGTGTGAAGTATGTGCTCGAATCTCCTTCTAAGTTGTTTACTCTGTAGAATATTTTAGTATCGCCACTTCCTGTTCTTTTGACGTACTTATACTCTTCCAACCAGTGCATTGCATTATGCACTCTCATCTTACTACATCCAACAACTTGTGCAATTTCTGCATATGTTGCGTCTTTGTTCCTTTGGTGGATACCTTTGATAGCATCCAAAACATCCTGCAAGAAATTTGCGTCCAATCTTGGATGTTCTTTCTCTATGTCACTTAATTTCTTTCTTTCCATACTACTCTTTCCTCCGTATTTTTCTAGAGGAGTAGAAGACCAAAAGATAAAATATTTAAATGCGCCCGCACCAAGATAGACTAGCACAGTTATCTTAACGGCGGGGCAGAGTCTTCTGCTCCACGTTAATGATTACATTAACTATTAATTCTTGAAATCAATTTTTAATCTCAGCCCCCTAACTGCCAATTCATCAAAGATTATCGATTCAGCGATACGCCCTTTTAATGTCAGTGTACGTGTAGGCACTTGCCTACTATTATCAATTGCGATGCCCTTATCTATTATATCTAGAGAATTAAGATGATTGAGAATGTGATATACCATTGATTTGCTTTTTTTAGGTATAGACTTAGCCAGATCATTACCCTCAATTATATCTATGTATGTATTGTAGAGCTCCTCTAAACTCTTCGATTTTTTAGCCACTACCGCTAAAGCCACAAGTAAATGATCATCTCCAAGTTTGCTAACTTGATATTTATCAAGATTATAGATTGCCGCCTTTGTTGCTTTGTCTACATGAGATTCAAGTATTTTTTCCGCTCTATCTTTTTCAGCCTCTAGACCGGCATAAAATACTATGTCTAATGCTAATCTACAGTCACCATTTCTGTATTTTTCTACAAATACTGCTATTTTATCCAATAGTTGTTCGCTTATCACATCCTCACTGACGAATCCTATCTTAACACGTTGCCTTAGTATGTTTTTTATTGTCTTAACATCGTACGACTGAAATACTATGGATTTCAACTGCAATGAGCTTCTCACATTATCTGGGATAACGTCCTCCCAATCAAAGTTGTTGGATATTAGTATTAGTTGAATGTTGTGTTGAAACGCCGGTAACATTTCTCTTGGCCTAGACAGGCAATATAATAATTCATGTACGTTGGATTCTGATCTGTCTATTTCATCAAGCGCCACTATCACATCTGTCTCGATGGTTTCTAAAAATTTTTGCATAGCTAATGCAAAGGTTTTCTCTGTAGGATTACGTAGTAATACTCTCATCACATCTATGCTGGTTTTTCCGTAGCAATTGACGTAATGGGTGCGTATGGAACCATCAAGAACTTTATTCTCATCTATTCCTCCCATCGTTAGTCGTGCTGTTACTGTCTTTCCTGATCCAGGAAATCCTTTTAGAAGGATATTATTAGGTTTGCGATAATTTATAAAAACGGCTAATTCTCTGTAGAAGTTTTTTGTATCACTTCTTTCTATGAGTCTTGGCGGTGGAGTGTCTCTTTTGAATATGTCCGGATCTTTTACTATAACTCTTTGTTCATTTGAAAGTATGAACGATCCAATAGTTGTTCTCGACGCTTTTTCCATGTTTATATCATCACCCATTTTGAACTCCCTCGTTATACCGTTATTTAATTAGTAAGCGTTGTTTATTTATAAATGTTGTGAAAGTGAGCTCAATTATATGCAAAACCGGCACAAGACACTAGCCCGGATATAAGATCAAGCACAAAATCCTGAGAAGATAACCCAAAACCCTCAAATTTGCTGTTTTCAAGCCCTATAAACAGTTTATGGCCAAATCTAGGTTTATGGTCAAAGCCCGATTTATGATTTTTGAATAAAATTCTAAAAAAACAGAATAAAAACAGAATAGAAAAATAATACATTATAATACGCCCTTAAACCGCGTAATATCATTTTGCGCAACATGCGTATAAACTTGTGTTGTCTTTAAACAACAGAATTCCACTCATCTATGATGGGTGGTCGAAGTGAAATCTGCTGTGCTCAGGAATCACCGGTCGTGGAATTCTGAGCGTCAAGAACCGCATAATATTTCATTAACTAAGCAGTCATGCCACCGGTCTGTGACCGGTGGTTCTTGACATTCTTGTGTCCGAGTAATGATTGGATGTAGCGGATATCGACTCTTGATTCAAGAAGGTGTGTTGCAAAACTGTGTCGAAGTGTGTGTGGCGTTACATTTTTTACAATACTTACCCTTCGAGCAGCTTGACGAATAATTTCTTGAATTGAACGTTCACAATACCCTGTTCCACGTTCACTTACAAGTATTCGTCCATGAATCATTATTCTATCTTGTAATAACGTCTTAAGCTGTATATGCAAGAATACTATGCGATCCTTACCGCCTTTTCCTGCACGTATATGAATAATATCACGTGCCACATCCACATCTTCGTATCGCAGATTTCTTTCCTCTGAAACACGTAAGCCCGCATAATAGAGTAGAGAAATAGTTAATTTATGTAGGGGATTCTTTGTAGTATCAATTAATGCACGTACTTCTTCGCGTGATAAAATTGTGGGTAGTGTTTGATGTTGTTTTGCAAGTATCAACCCTTTATGAAATGATTCTTTAAGTACCAGACATGCATATTGCTTAAGTGCAAAATAGGTACTGCGCTGTGTTGATCGCGATTTTTTTGCTGCAGAAAGTAAATATTCTCGTATAGTCATTCCTGAACGTAGATATCGCCGAATAATAAATACGTACGCCTTAATACTCTTTCGCGCATATCCACGTAATACTAATTCTTCTTCGAACTGTTTAAGACGATCATCAAACACATCTGCATCCATATATTTAGAGAACACCTACACCTTAATAAAATTAACACCACAATTATCGGAACACATCCGACCATACCCGCAAATATTGCGGGAAATAGGTGTTATATTCAATAAATTCCCCACCCGATTAGAAAAATTTATATATTTCATTAGATAATAACCATATTAATGTTTGGAAAATCAGGAAAATTAAAAATTGGGCAGTTGATTTTGGTTATTCTTGTAGTTATAACTTTCTTTTTATTAGTATGGGGCGGATATTCTTTACTTAGCAGAATTTCACCTTTCTCAAAAGAAATAAATTTTGTAACTACTATTGTAATAGTTATTGGTTTTTATGTTGGTGGCGGATTTGCATTTAAAAAATTAAAAATTATTTAGGTGGGGAATTTACTCTTCGCCAATTTTTGCTTCTCAAAAACCGTTGCACTTTGGCTCGGTCTTTCTGCGGAAAGACAAATATAACAGGGCTTAACCGACTACGAAACCTTGCAGGTTTCTCCGTCCAAACTGTCCGCTATCTCTGAAAAAATTCTCAGCTCTGTTTCGGTTTTGTGGGTTGCCTCAAAACCTCACGAGGAGAATTTTTTCGAGGGCGTCCAACTTCGGTTAAGCCCGATGTTATACACAATTAAATTTTCACTTTTAAAGACGAAAAACTAGTTGAGGGCACGAACAAAATGAGGGGACAATTTTAGCTAATCACGAAAAAGAAAAAGGAATATAAAAGTAAGATAATAACTATTTCTTAGAAAACTTTATATTATAATACCGCAGTATCTTCTTTATGGACCAAGATAATATTGATATATCTAAATATGCTAACTTTAATCAAGATGTTATCATTGAGGTAAATAACTCCCTTAAAGGAATTGAACTCGAAAAAAGTTTATTCAATAAGAATATAGATATAAACATAGAAAAGATAAGAAGATTCATAGATACTATGCTTAATAAAAATGGAAGTATAGACTTAATTTACATAAAAGATGATGATTATTTCTCATTTCTAAAATCATATTGTAAAGATAAGAAGATATATTATTTGATATTGAATGATAAAATTCTGATAAATAAAAAAATTCATTCAGAAAAAGAAAAAATCCTAGCTAAAGAAATGAATGAAAAACAAAAACTAAAAGAAAAACAAAAAAAGATTAACAAAGCTGAAGAAATTTTAGATGAAGTGGGCATATTCGAAGATTTTGAAAACAAAAAAACTTATGAACAACTAGTTAATCAAATTATTAATTCAAATTTTGATACTGATTCAGTAAAACTTCTTATTCAAAATTATTTCGATAAAATAACGATTGAGGCTGAAAAGGAAAGAATAGCCGAGAGAGAAAGAAGGTTTGAACTAAAAAAGAGAGCTGAAAGAGAATATTATGGAAAAGAAAAAACAAAAAGAGTTATGCTTTCTGATGAAGATAAAGAAAATATTCTTGCTAATTTCAATCACCAATGTACAATATGTAGTGCTAAAGAAGGATTGCATATACATCACAAAGACAAAAACCCGAGCAATAATCAGATGAGTAATCTTTTAGTTTTATGTGGTGTTTGCCATAAAAAGGTACATATGAATGTAAGATAAAATGGATAACCTTGCTTATTTAGACACAAATGTTTTTTCTTTATTATCTGAAGATTTAAGCATACAGAATAACTTTGTATTGTGGACTAAAAAAAACAAATCTAAGGTAGTTATTTCGGTGACGACCCTTAGTGAATTATTTCAAAAGGAATCAAAATTTCATTTATTTAATAAACTAATGAACAATTCGGAATTACATTTCCTGTTCTTAGGTTCCTACACCCTTGTTAGTCAATTAGAGATTAATAATTATCCCAACAATATTAATATAGAGACACTTAGTTTAAATGAGATTATATCAAAACTACTCGAGGGGAAACATTTTGACTTTTTCGATTTAAAAAAATCAAAGTTTGCTGAATCTGTAGAAAAGCAAAAAGATGCTGCAAATCGGGAATTTAGACTAATTGTTAGTAAATGGAAAAAAATATTCCCCCCTGATAACATTAATTTTTATTCAAAACAACAACAAACCAAATTAAGAGAGATGATAATTAGAAATATTAAAACAAGTTTATCTAGAAATTACAATATTAATAACCTAGACTTATCAAAACTTAAAACCCGAATGATAATAAATGAAACCCTAATGAAAAAGTATTTGTTTAATTATGTTAGAAATTTTGACCCGAATGATTTTGCTGACCTTATGCATATTGCCTATAGTCCATATATGTCTTTTTTTATAACTGAAAAAAATAATTTAGATATTCTTGAACAGATTAAGAAAAAAACTAGTTTATTAAGTCATACTGAATTAATAAAGATTTCTGATTTAAATAATAAGCTTCAATAAGAAAATTCACCTCTACTTATCATTATTGCTCATTTTGTTCGCTTTGATTGAACGTGCCCCCAACTAGACTATAGACTCGGCTACGCCTCGAATTGATATAAGTGAAAATTTAACTCTTCGGTTTCCCTTCGGGACGTTGCACTAAACCTCGTCCCTATCGGGAGCGTATAACAGCGATTTATAGACTACGCTCACTTGCAGTTCGCTTCGTCCAAATTTTTGCTACGCAAAAACTTCTATAAATCGCATATGTTAATCTCAATCGTCGTGTCTATTTATTACGAGGGGGTTGCCGCCTACTTTTCTAAAGCATTTTGTAAATCATCAATTAAATCTTCTGTATCTTCTATTCCTACTGATAGTCTGATTAATGAGTCTGTAATTCCTATTTTTTCTCTTTCCTTTTTTGGTATGGACGCATGTGTCATTAAAGCTGGATGTTCAATTAACGATTCAACGCCACCTAAACTTTCTGCCAATGAAATTATTTTAAGATTTTCCAGAAACCGTTTTGCTTTTTTCAGATTTCCTTTTATTTCAAAAGATAACATTCCGCCAAAACCAAACATCTGTTGTTTGGCTAATTCATATTGAGGATGTTTTTTTAATCCCGGATAATTTACTTTCTTAATTTTTGGATGCGTATTGAGAAATTCCGCAATTTTCATAGCAATCTCATTATGTTTTTCCATTCTCAATGCTAATGTCTTTATGCCTCTCAAAACAAGAAAGCTATCAAAAGGTGAAAGTATAGCACCAGTGGCATTTTGGTTGAATTTTAGATTATTATACATATTTTTATCAGAAAGCATTATCGCTCCGCCTATAGAATCGCTATGCCCATTAAGGTATTTTGTAGTGCTATGAACAACAATATCCGCACCCAAATTTAATGGCTTCTGAAAATATGGACTCATAAATGTATTGTCAACAACTACAATTATTTTTTTCTTTTTAGCAATCTCTGATATTGCTCTTACATCACAAAGTTTCATTAATGGATTTGTAGGAGTTTCAAGCCATATTAGTTTTGTTTTGCTTTTTATGGCTCTCTTTACATTTTCAATATTTCTTGCATCCACATAACTAAAATTAACTTTAAAATTTTGATTAAAAACTTTATTAAAAAGTCGCCGTGTTCCACCATATAAATCATCAAAAGCAATTACATGGTCACCAGATTTTAATAGAGTCAAAGCAATTACGGTTTCTGCTGCCAATCCAGAAGCAAAGGCTAATCCAAATTTAGCATCTTCTAAAGCTGCTAGTCTTTTTTCTAGAGCATTTCTAGTTGGATTCCCACTTCTTGAATACTCGTAACCATTTGTTGGTTTATTAACTTCTTTTCTAGCAAATGTTGATGAGAGATGTATCGGTATTACTACGTCACCGCTCCCTCCATCTCTTAAATTTGGCTCTTCACCAACATGAATCGCTTTTGTTTCAAATTTCATATTTCCATCTCATAAAAACCCATTTTGTTTCATCCATTCATCGTTATAGAATTTGCTCAAATATCTTGAACCAGAGTCTGGTAAAATAGTTACTATAATTTTTCCATCTCTCATCTTTTTAGCCAATTTTATTGAAGCCCAAACAGCAGCACCGCTTGAACCACCAGCAAATATACCTTCTTCTCTTGCTAATCTTCTGGCCATCAAAAAAGAATTCTTATCATTGACTTGCATAATATCATCAACAACACTAAAATCCATTGCTTTTACTAAATAATCTTCCCCAATTCCCTCAACCTTATAGATGTGAGGCTTTATTAGTCTTTTATGTTTGAAATAGTGATAGAAAACCGAGCCAACGGGATCTATGGCGATAACTTTAATGTCTGGATTTTTTTCTTTAAGATATTTTGCTACTCCGCTTAAAGTGCCACCTGTACCTATTCCCGCAACTAAAAAATCTATCTTTCCATCTGTTTGTTGCCATATTTCGGGACCTGTTGATTTGTAGTGAGCTTCTGGATTTTTTATGTTATTGTACTGGTCTACATAAAAAGAATTTGGAGTTTCTTTTGCTATTCTCTTTGCTGTTTCATAATAACTTCTTGGATCATCAAAAGGCACATCTGTAGGAGTTACAATGACTTCAGCACCAAAAGCCTTAAGCAAATTGATTTTTTCCTGGCTCATCTTATCAGGAATTGTGAAAATTGCTTTGTACCCTTTTACAGCGGCAACAATTGCCAATCCAACACCAGTATTTCCAGAAGTGTTTTCAACAATGATTCCACCTGGCTTCAACAAACCATTTTTTTCGGCGTCTTCTATCATATAAAGAGCCATTCTGTCTTTTATGCTACCACCAGGGTTCATAAATTCAAGCTTAGCATAAATTTTTGCGTTAATACCCTTAGAAATGTTGTTTAATCTGACTAGTGGAGTATTACTTATTGTTTCTAATACATTATTTTTAATTTCCCCGTACCGATAATCAACATGTTTCATGTTCTGACCTCCAAATGGTTTATTAATTTGAGATAAAAATTAAATTTAACAATTTTAAAATTAATTAAGAATTAACAACAACAGAATTTAGTATTCACATTATGTGAAAGAAAATACTCAGATCCAAATTTTAATTTGAGGTTCATATTTACTAGATGTTTACACATCTTTATAAATTTTTCGGCGGCAACCCCCCCACGACGAAACTATAGACACGACGACTTTGAGTTTTTCCTTCGGAACATTGCACTAAAACTCAATCCTTCCAAGTATTCGGGAGAATAGAGCAGGAATTAAACGGAAACTTTGTTGCACTCTCTTTTTGTATATTATTCATTAACTTAATAAAAAAGAAGGATTATTCAAACACTATGAAACAATCCTCTAAAGATCTCAACACATTAATGCAATTTCCTAAGGAAGGAATTTTTAGTACAGTTCTCGAAAAATCACTTACCGCTAACTATACACTCATGTGTCTTGCCAAAGGCACAGATATTGATACGCATACATCAACAAAAGCAGGAAATGTACTCGTCCTTAAAGGCACGGGAACATTCACATTATTTAATGAAAAGATCGCAATGAAACCGGGCGTTATAATCTTCATGCCCAAAGATGCACCACATTCTCTATATGCAAAAGAGGATTTAGCGTTTGTATTGACGCTTGTGAAAGAATAATTACACAAAATTTATAAATTCTACCTATCATACGGTAGTAAATGACAACTGAATTATTTTCAAATGTGGGAAATCTTGGCGATTACAAATTAATACCCCCAAAAGTTAAATACACCGGTTTAATAACAACACCATCATTAGTGATGAAATTATATCAAATAACACCAAAAGCGGATTTTCAACTCGATAGAATACCTGCAACAAAAAGCTTTCTTGAAGAAGAGATAAAGAAAGGAGAGATAACGCCGTTAACCGGAATAGGATTTGCAATACAATCAAAAGATCTGTTAAATGTCGTAAGATGGGATAATGAATATCCTATACTCATGAAAAATATCATTTATGGTTTTGAAGATTTGACAAACGAAGAACTATCACAAAAAGGTCAGAAGTTATTTGATACGGTAAAAAGGTTAAATATCGACGACGTAGGACCATTTTGCATATGGGAAGAAACAATAGTAGCCCATGAACGTAAAGCGTGGAAAATATATTTAAATTCTCAACGATCAGAAGGAGACAAAGGAACCTATTTTGCATCGACAATAAACGGACCTCTCTAAAGAAATAAAAAGATATAAGACGCATTATCAATAACCTGTTTATAACGTCATTAATGACTGCCACCATGACAACCTTATTACATCAAGCGATTGAAGAATTAGGAGTAAATAATATTAAAGAAATAGGATTTAATATTTGCAATACTAATGTTATCAAAGGAAAGAGTGTCGAAGATATATTAAAAGAACATTGTGGGATATATACTATTTTTATAAGAACAAAAGATGGTAAATTCTATGGGGATGTAGCGTATATGCATGTTTCGGTAGCTAAAAAATTTATAGAAGAGAAAAAAGGCAACTCAAATTGGAGAGGGCGCGGCACATACCAAGGGATACCATTATTTGAAGAATTAACTGGGGGCGAATGTATATTTTGCCATGCGAAAAGAGAGAAAATTTCAATGAGTAAAACATTAGATTATATTGAAGAGATATACTCAAAAGACTGCTATTACTCTTATAGCAGACCCGATCTCAAAGAAGTTATGAATTTGAAACAGAAATTTCATTTATGAAGGATAATTTTTCTTACCCTAAAAAAACGTATAACCGACATTACACTGTTTTCAAAACCTTTTTATAATCTCTATCATAACATGCATCATGACTCGCTTCCTCATCATCGGTGACTTACACGGACAGATGCCTCATTTCTCAACAAATGATTTTGATGCAATTATCGCACCTGGAGATTTTTGTTCTGATAAGAATATTCGTGAAGTATTCATGAAGATGTATCGTAATTATGTAAAGGATGTGAATAATTATCAGGATTGGTGGGATCTTTGCGGCAGGAATAAAGCAAAAAAATATACTGAATACTCGCTTGCTGCAGGACGTAAAATTCTCAAACAATTAAACTCCTACAATAAACCGGTTTTTCTCGTCCCGGGCAATTGGGATTGGGCAGAGCGCGAACATGGATCGTGGATTTATATGAATCAGGATTTCTGGAAAAAGTTAAAATCCGGACTCAAAAATATTCATGATATCGATGGAAAGATCAAAACATTTCAAGGAATCACATTCATCGGATATGGAAGATGTAATGGTCCAGAGTTATTAACATATCGCTCCTATGGAAATGTTTCAAAACATAAACTAAAAAAAAATAATGCAGCATATAAAAAATTACTCGCCAAAGAATCCGAACTTTTCAAGAAGGCAAAAAATCCAATCATCTATCTCACGCATAATGTTCCTTATAATACCAAACTCGACATTATTAAAAACAAAAAATCTCCCATGGACGGTAAACATTATGGTTCAAATCTTGCACGAGAAATGATTGAAAAACATCAACCACTTGTCTGTATCGGTGGACACATGCATGAACATTTCGGTAAAGATAACATAAAAAAGACAACAATTATTAATTCCGGATTTGGAAGAAATGTGAATACGTTACTTGAAATTGTTGACGGAAAAATTGGTAAACTTGAATTCTACGAGCGAATAAAGGTGTAACTTATGGGATATTCATACCTTGTTATCGGCGCCGGAATGATGGGTGAAGCCATCGCATATGATTTGTTGCAAGATTCAGAAACTACAAAGGTAATTATTGTTGATAGACTGAAACATGTTGCTGAACACATTCAACAAAAACTCCGCGATTCGCGCATTATTGCAAATGCCGCAGATGCGAGTAATAGTGAAGAGATGAAACAATTAATGCAGAATGTCGATGTTGCTATTGGTGCTGCAAGTTATGACTATAATGAAATTCTCGCTAAGGCTGCAATTGAAACCTCCACCCATTTTTGTGATCTCGGCGGAAACAACAGGATTGTAGAAAAAGAATTTCTCTTTGATGAACATGCAAAAAAGGCCGGTGTCAAAATTATTCCTGATTGTGGTATAGCACCTGGTGCAGTAAGCACTATTGTCGCATATGGTATTGAAGAGATGGGAATGCCGGATGCCGTACATATTAGGGTAGGCGGACTCCCTGCACATCCTCAAGGACCACTTAATTATATGAAAGTATTTTCTGTACGTGGACTCATCAATGAATACAAAGAAGATACCGAAGTTCTCGAAGATGGAGAATTATGTTTAAAAAAATCCATGCAAGAAATAGAGCCTATCGTATTTCATGATTCGCGATTCAAAGATAATATATTACATCTTGAAGCCGCATATACGTCGGGAGGATCATCAACACTTGCAAAGACATTCAAGAAAAAAATTCGTACATTAGATTATAAAACAATAAGGTATCCTGGCCATTGGGAAAAAATCCACACACTCGAAGAACTCGGATTTTTTGATGAACAAATCATGGATGTACGCGGGGTTAACGTTCGACCGCGTGACATGACTGAACAAATTATTGAAAAAAATATCAGCTATCATGATAGTGATATGCTTCTCATCAGAGTCTCACTAATCAAAGACAAAAAAGAAGTACAATATGACCTGGTCGATTTCCAGGACGAAAAAACAGGCCATACGGCAATGCAACGCACGACCGGTTATTCTGCAGCGATTGTTGCACAGATGATGGCGAAGAATCAGATAACCGATAATGGCGTACTCTATATCGAGAAGAGTGTTCCACCGAAATTATTTATTGATGAATGGGCGAAACGCGGATTAGTGCTTAAGAAAAATATTATTCTTCTCCAAGATAAATGAATCGTGGACCAGAATATCCTTCTTTCTCTACGTGTTCAAAAAACATCTTTGCGGGACGGACCCAAGTCATATGTGCATCTTTTCCCTTGACTGGATCAGAATGAATATAGATAACCATTTCTTCCATGGTTTCGCTATGTGTTGCAAATCCTACAACTTCAACAATCATCCCTTTGAAATGTTTATAGCGTCCGAGTTTAATCGTGTTTGACGTGTTTATGAGTATTTATTTTTGAAGCTTCTGCACAATCTAAAAGGTATGCTGCTTCCTCATTTGTTGCATCAGCTATCTGTATAGACTTATAGTGCTCGGATAAAAAATTATTCCACTGTCTTCGCGTAGAGTGATTGAGTTGCGAACGATATTCCCCGAGTTCGCGATCGTAATACTTGAATAATCCTTCAGCAGTGATATAATCATTAGGATAGGTTGATGATAAAAATTGCATTAATTTATCGACCTTATCATTAATAAACGCTGAATTTTTACCTGCAAAATACGACGGCGTAAATGGATCCTTACTCATAATAGTGGGTAGAGGGATTATCCACGAGATTTAAACCAAAATCTCGTAAACGGTGAGTGTTCAACTTCGTTGAAGCACTCGACAATACGGATACATCCAAAACTCCACGTAAGCGGGTAGAGGGATTATCCACGAGATTTAAACCAAAATCTCGTAAACGGTGAGTGTTCAACTTCGTTGAAGCACTCGACAATACGGATACATCCAAAACTCCACGTAAGCGGGTAGAGGGATTTGAACCCCCGCATGGTCGCTCTGCAGGCGACTGCCTTACCGCTTGGCTATACCCGCGGATAAAAAATAAGAACAGATAATTCTTTAAAAAGTTAATTGAAACCGGGTGTTCGAATACATCTCATAAAAAATCACTCCTTCCCAAGATATATAAACAGATGTGATTATTCTATGCACAGGATGATAGCATTAGCGTCGCTCGCATCAGCATAAAATAAGTTATTGGAATTTCTACCACTTGCAATCCTGTAGAAATTTCTTGAATAGAACATGTATACTGTTCGCACATTGACGCTAATGCCTACGTAAATTATAATAACAAAATTTAAGGTGAAACCATGGTTTTTGACAATGTTGAATCAATGCTTGAAAAAGTGAGTCCTATACTGAATCTTACGATGCAAGAAAAGAAACGGCTCTTAACATTCCAGTCTATACAACGTGCGCAACTTAGTGTTGCAGGAAAAAAATATCCTGCCTATCGTATCATCCATAATAATGCGCTTGGCCCGGGAAAGGGCGGCATCAGATTCCATCCAAACGTCTCAGAAGATGAAGTCAAATCATTATCCTTCTGGATGAGTATGAAAAATTCCCTTGCAGGACTCCCGTTCGGCGGAGGAAAGGGCGGAGTCATCGTCGATCCAAAAAAATTTTCGCCAGCAGAACTTCAAGAACTCAGTCGACAATACATTCGCGCATTCGAACAATTCATCGGACAAGATAAGGATATTCCCGCACCAGATGTATATACAAATCCACAGATTATGGCATGGATGCTTGACGAATTTGAAAAGATCAAGGGACATCATGAACCCGGATTCATCACTGGAAAACCTGTCGAACTTGGAGGAACAGCCCTTCGTGGAGATTCAACATCCAAAGGCGGATTTATTATTTTTAATGAACTTATCAAAAAAGAGAAATTGAATAAAAAAACATTGACTGTTGCAGTCCAAGGTTTCGGTAACGCAGGATGGTTCAAAGCAAAATATCTCTACGATAATAAATTCAAGGTTGTTGCAGTGAGTGATAGTCAAGGTGGTATCTACAATAAAAAAGGACTCCACATCATCAATGTTAAGGATGCAAAAGATAAGGGAAAATCAGTACAAGATTATACGCAGGGAACGCATATCACGAATAATGAACTTTTAGAACTTGATGTCGACATCCTCGTCCTTGCAGCACTCGAAAACCAGATTACAGTAGAAAATGCGGATAAGATCAAGGCAAAGTATATTATTGAACTTGCAAATGGTCCAATTAACCCGCAAGCAGATGCGATACTACACAAGAAAAAAATTGTTGTACTCCCTGACATCCTCGCGAATTCTGGAGGAGTCATCGGAAGTTATTTTGAATGGGCAAATAATCGTGCAGGAAATATCTTCGAATTACAACATTTGACGCGATTATTTGATGAGCGTATGAAAGAAACATTCGACAAAGTCTGGATTGCATTCGAAAAGCAGAAGAGGCAATACGATATACGCACAATCGCGTATCTCATCGCAATCAAACGAATCATTGACGCAGAGAAATTACGGGGGAGAATATAATTATTTTTTTAATAGTTGAATCGTTTCTCATAATCCGTGTGATTCAGCCATTCGAGAATGAGACAAACAACGACAATTTCATCGTTTATTATTGAATAGAATAATCGCCATCCTTTCGGCAGATTATACTTCCATAAATTCTTTATTTGATATTTTTGGATATAATATTTTGGTATTATTTTTTTAGGTATCTGAATTCCTGAAAACGCATTCTCCTCAATAGCGTCTAATGCGTAATTGATGGTTTTGAATAATTCACGCTCTTGCGCGTCCCCGTCTTTAAGATTATAGAATGCTTTTTGGATGTCTTTGTCGACAAATCGTGATTCTGATGAGAGTCGCATTTTCGTCTTCCTAAATCTTTTCGTACATAATAGCTTTTTGCATCATCAGGGTAATATATCCATCCAATCTTTCCTTCAGCATCAATAGATATTTTTTTGGAATATAATAGATAGTCTATGATTACCATAAATGTTTGATACATTGTTTTTTTTGGTAACGATTCCCAAAGTTTTCTTTTTTTATATTCGCCATCGTACTCTTTTATGAAACGTTCGACCATAAGTACAGTATCGAGTCGTGGATAGCGAAGGATATTTGTTGTTCCGGGCAGTAATGCTACTTGTTCCATGTTATATCAATGGATATAACAACCCATATTTAAAGTTTACGAATTTTTAGAGAGTCATCATTGTTTATAATAATTTCTCTCTCAAAAACGAAAGAAAAACGGAGTAGGTCGAAGAATTTACGGGCGTGAGAAGATGTTACGAGCGTGAGGGGATTTGAACCCCCGACCTACAGCTCTCTTATCGACTCTCGTCGAATAGAAGGCTGTCGCGCTATCCAAGCTGCGCTACACGCCCATACTTATAGGAGTGAGATGCGAGGGAGAATATTTAAAGGTGATTATTTTATAATACAAAGAACACTAAGAAAAAAGAGAGTTATCACTAATATTCTTTAGTCTTCCTGAGCGCAGTTAACTTTTCTGCATCAGTTGCAAAATCTTTCACAACATGCTCATCATACATCTCTTCAAGAACATCCCATGCATGCTCTTTCGTCTCCGCATCGCCGTGTTTCGTGAAATGATAGAGTAAATTGATTTTTTCTTGATGTGACTCCAATTCTTGGATGTCGTTAAGGATATCATGCCGATTCTTAGAAATCTTTTCTGCAACCTTTTCAGATTCTGATTCGACATCAGATTCAAGATCCATACGTTAAGTATGGTAAAACAAGTATATAAATTTATCCGATAAATTCAAATCTGAACATAAATCCAAAAGTTTAAATATCTGGATGATATTCCTATATCATGACATCACAAATACGATCAGGTCTCAGCACAAACCCACGTGCTGGTTTAGTTCATCAACAGTCAAATTAATTCTCAATTACGTAGTATTCTCATCCAACAAAAAAATAATTTCTTAACAGCAGGCTATCTCAATCAAACAATACAACAATATTTCTTAGATAATAATCTCACTGTCATGTGTAGTGTAGCGGTAGCACGCAGGCCTGTGGAGCCTGAAGTCCGAGTCCAACTCCCGGCATATGACCTTAAAGTATATCTCAAACCAATGGAGGACTAAAAAATGAAAGAAGAAAAAAGCATAAAAAGAACCGCAAGAGATAGAGACCTCGAGGCCAAGGCATCACTGAATGCTGGTTCAGTTCATCAGAAGTGAGGTAGTTATACGACCATATTCTGAGAAAGATTCTTCGCAACTCGTAGCAGTCTATAAATCAGCGTTTGCTGAAGAACCCTGGAACGAGTATGTGAAATGTGTATCATGCAACATGAATTATGGAATAAAAGATATTCTTGAAATCACTTGCAAGAACTGCAAAAATCCCTTAGAAGTCGTCGAATTCTGGAGTACTGCGGATATTAAAAGCGATCTCAAATTTGCGCAAAAACAACTAAAGCCAATAATTCTCGTCGCAGAATCAAATAATCGACTGCAAGGGTTTACCTGGGGATACGCACTTCCTCTAGAAAAATTTCCCTTCCTCGAAGGAAGAATAGGGCAAGACGCGAACTATATGGACGAGATTGCAGTGCGAGGAAATGCGCGTATACAGGGAATTGGAACAATGCTTGGTGATAAGTATATCACATCATGCATTAAACAAGGAATTCAGGAGATCGTATTACGTACTGACGAAAGAAATACTGCATCCATGAGCCTGTTTCGAAAACTTGGATTTACACCCATATCGCAAAATGGAAAAACAAATTCATGGATCTATGACCCGGAATATTCTGAACGCATCTATCTACGACGGGGAACAAGGTGAACACATGAATACGATAACATTGTTGAGGAATCTTGTCAAGATTCCTTCCCCTTCAGGGGAAGAATTGGAAATAGGGGAAAAACTTATTGAGATACTGCATAAAAACTTTAAGATTAAAAAACAATATGTAGATAAAAATCGATTTAATGTATATGCATATTGTGGTAGACCAAAAATAATTTTGACAACACACATGGATACAGTGCAACCAATACTTCCCTTTCGTGAAGATGCAATGGATATCGAGGGCAGAGGCGCGTGTGATAGCAAGGGCAGTATGGCTGCAATGATTGCTGCTGCCATAGACACAGCAAAAAAAGGATATACTAATTTTGGACTCGTATTTGATGTCGATGAAGAAAATCAATTTGCAGGAATAAAAAAAGCAGTAACACTAGTCGACCCAAAAAGAATAATTATTGGAGAGCCGACAAATCTTGAGGTGGTCGGGTCGCAAAAGGGACTCCTCGGTATTCGCATACAAACAAAAGGAATAGCAGTACATGGATCAAATCCAGAGAAAGGAAAAAATGCGATCATTCTGCTACTCAAAATACTTAGTGATATCCAAAAAATATCTCTCGATACTGAAAAAGATTGGTCGACGACGATAAATATTGGAACAATCAGGGGCGGCAGAGCTCCAAATATTGTCGCATCAGATGCTGTTGCAGAAATCGAATTTCGGACAATAAAAAAAAATGCGCCATTGCTAAAAAGGATCTGCACATGCATAAAAAAATGTGATGCAACCATCGAGGTATTCGAAAATTTCGATCCCATAATACAAAAGGAAGGCACGCGTGTAAGTTATTTTACTGAAATGTATTTTTGGGCAAAAAAAGGATTATGTACCGTATACGGACCAGGATCAATACGGTATGCACATAGCGCTCAAGAATGTGTAAATAAAAAAGATGTACGTAAAGCGCAAAAATATTATACTCAAGAATTAGAAGCATATGCAAACTTGGAGCAAACTATTTAAACAATAAACCAAAGGTGATACTATGACGATTGAAATGGCTAAAGGCGTTCGTGATTTTGCGCCAGAAGATAAAATCATTCGCGAAGAACTCGTAAGTACGCTTACCCAGATATTTCGACGATACGGCTATTCGCCGCTTGAGACTCCTTCGATTGAGAGGCTCGACACATTGACGGCAAAGTTTGCAGCAGGAACGGAAAGTGATGCTGCGAAAGAAATCTTTAAACTCTCAGATCAGGGCAATCGCGATTTAGGATTACGATTCGATTTGACTGTTCCATTCTCGAGGTTCATTGCATTAAATCCGACACTGAAAATGCCGTTCAAACGTTATGAAATTGGCAGGGTATTTCGTGATGGACCAATCAAACTTGGGCGATATCGCGAATTCTGGCAATGCGATGTGGATATTGCCGGAGTAAAAAGTATCAAAGCAGATGCAGAAATCATCCTTCTCACACTCGATGCATTCAACGCATTAAAACTTGACGCATATATTGAAGTGAATAACCGCAAATTATTGTATGGAATCATGGACTATTGCAAAATTTCTGACGACAAAAGAGAATCAGTCATCATTACGATCGATAAGATTAAAAAGCAAGGAGCAAGTGTCGTGAAACAGGAATTATTCGAGAAGGGCCTTCGTGATGAATCCATCGAAACCATCATCAGGATATTTACCCTGCAAGGATCAACTGAAGAACTCCTCGACGCATTAACGCCCTACGCAACAAGCGATCTTGGCAGCGAGGGACTTTGTGAACTTAAAGAATTATTCGACTATCTCAAATTCGTCGAATCAGGATCTGTGAGATTAAACATTTCGCTTGCACGCGGTCTTGCGTATTACACCGGGACTGTCTTTGAAGGATTCTTGAAAGAGAGTAAAATAACCTCAAGCATCTGTGGTGGCGGAAGATATGATAATATGATCGGGATGTATGCAGAAAATAAACGCGAATATCCTGCAGTCGGTATTGCATTCGGACTTGAACCCATTACTGACGCACTCAAATTACTGAATACCACTAAACAAAAAACCGTCACAGAACTCTATCTGATTCCAATTAAGACATTCAAGGAATCACTCGTCATTGCAACAACACTCCGGAAAGCAGGACTTAATGTTGATCTGGATTTAATGGAACGCGGCATCTCAAAAAATCTCGACTATGCAAACACCATGAAAATCCCATTCGTCGGACTTATCGGCGATAGCGAACTTGCAGAAGAGAAAATCAAATTAAAGAACATGAAAAGTGGGACTGAGAAACTCGTCACATTGCAGGAAGTGTATGAGATAGTGAAGGAGAAGTAACGAGTGCTCAAGAAAGATTCTAAACGAATAGAGAAGATAATTGAAATGCATATTGAACAACACGAGTACTTACTAAAACAAGGAGATAAAGTGCCTCGTTTTGATCGCATTATGGAACAAGCAATCATTATGCACTATATTGATAAATATAAAAATAATATTTCTTCAGAAAAAATAAAATATTATGAACAAAAATTCGCGTATACTGAAGTGGGGGCTGTTCGACTATTTTATAAACTTGCCCGAAAATTTTTCGATTAATACCGTAAATCTTCCGGTTTTCTCGACGAAAGACATATAAAGAATAGTGCTATTACACTATTATGAATATTGCTGATTATATCACTGATTCAAAAAAAATTGATAAAAAGTTCTATGCACAATTTGAAAAAACGTTTCGCGACAGAAAGGGCTTAGATTCATTAATCACGACAACAAATGAACGTCTTCTCCAAACATTAGAATATTTTCCATTACTACTCGAAAGCGCAATGAAAGATCGCAAGTATCATTGCTCTGCCGAAGAAAAGAAATGGATTAAAGAATACACTAACATATGCAAAAAAATGGATGATGATTCAAAACTAATATATCTTGGTATGATGCACGCATTATTTTTTTATGAGAAAAACGACACATTACAAAAGAGATAAGCTCACACCCTTGCAAAATTCTTGCCTATTCAATAATACCTTTACAATAAGATATGCCGCGTCGATAATCTCGTACCGATACCTTTATAAACTTACATGTATATACTGTACTTACAGGTGATACTTTGGCGATCTATTTCAGTAAACACGCAAGGGAACGCATGGTCGCTCGAGGGATAATAACTACTGAAGTCACCGATGCATTGACCCGTGGCTCAAAACAGTTCCAAGAGCCGGATAAAGTAGTATCCTACTACAGATATTTTTGTGTAGTATACAAAAAGGTCGGAAACGATTATGTTATCATAACCGTAAAACCAAGGTGATTGTCATGACATGCCCGCTCTGTGGAAAAGGAAAACTGACGAACAAGAAAATAAAGGAATCGATGTTCGGTGTGTATTTAGGAGAATTTCCTGCACAAGTATGCTCTCAATGCAATGAATCATTCACCGACGAACAAACGACAAAAAAGATCGAACAGGCTGCAAGAAAAGCAGGAGTATGGAATCTTGGCAAGAAGACAAAAATAATGCGGAGTGGAAATTCTCTCGCAGTGAGACTCCCAAAAGAGATTACGAATTTTCTTAAATGGAAAGAAGGGAGTGAAACATATATCAGACCAGAGAAAGATAAACTCATCATTGAATCAGTATAGTGAAGAATTAATGATAGTCCCTTCCACGTTCGTACCTGTTCAATAATGTCTTTCGGGTAGGTTAATGTTACGTCGACGATTTCTCCAGAATCGCTCTTTATAAGTTAAGGAAGAGAGAAATGAGTAACACTTGACGAGGCAGCATCCTTAATTCTGGAGGGAAAGAAATAAATTTTACGACGGAAAATCAGCTATCCCCCCGCTAAAGCATGGGGGTCTTTATCGCCGATTTTCTCGTTAAAGTTTTGTCTGTTTCGTTTTCGACCAGTTGTTTGATTTCTCGATATAGTGTTTTACAGTTTCTGCACTAA
>JBBAAQ010000005.1:0-80689 GCA_041658255.1 Candidatus Woesearchaeota archaeon
ACGCTTAACTTTTTTAATCAGCTTGTTTTCCTTAGTCACGGTGGGGTTCGCTCCCACCCCCAATCATACCCCAAAAGGGTATATTGGGTTAATAAATATTAAGAAAACAGAGATTTAGGACGGCGCCTCTTCAGAGAATATTCGGTATTATTATTTACTTTTCTTTCGTGTTCTTCTGCACTCTTCATGAGTTTTCGTCCATACTGATTATCTTTTTTGATAATGTTGAGTGTTCCAAGAGTTCCTGTAAAGCCTACAATGGTAACGCCTATTGCAGCGCTTACGTCTATAATAGGTTTATCATTTAGGATTGTGTAAATAGATCCTACTACTCCTACCCAGAAAACTGGAACCCAATAGATGAGTGCTTTTTTATAATGTTTTGCTTCAGTAAAATGCATTTCTGCAAGCGTCCTTTCAAGTTCAGAGATGGATTTTGCAGGTTTAATGATCTCTTCCTGTTTTTCCTCAGTGCTTTTATTTAAGCGTACTAATAAGTCGATATATTCTGGAAAATTCTCTTTGACGTATAGTCTATTCATGATATGTTCAAGAAAAGCAATCCCTATTTAAATGTTACTATTTAGCAGTAGCGCATAGTGGTTATATTTGTATATCTTGTGATTATAATCAAAAAACGAGATATAAAAAACGATAGTAAGAAAAGAAAATCTTAAGAAATGATCTATTCATCAATCATTTCGATTTCAATATTGAGTCCTTCAGGGATTGGAACTTTCATGACAAGACGTAATGCACGTTCATCAATACCCAGATCAATTAATCGTTTGTGTACACGCATTTCAAAGCGATCCCATGATGCACTGCCATTACCGCAAGGACCTTTACGCGTTGTTACGCGAAGGCGTTTCGTGGGTAGTGGAATTGGACCCTTAATGATAACACCGGTCTTTTCAGAAACGTCTTTAATGTAATTGCATGTTTGGTTAATCTTGTTGATGTCAGTACTTGCTAATTTAATTCTTGCTTTCTGCATAGTGTGTACTCCAATGATAAATTGTTAGTTTACCATATGTGAAAATAAAAAAATAAACAGTTTATAACTGTTTCTTGACAACTTCGATGCACACTCCTGCAGCGACAGTCACACCAGAGTCCCTAATTGCAAAACGGGACAACTGTGGGATGGTCTTATTTGTCTCAAGGACAAGTGGGTGTGTTGGTTTACATTTCACAATTGCTGCGTCACCATTCTTAATAAAGTCTGGATGTTCAGCAAGAACTTCACCAGTCATTGGATTAAGCTTCTTGACAATCTCAGTAAATGTACATGCGATTTGTGCAGTGTGGATGTGAAATACCGGAGTGTATCCGACCGTAATGACTGAGGGATGGTTCAAGATGACAATTTGCGCAGTGAATTCTGTTGCAACAGTTGGAACATTGCTCTCAAGACCAATAACATCTCCACGTGCGATATCCTTCTTTCCAAATCCACGAACTGATAAACCGACATTGTCTCCAGGATTTGCTTCCTTCATTTGTTCGTGATGCATCTCGATGGATTTGATTTCTCCCGGGACGCCTTTACCTTCACGTCCAGGAACAGCGATAACCTTATCGTTAACTTTTAAGATGCCACTTTCAATACGCCCGACAGGAACTACACCAATACCGGTGATGTTATACACATCTTGAATTGGCATTCTGAATGGAAGTTCTGTAGGTTTCACTGGAACTTTCAAGTTATTGATTGCTTCAAGAAGTGTTGGACCGTTATACCATGGCATCTTGTCTGATTTCTTTATAATATTCTCTCCAAGTAATGATGCGAGTGGAACAAATGCAACATCTTCAACTTTCCAACCCGAAGCTTTGAGAAGTGCAGAAACTGCTTTCTTGATACCTTCATAACGTTCTTGAGAGTATGCCTGCATATCCATCTTGTTGATTGCAACAATAAGTTGGCCGACACCAAGAATCTTAGTCAATCGTGCGTGTTCAATGGTTTGTGGTGGAAGTTCAGTAATACCTTCAGTACCTTTAATTTCGTTTGCTCCACAGACGAGAACTGCAGCATCTGCTTGAGAAGCTCCCGTAATCATGTTCTTGACAAAATCCTTGTGTCCTGGTGCATCGATGATGGTGAAGTAGTATTTATCTGTCTCGAATTTCTTGTGTGCAAGATCGATTGTAACGCCACGCTCTTGCTCTTCTTTCAAATTGTCCATGACAAATGCGAATTCGAACCCGCCTTTACCTAATTCAGCAGCCTTATCTTTGAGCTTACGCATTGCTTGCTCATCAACATTTCCTGAATCGTAGAGTAATCGTCCGACTGTAGTTGATTTTCCGTGATCAACATGACCGACGAAAACAAGGTTAATATGTTCTTTGTTTTTTGCCATTTTAAAGACCTCCTCTCCTAAACATCAGTATGATCTATACTGTATACACTTTTAGTATCTTAATATTCAACCCCCACGGGATTTATAGTAGGAATTATAGACTATTTATAAATATTTTGATTTGGTGGACGGGCGGATGGGTGAGACAATAGAAGGGTGTTGTTATGGAGGGATGGTGAGGAATGATAGAGTTTCTCGCCATATTTTACTAATTCTCTAATCGTTTTTTACTCTCTGGTTCTGTAAGATAGTTGTTTTTAGTTATGACTTTTCTTTTTGTCTTCTTTTCTAGTGCAATTTTTGCATCTTTTGCTATTGTTCCACCCTCTTTAGATATTTCTTTATGTTCAGGAAATGTTTTAGGATTGGTTGTTTTCTCAATTTCTGTAGTTGATGCTTCTCCAAGCATTGAAAATATGAGTTCGAGATCAGTCATGTGATCTCTAAGATTCTCCCTTTTTAGTCCTTTATACTCTTTATATTCATTTGGCGTCATATCAAGAGCTGCCTTACTAATTTCTGCAGTAAGTATCGCAAAATCGCTCTGAGCAGCCACCCCGCGTTTTTTCCATTCATCAGTCAAATCCTGTCTTACTGCAATCCCTCTTATCCGCTTGTCAATCCATGACTTAGAATATCCCTTCTTTTCATAGAGTTCTTTCATACGTTCCTGTGCAAGTTCAGGATTCTCAATTTCTTGAACACGTTCATAACCTATTTTTGCAAGCCATAATTTGAATGGTTCAACTTTTGGTGAAGAAATGGATTGAATGATACGAAATGCACCTTCAGTATTAGTACAATCAGTTTCACGTAACTTTCCATCTTCCGCAATCAATTTCAACTGTCCGATTTTATCGGACAGTTCAAGTTGTTGGCTGTCGAAGGCGCAGCTAAACGCGGCGGTAAAGTTGCAGGTAATGCACGTAAAGAGACTGAGAAAGAAATCGGTCGCCCAATCACATCGACTGAAAATTATATTTCTGAACCTGAGAAAAAGAAGAAATTAGAGAAAAAATAATTTTTCGATTTGAAATTAGTATTTCGATACCTTTTTATATTTCTTGTTGTAGGATAGATTGTATGATTGATCAATATGATTCTGCAGCGCTTAATTTGTATAGTTTGGGCATGTCTATGGCTTTACATGGTAAAGATGTTCAAGGCAAAGTCGGAAAATTGTCTGTTTTTCTTGAAGAATTCAAATCAGGAAAATTTGAACATGTACAAGATTTCGAGAAAATATCTGGTGAAGTTCTTGGAGATCTAGAATCAATTAAATCATCAGCAGATAGACTCATACATCAAGGAATCACTGACTTAAATCAGGTAATTCCTATTTTAAGCGCGGTTCAATTAACTAAAGAAGATTATATCTTAGTAAAGGATGCCATTAAAGATATCACTAACTATATCCATAAAGTCTTAAGAGTCCATTACAGAAATGAATCGCGAACAATGTCAGGATTTCCTCCAACTGCAAGTTTTCTAGAACGCGTATTCAACAAAAACATTGAAAAAAGAGAAATATTAGAAGGAAGAACACTGCAATACCTAGACACAAGAACGAAACAGGCCAGAGATGAACTTATAACCTTTACACAACATCATTCGCAAGATTCGGCTTTAATCACAAAAAAAGCAATAGAATATATTCTACTCTTAAAAAAAGAGTTTGAACAAGAATTTAATATAGAAAAAGACACAGAGATACAAGAAGCATCACTAGAGAAAAACGAAGAAGAAATAAAGAAATATCCCCAACTTGAGCAAACATTCAAAAAAATACATGAAACGTATGCAGAATTTCTCGCGAGAGATATAAGAGAAGCAAAAGAGGACAAAAATTTAGAAACATTTGGATTAGACTCTAAAAGCAATATTAAGAATACACAATTTATAAATCGTAATTTGCCGGGAAAGGAATTTCACGAACTATCTACACTTTTCAAAAGAAAAATTACATCAACTCAGCCGATTAGTACTGTGCTTGCAATACTTCAAATATATTTAGATATAAGACAATATTTAAAAAATAATGGAAAAACGATAGATGAGGAAGCGTATTTTAGAGATGTTAAGAAAGTATTGGAAAGAAAAAGAGTTTTAGAAATAGGCCCCGGGGCTAATGGAGGAAATATTTTAATTTTAAAAAATTTTTGCAACAGTATAGACGCTACAATAATAGATACCGGGCGCAACATGGATCCTTACAAGTTGGGAAATCACGGTGTTGAAAAAAAAGAAATGAACGCTGTTTTTCACCCGGCCGGGATTAACACAATATATATAAATGATTTTAAAGATGAAGATTACGAAAAACAAATAATCAGGTTGTATAATGCTTTAAACAAAATAGGGCCGTTTGATATAATAATAAGTGAAAGAGTTTTTTATGATGGGGATTGTGGTTCCATTGCAATGGAAATCGACGACAGAAGAAGAGACTGGAGAGATACGTATAAATATAATACAGAAATGATATTTTGGTTTCAGTTTTATAATATATTTTTAAAAAGAGGAGGCATAAGCGCACATAACTTCGCCGGTCGTAGTGAAACTCTTTTTAATGAGTTATTATCTGGATTGGATAATAAGATACTTAACAAGATAAATTCGGAACATGTAAGCAAACTTAAATATATTGGTAATAATTATATTTTTACTTTATTCACAAAAGAGTAATTCTTTTTTTTATCCTCCCCGAATTTTTTTGACTTTATAATCCTCGAACTGTTTTCACTTAGTAGAACAAAGTAATTGGCATAACTTTAATAAACTATAGCACTATATCCGTTTACTAGAAAGAGAAAAAATAAAAAAATTTATTCAGACTGTTCGTCTTCGCTGCCCTTCAGTCCTTTACGGGTCCTTATTTGGCCGATGATTTTCCCTTGGAGTTCTTCGGGGAGTTTTTCGAAGTTCTGGTCGATGACAAAGAAGTTTCCGCGTCCTTCAGTTGCAGACCGAAGATCTGAACTTAATCCGAACATTTCACCGACAGGTAATTTACCCTTCACAACGATTTGTACACCTTCTTGCTGCATATCGAGGAGTTGTCCACGCTTCGAGGAAATCAATTTAGAGATCTCTCCCATGAAGTCAATTGGAGCTTCGAATTGAAGTACTTGGACTGGTTCAAACATTAATGGACCAGCAGTCATCATTGCACCACGGATACTGTCACGAACAGCAGGATATACCTGCGCTGGTCCGCGATGGATTGCATCCTCATGCAATTTAACATCATCCAAAGTGACTTTGACGCCAATACAAGGATCTTTTGCGAGTGGACCTTTAGTCATAACATCTTCAAACATGTCACAGACCATTTCCATGATTTCACCAATGTGAACGATACCGCGGGTTCCGTCAATGAGCATATTCCCTTTATAGACATCTTTGACTTTTCTCGACTCCTTAGTTTCCATGTTTGCTTCTTCAAGTACGCCCCAGAGGTCCTGTAAGTTCTTCTTCGGCCTACCTTCAGGAAGTGCTCCGGATTTTATTGCAGCACGTAATTCGTCGCTGAGTGGTTCTACACGGAAGTAAAATTTGTTGTGTTTGTTTGGAGATTTACCTTCATAGACATCAGGACTTTTCTTTGTTATAGTTTCACGATAGACAACAATGGGCGGTGATGATTGGATTTCTACACCTTTCTCGCTCTTAATCCTGTTTTCGATAATTTCTAAGTGAAGTTCACCCATTCCTGCCATCAAATGTTCGCCTGTTTCCTTATTAATTTCAATACGGATACTGGGGTCTTCTTTAGATATTTGGATGAGTACTTCTACAAGTTTTGGAAGATCGCTTGGGCGTTTTGCTTCAATGGCTTTAGTCATGACTGGTTCGAAAATGTGGGTGATTGCTTCGAATGGATCGATTTCACCAACAGAAACTGTCTCTCCCGGGTATGCGCCGCGAAGTCCAGAGACACCAATAATATTTCCTACAGGAATATTATCGACAATTTCACGTTTAGCACCATTATAGATAAAGAGTTGTTGTACGCGAACATCAGTTTTTGCTCTATTCAATCGGACAGTTTCTCCTTTACGCATGGTTCCACTAAAGATTCGTCCAGCGCAGATTTCTCCTGCCTGCGGATCAATAGTCATTTTTGTAACAACAAAAACTGCAGGGCCTTTTGGGTCTGCATGCATAAGTGATTTTCCTTCTGGACTTTCAACATCTCCATGCCAAATTTTTGGAATGCGATATACTTGCGCTTGCCTTGGGTCAGGATGGTGTTTGATGACTGCGTCTAGGATAACTTCGTGGAGCGGAGCTTTCTGTTTGAGTTCCTTCCATTTATCATTTTCATAGGCATCAATAATATCCTTAAAACTAATACTCTTCTTTTTCATGTAGGGAACAGAGAGTGCCCAATTATGGAATGCAGAGCCAAAACAAACACTACCATCAAGAACATTTACTTGCCATTTAGCGCCCATGTCTGGCGAGAGATCCATGATAAGTTTATTCACATGATTAATGATTTTCATGAATCGTTCCTGCATTGCTTCAGGAGTAAGTTTGACTTCTTTGATAAGTCGGTCCACTTTGTTGATAAAAAGTATTGGTTTAACACGTTCACGAAGTGCTTGTTTAAGTACTGTTTCTGTCTGCGGCATGATGCCTTCAACAGCGCAGCATAATACGATTGCACCATCAACTGCGCGCATTGCACGGGTAACGTCACCACCAAAATCCACATGTCCTGGTGTATCGATTAAGTTAATCAAATATTCAGTATGTTCGATCATGTGTACCATGGATACGTTTGCAGCGTCAATTGTAATACCACGTGTTTGTTCATCTT
The DNA here is from genome assembly GCA_041658255.1 of Candidatus Woesearchaeota archaeon. Taxonomy (GTDB): domain Archaea; phylum Nanobdellota; class Nanobdellia; order Woesearchaeales; family UBA9642; genus UBA9642. The sequence goes on from JBBAAQ010000005.1 coordinate 7,195, forward strand.
CGTGAAAATCCAGAGCGCATGCTTTACCGGCAAGATCCTGCGACATCATTCCTGCACCCCATAAGAGATTATCTGAAAATGTTGTTTTTCCGTGATCAATATGCGCGCAGGTAGCAATATTTCTAATGTTTTCTACAACACCAGCAATTCTCATAACCTTATCAACAGTTTTTTCTCCCATAATTTTTTAGGAAACAGTGTTTGCCTGTTCCTACCTCCGTGTTTTTTAATAATTGTTAGTCTATATTGATTATAATAAATAAAAAAATTAAAAGACAAAAACTTCATGCACTGTTTTGTAACTGTGCAATTCTTCAGGTGTGAACCAGAGATTAATCTCATAGGTTGCTTCTTCGGGTTTTCCTGATGCATGAATGAGATTTATAACTGAAGTGTTTTTCTTATCTGCAAATCCGTAGGAATGTTGCGCGAAATCACCGCGGATAGTTCCGGGTAATGCAGATTTTGGTTCTGTTGGTCCAACCATCTTCCTTACAAGTTCAACAGCATCAACACCTTCAAGCACTAATGCAACGACTGGTCCTGAAGTAAGATACTTGAGGAGGTCGCGAAATACGCGTGGTCCTTTACGTTCTTCAACATCAAAATAATGTTTTTTTGCAAACGCTTCATCAACCCACTGCATTTTCATACCAACGATTTTAAGACCACAATCTTCAAACCGTTGGATAATACGTCCAATTACTTGGCGTTGGACACCATCAGCTTTGATGAGTACGAGTGTTCTTTCGATTTTTGATTTCATTGCTTGTTCATTGACATCAGGATTTGCTTTTACCATAGTATCCACCTTATTCACTAGCTACGTTTTCTACCTTCTTTATTTTCGGTACATCAGTCCATTTTATTTCACGGGGGATGCGGCCAAGTTTTAAGAGGTTCTTTTCGCATTTGTTTGAACAAAAATAAAGGATTTGACCTGATACTTTAACAAACATCTTTCCAGTTCCTTTATGAAGTTCATTGTTACAAAATGAGCATTTAACCATTGATTCCACCTTGTGTGTGCTGCTGACGTATCAGTTTATTGATTTCCTCGACCCATCTTATTAAGTGGCCTGGCTTCAATTTCAGTTTCTCTGAGCATTAAAATATCGCCGAGTTGTACGGGTCCGCGAACATTTCTGCGCATGGTCTTGTTCTTGTCTCGTCCATCAAGGATTTTGACGCGAACTTGTGTTGCTTCTCCTCTTGTTCCTGTTCTGCCAACAATCTCTTCGACACGTCCGGGGACTGCGTAAGTAAAATTGACTGAACCTTTAATCTCAGCTGGAGCAGCGGGTGCTGCGTCTTGACCTTTTACTGGTCTTTGTTGTTGTGGTTTTGGTGCTGCCATGGTACACCTTAATCTTTAAGGAGATTCTTTGCGTCTCCAAGATCAGTAATGGCAACTGCGGCAGTAGGTTTCGTAAGTCCTGCTGCTGCGCCAAGTTCTTCTTTACTGGGAACTTCAAAGCACGGTATTCCTTTTTCTTTTGCAAGAAGCGGAAGATGCATGATGATCTCTTTAGGGTTAACATCTGTTGCATAGACAATTGCTTTTGCAAATCCACGTTCAAGAAGTTTTGTCACTTCATTCGTTCCCTTCTTAATCTTTCCGCTCTTCCGAGCGATTTCAACAATATCATATCCTTTATGGTCTGCCATTTTAGTGTTCCTCCGAGGTGATATTAGAATAAACATCCCTCATTCAGCCCATGTGGGCTTCATTAATCACAGGTATAGCAAATAACATTATCGACTTTAAATTGAAGTTATTTGCTAGATAGTAAATTACTTTCAAATGTATATAGCCAAAAGTAATTTACTATAAACCCAAGAAATAGGGATTGTTTTATAAATATTGTTGTTGAGGTGACGTGCAACATTGCAAAGCAAAAAATTTCGAAGAGTTGGAGAATGAGCATTAAAATAAAACTAGATAGATATTATTTTTAATTTTTAAGTAGTAACGATAGAAAAATTTATAAAGGAAATATTCTTTCTAATTAGCATTATGGCAGAAACAATAGCAGATGCGTGTGCTCCTGGAGAAAAGAAATGGCACTGGTATAATGTTCAAGCAGATTTAGTTAAACAAGGCGGATTAGAAAACAGGGAAGTAATGATTAATCCTCTTTCTGTTCATGAGCACGGATGTGGGGGCGAACATAAAGGAAATCCATTTTACATAACATGGATTCCTGATACATTCCTTCTTGTAACTGCTAAAGAATATGATCAAGCATTAGTTGATGCCTTTGCAAAAGTTGTAGAGTATAAACCATTCGCAAAATATAAGGAACCAGATAATGGAATGATAACAACCGAATGGGATAGAATTAATCCAAATGACAGATATCAAGAGCTTCAGAAAGAAGGTAGATTAGAATTAACTAAACTTTTAGAGTAAATGTTTTGAACGCATATTTTTCAAATTAATTCTTTTATAAGTCATTGTCCAATTAGTCTATCAATTGTGACTAATATCTATTAAACATAAAACAGTATCTCATTTATTGTCAGTTACTCCCGAAACTATTTTTTCCGCAACCTTTTTATACTCCTTTATTCAAGGAACATCTATTATCCATTTCGAGGTGGTATGATGGCAGTGATTGATATGTTGACCGGCGGCCTTATCGGCGCGATGATTGGAGCAGCAGTTGCAACAATGGTTTTTGGCGCGATTGCGTTATACATCTATTTTGCATTTGTATTCTCTACACTTGCAAATAAAATGAAACATAAAGATATTGCATGGCTTGCATGGGTGCCAATCGCAAATCTTGCATTAATCCCAATCCTTGCAAAAAAGAAGTGGCCTTGGGTTTTTATCTTCCTTGTTCCATTTGCAAATATCGTATTCTTTATTATCTGGACGTGGAAGATTTATGAATTCAGAAAATATCCTGGCTGGCTTGCATTACTCCCTGTCTTGTTCTTCTTCCCTGTGCTTGGATTTATTGCAGGTATTGGCGAACTTGTGATGTGGGGGATTGTTGCCTGGAGAGATTAAAGAATTTTATTTTTTTTTATTTTTCTTAAACATGCAGCAAGAATAATATTACACAATATAAAAAATATTTTTAGAAGACTTTTTCACTGGAGCCGTTCGAATCACAACCTTCATAAACCCTAAACACCCTATATATCCTATGCCTGATAAGCGTTACTGGTATGTGGAACGAGTCTATGGCAAACATCATGAAGATGTAGAAATCACTTCTAATGGTGAGACTAAACACGTCAAAAATATTCTTGAACGAGAGATACATCCCGGAAACTTCTTAGTATTAGAAGGTGATTTGATCATGGACGTCCTGCATGAAGCGCAAGTGCCGAAGAAATAAATTCTCCGGAAAAAGTCTTCTATTGTTTAAAGTATTCAAAGAAATCGCTCTTCATTCCGAAACGTGCTCTGAAGAAAAATTTATCTCTATCATCAAAAGGAAAAGAAATGTCTCTTCCATACACTTCCTTCAACAACGTCAGTGTTGCTGGAGTATCATGAGGATGATTATTATTCAATACATGTGTAGCGTCTGCAACAAATATCAAAACATCCGTCGTCAGTTGATTTGGAGATTTTCTTTGATATTCAAAATCGCACGTATATACACTTCCACGATTTTGATATTGTTTATTTAACTTGAAGAAATTTTTAAGATAAGGATCTCCGTGACTTTCTCCTAAGCTATGAATTCCATACAATTGCTGTAGACCTTGTTTAAAATAATTTAATTTATCATCCTTATGTATTCTTGGATCTTGGAATACTTCAACAAAATCAGTTAATTCAAGCGTTTTCATATTTAATGTCAATGTTTGATCGTCCATATTTATCAGTTCTGGTGTATTAAGTCCTGCAGCAAAAAATTTAGGAATTAGACGTTTTTCTCGAGCGTATCTTTGCGCAGCAGACATATAGGGTTTTCTTTCTAAGAATCCCCAAAGCATAGTCAGGGAGAAGCCACGATAAGTTTTTTCAACTTTTTCTGGCGTAATCTTGACTTTATTCGTTCTCAGCCATTTTCCGATATTGTCAAGCTTCATATGTATGTTGGGAAGTAAGGTCATATTTTAAAACTTTTGTTCATTCTTACAAAAATCACGTATTATATAAAGCATACAAAACAACTACAAATATCTTACACAAAGCATACCTTCCTTTTCTTCAATTCATTTTAAGCACAAAATATTGAGATTTGTGCTTAACCAAAACCTTTATAAATCTCTATTCCGATTACGAGAAACATACAAATAGCTAACATAAAAAATACGTTTGTTTTCCTTTATTTTGAGATTAAAATGGATAACATTGAAATTATCAATATCCGGCTTTCTTCTGAATTATTAAAAAAAGTAGATGAACTTATCCGAGAAGGATCCTATTCTTCACGCAGTGAAGTCATCCGTGAACTCTGCCGCAACTATGTATTGGAGGAACGCTACAAAGATGAATAATACTCCTGCAGCAAAAAACTCTGTACGGCAAAAAAAAGATGCAGTAGTATCTGTTCGCATGCCGAAAGGATTAGTGCAAGAATTAAGGGATCTCCAAAAGATAAATCACTTCATGGACATTTCTGATGAAATACGATTCGTGATCCGAAAATATTGCTTACCGAAAAATCTCACCCAAGAACGATCACAGAAATCACTCGAAGAAAAACAAAAACTCATCACCGATCTTGACAAAATCTTGCGTGAACTCAAAACCGATGCATCATCCTACGAAGAAAGATTGCACGAACTTAAAAATATGGATACAAAGAGTGGAGATACTAATCATCGCGATAACGCGCAGTAACCTATGAATACCATTAATACATCTGGACAAAGGATAGTCTCCTCGAGAGTTATTATACTCGTTGCGCTAGTTATTTTCATTGCGATTATGCCTATTGCATCTGCGCAGTATCTTACGATCACCACTCCTGATTCTCCAATAGATCTTAATGCAATTAATTATACGATTGCAACAAGTGAACTTAATATCTCAAATACACATTCGGAGTCTCTCGATGCGTCTGCCAATACGACGACATTACTAGACATCAATGATACATTGTTCATTGATTGTATGCTTACTATTAATGCAACCTTATTGTCAAATAATACCGACGCATTAAATATCTCGAACATCACTACCCATTATTCCACTACATTCAATGTGACTGATGCGACACCATCGCTTCAGTATTCACAACAAATCTCGCCATCACTCGCTGACGGCTTACATCGCATGATATTGAACTGTACGACGACGCTTTTCGAATTGAATACCACTACACTCATCATCACAAATTATATCATGGTGCCTTCCAATTTGAGTGATACTAATTCAAGTAGTAATAATAGTGGAAATTTCTCTATCATTGAAACAAATACGACAACAATCACTCAAACCAACACCACACAAGTCATCAATTCCGGAACACAAAAAAATGTTATTGTAGATACTGCAATGCCGATCATCACCATTATTACTCCACTAACGCAATCAATTAATTCCTCGTCGCTGCAAAATGTAACTCAAAATACAAATTCCTCTTTGTATCTCTTGCCCTTTAATTTTACACTCACGGAAGGATCAGATAGTATTTGTCAACTTACGTTAAGCCCAATCCCTCCGGTAAATGGCTCTTTGCAGATTGTTAGTTTTTCAATACCACTCGATGCATCATCTCCCGAATTGAGTTCAGGACTCAAAACCACGACGATATCAACTTCATTCAATGTTACTGCAATAAATTACTCTTACATTCTTACGTGTACTGACCTGTTCAATCGAACACAATCAGCAAATAATACATTCAGTGTTACCCCTCTATTCTCCCCCACCTCCCCCGAGGTCCAACCATTCCTTTCTATCACTATGACAAAATCTGCGTATAATCTGGGAGAACTTGCGTATTATGATATTTTTGCCATAAATAATAGTAATGTTTCAATAACGATTTGTCCGGTTGCTCAAGGATGGGTGCAATGCTATGCGACGCCAGAATTCAAAAATGATACCTTTCCCAAACATTATGCGATGCCGTATACGAATAAGACCGGGCAATACCTCGTCGAAACTGTGATGCGTTATAAAAATACTACGTTACATGCAAATACGACTTTTGAAGTAGTTAATAGTATCAGTGCAACTATTACTCCGCATAATACACATGCTGTTGCAGGAAATCTTGTGACGTTTAATGCAACCGCAAACGGGGGTATTGCGCCATACACGTATAAGTGGACGTTGTATGATGGGCAAACATTTAGTGGTTCTGGGGCATACAAAAACTTCACGAGCAGTGGAACATATCAAATCAATCTTACGGTTAATGATAGCGCAGGAAACAGTTATACTACCATAACATCAATAAAAATTCGTGAACTCTACCAACTCAAAATTATTACTTATGATAAAAAAACAGGGAGCAGAGCCCGTGATGTTCTCGTGCGCATTGATGATGCAGTGAATAAGACAACAAATCCTGATGGTGAAGTTGTTTTTAGTCTTGTTCAAGGAAAATATGATATCTATGCTTCAAAAGGTGATTATGGCGGGTTTCTGAGTAATGTTCTTGTTGATAAAAATATCACGGTTTCCATGAATCTTTCAATCGAAGACTATTTCCCGCCGAAGATTACGCTTCTCACGAGTACTGGCGCAACATTTACGAAAGACACAATCAAACTCAAATTTAAAGCCGAGGATATGAGTGAGATGTATTGCGCGCTCTATACTGCAAAACTCGAAGATCATTGGTTCACACTCAAAGATGCAGGACCGAATTTAAAGTCGAATATTGAGTATACGTTTGATATTACTAATCTTGATTATGGATCCTATAAATGGAAAATCGAATGTCGTGATGAAAGTAATAATAGCGCATATAGTGATGATTATAATTTTACTATTTCAAGTATTGATCTGCAGGCCGTAGCACAAAAAACTGCAACATCTTCTGATGATTTGAATGCTGCACTTGATCGGATAGATGCATTATCCGTGCAGGAAGCCGAGGTTGCGCAGATTTTAGGTATTAAAAACGAATTGAAAGATATCCTTGAAAAAGTCAATAATCTCGATCGGGATATTCATAATCTTGCATTCCGCAGAGACCTTAATGAAAATGGGAAACTGTTATTACAAAAGAATTATACTGATACGATCGAATACCTGAAATACCACACACCCATAAATGTCGAAGTCAAAGAGACTAAAACCTTTGTGAAATATGTTCGTGATCCTGAACTTAAAATAATCCTTGATGAATATCGTTCCCTTAAAAATCTTAATATTAAAGAAAATCTCTTTTTTGAATCAACAAAAACTACGCAATCAAAAGCAATCATCTCAACTAAGGCGCGTGTCGTTGTTCTCTCCTATTTGAATGGTGAAAAAAAAGAGATTACACTTATCACGAAAGATATTCGTGTTGCAAAAATTGAAGACCAGCAACTCTTCGCAAAATCGACGAGCATTACCTTTGTTGAACATATCCCTAAAACCGTTATCCCGACAATCAAATCAGTAACTGTTCTCAATAAAGAATATACTGTTTTAAAAGAAGACCCGCTCCTCGAGTTTCCCGGATCAACAACAACAATATCGTACAGTATCGCCAGTGCAATAAATCTTGATACTATCCAACAAATCGATACTGTGATCATTGATAAAAATGTTCAATCCACAAATCGCTTTACCGGCCTTGCAATTACTGATTTTAAGTTAATTCAAGAATCACTAAATGGAAAAGTACTCCTCGCTATTGTCATTTTTATTCTCATCCTCGTCTATGTTATCATTAGTTTTGATATTGCGAGTCGTATTAAGAATTTCTTTGGTATGTTCTTTTATAAAAAGAAGACAAGTTATATCCGTGTGTTGATTAATGATTCTTCAGATTATTTACATGAAGGGGATAGTGCAAAAGCAGCGCTCATCTATCACGAGATTAAACTAACGTATGAGAGTTCTCCTCCCCCAATTCAACGTAAAGTCTATGAAGAATGCTACGAACTCTGCAATAAGATTGATATTTCATACTTTTATGAACTTTCAGCAACTATCCAAGCGCTTGCAAAAACAAATCATATTCAAGAATCTATTGATCAGTATGAAACATTAGAAAAAACATATGTAAAAATTGATGATCGGTATAAGAAGGATCTTACTGAGAGACTTCGTTCCATATCGGCTCAAGTGAGTGCTCTGCAACAATTTACCACGGGTCCATGCAAAATAGATGACGTGTAAACTAAATAATATAAAGGACGTACGGATATGAATAGAAAAATAGATGATATTATCGCAGGAAAAAAAGATCGAAAGAATATACTTATCATAGTTCTTATGCTCTTTTTTCTCTCAGGGTCAATACTTGGGCTTATGCTAGTCACCAATTTTGTAGGGTTTGTGTATCAGAATTATCTTTCAGGGCAGGCAGGATATGTATATGAAACTATTTTGGATTACCGTGAATGTGCATATATGTGGTCGGGAGTTTATGGGTTCGCCGAGATGATAAAAGGTGAAAACGGTTGGAGTGAACAAATATCGTCTTGTAGTTTATCTGCTATTAATATTTCTTTTAATTGTTTAGCTCCGGGCATTGATCATGAGATCATGGCTTCACAGGTTCCTTCAAGTACAATTTCATGGGATACATTAAGACCTGCAACAACACTCGAAGTAGATCAGTATATGGGTGTAGATCCAACGAATAGCATGTCCGCAACAAAAACATTCACACAACAACATGTCTATCAGATAGGGCAAAACACGTACACAGTCTTTGGAACTTCGACAAAAAAAACAGGTAATGCTACAGACATTAATTTTGATATGGGCGTCTTAAGAGACGGGAATGGAAATCTTATTTTTATTTCTCACATTTTAAAAAATAGCACTTACGGGTTCGATAATCAGATCTATAATTACCAGATGATCCTTCCTTTGCGTAATGGAACAAATCCCGTGTATTACTTCTTTTCTGATCCTTTTGATCAATGTTCTGAAGAAGGTAGTGGTGATGATTCAATCTATGTTCCTCCAGTAACTGAAACTTTGACGCCAGAAACAATCGCTAGTGGTTCTACTGGTTCATTTGATTTTGCAAAATCCGAAACCCTGGGTGTAACTACGATTGATGTTACAGTCAAAGACGGCACTACAGGAACATTTACAGTTGCTGATTCTGACAAACCAACAGGATCCCCACTTGCGATAGCATCAACAACAGGCGCAGTATACAATTACATTCAAATCACTTCAACGATTCCTAATAGTAATATTGCTACTGCAACAATAAAATTCAAGGTTCCCAAAACATGGTTTACTACAGAAAATATTGATTATACTACTATTGCCTTGAAAAAATTAGTGAATAATGTGTGGGTTGAATATGCGACAACATCTGCGAGTGAAGGTTCATCATACTATTATTATGAAACAGTTGTATCCTCGTTTTCATCGTATGTGATTGTAGGAAAGTATACTAATGCAACAACACTGCCCGCAACACCCATTCTGGAGCAGCCAAAACGTATTGAAGGTATTGATTATGGTATCTCACTCTCAAAAATTGACCGCAAGATTGTCGTTGGAAACTTCTTACAGGAAATTGTTGCATTCTATAATTATAGGTCCGCTCCTGCAAATCTTAATTTTTCAATTGAGGGAGAAAATCTCAGTAAACTTATCAAACTCGATAAGAGTAGCATGATTATCTCTCCAAATACCAATGATCAACTTACATTGACAATCTTTGGTGAAGGAACACCCGGTATCTATAATGGGTCGCTTGTTGTTGATGGTACATTACAGCAAAAAATTCCTATCCATATTGAACTCCTCTCAAAAGATCGATTACCCGTCGAATCGATCCTTATCTTTACAGATATCTATAATCGGAAAATCTTTTCTTTTGATAAGTTAAAATTTAAGACAGATCTTCGTAATATGCTCTCTGATCAATCATACCCTGTAACACTCCAATTTACCATTCAAGATATTACGGGTTCTACAGTCTGGTCTGATCAATCAAATGTATTTGTGCAAACATCATTTTCATTATTAAAAACCGCAGAACTTCCAAAGAATCTTTCGAATGGTAATTATGTCTTGGGTATACGCGCGAATTATCTTGGAGTTTCAAGCAGTACAAGCGCAGTGTTTAGTGTCGTTTCACCATTCTATGATCAATATTTGTTCGGAATGAGTGTATGGATTTGGATTATCCTTTTAGTATTTTTCCTCCCAGTAATTCTTGTATCGTTTTTTATGCGAAAACATATCAAGAGTAAGAAACATTATGCGGCAAAAGTATCTTACACTGAATTACCGAAAGTCGGTCTAAAATCTATGTTTGTGGGAAAAATTGCAGAGACAGATCATAAGACATATTTTGACCTTGAACAATTCAAAATGCACACTATTGTTGCAGGAGCAACAGGTGGTGGTAAGTCGGTTGCTGCGCAAGTTATCGTCGAAGAAGCATTGATGAAGGGCATTGCAGTTATTGTTTTTGATCCCATCGCAGAATGGTCGGGAATGCTGCGCAAAGGAATTGATAAGAACATGTTGAAATTATATCCGCAATTCGGGCTTAAAGCAACAGATGCAAGATCGTTTAATGGTAATGTACGGCAGATTACGAATGCACTCGAAGTGATTGATATTAAAAAATATATTAACCCCGGAGAAGTCCAAATTTTTACACTCAATAAACTTGATCCGGAAGATATCGACATTTTTGTTGCCAATTCGATTCGTGAAATATTTCACGCTAATTTTCCTGAGAATCCTGAGATAAAACTTCTCATTGTTTACGATGAAGTACATCGTTTACTGCCAAAATTCAGTGGTTCTGGAGAAGGATTTTTACAAATTGAGCGCGGATGTCGTGAGTTTCGTAAGTGGGGTATCGGTATGTTATTGATTTCGCAGGTCCTTGCAGATTTTGTCGGACAAATCAAAGCAAACATCAATACGGAAATTCAGATGCGTACGCGTGATGAAGGAGACATTGATCGCATTAAGGCAAAATATGGTACTGATGTCCTTCAAGGTCTTGTCGAGGCAAGTGTGGGTTTTGGGATGGTTGAAAATCCGGCATATAATAATGGTCGACCCTATTTTGTATCGTTTCGTCCGCTACTGCACAATACGCAACGTCTCTCAGATGAAGAACTCGAGAAATATGATAACTGTAATGAAATCATTGACGATCTCCACTATCAACTCGAACAATTAGATGCAGAAAAACAGGATGTCTTCGGTCTCAAACTCGAATTGAAGATTGCACTTGATAAAGTGAAATCTGGAAATTTTAATATGGTCGAAATTTATTTACAAGAACTCGTTCCCCGTATTGAAAAGATATGGAAACATCTGAATAAGGCGCCAAAAAAATGTGAACTCAAACTCGTCGATATTGCAAGTTTAAAATCCGAATTGAAAAAAGCCGAGGAATCACGTAATGAATTCGAAAAAGAACAACACACAATGCAAGCGAAAGCAACTGATGATTTTGTGAAAATACTCGATGAGGATAAATCAAAAAATACTATGTTGTTCACGCCACAAACTTCACTTGCTCCACAGACGTTATCTGTTTCATCAACATTACCGGTTTCACCAACACCTATCCGGCCTGAACAGTACTTTTATACTGTTGATCATCTCATACTGCAATCACTTCGTGAACTTTCAACATATCTTACGACCGGTAGTCCTGATGCATTCGCGTATCATGTGAACTCGACAAGAAATGATTTTGCAAATTGGATTAGGGGGGTGTTTTTATTCAATTCGCTTGCAGATACGATTCAAAACATTACCGATAAAAACGAGATGCATCAGCACTTAGAAGAATTTTTGCAAAAAATTCCTGCGCAAATTGATCCTGTAGTGGGATCTTCAACACATACGCCAGCGAATCCTTCTCTTCAAGAGTCTCTCGTCTAGAAATTTATTGTCTGAGAATCGTAATCGCAACACGCTCCAGAACAAACGCAGAATGCAGCTGATTGAGAAAAAAATTAAAAATGGTTCAAGGAAATCCAGTACAAAAGAGGGCGAGTAACACGCGTAATCAGGATAGTTATACGAATCATGCAATTTCAAATCATAATATCTCTGATCGTGTTATTTCTGATCGTGTTATTTCTGATCGTGTTATTTCTGATCGTGTTATCTCTGATCGTGTTATCTCTGATCGTGTTATCTCTGATCGTGTTATCTCTGATCGTGTTATCTCTGATCGTATCATCTCTCATCATGAGATTATTATTGTGACAAGAGTTATGATCATGTTTTTATGTTATATCTTAATCTCTAGCATCAGTATCCCACAATCCTCTGCGTTAAGTATGCAAACTGTGCAAAATTCTGCAGGGCTCTCTTCCAATAATCCTCTTCTTCCCATCACTGTTGCGACTGATGCAGAAGTTTTTTCAGTCGGAGATGTGGTTCATATTTATCTTTTTCCGAATGATCTCTTGTCGCAGAATAAGTCCCGCGAATCCCGGGATTCCTTGTTTGCATCATTGTCCCTTGAGGTAACATTACAGGAGGACACGAGTTATTTATTAAAATATCTTGGAGCGCTCGATAATGATATTTCGTTTATTCCGCAGAAACCCGGAACCTATTATATTAAGGTATATTTGCCGAAGAGCTATTTAGACTATCAAAATATCGTGAATTCAAATATCGTGGATTCAAATACATTAGGTTCAATCATAGTAGATTCTTCGCCTCCGGATTTAGGTTCCTCGATTGAAAAGACTTTTGTTGTGTACGCAGAGAGCGCTTTTGGCTGCAAGGAATATGCTGCCGGAGAGAATGTGGATATCTCCTTGAGGGACTATGCACCCTATCACGATAATGCAAGTTTGCCTGCGAGTGTTATGCTCATCTACAGCAACATAAATTATTCAGAAAAATTGCTTTACTCCCAGGAAATACGCGATGTCATATCCTATTCCTCTGCACGATTAGGAAAATATTCATTATATGCCGACGGGGATTATCTGGATTGCTTTGTTATTACGGACAAACCTGTTATCTCTCAATCAAATTCAGACGCTGCTGATGCAGGCACTCTCATTGTTGATGCTGGTGCTCTGAGTGTTGATTCAAGTATTCCGGATTTAGATGCGCTGATCCAAAAAAGAGAAAAAAGGAATATGCCTGTTCTTGGGATATCACAAGCGCTCAATATTTCGAAAGATACAATCGCCGATATGAACGCATTGAATAATGGACTCATCGCGGTAAGGATCTTGAAAAATAATTCGAATCTTACAGTCTTATCGGAGTTATTGGTTATCGATCTGAACAGATCAATCGCTATACTGATTGGATTCAATGAGAGTGCTCCTGCTGATGATTTTACAATTGGCGTCAAGGATCAAGGTATTGTCTGGATATCTAAAAATCATGAGACGCTCTATCTTTTTGATACGCAAACTGCAACACATATTTCTCGACGAGTTTTACCCTATAATGTCTCCAAAGGAGAATTAGGGACAGTACTATTTTTGAATACTTCTCTCACCAATGAAACTGGTAGGACTGAACTGCCGATAGATTTTGCATGGGATGTAGAGTTTGACAATCAACAATTTTATTTTTATAATCCACAATTCGGTCAAACTTTTTCAGATGACGATATGAAAGTCAAGGAAGCATTCAGAAAACTCATGGATATGGACCAGATTCTCAGACCGCAGGATATTGCACACCTCGATCTTGAAATCGACAGGGATTTTGTTAATGCTGATGAGATGAGCACCACATGATGATTAAGATAAATGATGATTAAATAAATGATGATTAAGATAAATGGATTATGGAATGTGAAACAGTTCGTGCGTCTTGGATTCCTATTCTTAGTACTGGGCTTGTTCTGTATCTATTCTTCACCGGATGCTGCAGCCTCGATCAATGCAAGCGATTCACAATATCTTATCGCCATCGGGCCAGTTACTGGTTCAACTTCTGCGAATTACGTGTATCTCTCAATATTTAATCCTGCAACATCCAACAATTCAGTCGTAATCAATTATTTATTTCTCCGGAACACCGCAGTCAATACTGCTACGTATCAGAAATTGACCCTGCGTCGTATCAATGCATCGTCAACAGGAACATTGATTGCACAATCAGATATCCCGAAAAAGAATACTAATTCAGCTAACGCTACAGTCGAGATACGCTATGCAGGACCCGCAGTGACTTATCCCAATGGGGTCAATGCGCGGATCATCTCTGTTGTGGGTTCAGGAGCAGCAGGTTCATTAAATGGCTTTAAAGAATTAGTATTTAATGAGACAAATCCACTTGTTCTCAGACCAGGCGAAGGAGTCGCACTTTATCAGGAAGCTGCCGGAAGTGCCAACCAGCGTGTCAATCTTCTTGTTGATTGGGAAGAAACAAACACCACACCCCAACTCAAGAATGAATATATCATTGCCACACCCAAGGTCGCAATCGCTGCAACAGTCAATTATACTTATCACTCGTTCTTTAATCCTGCAGCATCAGGAAAGACTTATCTTGTCAAGAGAATCGATATTAATGTTGATTGTAATGGCGCTGCAGTCTATACTAATACTATGGCGCTGCGCCGAATTACTGCGGCAAGCGTAGGAACACTCATTACACAATCAGATATTCCGAAAAAAGATACTGCAACAAATGTCAGCACTGCTGAATTGCGCAACACTAACCCGACAGTCACACATGTCGGGACTGCAAACGCGCGATTACGCCAAGTAACTCCCTGCGGCGCAGCAAACCAGCATGGTGCATATAAAGAAACACTTTTTGAGTCCAGCGAGGAGCCACTCATTATTAAGCAGGGCGAAGGACTCGCATTAATATCAGAAACTGCAGGGGATGTCAGTCAACTTGTCGGTACGCAAATGGAATGGGAAGAGATATCAAACACCACTACACCCCTGACAGAAAACGAATTGATGTATGCATCCCCTCCAGTCACGACCACTGCAACAATCAATTATACTTATCATTCGATATTCAATCCTGTCGGCAGCGGCAAGGTAGCAATTATTAAGCGTATTGAAATACGTATGGACGCGGGAACTGCCAACAAAGTCTATCAGCCTGTCAATCTCCAGCGCATTAATGCCGCAAGTGCAGGAACACTTATTACACAATCAGATATCATGAAAAAAAATTCTGCGACAAATACGACAGTCATGGAATTACGGTATAATGGTCCGACAGTAACATTAAATGGATCGACGGATGCAGCTATTCTTACCATAACTGGACCGGGAGCTGTCGGCCAATTGCGCTCGCGTAAAGAATTAATATTCAATAATGAGAAGATTGTCCTGCGACCTGGAGAGGGGCTTGCAATGTATTCTGAAACAGCAGGTGGTGCGAGCCAGTATGCAAAACTTTATGTTGACTGGGAAGAAGAGCCACTTGCAGCAGTACCTGCAGCGCAAAACGAGTATGCGCTTAATGTTGGGTCGTTCAATGGTGTGACAACTTCAGGATATAATTATACTTCATTCTTTAATCCTGCACTGAGTAATGTGACTGCGATTGTAACTAAGATATTTATGGATATTGATACTGCGGGAACAGCAGTCTATATCCCGTTCACCATTAGGCGCATAACAAGCGCATCAGGTGGAACATCCATTGCACAATCAGATATTCCAAAAAAGAATACTGGTTCAAATGTAAGTATTATGGAATGGCGTTATGCTAATCCTACAGTGGCATATGTCGGATCAAGTAATGCGCGTATTGAAAGTGTGCAAAGTCCAGGCGCTTTAGGGACGGCTGTTGCACCACAATTGACCGGATGGCAAGACGATATATTCACAAAGGAACCCTATGTGATAAAACCCGGCGAAGGATTGACACTCTATCAGGAAGCAGCAGGAGATGTGGATTTTCGGGTGAAGTTCATGCTCGTATGGAAAGAAATATCTTACGCACTCACTCCGGCAACAGAAGGAAACTACATGACATCCATTGGGCCAGTGAGTGGATCGCTCACTAATAATTATGTCTATGCAACAATCTATAATCCCCTGAATTCAAGCCGCGATTATATTATGAGGCGAATTGATGTTCGATCAGACAGGGTCGGCGCCTTGACTGCTCCTGGTTACATTCCTGTTTCATTGCAACGGATTAATTCATCGAGCGGCGGGACACTTATGTCGTTGTCAGATATCCTGCCAAAGAATACTGCGACAAATACTTCAACTGCTGAACTGCGCTCTGCAGGACCGACGGTAAATTTTGTCGGTACCACTGCTTCTGATATGATTGGTGTGATGGCGCCTGGCGCAGTTGGGCAGGAATATGGAAAGATAGAAATCATATCTGGTAAAGGTGATGAAATTATTCTCCATCCTGGTGAG
This sequence comes from Candidatus Woesearchaeota archaeon, assembly GCA_041658255.1. Lineage (GTDB taxonomy): Archaea > Nanobdellota > Nanobdellia > Woesearchaeales > UBA9642 > UBA9642. The sequence goes on from JBBAAQ010000005.1 coordinate 23,614, forward strand.
GGACTCGCAATGTACCAGCAAGGCACTGCAGGAGACGCCAACATGCGTTACCGCATGGATCTTGTATGGAATGAATCAATCATCGTAACAAATACTGCTCCTACTTTTACGCAGTCTATTGGTGATCAAAGTATTTCTCATTCTGTGAATTTATCATTACAAGTAAATTGTACTGATTTAGATTTCGATACTATTCTTTATTTTGATAATACTTCTTTATTTGATATTAATTCTTCTGGATATATTTTTGATAATCCGACTCAGGCAGAAGCCGGAGTATACAACATTTCCATAACTTGCGGCGATGGTGTGGCAAATACTTCAAGTAGTTTCTTATATACGATAACAAATAGTGCTCCAACAACTCCTACAACACCTTCTATTACTTCTGGTACGTATCGTAGTGACTCTTTTGTTTCATCGTCGGGTACTGGTTCTTCTGATTCTGATGGTGATTCTTTATCTTACTCTTACCAATTTACTTCCTCGAGTAGTGGTACTATTCTTCAAAGTTTTGGTGTTTCAACTTCTTACACGACGTGTTCTTCTAATTCTGCTTGTAATAAGACTGGTGATATTAAGGTTCAGGTGAGGGTTTCTGATGGTTCTGCTAATACGGATTCTGCTTTAAGTTCAGCGAAGGATATTTTGAATACTGCTCCGACACAGCCTTCAGCAGATACCTTAACCCCGACTACTCCTATTATTGGTAATCAGTTTACTATGGGTTGTTCTGGCAGTACTGATGTTGATCCTGAAGATTCTTTGACATATTTTTATGGTTTGTATGATTTGAATGATTCTGTGTATCGTCAAGCATTTTCTACATTGGCTACTTATACACTTGTTGCTCCTGTTGATAGTCATGATACTTTCAGGACTGATTGTTATGCGAATGATTCTAGCAATGTGAGTTCTACGAGGACTGGGACGACTTTAAGAACAGTATCTAATTCTGCTCCTGTTATGAGTTCTTCTCGTATTTCTCCGTCTACTGCGTATACTAATGATACACTTTTAGGTTATTGTAATGCAACAGATGCAGATAATAATAATTTAACATATCATTGGAAGTGGTATTTGAATACTGTGCAGAATACTTCTGGAACGACGTCGAATAATTATTCGCAAGGGTTAGAGATTAATGTTGCGAATGTTTCAAGCGGTAATCTTTCTGACGGGCAGAATTGGACTCTTTCATGTCAGGCAAACGACAGTTCGTTGACGAGTAGCTGGTTGAATAGTAGTGTGTTAATGATTAGTCCATATTACGGTTCTTTGAATGTTACAATCACTTCTCCTGCAACAGATATTTCTGTAAATCAGAATTCTACATTTCAGATTAATGCAACAGTAACCTGCACGGGTGAGACAGGTGCAATCTGTGGAACAGTCTATGCAAATGCGCGATATAATGCGAGTAGTGCAACGCCGGATACATTGATTAATACGACGAGTGGAGGAACACCATTATACATGACGGGTAACGGAGGTATGTGTTATCAGGAAAGTGCGAATGAGAGTACGGCATGTGGGGGATTAAATACCGGAACATATGCAAATGAATCAACAGCTGGTTGGAATAATCTTAATTATACTATTGATGGAAATTGGAGTACAACAGGAGATACTGGTGGACTGGCGGGAGATTCTGCGACACTTTATATAAATTATACAAAACCTTCAAATAGTTTGGATACCAGTGTATGGCGAGTTTCAAATGGTAATTCAACAGGAGGTGTTTTTATAGTAAATATTTCTTTGCCAATACTCTGCTGGAATTATAGTTCCACAATAATACGGTTGAAAGTAACATCACAACATGGAGCATCGACACTTTTTAATGATGTAAAATGGGATTGTTATAATGGCACCGATTATTTAAATCTAAGTAGGACGACTGGTTCAGATCTTGTTTATGAAGAAGCAATCTGGTGGAATATTTCTGGAACATCTAATCCACAAACATCTTCTTCAACACTTTCTCAAGGACAATCTTGGAGTATGAATTGGACGGTTAATACGACAGGAACTACCGGATCGAGTTATTATGTTGATGTACTCTTTAATTCGAGTTATGGTTCGGGTAGTGTTCCAAATAATGATACGGCGAATAGGAAGATGACTGTTAATAGTGCTCCTGTCTTGAATTCTTCTCGTGTTTCTCCGACGATTGCGTATACGAATGATACACTTCTAGGTTATTGTAATGCAACTGATAGTAATTTAGATAATCTCACGTATAATTGGAAGTGGTATTTGAATGCTGTGCAGAATACTACGGGAACAACATCGAGTAATTATACTCAGGGTTTGGAGATTAATGTTGCTAATGTTTCTAGCGGTAATTTGTCTGTTGGTCAGAATTGGACTCTTTCATGTCAGGCAAACGACAGTTCGTTGACGAGCAGTTGGATGAACAGTTCAGTTGTTGCTATTCGAGCGGTTCCTGCGGTGTTGTTTGTTTATCCTACTCCTAACAGTGGTACCTCTGCTACCAATACCTCTATTATTGTTAATGCGAGTATTAATATTTCTGTGTTAACTAACCTTTCGACTGTTACATGGAATTGGAATGGGACAAATTATACGATGTATAATAATTCTTTAGTGTTGTTGTATAATTTCAATAATGTGTCTGTATTCGGCGAGAATGTATCAAGCAATAAGACTTTTGATTCGAGTACGTATGGTAATAATGGTACGTGTCAAGGTATGGGTGCGGGTTGTAATTATACTCTTGGTAAGTATGGTTCTGGAATAACTTTTGATGGTGTAAATGATTTAGTCAATGTAAGTAATCCCACTTCTTTGAATAATCTTGGTCCTGCGACGTGGTCGATGTGGGTTAATCGTAATAGTCTTACGAATTATGGTGCATTAATGTATAAGAGCGATAGTAATGTTAATGCGGGTTGGTGGATTGATTTTAGATCTGATAATGGTGGAGAATTAGGAATTAATATCGTACATTCCACGACTAATATTAGAAGATATACTAACGCGAGCATTCTTGGTGTCGGACAATGGTTTAATCTAGTTATTACCTGGACTAATGTCTCGAGTTATACTGCAGTAAATATGTACATTAATGGTGTTGAAACCGCATACAGTTGGAATACCACGCCTGCAGGGAATCATCTTTCTGATGCTGCTGAACCATTAACTATTGGTTATGGAAAAGCAATTACTGGTGGATATTTCAATGGTTCTATTGATGAAGTGATGATTTGGAATAGGAATCTTAGTGCGTCAGAGATTAGTCAACTTTACAAATCCAATCTGTATAAGTATAATACAAGTAATTGGCAGTTTACATCCAATCAATCTAATTTAACGTTAGGCGGTTATACATACTTTGCGTGTGCAGATGATACTTCAGGTGTAAGTAATTGTACAGAGACGAGAACTCTTACAATAACTAATGTTTCTAATTTTGCTCCTGTGATGAATTTTTCTCGTATTTCTCCGTCGACTGCGTATACGAATGATACGCTTTTGGGTTATTGTAATGCAACAGATGCAGATAATAATAATTTAACATATAATTGGAAGTGGTTCTTGAATGCCGTACAGAATACTACTGGAACGACGACAAATAATTATACTCAAAGTTTAGAGATTAATGTTGCGAATATTGCTTCTGGAAATCTTTCCATCGGACAGAATTGGACATTCTCGTGTCAGGCAAATGATTCTATAAATATGAGTAGTTGGATGAATAGTTCAGTTGTTACAATCATCGATACAACGCCACCCAGTGTTCAATTAGATGCGCCGGCACCAAATGATGCTCGCGATCAAGGGCAAATAACATTCACGTACACTCCTTCTGACCCTCAGTTACAAAATTGCACACTCTATACTAATCGTACGGGTGTATGGATGGCAAATGCAACCAATTCATCACCTATTAATATGTCACAAAATAATTTCTTATTGAATTTGAGTTATGGCACCTATCTGTGGAACGTACAATGTTGCGACTCTTTTGCGAATTGTGGATTTGCGCCTGCAAACAGGACTTTGCAGATCGTAGGAGACTTTGCAATTAGTGATCAGGGTCTCTTATTGAGTTCGCCTAATCCCGTCGAGAATCAAAATATTACGCTATCATCAATTGTCCTTAATCTTGGAAATAAATCAGAATCTAATATTCTCGTACGATTCTATGAAGGAGATCCTGATACGACGGGCATTCAGATAGGGAGCGACCAATATTTTAATTTTTCTGCACTCCAGAATATCACGGTGAATATGACATGGACAACAAAAGTCGGGGGTTATAATCTCTTCGTGAAAGCTGATCCCGCAAATGCAATTGTCGAATTCAATGAATCGAATAATAAGGCAAATAAGAGTGTGTATACTGCTGCATGGCAGATCTATTATGGAAATATTACAGGACTTTTTGTATTAGGGACGAACACGAATAATACTATTATCGATTGGTTGCCTACAAATCTGTCTGCAAATATTTATATCGCAGATTCTGATTCATCAATCTCTTGGCAATCCCTTAAAGCAATCACGAGAAATATAACAGGGAATAGTACGAGTAATACGACGAATGATTTTGAAGAGATAGATACTTGCCTTGCTATTGAGAACCTCACAGATTCAGTTAATGCAACATATTCGAGTGGCGGTTCACCTATCCAAACAAATAATTATACTATCTATCAGAATAACTTGTCAAATGTTCCGGTCGTGAAGAGCACGAATACGACAAATTTTTATTCAGGGATACTCTGGGATAGCGCTGATTCAGGAGATACGTATTATACGTGTAACCCTAATCCACTCTTACGAAAGGACATTATATTTGTGACTACGCTTAATGCGCATCAAGCAGGCGCATACGGTACTTATGATTATGAAATACGAATTCCTGCAAAGCTTCGATCATATCGTGGATCGGACGAAACAGTCAGTTTATATTATGAGACAACAGGCTAATATGAAATCCTATGCAAGCATCTTTACCGCAGCTCGTCGATAAAAACATCGAGCTCGTCGCGAGGGGTTGCTCCATACGGGAACGCAGAGCTAAGAGGATAATACATCTGTTAGCGAGGACGGATGCTTGCAAAAATTAAGAGGGTTTCGTATTAGCCGAGACAACATAAAACTTTTTAAACAACAGAATTCCACTTATCTATGATGGGTGGTCGAAGTGGAATCTGCTGTGCTCAGGAATCACCGGTCGTGGAATTCTGAGCGCAACAAAATCAATGATTTTGTGCGCAAGAAAAGCTGTGCTTTTCTTTGCGTCAAGAACCACATAATATTTCATTAACTAAGCAGTCATGCCACCAGTCTGTGACCGGTGGTTCTTGACATGAGAATGGGGTGTACTATATATAGTATATTGGACTAGGGGTGGAGAAGAGGTGAAACTATTACTTCTCAAAAAATATGACTGATCATGCGCTACAATCAAAGAAGGATGATGATGTTGCATATGATAAAGATATAAAATCAGGTGCGATCCCTAATCCTCCACGAACACTTCCAGAACTCGCAAAAAATCTTTATGATACAAAAAATCTTTATGATACCTCGAATAATTCGTATAATTCTTCAGGAACAGCACCCCTAAATTCTTCTGCGCAAACCATGCAAAAACCTTTAAGCGCGCCAATGTCGGCCCCGTTACAACCAGTCGATATGTCTTTTATTCGCCAATCGAATACTGCACCGTCGGTCTCGCCCGCAGTATCATCTATGGCAACACAAGAACAACTGATCGTGCCGCAAGGAGCTATACGATCTTCATCGATGAATGCAGGAAATGCAATGATTTATTCTCAGCAATATCCTTCTCAAAATCATCCTCAAAATCCTCTTCAACCCATTATTATTCAGATGCCGTCACCATCTGCGCCACAAATATATATAGTGCCGTATCCCGTGTCCAGTAGTTCAACAGGAAATCCGATAGGGGCTAATGAGAGTACACTTCAATTAATCCAGCTTATTGCGCAGATATTAAAATTATCTCTTCCGGGTGATATTTCTATGATCACTTCCGCTCCTAATTTTTTTTCAAATCCTGTGGCGTCGACAAATCCCGCACCTCTCGTAGATAAAGCCGCAGTGCAAACAATATTTCTTGATGATCTCTCAAAATTCTTTTATTTGCGCGACGGTGTTGTGTTACGTTCACTTCCTCAACTTGCGTATCATCTTCGTGCAATGTCTGATGAGGAATTTTCATATCACGTTACAAACGAAAAAAATGATTTTGCGAATTGGGTAAGAGACGTTTTTGCACTTCCCGAATTTGCAGAAGAAATTTCTCGTATACAAAGTAAGAATAAACTTGCAGATTTCTTGATGAGAACAATTTTTTAGTAAACACATATTTTTTTCAGTCGCTGTGAATCATTACTTATTTATTTGAATGACGAGTGATTTGAATTAATTCATTATTACTTTTAACGCTGTTTTCTTTGTTGTATATAAAGTATAGAATACTTTTATACAGAGAAAATCCTGAGGATTTTCGAGTGTTCAAAAACTGAACGCTACAAACTTCAGTTTGCAGTTTTTGACACAACTTAAAAATTTTTGATTTGCGATAGCAAATTTTTCTTGTTTTCGAACTATTTTTAAGCCAATTTATGCTATTTTTCGCGAATTTGCCATTTTTAAGCCTTTAAAACAGTATATTCCCTAAAAGATACTAAAACGAAATATTTATATATAAGTATACATATTAGTATATTAATGTAGGTTTGTTTGACAAAACGACCTTTTATTAAAAACAAAAAATGAAGACGACTATTTTTGGAATAAGTAACAAAGGTGAAAAAATGGAGAAAAAACTGATATTAATTGGCTTGTTGACATTGCTAAGCATTTCTTTTGTCTTCGCATTACCCTCAGGACCAAATAGTGCAATAACACCAGTAAGTAGCAGCAGATATACAGCAGCTACAGGAAAAACAACATCCGCAATTGCCGGTAATGTGACAGAGATTAATTTCAATGCGACAACAATAACACAAACATGGCAGGGGTATTTTGGAAGTGTGACCGGTACAATCGTACTTGGTAATAGCAATAATAAAACCCTTTATGATTGGAATCTTGCAAGTCCGCAAGGAGAGATCTATGCAACACGATATGCTTCAACTCCTAGTTGGGCAGGAATTCGATGTGCAAATGCCACAGAAATAGGAGCAGAACACACATTTTCTGGCGCTACTGCTACTGCTGTTGATCGTTTGGCTAATACATTTATTGCTTCAACTGCATTCACTACATTCTATGTCGGAGCAACATCAATCGCTTCAGGTGCATCATGTTATGCAGCGAACATGTATAATAATACTGGTGCGCAGACAGCAAAATTCTCAGAAGTCATCTTATCAGATACCACAAATATTATCTATACTGCACTCCTTGAACAGAATGCAATGGGTTTTGATGGTAGCACATACGATTTCGAGATGATTGTTGCAGAAAATGGTCACCTTACTGACACGAGTACAACAACCTACTACTTTTACTTAGAACTTGAATAAAGATTGAGTAAATGTAAGTGTAAACGGTTATTTTTTTTTATTTTTTTTTTTAATTATAGAATACCCTGCTGTTTACGGCAGGTCGTAGTCTGTAATTCACTTTTTCTATGAGAAATAATCAAATGTGTGAACAAATTTTTACTCTTTCTTCTCTTCAGTTACAGGTGCGGTTTGCGTTTCTTCTTTGACTGTGTGATGTTCATTGTGGTGATGATGATTAAATCGTTCTTTTCGAGTTTTGCCGTACAAGGATTCGTTGCATTTAGTGCATTTTTTCTTCCAGCGCAAATTTTTTCTTCCACAATGTTTACACTTCTTTTTATTAAAGATGAGGAAGAGTAGGAGGATGATGACTATGATAAGGATATAATAGATAAGATCAAGACCTTTTAATTGGAATGCATATTCTCCAAAGATTGTCTTAATAAGCGAATTTTCACGTTCACCATAATATCCTTTAACTTTGATGATAGGATTATTCTGAATATCCGCGTCGCTGAGTTTTGCATCAATGAAGAGTTCTCCTTCTTTACCCGGTTTGAGGAGTATTGTTTTTTCAGATGCGACTGTCTTATATTCACCATTCATATAGAGATCGATGAGTTCAATACCGACATAACTGTCGACTGTCCCGATATTTCTAACCGTGATGATGAATCGGCTATTTGATTGATCATAAACAATATTTGTCATATTGACGATTGCATCGTCGAGAATATCGACTCCTTCTACAGTCATCGATTTTTCAAGAACATTTTCAAGCGATTTTTTCCCTTCACCAAAGAGTGTATAAGCTGCGGCAGTAATATTATCTCCTTCAATTGCGAGATCGTATGAGATGGTCTTATATTGATTCTTGTCAATAAATATAGGTTCTTGGTCTCCGATAACAACTTTATTGTTGTTTGCATTGAGTGTGATTGTTCCTTTGAGATATGTCCCAATCGCTGCGTTATTACGATATGTAATCCATAATGCGTTTGTTGCCTTATTATACATCATGGAATAAATTTCAAGATTGATTGTATAGCTTGGCATCGGAAATTTATCGAGATCTTCAACAGTTGCAATAGTGCCTGTCGGTGTTCGTGCGCCTTGCGCGAATTTTACGAATACACTGATGCCGAGCTGCCTGCGAATAGCTGTTGCAGAATTGATAAGTTCGTTTCCGACAAGAACTGCAACCTGGAATCCACTTGATTTAATATATTCTTGAACTTGTGTCGGAACAGTGTTTTTTCCGATAAAGAGCACCGGGTCGTCTCCGGACATAATACTTGATTCGATGAATTCTCCATTACTCATTACGGTCTGTTTTGACTCTTTGATCTTTTGGTAACGTTTTACCATTTCGATATTGTTTTCGAATCGATCACCGGTATTAATTGTTTCAGGATTATATTTTGCAAGACGCGTCTTAACAACTTCACTTACTTGCCCGAAAATAATGACTTTTTCAGGACTTACATCCCCTAAGAATGTATCAATCTGCCCAATATTTCGTTCGTTAGCGAATACGACAAAATACTTGTCAATGACTGCGTATGAGGCAGCCGACAATGCATTATATCCGTATGCGTCGTCTACGATAATAAATTTTTTGATATTTTTCTCTTTGTTGATACGTTTTGCAAGTTCGAGATTGATTGTATTTGAGATAACCTCTTCAACATTTTTATATCCTTGTGCATCCATGACTGCCTTATAATTGACAACATAGGGTTGCGATCGTGACGACATGACAAGTGTACCATTAGAATCTTTAGGTATTGAATAGAGAAGGACAGTCCCATGCCGCGCGCTTGTCAGGAACAATCCGGGTTTTTTATCGATAAGACTCGCATAGAGCATCACTGAATAGACATCTTTCCAGTCTGCAGAATTTGAGATGACTTTATCTACTGCAAAAACAGACGTACTCAGTACGAGTACAGTAATAATGAATCCCACTACAAATAATAGCGCGCGCTGTTGTGTACACACGATTTAATCACCCACCGATACGTCAATAGGAAATTTCTGTATATATAAATGTTGTGTCGTTTTTGGCTCTGGTAAAAATGTTTTGAACGACACGTGTGAGAATCACTGATAAAAGTTCTCCATACGCTAAAAAATAATTTGTGATTTAGGTATATATTCTTCTTATTTAATCATTTCAACTTTCATCATATTGATTGATCCTTGCGAATTGAAAGGGATACTGGCGGTGATGACGACGACATCGAATGATTCGACAAGTCCTTTCTCTTTAATAACATTTAATGCGGTGCTAATGAGTTCATCAGTATTTTCCGGCATGGTAATACGGACAGGCCGGACGCCCCAACTTAAAATTAATTTTCGATATTCTTTTTCACTAGGAGTTACTGCAAAAATGGGTGTGAGCGGCCGATGACTTGAAATCTGGCGTGCAGTATTACCGGTGACTGTACAGGTAACGATTGCTGCAGCTTGCAGATCGCGGGCAGTTCTGCATACAGATCTACTCATTGAATCGACGATTGTGGGTTGGTGATCTTTTTCAGTGTCTGCCCACGGATAGAGTTTCATGAAATGCAGTGTTCGCTCGGTTCTTCGCGCTATTTTATCCATAATATCAATAGCACGTAATGGATGCTTGCCGCTTGCGGTTTCTCCGGAAAGCATAATCGCATCTGTTCCGTCGAGTATTGCATTTGCAACGTCAGTTGCTTCTGCGCGTGTCGGACGGGGATTCTTCGTCATGGATTCAAGCATTTGTGTTGCAGTAATGACAGGTTTTCCTGCAATATTACATTTACGAATAATCCGTTTTTGTACTTCAGGAATATCTTCAATAGGAATCTGTACTCCAAGGTCTCCTCTTGCAACCATAATGCCATCAGATACTTTGATGATTTCATCAAGACATTGGAGTGCCTGGAATGATTCGATTTTGGCGATGATATGGATGTGTTCTGCATCATGTTTTTTGAGTAGTTCGCGCACTTCTAATACGTCTTCTGGGGTTTTTACAAATGACTGTGCAATAAAATCAATATTGTTCTTGATGCCAAATTCAATGTCGCTAATATCCTGTTCAGAGACTCCCGGAAGATCGACAATACTTCCAGGGACATTCACATTTTTTCTTGTTCCGATATCTCCACCAATATTTACTTTACAGATAATTTCTGTTCCGCGTACTTCTTCAACGCGAAGTTCAACAGTTCCATCCGCAATATAAATAAATGATCCCTTCTCGACGATTTTCGGAAGATTCTTATAACTTACTTCAATAATTTTTTCTGTCGAGAACTCTAATTTTTCTGTTGTCAAGACCACTTCTTCGTTATCTTTAAGTGTGATGGGTGATTCAAAAACGCCGATACGAATCTCCGGGCCCTTGGTGTCAAGCATGAGTCCGATGGGAATTTCGAGTTCTTCATTAATTGCGTGAATGTGGTCAATAAATTTTTGATGATCCTCGTGCGTACTGTGTGAAAAATTGAGTCTTGCGATATCCATACCTTTTTCGTGCAGTTTTTTAATCATCTCCCGGGTATTAGAACTCGGGCCGAGTGTGCATACAATTTTTGTTTTTCGTGCTGTAAAATGTTTTTCCATGAAAGTCACCTTTACGCGCTATTTTCTCTTATTACTTCTATTCTTGGAGTAGATGTTTATATGCTTTATGGATTTGGAGGGGTTGTCGGAAAATAGTTTTAGCATCTTAAGGTGAGTGTTCTCTGAAGACTATCAAGAAAATAGTGTAGAATTGCAAATGACACCATTTTCCTTTAATATCACATCTCGACACGAGCGATGCTAAAAACGTAAGTTTATTTTCCGACAACCCCAGTTGCGGTTAACACTGGTTGTGGATATATTGCGCCCCTATTTTCGTTAAATATTTAAGTGATATGTCTTTAATAATGAATATGTGGATATTAAGAGCAAAGGCATATACACCCGATAGCAAACTCACTCAGGCTGTGAAAAGGAATAACGTCAGATTGCATTATTATCCTATAAATAATTATTCCGAAAAAGGACGACAGCATTTTATTATGACTGCGGTAATTCAAGGAAAACAAAACAGCATTGAAAGATTTTTCAGAGATATCAAAAAGTTGAAGAATGTAAAGACTGGAAGAAAACTCGATTTTCTTGAGCGTGAAGGAACTTTCTTTACAATGATAACTTCACATTCTTTAGATGTAGAGGATAAGATAGATATAAAACTTGCATACAATCCTTCGTTGATACATTATAAACCTGTAATTTGGTGGGAAGATGGATGGGAAGAGGTCAGCATCGCATCGCCTGAAAGAAAGGTTCTGGAAAAAATGATTTTGGCATGCAGAGAAGTATGTGCGCTTAAAATTTTGGAATTCAAACAGAAAAAACTTTCAAATTTCGGTTTTCTTTCTATTCTCCCAGAAATCACAAGTAAACAAAAGAAGGCAATTGAACTTGCTATGGAACAGGGATATTATGAGCATCCAAGAAGAATTGGACTTCAAAAACTTGCAGAAATGTCAAAACTTGCATTATCCACCTATCAAGTCCATCTTAGAAAAGCAGAAATAAAACTGTTGCCATATATCATTTCTAAGTATAAATAATTGTCGATTCTCATTCTATACTCACAGACAATAATATCCATACAAAATGTTGTCTTTTCGTAATAAGCAAATGACATATTCGTATAAAAAATTGTGTCATTTGCTATATATTCTTCAAAAATACGCTAAAAGACGAAATATTTCGCTATAAAACATATATACCGGGACAGTATTACTTTTTAGTAAAGACTGATTAGAGAGGAGAAAATTAAAATGAATAAAAACATATCTCTTGAAGAGGCAATTAAACTGATTGATCGAGTTAAAACATGGGATTATCATTCGGAAATCGATCCTGTGGGCCATGCATATATTGGAATAGTGGGACCTATAGGAAAAGATGAGGATCTTCTATCAGTATCTATAGGAACAAGTCTACTCTTGTCTAGGCCATATATCTGTATACGGAGTAATCTAGAAATTTATACCATTAAATTGTTTTTTCAAAGAACGCGATTTGGGAGACCAAAGATAATATCTCAAAAATACAAAGAAGTAGATGCGAAATATAAACAAATAAGAGAAGCTGAAGAGTCTGCGAAGGTAAAACGCGCATTTGATAATTATGAAGGGGTTTAACAAATATATTTCTGATATGTTGCAAATGCAATTTTTACCAAAGCTGTTCATCGCATTCCAATACATTTAAATAACCGTAATATCAAGACAGGCTAATGAAGATTGGTATCATCGGTGCAGGAAATTTGGGGACTGCATTCGCAAAGATATTTTCTGAAAAGCACACCATCGTTCTCTACGACAACAATGCGCAAACCATTACCACCATCGGTACGCGTAAAGAGAACACGCGTTATTTGCCCGGTGTTATATTAGGAAAGAATATTTTTCCGACAACAAACTTTTCATTGATAAAGGATTGTGAAAGTATTATTTTTGCAATTCCCTCGGCTGCTGTTATCGCAGTTTCACGAAAACTCAGATCTTATTATACGAATCAATACATCATTTCTGCGAGTAAAGGATTGTCTATTGATGGATTGGTATTGACTGATGTCATTGAACATGAATTACAGTGCAAGCCACATAAAGTCGTTGCATTATCCGGCCCCTGTATTGCGCACGAACTCGCACGTCATAAACCGACTGTCGTGATGCTTGGTGGCAGTATACGGACATTACAAAAGATAAAACATGAATTAGAGACAAATAATCTCTTCTTCAATTTGACAACAGATAAGCAGGGCATTCAACTGCTCGGCTTCTACAAGAATATCATTGCACTACTCGTCGGGATCTGTGAAGGCCTGGGACTCGGACACAATTTTGAATCATCACTAGTATCAAAGGCCTATAGTAGATTTTATTATCTTAATACAGGGAAGAATATCCGAAGACACACCTTTATCGGCCCTGCAGGAATAGGGGACTTATATGTGACTGCAGTCTCACCCCATTCACGGAATCGGACATTCGGATACTTGCTTGGCAAGGGAATAAGTGTTGAGAAAGCTCTTAAGAAGATTGGTCAGACTGTTGAAGGATATGATAATCTACGATTATTACGTGCACTTAAGAATAAATCGCATATTGACTGCGAACTTACAACACTATTACTGCAGATCATTGATGGCAAAGTGACACGCATGCAGATACGAGTATTATTGCGTAATTATCTGAATTCCTGAATACGTTCATCCTTTTTGGGCCGCGTGGTTAGGTTTGTCTTAATTCTTTTTTACGACAATGACGCTGATATCGTCGTCGATATTACCTGTTCTTGCGCGATCCTCAACAATGCATTCTACAATGGTTTTTGCGGGGAGATTCTTGGTTTTACGTAGTACTTCTTGCAATTGCGTCAGGGTATACTGTGATGATTGTGCAGGATCTATTAAACCATCAGAGTAGATGATAAATAAGTCTCCATTGTTTAAAAATTCCCACTCATTAATCTGATATGTTGGTTCGTATCCAATGACTCCTTTAGGATATATACGGATGCTACTATTAGGGGGCCGGACGCCGAGCATCATGTTATTCGTATAAATATTTTTGCTGCTGATATCCTCAAGCGCATTATTCTCTTTTGAGAAAATGTAGGGAGATGCGTGTCCTGCAGACATGAACCTGAATATTCCACGAGAAGTTATTTCACCAAAAATCATGGTGCCGTGAATGTTGCGGTGATGAAAATAATCGCTAATATTATCAATGAATTCCTGTCGGATTTCGCCGTGTTCCCGGAGCTGCTGATTGATTGTACCATCCAATATTGCGTCAAATTGCGCAGCATAAATCGCTGCTTGCGTACCATGCCCTTCAAAATCTGCAATAATCAATGCAGTACGGTTTTTTGTTTCCGCAACGGCTTTTGTTATCCGTTGCACATGATTGGGGCTGTGATTTGCGTAGGAGTATTCAAGGATTTTTTTAAAGTCGTACTCTTTGGTGTATTTGATGATGCGTGCATAATCTCCGCCGACAGCTTCGCACGGGATCATGGTTCCTGCAATATCTATCCCCCGAAGATTCGGGATCTCTCCAATAGGAGGGGTCATGCGCTTCAATAATTTTTCGATAGGGTCATGAGTCATAGTATGTACTTTAGGATGTTGATGGTATGATACTCTAAAAATCGCCCGATAACGATAAAAATAAAAAATCAGTCTATTCTTCTTGCGCAAACTGCTTAATCGCACTCAAAACGTTGTTTTGGTGCCCTGAAAAATTTTTATTCTTCCTCGGCAAAATTTTTTATGGCGTCGTAGTTCTCGACAATCATCTTAGCCTTGTTCTTGCCAAATTGGAAGGGGAACGGATCATCTTCCTTCTTTTTAATAATAATCATCTTATTACCTTTGAATTCACCATATTCAATCATAGTATCACCTGCAGCAGTGGGTTGCCTTGAGTTTTAAAAAGTTAATGGATTATGAATGTGGAGCATGAGTTATTTTTCGAGTCTATACTCACAGACAATAATATTCATACAACATGTTGTCTGTTCGTAATACATAAAAATTGCAACACAATTTTTAGTACAAGAAATGCGATGCATTTCTTTGTAAGCAAATGACATATTCGTATAAAAAATTGTGTCATTTGCTATAGTTTCATAATATTTATATATGATGATTATTAACTATCGTTAATCATCGTGTTGTTTGAGGTGTATCATGAAAAAATTACCTGTTGTCATCATGCTGTTATTTATTGGTGTTGTGCTCTTTGTTGCAGGATGCACGCAAAAGACTACGACCTCAATATCGCAGCCATCCTCTCCGCAAGTTCAACAAGGTGGCGCCGGGCAGATTCCGCAATCTGCGCCCAGCCAACCATCATCCTCTTCGACTACGCCACGTGTCATAAAACTTGAAGCATACAGTTGGGGGTTTAATCCGTCGACAATAACGGTAAAGAAAGGTGAAACAATCAAACTCGAGATCTCTGCAACATCCGAAACACACAGCCTCACAATCCAAGGATATAATGTGAATAGCGACACCGTAAGTCCTGGGCATGATGCCTCTGTAACATTCACCGCCGATAAAGTCGGAACATTTGAATTCTTTTGCAGCACCTATTGTGGTGAAGGACATAACAGTATGACTGGAAAACTTGTAGTGACTGAATAAATTATTATCCGAAAAAGGCAATATTTAAAAATAGTTTCCTTCTCCTATTTCTATGGAATCACAAGTGCATATTGAAAAAATACTTTTCGACGAGAAATCCCTCGCGTTTCGCGATAGTTTAGGAAACCGCATTATGCATGGAGCACTTTACGGAATTTCTGTTGCACCATTTTTATATGATTCTACTGAGTTGCCCTTTGTAATTGCAGAAAAATTTTTTTTGCGGTACTCTGAAGAGTTAATTGTTGAAAAACAATACGGATTTTTTCGTGTACGTTCTGCTTATAAAAATGCTGCAGAAACAATCCATCTTCTTACCGAAATACTTCATAGAGAAAAATAATAAAAAATTTATTGTATCCCCCATTTATCTTCTTGCGCTGTCAGAAATCAATAGAGGTATATGAGTTCTAATCATGCTCAGAAATTTTCAATTTCTGACATGTGATTGCGTGTTTCATGTGTTTACCCCAATCCAAATCGTTTACAATATACGCAATCCGTCTGTTTCCATGAGAATTTACGGTTCTGCCATTCTTCATCGCTTAAATCACAAATTGTTTTATCGCTTCGCATCATCACTAAAAATGCGCGATGTGTCATTTTTATGTCAGCAAGTTTTTTCGCAAGTTCCTGAAGTTTTGGCAGATGTTTATCTCTGCGCTCTTCATCATCATAACATTTCCTTGCGCAATAATTGCCTTCGTACCAACTGATTAAATGCTTAACGAGAATGGCTATTTTTTCGTCTTTCTTATACACCATAGTGTACTTATACCGGTGATTTTTATATACTTTTCCACTTTAGTGGATTAACAGATACACTTAAGTGTTTTTTTGTATTTTCTGCATCATAGTTATACTAAGAATTTATTCAGTGTTTATATACCCTACGCGTACATGTCCAGTGAGAAATAAATAAGTTAGTCTGGCTTAATACCTAGCTTCTGTTCCATTTCTGCTATTGCAAGCGTCGTCTTAATTACCGTATCCGAATTTAGAGAAATGCTATCGATGCCGCATTCAACCAAAAACTGTGCAAAATCAGCCCACTGACTTGGTGCCTGTCCGCAAATCCCGATCTTTCGATGATACAATTTACAATCTGCAATGACTTTTTTAATCATGCGCTTCACTGCATCATTACGTTCATCATAGATGTGTGCGACAATTTCTGAATCTCTATCGAGTCCAAGTATTAATTGTGTCAGATCATTACTTCCAATCGAGAATCCGTCGAAGACTTCTGAGAATTGGTCGCAAAGTATAATATTTGCAGGAATTTCGCACATGACATAGACTTGTAATCCGTTTTCTCCTTTACGTAATCCGTTCTTTTCCATCTCTGCAAGTACTTGTTTTCCTTCTTTTACTGTCCGACAGAATGGAACCATGACTTTCAAATTTGTAAGTCCATATTCATTGAGTACTTTAAGGATTGCCTGACATTCGAGTGCAAATCCCTCTTTATACCCTGGACTATAATATCGTGACGCGCCACGCCATCCAATCATAGGGTTTTCTTCTTTAGGTTCGTAGGCTTTACCACCGATAAGATTTGCATATTCATTTGTCTTAAAATCTGAAAACCGTAAGATAACATCTTTCGGATAGAATGCCGCTGCAATCATCCCTACACCCTGCGCGAGTTTATCGACGAAGAATTGTGTCTTATTTTCATATCCGATACTTATCTCATCGATTTGCGCTTTCACTTCAGGTGTCTGCTCATGATAATGCAGTAATGCCAATGGATGCGCTTTGATATAACTCATGATAATAAATTCTTCACGTGCAAGACCAACACCATCATTCGGGATATAACTGAGATCAAATACTTCTTCGGGATTTCCACAATTCATCATGATCTTAGTTTTTGTACGTGGAATGTTCTCTAAATTAGTTTGTTTTATTTCGAATGGGAGTATTCCATCGTAGACAAATCCTAAATCTCCTTCTGCGCAACTGACAGTAATTTTTTGTCCTGTCTTTATCTTTTCTGTACCATCAATTGTTCCGACAACACACGGGATTCCGAGTTCACGGGAGATGATTGCGGCATGGCATGTTCTGCCGCCCCTATTTGTTACAATTGCAGATGCAATTTTCATGATGGGTTCCCAATCAGGATCAGTCATTTCTGTGACCAGTACCTGCCCTTTTCTGAATAATCCAATCTCGTGCGCATTTTTGATGACATTTGCCTCGCCGCTTCCGATACGTTCACCGACTGATTTTCCCTTGACGACGATCGTACCTTTCTCTTTTAAGAGATAATTTTCAAGAATATTCCTGTTCTTCTGGCTCATGACTGTTTCTGGACGCGCTTGTACAATAAATAACTCTCCTGATGCTCCATCTTTTGCCCATTCCATATCCATGGGTTTGAAATGTCCCGCTTTTGCTGAGTAATGATCTTCAATAGCGCACGCCCACTTTGCAAGTTGTAATATTTCAGGCTCTGTAAGGACAAATTTATTTCTGTCCACAGTTGATACGGGAACATTTTTTGTGGTCTTTGTCCCTTCATGTGTATAAATCATTTTTTGTTCTTTAGTCCCGATTTTTTTAGAAATAATAGGTTTGAATCCTGTTTTTAATGTGGGTTTAAAGACATAATATTCGTCAGGGTTTACGGTTCCTAAAACAATATTTTCTCCAAGACCATAAGATCCGGTGATGAATGCAACATCCTTGAATCCTGATTCAGTATCAATAGAGAACATGACTCCTGAACATGCTAAGTCTGAGCGGACCATTTTCTGTACGCCAATACTGAGTGCGATTGAGAAATGATCAAAGTGTTTATCTTCGCGATAAGAGATTGCGCGGTTCGTGAATAATGATGCAAAACATTTCTTACAGGCCTCTAAAATTTGGAAGTCTCCCTTAATATTAAGATAGGTTTCTTGTTGTCCTGCAAAACTTGCATCAGGCAAATCTTCAGCAGTCGCTGAACTACGCACCGCAACATCAGTATCGCTGCGATCTTTGTTATATGCACCACATAAATCACGATACGCAGAGAGGATTGCGATTTTTAATTCTTGTGGGAATTCAGCTTTCATGATTATGTCACGAACACGTTGTCCATGATCTGCAAGATTAGTCATATCACTAGTGTTTAAATCTTTGAGAATGTCTTTAATCTTATCTTTAATTCCTGCCTTTTCAAGAAAATAGCGATAGGCATAGGCGGTCACTGCAAATCCATTCGGGACGCGGATACCTTGCGGTGTAAGATTGATATACATCTCGCCGAGTGATGCATTTTTTCCACCGACCTGCGGTACATCCTCGATTCCGAGTTGATCAAACCAGAGAATAAACATCGTATTTTTATCCACGAAAAATCACCCTTACTTTTTAATTGATGAATACTGATGGAATTTTCGAAAAGAAAAGTCTCACCTCTTTTTCCCGAAAATTCCAGTATCGTAATGATATATGATACTCCCACCACAAAAATCTATTCTTAAATATATAAAGGTTTGTTATTATTAGAAAGTTAAGAGAAGAGAAAGTATTGACGCGCATGATTTTTGTTGATTGGAGAGCATCTTCTTTGTTGTTGTTTTGAGTATTCTTGTGTATGGGTGTTTCTGTTATCTTTTTTAAGTGGTTAATCAACGTTAACTTTATAAATTAGTATACATTCTTTCCTATATGATTAACACTGAAATTCAAGAACTCAAAAGGAAGGTTCTGGAAACAGATATTTCGATTAACAATCCTGGGATGCAGTACATTATTGAATTAGAAATTACGAGATGGGTAAAGAGTTACGAAGAGAAAAAAACGAGAAATATCAGCGACTGTTATGGTGCACCCGGAGAAATACCTGATATCATAGCATTTCAAAATGTCATTTATACTCCACAAGAAATTCTAGCACAGGTAAAAGCACGTACTGAAATGGGCATGAGCATTCTAAGAAAGATTGAAGAAAATCATGAGTACATCCCAAAAAGGTTCATAAAAAGGGTGCTTGATCCTCGGCAAGCGATAGTAGATTCAGTACCTGATAATGTTTGTCTCGATGAGATTGTAATAACATGCGCTTGCGGAGAGCATAATCAATCGTATCGCGACCTCCTTAATGGCATCATTTCTACAAGTCCGGAATCAGCTGCATTAACTATTGGTTGGTCAGAAGGGATACAATCATTATACAAACGCGCCGATTAATTGTATTATGTTCTTTTTATTCTCTATGTTAAACACTAGAAAAAATTTGTTAAAAAGAAATTTTGTTTTATTAATTCTTTACATAAACCGTCTGCGTCGGATATGCAAATTCTATTCCTGCATCTTCAAATCGTTTCTTGATTTCGAGATTTATTTGCGTACGTATGAGCGATGTTTTTTCTGGCGGATGCGAATATCCTACAGTAACATTTAATGAAGAATCTTTAAACATGTTGAAGCCGACATAATAGGAAGAATTCGGATCATTCTTGATGACGTCAGGATTTTTTTCAAGAATTTCCTTGACGATTACAACTGCCTCTTCAATCTTTGCATTTGAAGTGTTGTACACTAATCCAAGATCGAATGTTGCACGGATAGCATGATCCTTTGTTGTACTGATATTCTCGACAACACTGGATGCGATGACTGCATTCGGTACATGTAGGATTGTGCCCTTGCCGGTCTTTACCGTTGTTGAACGCATTCCAATTTGAATAATATACCCTTCAAATTTGTCATCGATCCTTACGCGATCCCCTATCGCAAATGGTTTGTCTGCAATGATTGCAATACCGCCAAAAAGATTTGTCAGGAGTGGTTGCGCGGCAAGTGCGAATGCGAGTCCACCGATACCGAGACCTGCAATAAGTGAAGTGATATCATATCCGAAATTATGGATTAAGAATAATATTCCGATAATGACAATGATTACTTTAACAAATGTTTTTGCAAAGGGGAGGAGCTGGTCATCAAGGTCTGATTCGGATTTCTTAACCAGCGGGTGCAAATAATGTTCGATAATTGCGTCAGTGAGCCGTATCAAAATCCAGATAATATCGATGATGATGAGTATGGTAATGATTCTTGACCATACTTGTATTCCTCGCGGAGTGAGCGTCAATTGTTGTTCGATGATGGTAAAACCGATAATAAAGAGTGTGAATATGAGCGGTTTTTCCAAGATATTGATGAGGATATCATCAAGCAAGGTATCTGTCTTTGCAGCAAGCTTTTTAAGAAATTTAACGACAAGTAATGAAAATATCTGTCCGATTCCTATAAAGAGGAGAATAATTGCAAGTGAAATGATGTATTGATGGAGACCATTACCCCAGAGTATGAATGTCATAGCAAATAGAATGAACAGTTTTTTTATAAATTTTTTGTTACTACTCTTCTTCTGTTTCGTTCTCTTTGTCAGAATTCCCTTCAGAACTCATCTTGAGCGTGTGCGTCTTGAGATATTCTTTGAGTTCATTACGTGTCACAAATTGTTGTGGGGACCAGAGGAGTAAATATTTCTCGATGACTTTAACATCCTGTTTTTTTGCGCTCTTGTTGAGTTCGTCATGAAAGATGAGAATCTTCTCTGAGAAATCATTCATGGTGCGTTTCAAGTCCATGAGTTCATCATTCACGGTGCGGATCTCCTTGATAAATGAGCGTTCGCTCTCGATAAGATTCTGGTCACTGAGCTGTACTTTTTTACGCAGATTCCCGTAGCGTTCTTCAAGTGTACGCAACCGACGATCAAGATCGCTGATGACGCTCGATAAACTCACTTGTTCATGCGGTTCTTTATTCTCTTCATGGCCTGCTTGTGGTAGTCCCTGCGGGAATGACGGCGTGTATCCTGCATTTGCAGATATTTCTTGATTGGGAAGATCGCTCATGGGTGCTCGTAATAATTTTTATAGGTATATCTTTGTATACAATATGATTCTTACTCTCTGGTATTCTTATATTTAAATGTACTGGTTGAATTGATGTATTCGGATTTTTGAAGTTACGCGCAGTACCGTCGCTCACATTTCCATCGTTGTATGGAAGGAAAAATCCGCCACTTGCAATCCTGCGGATTTTTCAGCAGTGTTTTATGAATGATGTTCGCGCATTGACGGTACTGCTTCTTTGTGTCGTGCCCGTATTTTTTATAGTAAAATTTAAATAGGGCGTTCGTGAAGTAAGGGGTATTGTGTTTATTATGCGTGTATGGCGCATGTGTGGTGAGTAGATTGCAGTATAGTAATCAGAGAACTGCAAAGCGTAGTAAACGATAAAAGAGGATTCATGTTATTTTCGAATAGTGCGTCTGTTGAAATCTATCGGGAAGGAGAAGAGGTTGTGATGCGCCTCAATTATGAGTCTGCACTTGAAGTCCCGTCACTTGAAGATTCTGAGAATTGTATGGCAGACACCATTGAAAAACTGATGCAGAATAAGAATGTGACAAAAATCGTGTTTGTGCAAAAACGTGAGTATGAATATGAATATGCGCAGACCCGTTTACTCGTCGACATTGCAAAAGTCTATTCTACACTACTCAAGCAAAAAGAACTTTTTACGTTTGCAGGAATCATCGGGCCCGGGCTTGATGTGATGATGATGCGTGAAGCGTCACAAAAATATACTGAACTCCAACACGTCATTTTTACCCTGTTCAAAAAAGATCCCATCGGCGCATATGTCGAACTCAAACGTCTTATCCGTCGGGAAAAAATCGATTTGGATAAATCCATCGATGAACAATACACCGGGATGCTTGATCGCTATCTCCAAATTCTTTCGTATGTGATTAAACTTTTGGAGAGCACAAAACTTATCGAACTCTCGAAAAATATTGTTTCAGGAATGGCAGTCGGTGATCGCAGTATCTACAGGCGGATTTTTACGCCGAATATCAAGCCCGATTTCATGTTTACCAAGATGATGGCCGCGTATCCGAAGAATGCTGAAGAAGTTGATAGTTATTCCATGAAAGATTCTGAAGTGATTATTTTCCGGCTTGCGCATAATGTACAAAATCTGTATCATATCACGCCGCCAGAATTCAAATTCCCTGAAGAGAAATATGAAATTTTGGATCTTGCGCGAAAAATCATGTCTGAACATAAACCTGAAAAACAGGAATTTGTCGACCCTGCACGGATGCGCGAAGTTTTTATGAATGTCGGTCGCGATCTTGTCGAGGAAATTGCGGCATATAAGAATGTGCGGCTCACGCATAAGGATGTAAATGAACTTGCGAGGGTTCTTGTGCGGTATACCGTCGGGTTTGGTGTTATTGAAGCGCTACTCGAAGATGAAAAAATTCAGGATATTACTATTAACAGTCCACTCGGCCAACAACCTATTTTTATTGTACATGCAGAATTTGATAATTGCCGGACAAATTTAATCCCTACGATCCGTGATGCAGAATCGTGGGCATCAAAATTGCGTATGCTCTCTGGTCGGCCGCTCGATGAGGCAAATCCTATCCTTGACACTGAAATATTTATTCCCGGAACTGCAAATGCAAGAGTAGGCGTCATTAGCCCGCCACTCAATCCCACAGGCATCGCGTATGCATTCCGCAGGCATCGTGATAAGCCATGGACACTTGCACTCTTTGCAAAAGCCGGAATGATTAATCCACAGGCAGCAGGGCTCATGAGTTTTCTTATTGATGGATCGCGGACCATGCTCATTGCAGGAACACGCAGTGCAGGTAAATCATCGCTCCTTGGCGCAGTCATGGTCGAAGTGATGCGCAAATATCGTATGATTACTATTGAAGATACACTGGAATTGCCAGGCGAGAGTTTGCGAAAATTAGGATTCAATATCCAGCAGATGAAAGTAAGTAGCGCATTATCCAAAGGGTCAAGTGAAGTCAGTGCCGAGGAAGGTATCCGGACAACGCTTCGTTTAGGCGATTCAAGCCTTTTTGTTGGAGAAGTACGAAGTACTGAAGCAAAATCACTCTATGAAGCAATGCGTGTCGGTGCGCTTGCAAATGTTGTTGCAGGAACAATTCACGGCGATAGTCCATATGGTGTGTATGATCGTGTGGTCAATGATTTGGGTGTTCCCAAGACGAGTTTTAAAGCAACAGATATTATTATTGTCGCAAATCCTATCAAGTCAGCAGATGGTCTTCATAAATGGCGACGAGTCACCCAGATCACTGAAGTGCGCAAAAAGTGGGAAGATGATCCCTTGCGTGAGAAAGGATTTGTCGATTTGATGAAATATAATTCGAAGAGCGATCAACTTGAAGTCAGCGATGATCTGATGAATCAGGATAGCGAGATCTTGAAAGCAATTGCAGAGAATGTGAAAGAGTGGAGTGGAAATTGGGATGCCGTGTGGGACAGTATCATGCTTCGTACAAAAAATGTCGAGCAGCTTCTTGCGATATCGAAAAAATTGAACAATCCTGAACTCCTTGAAGCACGTTTTGTCGTCGAAGCAAATGATCATTTTCATAAAATCGCCGATAAAGTAAAAGATGAAGTGGGTGCTATGGACAGTAAGCGCATCAGTTTTGAATGGAATGAATGGCTCAAGAAATCCGCTAAAGATTTTGATACGCGAATGAAAAAATTAGCACCGTCATCATAGTAGTATGATCGTTGTTCAGTAAAGAGGATAAAGAGGTGAGTTGTTGTGCCCGTAGGCAAATCTGAAGAATTTAAAAGATTTGAAGAGAAGTATAAGGAAAAGATTAGACGGGAGTTTGAAGACTATAAGGGTACAGAATCTGTACGTACTGAATCTCGGGAATATCAGGAATTCAAGAGACAGTGGATGCCAAAACATTTAACACTGTATGAAAAGGCGTGTCAGTTTTCTGAATCTGTCTTCAAAATGAAGCCCGACCCTAAAGAGGCGGCATTACTTCAGGAAAGTATTGATATCTGTCATTTGAATGTAACGCCTGCGGGCGTGAAAAGTTTATCCTATGTTGCGCCCATTGCACTTATTCTTATCGTCA
Organism: Candidatus Woesearchaeota archaeon; assembly: GCA_041658255.1. Taxonomy (GTDB): domain Archaea; phylum Nanobdellota; class Nanobdellia; order Woesearchaeales; family UBA9642; genus UBA9642. The sequence goes on from JBBAAQ010000005.1 coordinate 48,281, forward strand.
CTTTTTTCAGTCTTGTCATCCCTATGCTGTTCAGCAGTAATCCTGAGGCAGGCGGAGAAACATTCTTTATCGTATTCTCGATTATCATCGGAATCATCCTCATTATCCCCCTCGGGAAATTGCCGCATTTTTTCGCGAATAGTTGGCGTATGCGTGCCAGTAATCAGATGGTACTTTGTGTATTCTATCTGGTGACGTATATGCGCCATACGAGTAATTTAGAGAATGCAATTGATTTTGCTGCTGAACATTTGCCTGCGCCACTCTCCCTTGATCTAAAAAAAATATTATGGAATGTGGAAACACAAAAATATAGTGGTGTCAAAGAATCACTCGATACCTATCTTGATTCCTGGAAGAAATGGAATATGGAATTCATCGAGAGTGTCCACCTTATTGAATCCTCACTGTATGAAAATTCTGAATCACGTCGTCTTGATTCACTCGATAAATCCCTGAGTGTGATTCTTGAAGAGACCTATGAAAAAATGCTCCACTATGCGCATAATCTGCAAAGTCCACTGACCATGCTGAATATGCTCGGTATTGTTCTCCCTATTCTCGGACTTGTCATTTTACCCTTAGTGGTGAGTTTTATGGAGGAAGTCAAATGGTATCATCTTTTTGCACTCTATAATATCACGCTTCCCATCGCAGTATTTTATTTAACAAAAACTGTTCTGAGTACGCGCCCATCAGGATATGGTTCGGGTGATATCTCTGAGGATAATCCTGAATTAAAAAAATATACCTATATCCGTTTTAACATCGGGAGTTCTGAATTTAAGCTCCATCCATTCTATATTGCAGTATGCATCTTTCTCGTACTCTTCTTTATTGGGATGAGCCCGATGATTATTCATGCAGTTGCGCCAGAATTTGATGTGGTGGTCTTACGTGAAACATTCCAAACACAACTGGTGACTGTCAGGACGACCTGTCCCATCCCTCTAAATCCCAATGTGATATTCTCTTTTATTGGATACAAATGTAATAGGTCAAATCAACTCGTGGGGCCGTTTGGTTTAGGCGCAGCCATCCTTAGTTTAGCTATCCCCCTCAGTTTTGGTCTCAGTTTAGGAATCTATTATCGATTACGATCGAATAATGTCAAAAAAATCCGTGACGAGACAAAACGTTTAGAACAAGAATTTGCGTCTGCACTCTTCCAATTAGGGAATAGATTAGGTGATGGCCTGCCTCTTGAGATCGCATTTACCAAAGTTGCTGATGCCATGGAGGGGACGACTTCAGGAAAATTTTTCGAACTCGTAAGTGTGAATATTACGAAACTCAGTATGAGTGTGGAATCTGCAATTTTTGATAGGCATCAAGGAGCGCTCGTGTATTATCCGAGTCCATTAATCGAGAGTTCAATGAAGGTTCTTGTCGAATCCAGTAAAAAGGGTCCACTTGTTGCCTCGCAGGCACTCATCAATGTTTCTGAATATATCAAACAGATCCATCGGGTTGATGAACGCTTAAAAGATCTCATGGCTGATACGATCAGTAGTTTGCAATCACAAATATCGTTTTTAACACCGGCAATTGCAGGAATTGTCATCGGAATAACATCGATGATCACAACGATTTTGGGAAGTTTAACAGATCAATTGTCTACTATCTCAAAAGGTGTTGATAGTGGAGGAGCAAGTGCAGTGGGGGGCGCAGGCGTGGGTAGTTTAGGTGACATGTTCGGTCTTGGTATTCCTGCATTCTATTTTCAATTCATTGTAGGACTTTATGTCGTGCAAATCATTTTTATTATGACCATACTTGTCAATGGCATCGAGAATGGTGAAGATTCATTGAGCGAACGGTTCCTACTGGGAAATAATATGATAACGAGTACTCTACTCTATGTAGTCATCGCATTCATTGTTATGATGGTCTTCAATATGGTGGCGGCGTTTGTCTTGCCATCGACGGGAGTTGTGTAGATACGGTTTTTTTAGTATTATTCTCTAGTTAGAAATAAAATAATTGGGTCGGATGGAATTTGAATCCATGACATCTACGGTTCGAAGAATGCGCGGCATTCTTTGCTGTTTGCCGCGACAAACACTTCAGCGTAGCGCTCTCCCAGGCTGAGCTACCGACCCATAAGAGATATTTGCCTGGATATATTGAATTTATTCTTCATTTAAATAGGTTGTGATTTGGTCCTTTTTTGAAGATGTCTTATACCCTTTTTTTATGGAAAACTATAAAAACGTAAACGTGTATCTTGTGCTATGGAGTCTCTTTTCCGACAACGGATAGGTTTTAACGGAGATTTAAAAGAACTCTCGAAAATTATCTGCAGGGATTTTGATCTAGGCAGGTTTATCGCTTGTTCTGTTGTTCTCGTGGGTTATGAAGATTTTAATTTTTCTTTAGAGACCACCAAACGTAAGTTTTTTGTAAAAGTATTTTCGAACACCCGGACACTCGATGATTGCAAAAGAAATGTTGCTGTAGTAGTTAAGTTAATAGACGCCGGAGTCTTTGTTCCTAAATTATATCCCTCAGAACAGGGATATCTTCATATATTGAAAATTGATCAATCAGCATTAAGACTTTGTGTTATGGATTTTACTGAGGGTAAAGATTTTTTTACTTCTCGAACAACAATCACTCATGAAGATATGCGCACGTTGGCACGTCAGGCAGCTGTAATAAATTCTCTTAACATCAAACCATCTCATATCTATGATTCATGGGCGATAGTTAATTTCCCTCGGGAATTTGAAAAGAAAAGTGAATATCTAGAACAAGAAGATTTAGAATTGATTCAGCCTCTTATTGAAGGATTTCAAAGTCTTACTATCGAAACATTGCCTCATTGCTTTGTTCATGGAGATATACTCCGCACCAATGTGATTAAGGATAATAACGCTAAGATTTGGATTGTGGATTTTTCAGTTTCAAATTACTGTCCGCGTATTCAAGAATTGGCAGTCCTTGCTTGCGATATTTTATTTAATAAAGATAATAAGATTGCAAGTGAACAAAATTTGAACGATGCGTTAGAAGAATATCAAAAAACGATAACATTAACTTCGAGGGAATTGGAATCTTTGCCTCTTTACATTAAACTTGCCCACGCGATGCATGCATTATGTGCGAACTATGAGAAAAAAGTTAATAAGAACAATTCTAAAGAAAACGAATATTTTCTTACTATCGGAAGGTCAGGATTAAGACAGATGGATTAAAAACGTCGCTTTATCTCCCGTTATTTTTTCAGCCATTCAATTTCTTCTTTCTCTAATTTCAATTCTTCAGTCATCCGGTCGAGGTATTTCTTATCTTTGGATCTCTTATAGATTGCGCGAAGATAGAGCACATCATGAAATGCTCGTTTTGTCGACGTGTGTGTTTTTATTGCAACCTTTTTTGCAATCGCTTTACGCCGCAATTTTTTTTGGTTTGCAATCCAGATCTGTAAGATACGTCCACTCTGTTTATATTCAACTGCATGGGTGTAGCGTTCTTTTTTTGAAAGCGCAATACCTGCAGAAAGTAAATTATAGATATAGACATAGTAACGATAATATTGCCATCTGCGGATGCGGCCGAAGTAGACGTCGGCGAGTGAGAGGTTTTCATAAGCTGCAGCAAGGTCTTGCGGTTTGAGATATTCTTTAGGGATATTTTCGTCAAGCCATAAAAATATCTGATCAATATCTTCATCAATATGTTCATACGCACCGAGTGCAATATCCGGATTTGTTGTTTTTAACACTTTGAGGAGAGCATTTGCAATGGTCTCTTCGCGCTCGCGATCGCCGGTTTCGAGGACATCCTCTTTCGAGAGTTGTTTTTTTCCTGACATTGCATTCTGAAAATCATTCAATGCTGCACGCAAATCGCCTTTGCTTATTCTCGCAAGATGACTTACGGCATCTTCATCAACTATTGTTTTTTCTTGCAGAGCAATTTTTTTGAGAAATGCAATGGTTTCAAGAATAGATACTGCTTTGTATTCAATCATGATACACTGTTTTCGCAAGGGTGAAAATTTTTGGTCCCAGGGATCATTTGCCGTGAGAATAATAGGGTATGGGCTTTGTTCAATAAATTTACTGATTGCAAGAAGTCCACCCCGATCGCTCGTCCCAGAAATACCGTCTATCTCGTCAATAAGAATGATTTTTCCTTTAGAGAATAATGATTGCTGTTTGATTGCCGGCAGCACTTTTTGCTCGAGCCCCTCAGTATTACGGCTATCTGATGCATTCACTTCAATGAGTTCGAGATCTAACTCTTTTGCAAGCGCAATAATAGAAGATGTTTTACCTGTTCCTGTAGGTCCATAAATAAGGAGTGCCTTTTTTATCTTCTTTGAAGAATACTCGTGAACACCCTTCTTTAATGCTTTAAGTGCATCATCCTGTCCAACAACATCTTTAGTTGTCTTTGGAATATACGTGTGCGTAAGCGACATGATTGATGGAGAGGAGAGGTTTTTATAAAGGTTATTGCAGATTAAAAAAATTTATAATAAGCATTCGTGTGTTATATTTATGGTCAACAAACCAGTTTTCGAAATCTGGAACTATCGTGGAGACCGGATTAAGTCTATGTGGTGTACTGCTCGTTCTTATAAAAAATTACGACCTATCACACAGATCTACGGTGTTTGTTTTACGCCTGAAGGCAAAGTAATGGTTATTCGTGCAACAAGCTATGATGGATGGAGTATTGGCGGCGGAAAACCAGAAGCAGGAGAAACCCCTCTTCAAGCACTTCGACGAGAGATGGATGAAGAGGCATCAGTGGATTTAGCAAAAGCAAAAATGATTGGTTATTGTAAAACAAGAAATCTTGATAAGGATAGGAAATGGATTTACCAATTGCGATATGTTGCTTTAATCGATCGGATAAAAGTACTCAAACCCGATCCGGATAAAGGCGTCTTGCATAAGCGAAAATTTATCAGACCAGAAGAATTTAATAACTATGTTTCGTGGGGATTAGTGAGTAAAGCGATGTTTAACGTAGCGTATCTCGAATTCAATAAGTGGAAGAAAAAGAATTTATAATATTATTCTCCAGTAATCTTGATCAGAATCTATTTGAGCGGTGTTCGAGTGCCGTCAGGATGAACAATGAATTTTTCCATGCCTTCTTGTGGCGCCTGATCGCTATATACAGCAATAGGGTTGCCTACAGCATCATTTGCATTTGTTTGTTTCTCGTCTGCTACAGTAATGGCGAATGTTGTAAAAGAGACGATAAAGACAATTGCAACAATTGCAAGAATGTAATTTGTCGATGGATTATTCTTCATGATTACGCTGAGTCATTTTTATTTATAAATTTTGCTGAATGACCTTCTGGATATAGGCATTCTTGTGTTCGAGTTTATGGATTTTTGCAAGTTTTAATAATGCGCGATCAAAACTCGAACCATACTGCGCTGCACGTTTAGGTCTTTGCGCGTGCAATCCGAGGAGCGATTCCGCAGCTTTGCGTAAAATCATCTTACTCCCGGTATTATTAATCTTGTATTGAATGGGGATTTTGAGTGAATAACATGCGAGTTCCTCGTCAAGAAATGGAGTAGTAAACGAAAATTTGAGCGCTTTTGGAATTGCAGTATCTCGCAAAAGATCACGTTCATACATCTTCAAAAGTCCGTCAAAACATTCTTCGTTTGTTGGGTTCAATTTATGCCGTTCATATCCTGCGTAGAGTTCTTCAGATCCAAGGCCTGAAAAGAATATTTTTTCATTCTTCGAGATTGAGTGTGCTGCGACTTCAACAGCACCGACACCGACAGTCACGACATTGACGATGTTCGTGTTATAGGTTTGTGAACCTTGCTGAAGAATTTTAATAGTCTTAATCATCACGGGTTCAATCTCCTTTATAGAGAACACTTTTTCTTTGAATTCATCATTATGTAATTTAAGGTGTTTTGCAACTGCACGTGCTTGGATGATGTCTTCGGGATCCTTAAATTGTCCGTCTTGGAAACCGACAGTATAACACGTGAAGTTTGCTTTGAATTTTTTGCAGAGGCCGGCAATGTATGAACTATCGAGTCCCCCGGAAAAGAAGATGCCAACCTCATCTAATCCTTCAAGTCGTTCTTTCACTGCAGATTCCACAAGCTGTTTTATTTGAAGCACAATTTTATCCTCAGAATCAGAGAGTTCATGATCTACCCGAAACGAATTAATTTTCTCTTCCCATTTGGGTTTACTGATGAGTTTTCCGTCATGCACAAAAAATTCTTGCTTCATCGGATGATATGAATACGGGAGGTTTTTTAAAGCTTCTTTAATTATCGCTCTTCATCTTCTCTGTGTTCTCTAAAATATTTTTCGGCATATGAACACGTCGGAATCGCCTTAAGTTTATGTTTTTTCAGATATTGAGAGATTTCATCATAGATCATGCGTGCGATGCCTTTGCCGCGCAATGCTTCAGGAACGAACGTATGTGTGAATTCCAATGCACCAGGATGGATAACATATTTAACGAAGCATTTTTGTTCGTCCATTGTACAATAGAATTTATGGTTTTTCTTGTCATGTACGATTTTTACGATCTTCATGGCATATGGATGTTTTCTTTCTTTTTTAATTTATTGAAACCTAAAAAGTACTCACCAATCAGTGATAACTATAGAAATCTTTATAAATGGCTACTTTCTCCTTAAACTATGCTCAATACTCAATCTAATGCATTCAAAGAAAAATTTGGTGAAAAACCTATCTTTGCAGGTGTATATACTGACAAGTCCATGGATGAAATGATCGATGAGATCCAATTACTTTCTGATGAAGGCATTAACGCCGTGTATCTAGAAAATATTAATTCCCTAAAAGATATCGGACAGTATTCTGGCGAATTATCCAAGATTGGACGTGTGCTTGATATTGTTCAAAGAAAAGATCTTCCCATTAAAATAGGTGTGAATCTTCTGCCTGATCGTAAGGGAACTGAGTCCATTGTTGCATTGAATCTTGCAAAAGAATTCAACCTTGATTTTATTGTGGATGATATGATTGCCGGAACATATACTCTTAGTCCTAAATATGCAGATGATACTATCCTTAATCCAATATCTTTACATAAGGATTATCTTGCTATTCGAAAGACTGCTCCTGATTGTGCAGTATTTGGCGGGATTCTCCCACCTTATGTAAATTTGGTCAGTAATGAATCAGTGGCTGAACTTGTTACTCTTGCATCCGAACGGTCCGATGCGATACTTGTAAAAGCAAAAGATGGTGAATCAGAAGTTCCGTTAAGTCGCATTGAAGAATATCGTCGTTATACTCAAAAACCATTAATTCTTGCCTCAAAAGTGACTCCAAAAAATATGTATGGATATGTGCCTTATGTTGATGCATTTATTATCGGATCAGCATTATATAAGAATGGTTCGCTTAATCCTGATGCTATACGCCAAGTCCAGTATGCGGTAAATAGGGCTCTGCAGAAAATGTTAGTCGCCTTAAGATGAGCATCTTCAAAATATCTTTCTAAAAATGTTTATAGAATTCCAAATGGTAAACATTTTCTTCAAAAAACATTAAGAATGCGAATGGCGACTACGAACGAAGTGAGAATTTCTACAGAGCCGGTAAATAGATAATCTTCTTATATTGCGTAATATTCCTTAATTTTCTGGTGAATAGGGCCCACGGGTGTGAGTATACTCTGATAGAGGATGAACCGATCAATCATGAACTCAATCTCGGGGATATCGATTGCAGATAATTTCTTTGCAAGTTCTTCTTTGTTATCGAGCATAATCTGCCGTGCACGCGCAATCGTTACATGGGGCATGAATTTATCCTTATATGCAGATAATGAACGGATATTTTTTTGCAATTGCATGAATGCGTCATTCATCTCAAGACCAATCCACACGATCCGGATACGGTTGTTCGCAGGGAAGAATCCTGGCTTTTGAGTCTTAAGTGTTATTGGTTTAAATGTGATGTGATCCAGTTTTGCAATTATTACATTCATATCTTTCTCAGCGACCTCTCCAAGAAATGAGAGTGTCAAATGGATATGTTCATCCCTAACCTTGCGTAGTCGTGAGTCATCTAATTTTTCAAGAATCCTTCTCCCCATATCCTTTGCTTCTTGCGGGATTTCAATAGCGATAAAGAGTCGCATATCTTCATTAGGATGATAGATTTTATAAATTTAAAGATAAATTCATAAAACTTTATAAAACCGTGTTGTATCCTCGTCAGTATGCAAGTCGGTGTCGTTGGGAACGTGAATTACAAAAATTGTCCTTCAGCAAACGGGAAAAAGTATTTGCGCTCTCAATAGAACTCATCGTTTTACATCATGTTTTCATACTCATCTCGTAACACCCCAAAAGGATTCGAAAGTTTTCTGCAATTGTCTGTTTTCATATCTGATTTATGGGTCGGAAAATTTTGATCTCTCGTTGTTCTCTTAGTGTACGCTGTTATTTCTTCATCAATTAACTTTAGCAGTTTTTCTTGGACATATGGTCTGTCTTCGTTATTGAAAGATGCCCCGATGTTGTAAGCTTCTCTAAAAATAATTCTTACGGGAGGAGAATATTCACTTATTGTCTCTAAGGCTTTATCAATCCCATTCAATCCGCATTGAAGCATAAATCTCATAGAATCCAAGCATTGGATTCTTTCAGATCCTTCGAACTTACTTGTTAATCTCATTATTTCTTGTTTTTTTGCTTCGATTGTATCGTCGATATTTTCCATTGTTCTCATCCTCCTATTAATCAAATAATATACTACTTAAGTATAGCATTGTGTCTGTTTTTACTATAAAATGGTTAAAAGATAACAGTATATTAATCTTTGTTGTCAGGTTATCTGACGAAAGATTTATAAAAATGAAAGTCTTCCCGAAAGTATGAACAAAGATGCATTGAAATCAGTGGGAATGACTAATTCAGAAGTAGAGGTTTATCTCGATTTGATAATGAACGATCAGTCTTCGGCATCTGAGATAGCAGAAAGGGTGCAGATTGCGAGGACTTATGTCTATGATGCATTAGCGCATTTAATACAGAAAGGGATAATAAGCTATGTTTTAAAAAACAACAGGAAAGTGTTCCAAGCAAAAGACCCTGAAAAATTAGTTGAATATATTGAATATAAGGAAAAACAGTTAGAAATTCAAAAGAATGAGATAAAAAATTTAATCCCTGAATTAAAAAAATGCAAAGTTCTTAAATCTACCAAGCCAAAAGTTGAGATATTGGAAGGACCAGAAGGACTAAAGACTGCATTTAATGATATTGTGAAAGAAGGCCACGACATTCTTGCATGGGGCGGAACAAGAGAAAGTTATAAGCATGTTCCTGAATTTGTAATAAAAAAATATGTGAGAGAGAAAGCAGAAAAAAATATTAAAACAACTCAACTGTATACTAAAGGATCAGGAACATTTTCAGGGCCAGGATATAAAAACATAAAAATATCAAGAGAATTTTCGGCACCAGCAACAGTAGCAACGTACGGAAAGAAAACAGCAGTATTTATTTGGGCAGAAACTCCTGTCACAATTCTTATAGAGAGCAAAGAAGTTGCTGAATCATTCAAGAAACACATAACTTTTCTCATAAATAAATTAGCATAAAAATTTCTAAAGTTTTCACTGGACATCCTCGCGTAGGATATTTAAATCCTTCTTAATTTCCTCATACTGCTCTGTTCGATGTTCTCGGGTTTGGTGGAGAATATTTTTCTAATAGTATATGGAACTATGGATGTAATCTTTTGTAGTGGTTGATTTTTCGTTAACTTTATAAACAAATGACTGTTATTATAGTCATATGACCATTAAATTATTCAGTATGGATTATGAAATAATGTTGTTATTGATCGGCGAGGAGCTTCACGGCAGAATCATATCTAAGAAACTAAAAGCAAATCTCTCATCTGTGCAAAATCATCTCGAATTATTGAGAAATTTAAACGTCATCGATTATAAAACTGTCGGAAAAAATAACATATATTATATCAAGAAATCATTGTCTGCACAAAAATATGTCTATAACGCTGAGAACTATAAGCTACTACGAATTATTGAGAAATATCCCTTCCTCGAGCCGCTTATCATGGATATTATCGGGCAAGATGTTAAGTTGATTATCTTGTTTGGAAGTTTTGCCAAATTAATTGCAAAAGATGACAGCGATATCGATGTGTACGTTGAAACGCAAAGGAAAGATTTAAAAAACTCTATGGAATCCATTAATTCAAGATTGAGTGTAAAGATCGGAGCGTTTGATATGCGCTCTTTACTTATAAAAGAGATTGTGAAAAATCACATCATACTCAAAGGTGTTGAGGATTATTATGACAGAATTGGATTTTTTAAATAAATTAAAGAAAGAAGGAAAATTGGAATTAGTAGATCCATCACAAGAAATAAGCAAAGCATATCTTATTAAATCCGATAATTGCATAAGATCGTCTAAGTATTTATTTGAAAAAAATATTTACGAAAATGCCGTGGCTGAAGCATACTTCGGGATATATAACTCCCTATTGTCTCTCTTATTTAAATGCGGTATCAAGTCAGAAACTCACGCCGGTTCCATAATTTTGTTGAGAAGAATTTTTGGATTAGATGCCATAGCAAAAATAGTTTTTGATGCCAAAAAAGAAAGGATTGATAACCAGTATTATGTCACAGATAATATTAATACAGCGATTAGTAGGGATTATTGTAAAAGATTTATCTCTTCTGCAGAAAAAATAGTTTTAGAGCTTCGATCATACGCGGCTCGTTTGACAGAAGAGAAAATTAATGTTTTAAGGAACAGATTTAAGAGAATATAGTGCGGAGTAAAATAAAATGCAGCTAGGTATTTGTGGCAAGCCAAATACAGGTAAGTCAACGTTTTTCAAAGCAGCTACGCTTATGGACGTTCTCATCGCAAATTATCCCTTCGCAACAATCAAACCGAATCATGGCGCGGGGTTTGTGAAGGTTCCGTGTGTGGACACATTCTTTAATACGCAGTGTAATCCTCGTGAAGGATTCTGTATCAATCATGTGCGATTTGTACCAGTAGACGTCATTGATGTCGCAGGATTAGTCCCCGGGGCACATGAAGGTAAAGGTTTAGGAAATCAATTACTTGATGATCTTCGACAGGCTGATGCGTTAATTCATGTCGTAGATTTTGCAGGAACAACTAATGAACGTGGAGAACCTGTCTCTGCCGGATCGCGCGATCCTTATGAAGACATTGTCTTTTTAGAGGAAGAAATCGATTACTGGTATCTTGGAATTCTTAATAAGGGTTGGGAACGATTTGCCCGTCAGATACAACAGGAACATGCGGATGTCACGAAAGCGTTAGCAAAACAATTATCAGGACTCAAAGTGACTGACGAAATTATGGAAGACTCCATACGCAAACTTAAGCTCGACAAAGGACAGCTCACGAGATGGACTGATACTGATTTATTTAATCTTGCGCAAGCATTACGTAAAGTGACTAAGCCAATGATTATTGCAGCAAACAAAATGGATATTTCTGTTGCGCAGGAGAATTATCGTAAAATTCGTGCAGAACATCCCGAACTTACCATCATTCCTTGTTCAGCTGAATCCGAACTTGCATTGCGGGAAGCAGCAAAACATCAATTAATCAATTATATCCCGGGAGAGACTGCGTTTACATTTGTTGATGAATCAAAACTTAACGATAAACAAAAATTTGCACTTAATTTTATTAAAGAAAATGTTTTGCAGAAAAATGTTGAGGGAACAGGCGTACAAACCGCACTCAATGCTGCAGTATTTGGCCTTCTTAACTATATGACGATTTTTCCTGGCGGCGTCAATAAACTGACTGATCAATACGGTAGAGTTCTTCCGGATTGTTTTTTAATGCCACCGGGAACAACAGCACTTGACTTCGCATACCGATTACATACTGATTTCGGTAAGAACTTCATCAAAGCAATCGATGTTAAGAAACGACTTCCTGTCGGTAAAGATCATAAATTACAGAATGGTGATGTGATTGAAATCCATAGCGGGAAATAATACTTCAAAAATATGCATGACTTGTACGCAGGTAAATCCTGATGATTTAGTGTATGAATCAATGTATTGGCGTGTTATTCTTTGCGATGATCAAGCATATCTTGGGCGATCAATCATCGCACTCAAACGGCATGCACGACATCTCTCTGTTTTAAGTGCTGCAGAATGGCAAGATTTTTCTCTACTTGCAAAGAAATTAGAGCATGCATTCATGGCCGCATTTGATGCGCGTATGTTTAATTGGACTGCACTCATGAATAGCGGATATAAGGCCAATCCCTATGATGCGCATGTGCACTGGCATATCCGTCCACGATATGATCACACCATTGCTATTGCAGGGCATACGTTTATTGACCCAAATTTTTCGCATCATTATGAACGAAAAACAGACCTCCATGTCTCTTTAACGGTTCGCAAGAATATTATCGATATGCTACGAAAAGAATTGTAGATACGTTATTACTCGTTATTTCCCATACGCTTCTCTAAGAATCAGGATTTATTCTATTATCTGTCTATTATTACTTTTTATACTTCAAGAATTCTGCATCGACAACTTCAGTTAATGTGTCTTTTACTGAAGAGTTTTTTATTTCTGCAAAGTCTGCAATACAGCTCCTGCGCAAATATCGATAAAGCTTATCATCTTTATAGCGTCCTTTCACAAATTCTGCCATTTTATAGTAGACCGTTATTTTTTCTAATGTGTCTATACGGTTATATGCGTGAGCTGTTGCAGAGAGAAATTTCAAAAACTTTTTTGTGCTTTCAAAAAATTCATCAATGCCCATATCAACACCATAGATGATGCCTATTATAAATTTTTCTGAATACCATTTATCAATAAAAGCAATATCTGTTGCAAGCGTTTTTTTGCTAATATGTTTCCATCTTTTTTGTGCGTAGAGTCTGAAATCATTCTTCATATGACGCACCATGTAGTTATAGGTTTGAGTGTCATCATACGTTTCTAACGTGTAAGCTGCAAGTATGGCCTTATTGTAGAATGCATTATATTGGCTCCCGTGAGGTGTCGTTATCTTCTTTTTGAATTGTAAGCATAGCCTCTTTTCACTATTAAGTTCATGAATGATGTCCTGAAGTGCGGTGTTCATGCTTTAAGAATAACGGGATTCTTTATTAACCTATCGTCTAAAAAATTGAAAATTATTCGAATGTTACCGAAAGATTTTCGGGAATATGTTCTTTTATATTATTCCCCATACGCTTCTTCAAGAATCTTCTTCGCGTGCGCGTGTTCAAATTTCTTGCGGATGGGTTCGAGTAATGTATCTATTTCGACTGCGACCCCGTTCTTTAAATCTGTAGGATGGAGTTGTTTAGTCGTATATGCGTCGAGAAGTCCTTCTTTCGTGCTGAACATGAGTGGTCCGCCCCACTTTTCCGGCCGATCAATGATGAATGATTCGCTTTTGTCCATTTTCTGCGTCATGATGATTGTTAATGCAAAATCAAGCACCCCATTTTCCGGATTTCCTTCTTCACAGTATGCATTCTTCAGTTTTTCTTTTATGGTTTTCAAATCATCGAGTAAATCGATCTTGGAGTTCTTGACTGAACTTGACATCTTCCCGTCTGCAGTAAGCCCGCGGATAAAGGGGGTCATAAGTTCAATTCGATGTCTATAGCCGATTTGCGGCAGGTATTCACGCGCAAACACAAAGATTTTACGTTGATCAATACCACCCATCTGGATATCGACACCAAGATATTCTTCATCAAGCGCTTGCATGATAGGATAGATTAATCCTGAAAGTTTTGGGTTATCACCCATCTTGACAACGTCTGATGCAGCGCGGGTACAATCATTGACTGAAGTGAGCGTAGACATCTTTAAGACGTCAAGAATATATTCTTTTTTGAGCTGAAAATCTGATCCTTTAATCATTTCGAATTTTTCAAGGTCTCCGCCCATGGATTCAATCATTGCAGGGATAACGATTTCATAATACTTGTAGCGTTTTTCAAGCAATTCCCATGGGCAATTATCAAGCGCTCCATGGATATCCGCAAGGAGTACTTTGACTTTGAATCCTGCTTTTAAAAAATCTGCAAGTTTTTGTACCCATGAAAAGTAGCCGATATGGGGTCTACCCGTAACTGATGTCCCAAGATATACTGAGGGATTTTTTTTTGTTTCTAATAATAGTTTCAATTCGTCAAGCGTTATGATCTCCTGGCAGTTTCGGGAAATGATTGCGATTTTTTCATCAGTATTCATCATCATCACATCGCCTATTGCGCGTCCTTCTTATTCGTGCTTTTGCATATACAAATATGCAGCAAATCCGCCAACAACAAAAACAAAGAGTATCTGTCCAAATCCTGCGTAAGATACTGGCGCAGAATATGCAACAACATTTCCCGTCAATCCATTACCTGAAGACTCAGATGTTGCTCCGCCTGAAAGCATGATAACCACTCCGACGAGTGCAACGATTCCGACAATCACTAAGATATAGAGTCCTGTTTTATCCTGCATAGTTTCACCTTATCAGTTTATGCTGCCGTAATACGCGGGTATATAATTTAAAGTCCTCGCTCCTCTTGAATTCCTGTAATTTTTCTGGAGGAAGTTGAATAATCCATTCATGCATATTTTTGAGCATGGCCTTCATTTCTTCTTCAGAAACAGGCGTATCGTCCTGTTCCGCTTCCGATGAAGATGTTTCAGGACGGTTCTGGTATTCATCTGAATGATGATCTTTTTTATCTTCAGTGATATCATCACCACTATCTTCTTCATCTTGTTTTTCTCTTGTTTTTGATGATCGCAATTTTTTGAAGAATCGTTTGAGCACTCCCTCATGTTCTTCTTCAATCTTTTCTTCTACTTCGCGCTCGACTTTGTCGACTTCTTCAATTTTATGTTCCATCTCTTCAAGATCTTTCTTTTCTTCTGCGGGCATCTCTTCGACTTTTGCTTTTTCTTCGAGTTCTTCTTTGATTTCTTCCTGAACCTCTGTTTTTGGTCTTGGGTTTGATCCGAACACTTTCCTCCAGAATGGCGTAGTTTTTTTACGCTCATGAATATATGATTTCAAGTCGTCATTGATCTCTTTTTGATTCATAATCATCTACCCCGTGATATCATACTCTCATTACTCCACCCACATTTTTAAAGTTAATGATTTTTGTAGTCCTTTTCTCATAAATGTTCAGCATCAATGTGCGAGCATTAGTGTACGTACTATCAAGAAATGTTTATAGGATTGCAAGTGGTAAACATTTCCTGCGATTGCTTATAGAAATGCGAGCGATGCTGAACATAGCAATGAATGAGTGGTTAGCAGTTATTTTTACTTTCTCCCCTAGAAGAATTTCATCTTCAAAAATTCGTAGATATTGAATGTGAGAATGTTAACGCCATAGGTTAAAAAAAATTTGATGAAGAGGACGAGGAGGAGTAATTCGATGAGTTTTCCGATGAGAAGCCAGAGGAGGAATTTCCAGAAATTAAATTTGACGCTTCCTAAAAATACGGTGAGTGCTTCAATAGGAAAGAAGGGAATAAAGTTTCCTACGACGAGTAATGAGGTTCCCCATTTGGAGAATTTCTTGTTGAATGTTTTCACATCTTCTTTCAAAATCTTTTTGCGGACAAAACGCGAAAAAAAGAAGCCAATACCATAATTGACTACGCGTCCGAGTGAGACGGAAATCACTGCGACGAGTGTTGTCATCCACGGGTCTGCGCCGTCAAGAATATAGTAGACATAAAAGAAATGCGCGGGAAGGCTCACAAGAATCGTGCTTCCAATAAAACTAATCATAAAGAGCCAGAAGAATGATTTTTGTGCGAGTTGATCTTTTGCAGTCATATAGGATTGTGAAATCCATGAATCCTTGTCTGCGTGAGTAATGATATAGGGTTGGAATGCAGCCATGATGAGCGCGATGGCGAGGATTCCTCCTGCAAAGAGGATAAGGCGCGAATATTCCTGCCAGAAGGATTTAGGTGGTGTTACTATTCGTTTACGTGAAGATATCTTCGACATACATTTACAATACTCCTCGACTTTAAAAAGGTTATTTGATGGAATAAATAATAAAAGAAAGTGATGGGGATGCTGGGATTCGAATTTCTGAGACGCCACTTTCAAACGTCTTCCCAGATCAACCGGTATCTTCTGGCACGTCATCGGCTTTCGCCTCATCGCTCCATTATCTGGAGCCGGTTATTCTAGCCAGGTTAGTCTTTAATTTGGTATATTATATTTAGTTTTATATGAAATAAACGTCAGGAATTTAAATACTCTTGCGCAAGCCTTTATTGAATAAGATGAGAGCAATAAAAGACCCAAGAAACCCACAAAACAGTGTAAAAAACACCAAAGACTATATCGCCCTAGCCGATATAAGTACCGAACAAAAAGAGCTATTAAGCGCGTACTTTAGGTCCTTAATGGCGTCGGAAGGCAACAAGACAAAAAGCGCTCATACAGAGAGGTGCCATATTCGCTGTAAAAGGCTTTGCAGAATATGTAAAAAAACCATTACGAGAGGTAATTAAGGACGATATCATAAATTACACTATTCACCTAAGAGAACGAGGTCTAAAAGAGTCCACTAGAGAATTCTACAAGCTAAGAATAAAACTATTCTATAAATGGGTAGATGGAGGATATACGTCTAGAGTTGATTGGATAAAAAAAACGGACATAAAAAAGGACTTATCAGAAACAGACCTGATACAACCAACAGAAATACGTAAAATGGTTGAAATCTGTGAGAATGCCAGAGATAAAGCACTAGTAAGCGGGCTATATGAAAGTGGGGTCAGAATCTCAGAATGGTTAGGTGTAAAAATCAAAGATATAATATTTGATGATTACGGCGCAAAGATAAAGGTAACAGGAAAGACAGGAACAAGACAGATAAGACTAATCGACTCAGTACCTTACCTCATAGAATGAATAAATCAGCATCCATACAAAACAGATAATGGTAGGTACTTATTCATTAATTTTGCATCAAACTATTATGGAAGAAACCTATTCCTAGGAACTGTAGGAACAATGCTAAGAAAATACGCGAAAAGAACAGGAGTAAACAAAAAAATATATCCACACTTATTAAGACATAGTAGATTAACGTGGTTGGCCCAAAGAGAAAACTTTAATGAAAGAGATCTAAGAATATTCGCGGGGTGGTCAGCATCATCAGACATGCCCAACACATACCTGCACTATAGTGAGGAAGAAGTAGATAAAAAACTCAGAAAAGCAAAAGGGATAGAAACAGACAAGGAGACAGAAAAAGAACAAGAAGAAAGAACATCACTAACCCCAAAAGAATGTACAAGATGCCACGCGATAAACACCGCAACAGCACTATACTGTAATTGTGGAATGGCACTAGACATAAAAACAGCAATAAAAGATATGGAAAAAAGAGCGAATGCAGACGAAACAATGAACAAATTATTCGAAAATGAAGAATTCAAAAAAGTGGTTGCACAATTCCTAAACAAGACAACATAATATATCTGATTCAGATGATTATGCAACGTAGCACTTTTTATTCTTTTATTTGTGTAATAAAGTCAAAAACTATCATTAAAATTCCGACAATAAAGAATGCCCAGACCCAAATAGCGTTTATACCATATTTTCCACCCATATACTTTGTGGAAATTACTCCCGTGATTATTAATATAACTCCGAACCCTAGTAAAAGATGTGTTTTTTCTTGCTTTACTTTAATTTTATTATCATGAATTATGATTTCTTTATTTTTACTTAATTCTTTTTTCATTTGATGTTTTTTACTTTTTTTTAGAGAGTTTTCTTTCTACTTTTTCAATTGCGTTTTTAGGGTATGGAATGTCAGGTTCAATTTTTAATGCTTTTTTGTAAGTTGCAATTGCATCATCATATTTCTCCCATTTATAATATAAATCTCCTAATCCACAATAGATATATCCATATTCTTTAATTTTAATTGCTTCTTTGAATTTTTCTTCTGCTTCTTTATATCTATAATCTTTCATTAATTGTTTTGCTTCTTCAAAGATGGTGTCTTGTTCGTTTTTCTTTTCTTGTATCTTCAAAAGTGCACCTTTTATGTTTTGTAAAGATTCATTTACTTTTGAAACGTCTTCATTTAAAGAATGTTTATCAATATCACTTACAATATCATCAGTTATTTTTGTTTTTTGTTTTGTTCCTTTACCTTTCGAAAATTGAGAAATTGCAATTTTTATATACACAGTCCATTTATGAGGTTCGTCTACAACATAGACTTGACATTTTTGTCTTTTGCTTGAGGCAATTTCAACTGCATCTTTATATTCCTCAACAGAGGAAATCTTATCTAATTGATATTCCACTTGTTTAAGATCTCCATTAAAAATAAGTCTTTTATTAGTTAATAACAAATTACCCGAATCCATGCTTCTTAATTCTCCATGAGACTCCGCTTGACCAAAAGAGTAACCTTTCACATGGAAGTTTTGATAATTTCTTACTGCTCTTTCTTCCATCATTCTTGTTCCGGAATACCAGTGAGTTTTTTCATCATTGGATAAAATTATTTTTAGCCCTACAACTTTAAGGTTTGGGAGTTTATTAGTATTTATGCATGCATCTAAATCAGTAGTTCCTCTTTCCCATTCGCTAACCTTTAATGCTTGTCCGTCATAAGCATTTTTCATATTTGAATTGGATAAGTCTAATTCGAAAACTCTTTCTTCTTCTTTTTCGTCTTGTTCGATAAAGTCGGATTTACAATTAGAACAAGTGATATTATCAGAACTTAAAAGACCGAAAAATGATTTTGATGTTATCTTAGCTACTTCTCCTTTTTTGCATACTGGACATTTTTTGAATAGTATTTCTTTTTCTTCTTTTGTCTTAGTCATAATATCACCTAATTAAGTCCTTTTTCTACATGAACTATACGCTTGATAGAAGTTATCACAATATTCATCTTCTTTACAGTCATTATTATTTAAACATATAACACATTTATTATACGAAGCTATTCCACTAATGTTAATAATGCAAAAACCCGTATCTCCTTCGAATAACCTACAATCCTTATCTGTTAAACAATCTGTACATCGTTGTGTCGTCGTATCACATATTTTTTCTTCTTTCGAGTATGTACTGTTATTTTTAGTTACGCAATCATTGTTAGTTACACAATCAACACATTTATTTTTTTGTACATCGCATACTTTTGTATTAGGACAATCTCTGGTTGTGATACACTCTACACATATGCTATCTGAAATTAAACAAGCGGGATATGACAAACTATAAGCATACTCGCCATTAGTCCATGATTCTTTCATTAATCTACAATCTTGATTTGTTTTGCAAACACCTTCTGATTGTATAAACTGTTCTGAAATCCATCCATCTTTATTATTACCAGTTTTGATATGATAAACGAGTTTATTATCATAAACGGATTGTTCATAAGCTACAACTTTCATACCACCACATAGATGAGTGATACTGTCTTTTACAGAGTTCATTTCAGGAGAAGACCAAAGATTTATGTTTGCAACTATATACTTGTCATTTTCTATGTCACAACTACGCAGGATAATAGTTTTATTAATAATATCTATCTGAATATTTTTATTTTGTGGATCTATATATTTTACGCCAGTATAAGTAATATCTTTTTTATCGATTACATATTTAACAATCTCATCGGTTTGTTTAGATATATATGTAATCTTTGAACCCGGAATATCTTCCCATGAGAGTGCTAAAGGAGTGGTATAAGAATTCGAGAAAAGAAAACCCGTCACAAAGGTTATTCTTGCTCCAGGGAGTATAGTGTACTCTTTACAGAGAGTATCTTCTGTGTCCGGAGCAAAATTGTATTGAATACCATTTTCAAAAAGTAAAGCCCCACAATTAGAAACATATCTTACGCTTTCGCCATTATTTATAACACTAAAACTCCAAAACATTGAATATATTTTAGCAGGAGTATTCCCATTAGGTTCAGTTGTAACTTTATATGTTTCATTCCATTTGTTAAGACTGACTCCTAGCAATGTAAAAGATAAATCGCCCACTTTAACTATCTCTGTTAATCCTGCATCAGTTTTCGTGCTTGAAGAATTTTGAGAACATCCAGTTAAAAGAATTATAGATAATATAAAAATTACGAATAGTATGTTTTTAATTTGTATCCCCCACATTATGCTTATAGTCTTGATTATTTATAAATATATTGGTTAATAGATGGTTAATAATTAGTTATATACTCAACAGTTTAAAGGTTGGCTCATAGATAGGATATCGGAATTTATATGGAAAATGGCAGTAATAGGTTTACTAAGAAAAGAATCTCCTATAAACAAGAAATTTAATTTAGAATATATACTCACACAATTCATCATTGGAGTTGCCCAAAATGTTGAACCACCATCTGACCCGGGTCCATTCAAATTCAAGGAGGATATAGCATTGAATCATAGTTTTTGTTTATTCTGTGAGAGATATTCTCGTCTTATTATTCAAGATTCAGAAGTTAAAAAATTACTTAGAGATGGACAATTTACACCTATATGGATTGAAAAAATAAAAATGGGGACGCCGCGATTTGAACGCGGATCCGCTGGTTTAGCCTATATGAAGTCATCGCCCGAAGGCTCCTCGCTCCACACATCTGGAGCCAGCCATTCTAGCCAAGCTGTACCTGTCTTATCGACAGTTTATACTACGTCCCCTTCTGGAATAGTCTGCAGAATCAGTGTTTATTTATAAAATTTCTGCCCGGAACATACATCTTATCGCGTGCACTTGGCGTAAACATCATATTTCTATAAACGGCGCGATAATCTAACTTTGGTTTATAGAATGGGTAGATTATCATTGGAACTTCTTCAAGTTTAAAAAATGCTAATGTTCCTTCGTAGATTGCCTGCGCGGTCTCTTCAACATAATCATCAAGATTCTTGAGTTTTCGAAGGTTTTTAAGATGGTCGCATTCGATAAGGATGTGCGGTATTTTAGTATGTTCGAGCGCCAAGAGTCCTGTTCGGGGGATGACTGCAGCATCCTTAAAGTCTTCTTCCCGGTCCTTATGTTTTTTGATATATCTTTTTGCTTTTTTTGAGATATAAAATAAATTAGTATTTTTTCTCCTAATCTCCTGCATACTTTTTGACACACTGAACGCAAATCTCTTACTCTCGGTATAGAGTTTGGCATTTGCAGGCTCAAAGAATATTTCAAATCCGGAATGAGGATAGTGAAGATCATGCTCTTTTGTCGTTATACCATCTGAATTATGATGGATTTCAATAGCATAAGAAAAATGAGCAGAAAGATATCTGTCTTCAAATCGTATCCTGTATTTGTTATGAGGAAAGGAACGATCTTTTTTGTGCAGATGTTTTTTCTTTAATGTTGCAAAGACACTGTCACGTGTAAAGACATTATCATATTCACCAAAGGTGGTGTCGATTGCGCTCGGATAGAAATCGTCAATCAGGAGACTATCAATTCCCGCATAGTTGAGAACCGCGGGTGTATATCTGAAATCAGACTTGGTATTTTCTGCAAAAAATCGTCCATCAGCGTTGAATCGTGCAGTTAATGCACGTGTTACACGAAGATTCATAAGATATTCATAATTGTCAAAACTCCTGTCCTCAGCGCCCCAATTTGAATAATAATTGAACATATCATGACCGGGATTGATTCCGATACGGATTTTTGGCTGAGATGATTGTTCTACCTTTTTTTCAAGGATAGTTGATGGCTTTGGCGATGGTGGTTGATATGTGAAGGTATGAAGTCCGTATAAAAATGAAAGAAAAACTGTTGTTATGAGCATCGCGCTTCTTGTACGCGGCTTCATGTTACTTCTTTCTAACCCGTTTCTTTTGCTTGATGATGACGAGTAAGAACAGGAGCCCGAGGATGATTGCAAAGATTGCGAGATTCACATACCAGCAATAAATCATGTACCATTCGCTTGTTGTGATCTTCGGCTTTGCAATGATTTGCAGTGTGATGTAAGGGCTTTCTGCAGATCCGCCTTGATTATCGATTGCAGTGATTTTAAACTTTTCAGTACCACTCCATCCCAAATCAGGATAGAATGTTACGATGTTTTTATTGATTCGTGTTTTGATATGTGTTGAATCTTTTACACGATATGTCAGAGTGTTATTATCTGCGTCAGTAAAATAATTTCCTGCATCAAGTGCAAATGTCCTGTCTTGTAATACTTCAAATTTGAGCGTAGTATAATCTTGGGTAAGGTTGTAGGCTTGCGAGTAGCTCTTCGGGAATCCTGCAAGCATGATGACAAGGATGAGCCCTAATATAAATACTGCAACGAGGACTGCAAGTATCGGAAGCTTATATTTGACGCGATTCCAAAACTTGTAGGGATAATGTGGCCCACGAATAGTAAAGAATATGATTGCAGCAATGATCAAGAATATGATGATGATTTGTACAAGACTAAATTGCCTGCATGCACCACCGAATGCGAAGTATTCTAATGCTTTTCGTAATGGTGATTTATCTTTGAGTGTAACACTTGTTTTTTGTTGATAAAATGCCCCGGAATCCTCGTGAGTAACAGTGACTGTTCCGGTATATGTTCCTTCAGTCACGCTTTGCGTGTTTGTCTTGAATTTGATCTCTTTTTCTTCATGAGGTTTTAAGTTGAATGTTTTTGTTTCGAGTTTGAGAATAGTATCTCCAGTATAGAATACATCGTACGTTCCATTGACCATACCGGTATTTTTTGCATGGAGCGTCACTGTTTTTGCATCATAATTAATCTTTGCATTTGCATCAGAGATGTCGACACTGTGGCATGTTTGTTTATCATGTCCTTGGATCCAGACAGTATCCTGACTTGTAAATCCGATTGCGAGTGTTCCCATGACCGTGATAGTATATTTTTGATTTGTCGCAGGACCAGTGATGAAGAGTGTGAATTTTTCAGAAGTTCCTGGTTTTATGGTTATATTGCCTTTAGAGAGTGCAACACTGGACGGGGAGTCCTTGAGTGAAAGTAAGACCTTCTCAGTAAACATCCCATTATTTTTGACTTCTCCCGTATATATATATACTGTTCCTTCACAGGTATCTACAGGATTTTTTGCACTGTTTTTTTCATTTCCGATAATATCGACGATATGTTCAAAACAAAGAAGGTTGTTGACCCGGATCTTTTGACTCTTCACAATATTTCCTAATTGTGATTCGACAATGAGATTAAAATCATGTACCTCATTTTGATATTTGAATTCGTGCGTATCAGCGTAGAGATAGATTGTTTTTGATTGTCCGGATTTTACTGAAACGGTTCGATCAATGTCGCGCAGTTGCAGGAATTTTGGCATGCCTTTTGCCTTAATAGTAAAATTATTATCTACAACGCCGCTGTTTTTGATGGTGATTGGAATCTCATGCTGCCAGAGCCTGTTGCAGACCTGGAGCAGGAAATTATCAGAATAATTTGTCATAGAAGTGTTTTTTATTGCAATCTGATATTCAAATCCTGATTGCGCAACATCAATATTTTGAGTGATGCTTGCTTGTAAATCATTTTTAATGGATTTTGCCTTGAATGTGATGTCTTCTCTTCCATAGAATGCGCAGTCGAGTGAGACTTTCGCGTTTATCATCGCAGTCTGATTGGGTGTAAGAGTAAATGTGCGTTGAGAGTATGTAATTATTCCTTCACGCTCCGGAGTATCGTCAAAAACTTCATAATCATCAGTAAATGGTCCGATATTTTTTATATAAATTTTGAAACTCATCGGAGTACAGGGTTGTAGTGTGGTATTGATGTTTTGCACACGGAGTTCAATATTTTGGCATTTCTCGGTGTTTATTTCTTTAGAGAATGATTTTTGTGTTCCCAAATTATTTTTAATAGTAATGGCGATTGATTCCTTTGATTCGCTGCATGCATTGCGCAGATACATGATGACGCTGCGTGATTCTTGAGGTGCAAGTGAGAATCCATTATCAGAGAATGTGGCACGGGCGTCTTCAGTTGTGATGGTATAGATTGCGTCGTATGAACCGGAATTGGTGATTGTAAATTCGTCCATTGATTGCGCGCAGGAACAGGTTGTGATGCGATTGCTCTTTGTTGCAATAGAAAAATCGCGGTAGATTGCGTAGGTATTGACTTCAATGACTGCACTTACCATACCGGAAAATAGGATGAGTGAGAGAATGAATGTGAAGAGTTGGAGTGTGGTTTTAGTGTTCATTGCAAACCTTGGATATCGAATGTACTTGACGTGTGCGGATATGCGGGTGTCCATAGATGGTATATGTTTGCCATCTGTTGTGTTGTTTGAATATATATTGTTTGAATATAAAATAATAAAAAAAGAAAATAAATGAATTAATAATATTCTTCTCCTTTTTCATTCTTATTCTCTTTGAGCTTATTAAATCCGATAATCAAGCCAATGATGATTAAGATGATAACGAGAATAACAAGCCCGATTTCGAGTCCATTCTTTACATTATTCCAATTGCTATCGGTGGATCCTGCATTTTTCGTGATTTTTGCAGTGATTGGAACTTGCCGTGTATCTCCATCACTTGAGTCGATAGTTAATGTGAATGCTTTATCACCGATTTCTGCGTTTGCAAGTGCAGAGACATAGAGATAGACTGTTTTTGAACTTCCTGCAGAAACAACAACAACGCTACCGGGGTCAATACGTGAACTTGCCCAGTTAGATGTTCCTGAAACTGTAATCGTATATGTTTTTGCAGTATTCATCGGGTTCGTAATCATGATTGGATAGACTACGCTTGTTCCTTGAGTAATTTCCTGATAGTTAGGAACAGTGATGACTGTTCGTTGTGCTGCAGGTACATTATTGTTTGGAGCGAGTGCGCCGCATGTTTCGCTGCTGAGAACTTTGATTGTTCCGCGGGTTGTGGTTTCTTCGTACTCATCGAATTCAATGGTAAAAACAACATCATAGGTTCCTGGTTTTGCACATTCAGGAATACGCAAGAGAAGTTCCTCAAATGTTTTAGAATCATCTGCGTTAAGTTCGTCCATGTATTCTGATGTTTCGATATTGAGACTGGGGACACTGATTGTTGCTTTCAGGTCTGTAAGATCGTCATCACCATAATTTCTTACTTTAATCATGGATGTGAATGCGCGTCCTGCAATGATTTCTTTAGGGTCAATGGTGAAGTCTTTGACTTGCACTGCACTGCTACGCGCGATTCCTGCAACATGAAGTTCGTAATTGTTTTCAAAGGATGTAGAATCCCTGTCGCCTACGCGTACACGAAGTTTGTAATAATCCATGTCCATCTTTTCTGGAATTTGCACATTTAATGTTTTACAAACAGTGTCGTTTTGATCAAGATTGAATGTGGGGGTAGTGTCTGAAACTTTTTGTGAATCTCTTGTTGAATACCGATATCCATAGATATCTGCTTCGATTTGTGCATCTTTAACATTTTGTGTTGCTTTGATACACACTTTTACGGTGACGTCTTCTCCACGTTCGATTTGCAGATTATTGGTTCGATTAATTGCTTGGCTCATTTCTTCGCCATTAATCTTAACATAATTTACGTTGAGATTAACTGCTGCAACCATTGTCGTCATTGCAACAATAATCACTAAAAACATTAAACTTGTTTTCATCCATTTCATTTTTGTACCCCCTTCACTGTACATGATTTTTTTTCGATTGTTATTGATTGTATTTTATTACTTTCAAATGAGTAAATATTGTGGATTTATAAACTTTTCGTTTGATTACCACTCTAAAGTTACGTTTGTTTTTTATGGTGTTGTAGTATGGTTTATACAAGTTCTGGTGCAAAGCAAAAACCACTGCAGGTTCTTACGCTGCCAACATACATCTCGCGATATTTACTGCGTTTGGTATTATCATCTTGAACAGTTATTTTAACCATATAGATCCCCGAAGGTGCATTATCAACTTGGAAAGTTATTGTTTCTGTCTCTTCATCGTTACGGCTCAAATCAAATGATTGTCCTTTAACCTTTATTGCAAGTTCAGGAATTTCAATAATGAGCCTTGCATCATTAAGTTTTCTCCCATCATTCTCGAGTTCGACACTGATAGTTACATCGTCAGTATTTTTGACAAAGTCCTGGATCCCATTTCGACCGGTGATGCGGATTTTTCCGATGAATAATCCTGATTCTTCCTCTTTAACAACAGGTTTTGTAATGACGGGCGCTGATGCAAGAATAGTTGTTGTAGTGAATGCACTCGCGCTATTGCCTGTTACATCATAGATAGTAAGTTGTACTGTAAAGACTCCTGTTCGATTATATGCATGTGCATAGTAGGGTGATGGTGATTGTACATTTGCGCTTCCATCACCAAAATTCCATCGGTATTGCACAATAGGACCAGTACTTAATGAACCATTAAACATGATGGCGTTATTTACATATGCTATATACGGGCCGCCTGCATTTGCAGTAATACTTACAGGGATTGTTGTAACAACAATAGGATTTCCGCTATTACAATTTACTGTGATTTGTTGATTTGTGCTATCACGGACAGTGACTTGTGAATAATATGTTCCGGCAGTATTATACGTATTGCTTGTTGAGACTCCTGTTCCCGTATTTCCATTACCCAAATTCCATGTATATATATAGGGACTATTTCCGTTGCTTGCTTGCGCACTAAATGTAACGAAGAGCGGAGCATATCCACTTGCTGGTGTTGCAGTGCAACTTGCACTGAACGCTGGCGGGATAGTTGTCGCAGTAATACTTTGACAAGTGATTATTCCGGTGCTTCCATTACTATCAGTAATACGAACCTGAGGAGTGTATGTTCCTGCATTCAAATAATTGTATTGTGGATTACTAATTGTAGATATGAAATTGTTTGTTCCTAAAAAGTCCCATCCATAAGCAGTATATGTTCCTGTTCCACCGCGGATAGTACTGAGGTTGAATTGCACATTGAGCGGTGTATTTCCATTTGTCGGATTTGCGTTGCATGTTCCTGTTATTGGTGTTGGAGGGATGATGGGGTTTACAGTGATTGTTGGGCAGGTTATTGTTCCGTTGTTTTCGTTGCTGTCGGTTATGGTGACTGTTGGATTGTATGTTCCTGTAGTATATGTTTGTGTGTTTGTTGGTGTGTTTTTGTTTTGTGTGTTTCCATTTCCGAATGTGAATTTATAATTAGTGTATGTTCCTGTACCGCCTTGGATATTACTGAGGTTGAATTGTACGTTGAGTGGCGTGTTTCCGTTCGTCGGATTTGCGTTGCATGTTGCAGTAATTGGATCTGGTGGCTGCGGATTGACGATGAGTGTTTCACCATTATTACATGCAATTGTTGTACGGTTCCCTGTTGTGGTGTCTTCTATTTCTACTTGTGGTCTGTATGTTCCGGGATTTATGAATGGTATGATGAGTGTTTGTGATGTCGTTGTCGTATAGAAGTTGTTTCCAAAATTGTAATAATACTTATAATTTCCTGATCCGCCTGTTGCTTGTGTTGTGAATGTGACATTCAGTGGTACAATACCTTGTGTTGGCGTGAATGTGCAGGTTCCGTTGAGTGGTTGGTCGGGTTTCGCTCCTACAAGAATAATACTGTCGCACATTGCAACATATTCTGAATTTGCATTATCTTTCACCACGACTAATGGCCAGTAGCCTCCTTTGGTATATTGATGTGTTACTTGTGTCAGTGTTGTGTTGAGTTGTTTACCATCATCAAAAATATATCTGTAACGATAGGGGGCTGTGCCGTCTGCTACTTGCACAGTAAAATTTACATCAAGTGGTTCTATTCCTGTAGTCGGTTCGACATGGCATGTTGCAGTGAGTCGATCAATTTTTGGATTTACAGTGATTGTTGGGCAGGTTATTGCCCCGTTGTTTTCGTTGCTGTCGGTTATGGTGACTGTTGGATTGTATGTCCCTGTAGTATATGTTTGTGTGTTTGTTGGTGTGTTTTTGTTTTGTGTGTTTCCATTTCCGAATGTGAATTTATAATTAGTGTATGTTCCTGTACCGCCTTGGATATTACTGAGGTTGAATTGTACGTTGAGTGGCGTGTTTCCGCTCGTCGGATTTGCATTACATGTTGCAGTAATTGGATCTGTGGGTTTTTGAGTAATTGTTACGACATCACAATTTGCAGTTGCAGTCCGGTTATTACGGTCGGTAACAGTAATTTTAGGATAATACGTTCCCGGATTTTGATAAGTGTATAATGTATTACTGGTATATGCATGATCTCCATTATCAAAATCCCATTTATAACCCAGAGGTGCAAGTCCGCCTGTTGCAGTTGCATAGAATGAAATACTTGTTGGTGCAACACCTGTTGTCTGGTTAAGACGGCAAGAAACAGTTAATGGATGAGGAGTATCGTTTTTTGGAATGACATTTAATGTAAGTAATGAATAATCTGAACTATAGGCATCTTTACACGTAATGAGAACTTGATATGTTCCTACAGTATTATAGAGTGATGCATCAACGGTAAGCGAACCTGTTGCACCATTATTTATTGTCGATTGATCTTCATAATAGGTATGTAATGGATACGTCCCACCTGCGTTATAAAGATAAATAGAATATTGTCCGCAATCTGATCCACAAGGATTATTTGATACTGCATGAATATAATAATTGAAAAATGCAGATTCGCCCTGCTTGATTGTTGCAGTCTTAGCCTGTGTAAGTTCCCAATTGCCGTCACAAAGTGCAGCAAAAACGCCACTTGCAGTAACTAATGCAATCAATAGGACGATACTGAAAAGAATCAATCGTTTCATTGTGTATGCCTCCGCGGAGTGTATGGAGATCCCCGCGTAGTGTAGATTGGTATTTGAACTCCTGCATGCCATTCAGGGCGTTGATTTTTTGCAAATAGTGGTCCTGCATATATACTCACGTTACCAATTTTTCCTTTAGCATATACTCCTGCAGATGCATGATTGTTTGAACATTCAGTTTCTTGTGGCAAAATTGCTCTGCTCTTGATAAGAACCCCATTAATGAATAGATCTTCTTTTCCGCCAGTCACGTTCTGTTGGGTGTTCTCCCAATTGTATCCGCCGCTGAGGCCAAGATGGAATCCGCGTGTAATTTCTGCATCAATAGTTAATCCGAGATAAGTCTGCACTTTTTCTTCTGCTCCCCGAATTGTCGTTACACCATTTTCGCTTTTATACACGTCGCTAAGTGAGTTTGTTGTTTTTCCATGTGCGCCATTAATACTCGCATCGATTCCTTTAGCAATATTAAATGCAACAAGTCCAGCACGAGGAATCCATTTACCAAGATACTGTGATTGCTGTCCTCCGACTTCGACACCGAATGCAGAATTTCGAGAATATTTTTTTTCATGTGCTGTAGAATCATTTTCGCACCCTTCTTGTCGGTTATTATCTTCAAAAAAGAAATAAAAGTTTGTAGTATTATTTTGTTGTATCGCAGCGGTATTTGTGGTGTCTCTTGTTTGTGATGTATCTTTTTTTTCAGGTTCGCATCCGCCATAAAAAACTTTTCCTGATGGAACATTTTCTGAACCATTGCCGTTCATGACCATCATTTTGACTGCATGAACATCGTATTCTTTCATGAGTTTACTGATGTCTTCTTTTTCTTTTTTTGTGAATATATTGTCGCGTATAGCGGTATGCATTGCATTGAAGAATGATTGCGATACCTTATCGACATAAATCGCGTTATGCGCGTCAATCTGATTAAGAATTCTCATATCTGCTTTTGTAAGACAGGGATTTTTATAGAGACTGTTTATTTGTTTTTTGTTTAGTAATCTTGTTGAAGTACTTCCACCATACGTAAATTTTGTGTCTGTTCCACAAGGGATTTCTTCAAGTGCATTAATGCCGACTACTTTTCCCGGGATGACGTTTCCGTCCTCGGCAAGAATAAATTCTCTTCCTTTAGTGCTGTCGCAATCAAAAAACTTATCTATCTTTTGTGATTTGGCGTCATCCGGCTTTGTTTTGTTTTGTGCATAGATTTGCGATGCAGTAAATGTGGTTGCGATTATAGGAATGATTAGAATTTTTTCAAGCGTGTTCATTGTAAAACCCCCGACGAAAATAGTATTTAAATATTATTTTCTAGTAGTAACAATATGTCTTTTATAAAGTTTACTCTTTCTTTTCCATTCTTAAGTAAAAACAATACAGATTTCAGAAAATATAAATGTTGCGATTATTTGTATTTGTTGAGCAGGCTCACGACGCATCTTATTTCGCGTTCGCAACCGAGTTAATATTCACTTCGTTCATATTTGTTCACTAACGTTCTCAACCCTCTCTGAGGTTTCCCTCTGGGACATCGTTATCGAATATTTCATCGAGGGTTCGCGAGTAGCTCAACAAATACGATTACTTCAGTCGTCCACCACACATGTGACAGTAATGGGAGTGAGTGTAGTTACGCGTTCCACATTGAGTGCATTGGATGATGGTGTGAGATGTGTTTTGATGTTGCTCCGAAGTTTGATGGTGAGTTGGCGTCTGTGGTGTATGATGCGCAGTATGCTGCGGCGTTTGTGTATGATGCGTCGTCGGAATTTGATGTGCAGGCGCATGATGAGTCGTTGTTTGCTCTTGCGCGCGATTCACTGGTCCTTGATACTGATGATGCTTGGCGTATTGATTGGGATGCTGGGGGACTTGAGTGTTTTGTGTTCGTGGTATCTGCCCCTGTTCACGTGCGTATGCTGCACGAATCTGTTCTTCAACACTATTTTGCCGCTGAGAATTCTGTTGTGCAACTCGTTGTGCGTGTATTGCATGCTGTTGTTTTTGTTGTAACTGCATTGCATGCAGTTGTTTTTTTTCGGGATCCGAATCATTTTTTTGCAGAAAAACTTTTACAATGCCGACAACAATAAAGATGATGCCGATAAAAAAGAACACCGCCATTGCCATATTGGGCCCGCCATTCTTCGGGACATATGTATAGACATATCCTGAAAATGCAGCAATAATAATTCCAATCACCATCCAA
This sequence comes from Candidatus Woesearchaeota archaeon, assembly GCA_041658255.1. Taxonomy (GTDB): domain Archaea; phylum Nanobdellota; class Nanobdellia; order Woesearchaeales; family UBA9642; genus UBA9642. Next base: position 79,322 of record JBBAAQ010000005.1, read on the forward strand.
ACCCATGCAGGAATTTCCATATCTTTTCATTCGTTCTTTCGGGTTTAAATGTTTTATTCTTTTCTTCACTACCATTCTATTCTTATGCCCTCAGTGCATCAACGGGTTTCATTTCTGCGGCCTGGCGTGCAGGAAATATTCCGGAAATGGTTCCGATAATCGTTGCAAAGAGCAATGTTCCGACGAGTAGCCACCAGGGGAGAAATACCCGGAAAAATCCCGGGCCTAAAAATCCTGCAATCATCAATTCTGCAAATTTACTTAACCCTACGCCGATAAGGACTCCCAGAAGTCCCCCAATAAAACCGATAAGTGCAGATTCAATAATAAAAATCTGGAGGATATCAGAATTTTTTGCACCGATTGATTTCATAATACCGATTTCTCGCGTGCGTTCAAGAACTGCCGTATACATGGTATTTGCAATGCCGACTGCTCCGACGAGTAACGAAATTGATGCGAGGCCGACAAGGAGTGTCGTGATGACATTAAAGACTACGAGAAATGATTCGATGAATTTCTTGGTTGATTGGACAGTAAAATCCTCTTTTCCTTCCTTGACTCCGCGATGCCGGCGCAAATCTTTTGTTATGGTTTCAATAGTCTTGTCGATTTCATTTGCGTCATTCACTTTCACCATCATGATGCTTACTTCATCGGGCGCGTCAAAAAGTTCCCGCGCATCATCAAGCGTCATAATCATTGCGCGGGTAATTCCCGGGTTGCCACCGGTTTTTATGATCCCGACAACCGTAAACTCTTTTCCATTGATTTTAATTTTATCATTAACGTGAACTTCTCTACCGAAATGTGTATCTTTGGCAATTTCCGGGCCAATAATGATCTTATTTTTATCTCCTGGTTTTAATGGTCGTCCGACGGCAGTATCATATTGTCCTGTTTCGTCATAAATGCGCCGTGTTTCATCAACAGGCAAGCCTCGAACCATATCAAATGTGGTCTTTTTATTAAATTCTACTTTGCCTGTTTTTGCAAGTACGCTTACCGCGCCATCAACCCCTTGAGATCGACGAACAACCGTATAATCATCTGTGGTAAGTTTTGTATTTCCCGAGTCGCTTCCCGGAGCGCCCATGACTGCCTTTGATTGAATAGTCACTTTATCTGCGCCGATTTTTGCGAATTGTTGATCGACGGTATATTGGAGTCCTTGACCTAAACTCACGAGTGCAACAACTGCTGCAACTCCGATAATGATACCCAGTATCGTAAGCCACGACCGTACTTGCCGGTGCGTAATATTTTCAACTGCCAGTTTAAAAAAATCCTTGATCATTTTTTTCTTCTCTGTTTTTTCTTTTTCTTTTCTGTTTTTTTTTTTATTCATACCGGAGTGAATCAACAGGA
>JBBAAQ010000006.1:0-79596 GCA_041658255.1 Candidatus Woesearchaeota archaeon
TGTTTTCTTTAGAAAATTTTATGATTAATTCACGTTCTTTTTCTTTACCTGAGACCATAGTATCACCTCTTATCTTCGAGATGAACTAATATATAAACTTTGTCCTAAGACTATTGTCCTTTACTATTTCTTAATAAAGTATATAAATAGCAAATAATTACTACTCGATAGTATATATTTTTTAGGGGGCTTCATGAGTTTACATGCTGAATTTGATTTTGTAAAACATCATCCTAAATATCCCTATGCAAAAAGTCTCCTCGAAGATCTCCTCAGACATAAAGAACCGTCCCGAGAAGTTTTGAAAGAACTCTATCCCTCTCTTGTGGATATTGCACTGAGAAATATTATCCTGTTCTATGCGGATCCGAAATTTACACCCGGAGAACAATTACGGCAACATCCAAAAGAGAAATATACAGAACTCTATGATGCATCTGTAGCGATTGAATCACATCCTGCGGTGCAGGCCATCGAATCAGATCTTATTAATAGGATGCTCCCTGAAATTGATACACTTCAAGGAATGTATCGTGCTGGCGCCGTAGACGCGTATGCATTCTTAAAATTCTTTGTCAATCGTGCAGCAAAGCGGGGATGGAGCAGAGATAATCGTGAATGCGGAATCCCTGAAGTCACCCATTATCAGGCAGTTGCAAATACTGTGTTTGCGTTAGGATTTGACGGGGATAATCCTCGACCATACAAGACTCTTACTGCATTGATGCATGACGGGGTGGAAGGAGGGGTGGCTCGTCTTGAAGAATGGAATCAATTCATAAAAAAATATATCCCAAAAGAAATACGAAAATCCGTATTAGCACTTACCAACAAATATAATTTTATCGCCCTAGACCGCGATCATCACCTCAAAGACAAAGGATTACGGTTTGATAAAGAGAATTTTATCAACTCACTCTACAATATTGATTTCAAGCAAGTTCCGTGGGTGGAAACAGAAGTACAGAAACTCCGCGAATATATTAAGGATGTGGAGGATGTCCAAGACTTCAAAGCATTCATAAAATATCATACGTATGATGCACTTTACCTCGAGGATATGTATAACGATGCAGTTGCTACAAATGATTTTAGTGTACTTGACATAAAGGAGATTGATATCTGGCGTAATTCTGAAGGTAAAGAAGCATTGAATATGGCTAAACGCATCGGCAACACCAATAAACAGATATTTTTAGTCGACAAAGTAAAACGGGTTGCAGGCAAATGGGCTCCACTCGACAGACATAATGCAGAAAATGAGGAAGATGCGTTAAGTTTTTCAGAGGATACCACGATAGCATATCTTATCCATTCCAATGCGCAACAGCGATTCAAGGGATCGGCATTCGAAAAAATACGACGATTAGCGCCAGTATTCTATACAGATTATAAACGATTATAGTCTGTAGTCTTTGACTAAAAAAAGTATTTACTTACTTAAATGAAGCGTTACTGTCAATGTGCGAACAAAAAAAGATTACAGATAAAGAAATTTTCACAGAATTGCAAATGGTGAAAATTTCTCTCGATAAACTAATGAAATTGTGAGCGACAGTAACGCATTTAACTTCAGAATACTAAGTAAATACAAAAAAAGATACATTTAAATAACACTTCTTATCAAAGAATGATATGCCATGGTGGGATATACGGACCTGGATTAAACCGAAAAATCTTTTGAAGGGAGCAATAGTTGCTGCAATATTATATGTTGGAATATCTAAATTTGCAAATTATGCTCAGCAAGAAAATGCTGCTTATGATGACGCGAAGCAGAAAAAGATTGTTGCCGTAGTACGTGACTCTACTGTTATGGGCGAAACAATTAGCGAGATCATTGGTTATGCACGATCTGTCGATGATGACCAAATTCCAACACTTTCTGCGGTTAATGAAGCACTTGAAAAACTTGGAACGATTAAAGATGCTTTTTCTAATACTGTGTTTAGTCAATCGAATATTGCTGCAGTGTTAAAGGCAAATGTCGCAACTTACGGAGAAATTCGAGATGCAATAACACTCAAAGACAATTTTAAATCAGTAAAAGAGAGCCTTGAAGCAAAACAGCGCAGATTGTTGAATAGATAGTGTTAGTGTTATTTTTCTCAAAAGCGCTTAAATTGCATCATATTCAGATAGAAGGTGAACAACATGAATCTTGAACAAATCGTAAGTGTCGGTGCAGCATTTACTGTAGGAACTATTGCAGGATTTGTAAATGATCGGTATACCTTTTCAAAAATCGAAATAAATGCCACAATAAAAGATGTCATGAGCAGCGCGTATGCATGCGATGATACTTCGTGTGATAAATATGAGAATTGCACAGAAACACAACTATATTATGACACACAAGCAGCAAAGCACGATAATAAACCTACTACCCAAAAGAATACTAACTCTCGTCTATCAAAATTTTTGAACAAACAAGAATTTTTATTGAGTGCAATCAGCGGCATGAGTGCACATCTTGCAACTCCAAAAACTGATATCGGTTCTAGTCTATTAACACTTGGCGCAGATACTGTAGCAGCATACGGCGGCGTACGTTTAGGACGAAAAATTAGTAGATATATACGATCAAAATCACAATTGAGTGAATCTGAAAAGGAACAATTCAATTCCTTAATAAATAATTATACCTATTCGCTCGATAATCTTGATATCGCAGGGGATGTTTTTAAAAAGATGATAACCTATGTTATAGATATTTCTCAAAAACACCACAATCCCGAGATTGTGAAAAGTCTTAGGCCAGCAATCAAAGACGCAATACATTTTACTAAGGAATATATTGCAATAAAATCACTATTTACACCGTTAAAAGATCTCCTTCCAATACCGGTTCCTGAAGGGGTATATGCCACGCCTGCACTTGCAGAAAAGAATTTTAAGGATGATTATTCGAAGGCGACAGTCATCATGTTCCATAAGGATAAACAGTACGAATATGAGATGAACACTCCTGATGTGATGCTTCCACTAGCTGCTGTTGACAATCTCAAAAAAACAGATTGGGACGGTTCAGTATATAGTGCAGTAAAATCGTTTTATAATTGTAAAGATCCACTAATCGTCATTCGCGGCGATGATAACCACGAATTCATGGAAAACATGGTATTTGCAAGCATGCATTACCGTGAATCATACTCGAAGAGCGTTGCGCGTCAAGCGAAAAAAAACTAAATGCGCTCTTCAGCAGGACTGGGCGTTCTGGATACGATGTGCTACTCCAGACCCACAATACGCCCAGTCCATTTATTTTTATTATGTAGAAAAAATAAACATATGATAAGTATTCTACATCTTAAACAGTACACTCTTGATGATTGGTACGAGTACTAATATGAGGAGAACGACGAGTGTGATGATGCTTACCCGAACCCATGTCTTATATCCTTTCTCTTTACCTTGAATATCCGTAAGGCCTATGTGGAGCATTCTTCCGCCATCAACTGGTCCAAGCGGTAATAAATTTGCAAGACCGATTCCTAAACTGAGCATGAATATCCATTCGAGGAGGTTCGTTAATATGAAGAGGAGATAATATACTCCTTTATACCACCATGCTTCTGATTTGAGTACATAATTTGTTTTAATGCCTGTAACGCCTATATACCCTTTAGTTTTATCGTCGGGACTTGCAGTCGTGATCATTGTTACATTCTTCTCACTATTCACAAATGTTACTGTTTGATTTGGCTTTACGCAGGAGAGTTCGCTTACGAGCGTAGTTGAATCTTTAATAGGAACACCATTAACTTGCGTATAGGTTACACCTTTTTCTAATCCATAGGTTTCTGCAGGGTATCCTTTCTGGAGGCTGGTGAATGTGACGCCAGTAGGATCAACCATGGTCGAGAGTAGTGGATTGAAGATGAGTAAGAGTACGAGTAGGACTGCTGCTGCAAGTAGTGCATTAAAGAAGGGTCCGGCTGCAAATACTGAATGCTGCACATGACTTGATTGTTTCGTTAATTGTTTTTCGTCTGGTTCGACAAATGCTCCGATGATTGGTCCGAAGAACACGATTCCGGTGCTTTGAATTTTGATGCCATGTGCGCGCGCAATGATTCCGTGACCAAATTCGTGGAATACGACGACGCAGAATAATGCGATGATCCCGTACCAGAATGGAACAAATATCGGACTTCCCGGGATTTGTACGCCCGGGATAACAAGCGACATAGTAGGTAAAGCGCTTGGTACAAAGATGAGTTCATAAAGTCCTTTTATGAAAAATCCGACGATTGCGATCATTCCCAAAAATCCGATACCGATAGCACTGTAGCCAACGAGTTTTACAAATTCTTTATTCTTATCTGCAAATTTATTGATGAACTTGATGCCCCATTTTGTCTTATACATGAGGATAAATTTTGCTTCAACCTGAAACTTCTTGCGATTCAAGAAAATGACTATTGCCAAAATCACATAGAATAATAACACCCAAATCCATTCATGAGCGATAATAAAAGTCCAGAGTGCAGATACCATTATTTCAATTGGATAAACGGATGTTTATAAAGTTAGTTAATTTTAACTTTTATCCACTTCAAAAGGGTAAATTATTTAAATGATAATGAATTCTGAATGTTATGCATGGAGAAATAAAACTAATTACTACGCAAGGAACATCAAGTATTACGAAAGATAATTTTTCTGAATCCTTAGAAAAGATTGTAAAGATGCTCACGCCTGGAACGCCAGTAATGTTTGACGGGTATGCTAAGACTACTCGAAGTGGGCCCTTTCCCGCGCATGATGTGAAAAAATACCTTTTCTATTCAGACGGTACAGTAACTCCGGATGGTGGATTTAGATTTCAGGAAGGAAAGCGTACTGATTTATATGTAGCGTTTACGAGAAAGGACAATCCTGAACAATATATTTTGAATATAATTTCAAGAGATCGCTCATTACCGCAAAAAATTCTTATCCCTCATTCTGATATTGAAGGAGGGGCGCTTGTCGGTGAAGGAACAACCGAGATTATTATTGGCGGCAATCTCCGATTGCAGTATGGCAATGCAATGAATGCGATGGATTTTGCACGTAATGCAATCAATGTCGTTTTAGATAATTCATATGTCACCTTTGCACCTATTTACCATACGCGTGAAAAATTTAACGGCCCAAGGAAAGAGTTTGAATCTCTCCGCAAGAAATTCGGCGGATCTAAAGAAGAATTCGAAGCTGCTTCTAAAAAATTTAACGGTTTTAAAGAAGAGTTTGAAAAATTCGAGAAGAACTTCACTGAATATGCATTAGTCACTGCTGCACGCAATCTCTTACTCGAAGCTCGCGTGCAGAATAAGAAACCTGCGGGAATAGAGATTGTTCCGCTTGAACGTTATTATCTTGATTCACAAAAGAATCTAATCGAAAAGTATGCTCTTGATATCAATGATTTTGTCATCAGAGGACCGGACGGGACCGGTAAAAACGCAGATATTGCGATTTTAAAAATAGCGCATCGACTATTTCCTGGACAATTATTTGTTCTTCCTGCGCAGGATATGGATGAATTTGTTGAATCGGCGTTCTCAGAACAAGCAGTTGCAGCATATTATCCTAAGAAGTCCACTATTTTTCTTTAATTGATATCCGATAAAAAATTGTAAAGAATAATCTTTGATAAATAAAAATCAAATAGAAAAAATAAACAAAAATTCTAAGAATTTACTTCTTCCTCACCGGTCTTAGCGCTTTATCATTGCATTTTCTGCACTTGACTTGTTTCGCAATGACTTTCATGTTGTCGGTTCGTATCTTACTCTTGCATTTACGGCAGACAAACACATTCTTGTATAAGCGGACATGCGCTTCGGGAAATTTGACCATAGTATGACCTCATATATAGTATGTATCTATTCTATCTTTACCTGTTTCATAACGCGATCATTAAGGATGACCCAGTAGAGGATGTTTGAACCTTCTTTACAGGTTTCTTTTAATTCTTCAGGGATTTTAAGATCAAATGTTTCAAATGATTCTTGATCCATAATATTTGCGACATCATTCGCAATGGATAAGACTTGTGCAGTCTTCTTTTCAATGATTGGAACATCGATATTATCGTGTCCGGGGAGTACGATCTCTCGTTTCTTTCCATCAATCATACCGATTGCAGATAATCGAACTTTTGCATGACCGTGTTTACCTGGCCGTGATGTCTGGGTGTCTGCAACAATACTTGCAACCCCATCAATGACTACATAATTGCCTTTTTGTAATGTTCCGACTGATTTTGGTACAGTATCGCCCATAATTTCACCTAAAATATCATCATTTATACTAGAAGAAAGGAAATTTAGGGTATTTATAAATATTGCGTAATCACGAAATATCTCCGAACACCGTGAGGAGAGGTTGTTGTTGGTTTTTGCTAAAATGGCAGGGTGTGTATTTCTCCCTCGTTCTCTATTAATATAATATCTGATGTGTGTATATTGTCTTTAAATTTTTCAAGAAATTCTTTTAATGTATCCCTGAATTGTTTCTCTTCCTTATAGAATACCTGCACGAGGCAGTTATATTCTCCAATGCCGAAAGAAATAGCGTTGATATACTTATGATATTTACAATATTTAGATATCTTTACTATGGCCTCTTCATCAAGGTTCTTTAGCTTTATCCTTAAATTTCCAAAGAAATATCCGAATTTCTCTAAGTCAAATATGATCCTGTTTCCGAGTATGATATTATCTTCATGTAATTTCTTTAATTTATATAGAATCAATTCACATGAAAGTTTCGTCTTTTTTGCAATATCAACTATTCTTGCTCTGCCATTCTCTTCAATAATTCTTAAAATTTTGATATCTTTTTCATCAAGGGCGTGTTTTTTTGTTGATTTTTCAGGATTTATCGGATAACTTTTTCCTTCCACTGTTAATTCAAACTCTTTAAGTGGAAAAAATTCTAATGCAGTCGTGATAAAGATTGAATGTTCTAAAATAGTGTATTTTTTTAATATGTTGCCCCATTCCTTTTGAAATTCGTCTTTATTTCTGAATACTAAATCTGTCCCTAAATCATATTTTCCAATACAATCAAACACTGTTATGGCATCGGGGTATTTTTCCAATTCGTTCTTTAACTGTGTTTTCTCGATTGAAGAACTGCATTTAATCAGGACAACAATAAATTCATCATAACCTAATAATCTATAATTAAATATTGTCGCATATTTCTTTATCAATCCTTGTTTCTCATATTTTTCTAGGCGGTATTCTACCTGATCACGGGAAACCTTACACGCTTTAGCTATTTTTGTTAATGGCTCCCGGTAATGATGATATAAGTAAGAGAGAAGTTTCTTATCGATATTGTCCAAGACTATTTCCATACATGTCGGATAGTATACCAACTTATATATTTTACTAAAGAATTAAATAGAATAGGAAATAATTTTCATTTATTAGGAAAAATGAGGCGAAAGATTAAATAAGATAAGTGATATATCTGTATTAACTTATTGGTGATTAAAATGAACAAAAATGAAATTGCAGAGAAACTTAAACAAGAGTATTTATCTAAAGAATTTCAATACCTGTTAAGCAACAGTCAACATACAAAACCCGGGGAATATAGTCTTCAAGGACCGATTTTATCAGGAATTGCGTATCAATGCGTTTTTGAAGATGTATTGAAAGATACAAATAATTTGGAATCGTTCCTATCTAATAAAGCGAATAACCGCGACTTCAGTCATCATTTTTATGAAAGGAAAGAATTACGCGGTGAAGGTGAAAACTATATGTTTAGAAATCATGACAAAAAGTACGTCAAAAAAATCTCAGAAGAATATTATCAACAGTTGAAAATTATACTCGAACAGTATGATTCTTTGAAAGGGATTTAAATGATCAAAGATATGAATGTATTACCAGAATTTAAACAATGATTTTAAAGATGTGCGGCTGTTTTTTCGTATCGCAAATTTCTTTCGTCGTAGAAAGCTTCCGAGCTTTTCTTCCATGCGTGTTCCGAATTTCGCTTCGTCAATACGAAATGCACGGGTATGCGCAGAATGCCGGCCGTTCTTGAGATTGAATGTGTGTTTCTTATGCAATAATTCATGATACATGACATAGTCCAGATAGTGCTGTTCTTCAAGGGGCAAATCCTTAAAAATCGTACTCATATAGATTGTGTCTGTTCCATACTCATAGCTTCCGAGTTTAGTAAAACTCTCCTGCGCGTAGACGAGATTTGGTTTTTGCATTGATCCATCAAAGAATTTAGCGTTGACGCGATCGAATGATGCTTCGAGTTCAGGATCATAGATATGTTTTTTTGCGTATGTAGATAATCCTTTAAGATAGGATTCATACAATTCCATATTTGATGTTTTCTTGGTTTTTAATTTACGCATCTTTACAATAAGGTTTTGGAGGAGTCCGACTTGAATATCTTCATCAACATCGCTCCATTGTTTAGAAATCGTGAATGCTATCTTATGCGCACTATACCGTACATTCCCATTATATCCTTTGAAATGCCCAGAATAGTTCAGTGTGATTTCTCGGGGTTCTTCAATGCCGAGTTCTAAGAATGCGCGTTTTGCAATCATCCAGGAAGGTTCCATAAGATACAGAAACAAAGAACGGATTTATGAATGTTGCGGCGTTAATAATTTATCTTCCCCCTCCTCCTCCGCCGCCAATGCCTCCACTTGCTGCGCCGCCAAATCCTCCACCTGTTGATCCGGATGATGAACCAGAGACATGCGCAATGGTGTGTGTTGCATAAATAGCAGTATACGTCTGAACTTGTACGGGTGTAATAATTTTCCACTCCTTGAATTTGTCCAATACCACTTTCTCGACACCAAGCGCGGTTGCATAGACAAGATACTTATCCCATAAAACAATTGCTTCAGGAGGTGCCCTTGTCATGGATTCCATTGTTTTCAGATAATTTTTGAATCCATTCCATTTCTGGTATTCGACATAATGATTCTTATGATAGCGAACAAATAAGGTGGATCCATATGCAGTGATGATGATACTGATGAATCCTGCAATGTATGCAATAATCATCGGTGTCGCACTCACAATTTGGACAAGGAGTGTAATGAAGAAAAATGCAGTAATAAGAATATAGTTTCCGGTGTAATCAATATAATTCTTACTTTTTTCTTTAATAACCTTTTGCAGTCCACTAAATAATGTAGCGGTTACAATTCGACTTGTGAGTTCAGAACGTTTGAGTGTACGCGTCATATTAAAATAACCTTCATGCACATCTTTTACATCCGCAGTCTTCTGGAAGTGATCGATGATTTCTAAAAATGTCTTTTCCACTGGATCGAACTTTTGTGTGATTGGAGATTTTAGTTTAACATAGGTATCGCCTTTAATCTCTTTGATGTCAATGATTTTTCGCTGATAAAAATCCATCATCAGAGTCGATGCAAAATGCTCGTCGAGTTGACCGAATGGCGGCTGGAAGAATGCGGCGACCTCCCACGGTTTTCGATCATTCGGATATTGGCTGAGTTCCCGCGGTAAATCCTCTTCCGCATATTCCTTACCGAATGCATACCATAAAAAGAAGAGTGCGATTGCAGGGAGGAGCGAGATGAGTGTGATAAAGATAATGCGTATGGTTGAATCGTCAAATGAGAAATCAGGTGTTGTAATGATGGCATATGCACTGGTATCGGTTACGGTGAATGGAATATAGAGTATGACATCATCAAGTGCATAATAGGATTTCTTACTCACCACATCTCCACGAACCTGAAAATTCTTTCCAATTTGCAGACGAGGATGATTCTTACTCGAATACGCGACAAATTTAATATAGTTTTTTCTCTTAATTTCGTAGATTGTTTTCGGATGAAGCGCGTATAATGCATGAATTGTGTATTCTTGCGATTTTTTAAATCCTGTATTCGCGCCAAATCCGCAGCCGTATTCGTTGGGCGAAGTGTACGCGAGTTTTTGGGAATCGCTGGTTGAATAATACTGTCCATTAACATCCTGATAATACGATGTTCCGCTGCTGCATTCGACTTGAGTAATGGTGATGGAATCGGTTCCGGCGACGAGCGTCGTAACAATAGGTGTTACAAAATTGCGATAGAGTGTGTGATAATCTTTGTTCGGCGTATAAGATACTGTTTCTTCAACATTGTTCCCCTGCAATTGCAGTTCTGCACTATGGAAATTGAATGTCGCAGGATAAATTGCAAGATACGCATTGAACGCGCCAATAATGAGAAAGATGACAACAATGATTGTGATAGATGTGCGCTCTCTCATTTTATGTATTAAAAGAATACGGTTATAAAAATGTTGTGACTTTATGTACTTGGCGATTTATTCTCCACGTATTTCGTATCGTAATATCGCTGCGATCTTTCCAATCTCTTTTAATTGTACGCCTTCACGGGTTTCTGTACTGATGATTGCAATAGTGGTATTCATCTTTTCTGCTTCTCCACTAAATAAGTCCATTGTTTCGTCGTCAAGACTTTCTGAGAGGAGGAGTGTATCGACTGCGCCGAATTGGATGCGTTTCATGACTTCATCACGACCATATGCTGCTTTGTTCGGTGTTTTTCCTAAGGTGTCAAAGAATTTTTGCATGATTTTTTTCTCTTCCGCAATCTCTTCATTTGCAAGAACATCATCACATTTATCGACAAGTTCCTGAAGTCCGAATTCATCTGTATACGTAATATCTTTGATTGCAATGATCTTTTTCTTGACTTCATTCGTGATATGATTTCCATCGACAAATTCGTACTTGGTCGGTCCCGGACCTCCGACAATGATTCCTTTTAATTCTTCCATCATCAAGAATTGATTCTTCATGATGTCGCCGATTTTGCGATAGAATTCTTTGGCAGCAAGTTCACGATTCTGTGCAAAACGCATCGCCGATTGTCCACCTGCACGCATTTTACCCGGGACCATGGAATCTTCTTTGACAAGTGGAACAATGGTTTTACCTTTAAGAATTGCGATTGTAGCTTCGCGTTTATCCATAACGACAAGACCGTAGAGTGTCTTATCCATTGCCATCTCCATTAATGGTTCGAGAATAAATTCTTTATCACAGCGATAAATTCTGATATTGATCGGAAGTGGCGGTTCAATGGACCAGACGCGATAATCCTGTTGGCCTTCACGTTCAGCAACATTGCCTGCAAATGCGACAAGACCATTGGGTGGTGTTCGTTTAATAAGTTTGAGATGTTGAGTCATCTTTTCGAGCGCAGCAATGACATTATCACGAGTACCCTTGCTTTTAATATTAGTCGCTGTTCCTTGTTCCTGCTGCAATTGATTGATGACTCCGTTAAGATCATATCCTTGAGGGACATAGACCGTGACGAGTTCTGTATGTCTGCCTTTGAAGTTTTCTAATTCTTTCACAAAGTGTTTCAATTTTTGCCGTTGTTGCGGTAAAATTTTTCCCTTTCCTTCGCCTGTTTTTGTCATGGCCATGATAAGAAAAATGATAAGAGCTTTTTAAATGTGCTCTTCACGTGGTGCTATTCAAATCCGAGATAGTCACAATTGGTGACGCACGTAACATCAGATGTTTGACCATCAATCTTGAGAAGTATGCGATGGATTGCTTGTGTTTCCCTGTTCGTAAATAATACTGTGGAATACCACGTGCCGTTTTCTAAATAGACATTGACACGGGTATATTGATCCGTTTTTGCGATAGCGACTGCATTACCAAAATTATCTGCAGCACGTCCTGCATCATACGCAGTCACTTGCACGCGTGGATACGTGGGGCATAGCTCCTGATTTTTTTGCGTCGTGTTGTCATAACACACATATTTAGTCGAACAGCCTGCAATGAATACTCCTACAAGAAGGACAAGAATGAATCCTGCAGTATAACTTAACTTCATATGATCTATAAGAATCTTATTTTTTATAAAGTTAGCGGTTGGATGTGTTTCTTCTGAAAAATGATTGCCATCAATGTGCACGCATCTTCAAGAGATAATTTTAGAAAAATTCATAGGATTGCATCGAGAAAATCAGAGATTTTCGAGATGTCTCAAAAATCATAGATTTTTTCAACAAGTGATGAATTTTTTTTAGACAAAATATCAAAATGCGTGCGATGGCAAAGCGAAGCGAATTTTTGGATGAAGTCAGTTGGTCATGCAAACTATTTTTCCAATAAATGTTTCTATCCACAATAGAAGATAGTTTCTATTCACAGTAGAAACTATTATATGTCTTCCGATTTATCCTCCCCAAAATTTATAAATCATCCATTTCTCTTTAGATGATGAAACCCATTATTACAATCAGTATTATCATCATCGCGGCGCTCGCCATTATCGGAGGAGTCTTTGCATTGGTTTTCATGCGTGATAAGGGGCCTACTCCGCCGGGCACAGGTAATGGTGATACTATAAACACTCCGCCAACTCCGGGTGATATGCAGAAAATAATCCTCTCCATGAAGAATTATAATTATTATCCGCAGACAATTACGGTAAAGCAAGGAATTCCGGTGCGATTGACGCTTGATTCAACAGTTGCGGGTTGTTATCGTTCGTTTCAAATCCCTGCACTCGGTGTCAATAGTTATTCTAAGAACCCTGCAGAAACTGTAGATTTCACACCAACAACGAAAGGAACATTCAAATTCCAATGCAGTATGGGAATGGGGTATGGGACGATAATTGTGGAATAAGTAGAAAATTGCGTATTTAATCTGTTAAATATTTTCTTATACACATCGCGTATACTTGGCGTCGTGTTCCCATTTCTGAAAGTTTGGTTTCGAGATTAAGATCTTGTGCTATGGCATGAATTTTATCTGTTATTGAATATTCTCCATAGATGAGAATTACAGGAATGCCCGCTTTTGTTGCTTTTTCAATGGATTGAATGCAACATTTATATGCATCAGCAGTATGTGGATATGTGATAATAAGTTGGTATGTATCTATCGGTGAAGGTGGTTTAGCTAAACAATGTGTAATATCCATCTCAAATATTAATGGTGCAAGATCTCCTTGTACTATATCGCGATAGGAATCAAGTGCACTTAATGATAATGATTTATCCTGCAATAATATTCTTTTCATAACCACTGGTGAGTGTAAACACTTTATAAATTTTGTGTTGAAAAATATTCTTCTAAAAAATAACTACTTTTATAAATCTCCTCCTTCATAAATGAGTAATTCGGTTTTTTGGGTGATGATGTGGCTAATTCGAATAAACAGTATTCAACAATGAGTATTGCACTTGTTGCAATCATTGCAATTGTTCTTATTACACTGATAGTGTCTTTCTCTCATCCTCTTAAGATATCGTCTTCTTCAATTTCACAAGATCGCGTGGGTGCAGTCACTGCACTGTATGACGATAATGATATCGGAGGAGGTTATGATGGTAAAGGAAGGACAAGCAGTCCACCTACAGCAATTAAATCACTTGCAGACTGTAGACCGTACGGCATCTGTGATGTTAATGATGATGGTATATTGGACAGTGCAGATATTGAACTTATTCTTGATTCGCTCATTAATGAAAGCAATGCATGTAGTGGAAATAAAAAAGCAGTATGCGATCTCAACCGTGATGGACAAGTGACAGTTGCAGATCTCGAATTATTGTCTGCAGTACTTCCCTCTGCAAAAGATATGACGCTCTACCAAGACAAGGAAGTATTCATCATTTCAAGCCGCGACTGGCGATCAATAGTATCGCTGGTACCCGTAACAACGTGGACAGGCAATGAGTCCTGTAGACGAATCCCGAATGCGCCGAACACGACTTGCGCATATCCTACACTTATTCTCTATGATGAAACAACATCCACAAATACTACTGGACCATTTGATGCAGATACCATTATTTATTTCCTTCAGCAATATCATCCATCAAAAGTCACGCTTGTCGGTCCCACACCGCAATCATTCGATAATCTTCTTATTGCGCAAGCACCAACAGGCGCCGGGATCACCGCAAACCAGATTAAACGAATCAATGTGACTGATTATCTTGCCTACTGGGCAAACGCTCCGGTCATTGTGTATGCAAAGAATGATTATGCGCATGCACTTGTGGCATCAAGCTATGCTGCACTTATTGATGAACCATTGATCATCCAGGGCGGGCCACTTGATAATCCATTATTCTTCGTCGGGAAAATGGTTGCATGCGTCGGCATCACTGATTCACGCTGTACTGAAAATTATACGATTGAATCATTACAACAACTCTATATCAAATTCACCGGCACTGATAAGATTATACTTATCAATCCTGATGACTTAACTATTGCAAAGAGCCAATCATTCAAGCCATCAACAAGCAGTACATCACTGACAAAGGTATTTACGAAAAATTCGCTTGCTGCGCCATTCCTTGCAGCAGCAAAACAGGAATTAATTTTACCGATTAACTCGACAGATTATCGTGTCATTAGTAATGCTATCAAAAAATTGGTCAGATTCAATATGTATGATGTGAATGGAAAAATGTATATGTATAATAATGGTGCAGGATTATTAAGAGACCTGAACAATACGCAGCAAATAGCATTATACCAATTAAATGTATCTACATATGGGAAAAAAATACCTGCGAGAGCAGCATTAGGAGACAAAATTTATGATGACGAAAAGCCTATTGCATTTTGGTATTATGGTACTCCTCTGATATTACACAATGATAGTATTATGTGGTCCGAGGGCGCCCATCGTTTAATGCGTTATAATCCTACCACTACTGAAACAACCATCCTTAAGGCAAGCGATGATTATGATGCTTCTATTGGTCCAATTACTCCAGACTATTATTCAAGCATGATTGCGTATTATACTATAGGATATGTACCCAACTATAACTACACTGTTTACGTCTATGATACGGGTATTTCTAATGCATCTTTGGCACGAAAAGCAATCACGTCATTTATACGATCAGACTATACCTATAACTTTCAACAATATGTTGATATTTCAAATAAAGTACTCGCATGGATGCAACCCATTACGGGCAGTAAGACTGTTTGTGACATTTATACTTATGATCTTAATTTACCTAATCCCGTAAAACAATATGAACTTACTACTGCATGCGGCGCAGTTTTAATTTATGGTAATAAACTTGTATTCAGAAATGCTGCAAGTGAAGTATTCGTCTATGATCGTAATTCTAGAACAAACATCACCATCCCTAATGCAAAACAGTATTCAAAAAAAATTGTTGATGGAAAGATGGCAATTATCGGATCTGGTACCCCAACAACAATGTACGATATTTATCTCTATAACCTATTAGATAATACTAAAGTACTTATCAGGCCAAATATTGTGAATGATAATCTGATTACTAATTATGTAAATGCTCAAAATAGATATAATATTATGCCAACACTGTATAAGGATTACGTGACTTGGCTTGAATATGATAATGGCGGAAGAACCGGAACATGCGCAAAAAATACTTTACTTAGCTGTACAAGTAATGATGGAGTGAACAATAATGGAATTAATGGTGGATGTTCTGTCTCATCTGCAGGCGTAAATAGAGATGTCGGGCCATGTCAACCTCCATTAGTTAATCAATATAGAATATCAACAAAGGATTTGCTTATTAAAATAGACACCGGTATCCGTCCAAATCCTCCGCCTCCTCCGTATAGTCCGGGTATTGTTCCACGGCATGGAATTGCAAGTCAACCGATTTCTGACGGAAAGAATTTCTATTATCAATTAAATCGCAATAATAATTATTATGTGAATGGCTACCTGACTATTATCGCTGCGCCAAATGCAATTCCCTCACAGGAATATTTCGATCTTTTGCCGCCGTATGATAATGCACGTGCACTCGACCAGACAGAATATGCAGATGTGTTCCTTAACGATCGTTATCCGGATTTAGCGACCGGAAGGATCCAGGGCGCAACAATCAGTGATGTGTCAACATATGTTGCACGCGATTTATTCACGCAGGATATCAAGACCACGAATGCCGTGAAATTCCTTGCAGGAGGATTCGATTACGGTATCTATCTTGCAAGTAATTGGACAAAATCATTCAAAGATGCAGGATATCCGGTGAGTTGTAATGTGGTACCGACATCTACTACAAAAGAAACCCCGGGATGTACACGTGATAATGATACTACAGGTTTTGATGCAAGCTGGTCTCCTGAATTCAAGAATAAACAGATGACAAGTTATTTTGGTCATGGTAATGATTATTTTGCAGGAGTCTCTTCATCAAATTTACCTAACCTTGAACCAGCATTGGTATTCAGTGATGCCTGCTCGAATTGCGCAAGCACAAATCCACTAACATTCTGCAATATGGCACTTCGAAAGGGCGCACTACTCCATGCAGGAACATTAAGCATCTCTTGGACTGGAACAAAACTTCCCCATGACATCATGGAAGGAATGTATAATAAAAATATGACCATGGGGCAGGCTACTGCAATGAATTATGATACCGGAATGTTTAGACATATGTGGACAGTCAATGGTGATCCGACAATAACGATTCAACCAACGCCACCCGTGGGGATGCTAAAATGGGAATAAAACAAATGATAAAAAACAGATCCACCTTACTGGTGATGTTTCTATTTGCAATAATTGTAATGAATAGCAGTGTAATGGCATCCACCGGATTAACAATCACTGTCGCAGACACATTCAGACATGGCGACAATATCTCATTTTCCTATACTATAACAACTGATTCTCCACGATATGAACCCATATGGTATTCGCCGGGAATCTATTGTCAATATACCCACGGTCCAGAAATGAAGGTTGCGGTAATTTCAGCAAATATGCCGCT
Organism: Candidatus Woesearchaeota archaeon; assembly: GCA_041658255.1. Taxonomy (GTDB): domain Archaea; phylum Nanobdellota; class Nanobdellia; order Woesearchaeales; family UBA9642; genus UBA9642. The sequence continues at coordinate 16,824 of JBBAAQ010000006.1, forward strand.
TCAAGAAATCTATACATTCGGATCTGTTGATGATACAGTCATCGCAGAACAATGCAGCGCAGTACTCTTTGTTATCAACAAGGAGACAAGTCGTATTGAGCAACGAATAACAAAACCATTCACCATAGAAAATACTCCGACTATTCCACTCGAGGTAACATTATGCAGTGATCCTACTTGTAGTGATACACAATCATCTGCATTCGTTAAAGGTCAAGAAGTATATGTAGGGTATACTACCCGTCCACGAATTCCCTTTGAGGAAATGGATGTTGCCCCTGTACAACAAATCATTGATGCAGTTAAGGGTGCAATTATCACTTATCCTGGTGGAAATACAAGCAATGTGACCTTACCATATCTATTTACTGCAGAAGTGAGTGGACCATATCATGTTGAACTTATTGTTGATAAGAAAAGCAGATATCTCTCTTCCACCACGCAGTTTGGAGTCATGGATGCAAAGGCAACAATCATGCCTGACGAGAAGGTCTTACAAAAACAGGAACAATTCTTGATAAACCTTAAGTATCTTGAAGATTTACGAAGCGGAATAACGCCTCTTAAACCTAAACCACAATTGGATTATAGCAAATAACATTAATATTCGGATACTGTGATGTTATTTGCTAGATAGTAAATCGCTTTTAGATATACCCGAAAATTAAAGCGATTTACTATAGTACGAAATATCTGCGTACATAGATACGGTATATAAAAATAGACAACGAGTATCATAATATCGTATTCTACATCACTATTTTAGTTCACGACAATACTAACGCGTCATAGCGTGCGCACATAGAATATTTCTTCGTATTCATTTTTCGAGTTATTTCTCATCGCTTTATTTTCTCACAGGTTCGTTAGGTGCTATGAGTTATTTATGTTGTGAACTGTTACCAATTAAATTTATAAACCTCTCCTCATTTTGAATATCATGCATATCTCTACAATTGTCGGAGTATTTGATACGAACGAAAAAACTGTAATAACAATGCATACTCCGAGTCATCTGCATACTGCAATGGATTTTGTGCACAGTGCAGCATTCAGCAGAGGAGAAATTAATCCAGTCCTCCTAAAAGAACTTCGCAAACATATCTATCACGACCAAATTGTTGCAGTTAATATTGCATTAGTCAAAGAGCGCATTGCAGAATCAGTAACTATGGACAACCATATTGTGCAGGCAATCAATGCAATTGAAGAAATCACAAAATCAGCAAATACGCTAATAAAGCGTGTTCGTGAATGGTATGGATATTATTTTCCAGAACTGGAACATCATATTGAAGATAATGAAATATTTGTGCGCCGAATCCTGCAGAAATCTAAAGAAGAGTTTATGCAAGAATTATCCCTGACTGTCTCTATGGGTCCATCACTTGCGACGCGAGAAGTTGAGATGATTTTTGGTTTTGCTCGCGAAGTTGGTGATCTATTTACTGCACGGCAAAAATTGGTCGCATATCTTGAAGAAGTCATGGGTGAGTATTGTCCTAATCTTCTTGCAGTCACGGGCGTCCTTATCGGTGCAAAACTTTTCGAAAAAGCAGGGTCTTTGCGAAAATTATCCCTCCTACCCTCATCGACCATTCAATTATTAGGTGCAGAGAAAGCACTCTTCAGGCATTTACGCAATAAACGCATCAAGCCGCCAAAGCACGGATTCATTCTCAGTCACCCATTTTTAATGGAATCAAAAGATAAGGGTAAAGCTGCGCGTATCCTTTCGGCAAAAATCAGTATTGCAGTCAAAGTCGATTATTTCAAGGGCGAATTCATCGGCGATAAATTAAAGGAGAAATTACATATGTAATTAATGGAGTAATATCACAGAGGAAATATTCATGGATCAATTCAAACATTTCAAAGGTGTATACGTCCGTGATCGTGGACGGGAAAAACAGTTATTAACAGTAAATTTGACTCCCGGAAAACGTGTCTATGGTGAAGATCTTGTAAAAGACGGCGGTACAGAATACCGTGTCTGGGATGTTGAGCGCAGTAAACTTGGCGCTGGACTTGCAAAAGATATTTCACAGATGGGTATCAAAGAAGGCGATTATGTCCTCTATCTTGGTGCAAGTACGGGAACGACTGCGAGTCATGTTTCAGATATTGTCGGACCACATGGGCTGGTGTTTGCACTCGATTTTGCTCCACGCGTCCTCCGTGATATGGTTTTTGTTGCTGAGGATCGAAAAAATATCGCACCAATACTTGCGGATGCAAATAAACCCGAAACTTATGCGTATCTCATCTCGCAGGTTGATTGCGTATTTATGGATATTGCACAAAAAAATCAGGTCGAAATATTCTTGAAGAATTGCGACCTCTTCTTAAAATCCGGAGGATTCGGATTACTTGCACTCAAAGCGCGCAGTGTCGATGTCACACGCCATCCGAAAGATATCTTCCGGGAAGTACGCACAGCACTTGAAAAAGTCATGGTGATCGCCGATTATCGCGAACTTGCACCATTCGAGATGGATCACGCATTGTATGTATGTAAGAAGAAATGAATGTTAGCCATTATCGATATGTTTCTACAGTAGTAATATGGCACCCGTAGGGCAAGTCACCTTCAGCAATAATCTCTTTTGTTCCGTGAGGGCATGTCGTTTGGTTTATCGCAACAATAAATACGTAATTTTTGAACGGTTGTAATTTAAATCGCAATCTACTATTTTCCAAATCTCCACGTTTAGTGACTCTTGAGAAATCCATACCTTGCGTTTGTAATTGTTCCTTGCTTGTTTTGCCGATGATATAGAGTTTGTCTTCTTCGATAAACACCGGTTCACACGCATTGTATGTTCGATGCGGTTTTTGATGAGTCAATTCATAACAATCTATAGTAAAATCGAGAAAACGTTCAGATAGTAGAGGACCAAATTTGATTGTGTATGTTTTGATTGCCTCTTCGATTGTTGCACTAATCTTTCTTCGAGTGTCTGTTTCGTTATTGTTTGCGTGCATAGTCTCAGTCGTTATGTGTGGTCATAGTGGTTTCTTATTTTAGAGTGGAACATATATGATTATATAAATCTTTTTGTCACAATCCTTATAAATTCTTCCCGTATTCTCTAGTTATGAATACCGTAGTCTTATTTTCCGGAGGCAAGGATTCTGCAATGGCGTTATTTCAAGCCATGCAATTCTCGCAAGTGAAATGTCTTATCAGTATCCAGTCTGAGAATCCTGAAAGTTATATGTTTCATACACCAAATATTCATCTCGTCGAGAAACAGGCAGAAGCAATCGGGATTCCCATTATTATTCAGCAAACAAAGGGTGTGAAAGAAGAAGAACTCGTCGACTTGAAACACGCAATAACAAAGGCAATGCAAGAATATCACATCGAAGGTGTCGTGACTGGCGCTATCGAATCAGTCTATCAGGCATCACGCATCCAAAAGATATGTGATGAACTCAAGATTGAATGTTTTAATCCACTCTGGCAGAAAGATCAATTTGCAGTACTCAAAGAATTAGTATTACTCAATTTTGAAGTGATGATTGTCGGAGTATTTGCCGAAGGTTTTGATAAGTCGTGGCTCGGACGAACTATTGATGCAAATATGATAGTAGAATTACAAAAGCTTCACAATAAATTCTTACTCAATCCCGCATTTGAAGGTGGAGAAGCAGAAACTATGGTCTTATTTGCACCGTTCTTTAAAAAGCGGCTAAGTATAAAAAAAGCGAAAAAAATTATGTATACTGAACATTCGGGTATCTATCAAATCGATGAATTAGTCTTTGTCGACTAATTGATATACCCCATAACGCAACCGGATAATTTTTTTATTCTTAAGATATCGATGAAGATAACAAGACGGACTTGCATGAATTATGTAACTGTATTTATATTTCTAAAATTAATATATTACTTGTACTGGCGCAAGATATGCAAATAGCAGAAATAAAAGAATCATTGTAATAATCGAAATAACACCAATAAGTACAAGCGATAGCTTGATTTTTCCTTTTTTCTCTGAAAAAAACAATATTCCGAATAGGATTATTCCAATAATAACTGCAAATATGATATGTGGTGTCAGAAATTGCAGTTCAGTGCCAAAAATAGTGTAAAAATTATCCCACGGACCCATACATCCTAATGGATCAACATTACATCCCTGATGGTACTCAACAATGCTCATGTTATTCCTTTTTCACCCACAAATATACCAAGTAGATAATAATTATTGAGAGTGCAATGATGAGGAAGAGTGCGATTGGGCTTGACTGCATGAACGATCGTGATAATTCGGTTGCAGTCTGCGGCGCAGCTTCCAATGATTTTATGACCACGACTTGGCTTGCTTCAGTTGCGACATTATCTGCACTGTATGCCGCCATTTTTGCAGAACCCGCAAATGCACTTTTCTGGATGAGTGCATATAATTGCATGATGAATCCGACAACTGCAGTGATGACGACGAGTGGGATAATCTTTTTGAGTGCATCCATAAATTTATTGTTTTCAGTTCGAGGAGCAATAATAATATATTTATTTGCAAGCTTGTAATGATTGATCTCTTTACCTTTGCTGCTGTAATGGAATTCGTCAACGATAACAAGGCCGGCTTCCTGAAGTTGTTTAAGATTATAATGGACTGTAGAGATAGGCATCCCGAGATCTTTACTGATCTCTGATTCTGTTGCATCCTTTTTTGTGAGATGATTAATAATTTTTCGCGCAGTATCACTACTGATGACTTCAGCAATTTTTTTTGTCTTATGCTCTTCAAGCGAGATGAGGAGGAAATTCTTATCCATTTGATCTCCGGAATTATTTTTCTGCATATTTGATGTGATATCCATAGCTCAGAATGAAGCCTTGGTATTTAAATATGTTTTTGATTTCAAGTATAATGGAAGTTATATTTGGTGTAAAACGAAGTTTTATTTTCCACTCAAATTGAACTCATCATACACGGAGTGGATATACCATTCATTCTTTGTGAGAAAATAAAGTAATTTATCGTTTGTGTCGCATGGTTCCTTATTCGCATCTGTAACCAGTTGTTTATTATGCCAAAGTATATCCACGGATATAATCGTATTCTTATGAGTATATACTGAGGAGGTTTTTGGTGTTGTTGGAAATCTGTAAATGTTTGTTCCTGTTTCAGGTTTCAACTGTTCGAGACTTTTTAAATGATCGACAATTGAATCCAATGATTCTTTGTTTGCGGCATAATCGAGTTTCATCGTCCACATCGGCAGTACTGACTTATTTAGGGACGCAGATATAAACCCCCTTTGCAGTTTTCCCGAATAACATACATACATCATAAGCGGACTTGTGGGCAGATACTCTTTGAGTATCTCGCAATTTCTCGGAACAGTTTCATTGAGATAATCAATCCAGATATTTGCTTTTGGCGTATGCTCCTTTGGTTTTTCCTGCAATATATCGTGTAGATGAATAATTGTGATCATGGACAAGAGATAGCCAAACCCTATATAAATATTTTGCTTCCCGCGAGTGGTTATTTATGGAAATATTTTTAAATACGCCTGCCTTTTCGGTTTTAATGGCGCCTCCGATTCCATTCAGAAGTACAACAATCGAGGATAATATCACTTTAGTTTTTGATGAGTATTCGCCTGAAGGTACAGAACCAGGATATAAGCAGTATCGACTCCACGTAAAGGATCCTCATACGGCATCCTCCAAACATTCTTATGTACGAAATGTTTTGAGTAAATTATTTTCGCGGCTTAATGGGTCAAATCCACACAAGAATAACTGTTTTATTATCGCAGAAGAAAACACTTCAGAAATGCCAAAATCACTTGTCGATAAATTGAGTCCTGAGACTGACTATTTAGATGGATCTCTTCCTACTAAAATATTTGATACCCAAATTCTTGAGGTTATGCATGTTCCTGGAGAAAAAACTCCAAAAGGAAATGCGACAATAAATATTATGGTCTCGTACACACAAAAAGTATACACCGGGGGTCAGATAACAGTAAAAGAAAAGACTTCTGTATGTAAATACGTGATGCCCACAAAATAATTCTATCCAAAGAATTCATCAATTGCTTTTATCGCATCTTGCGGTGTTTCATAGGTTACGACTGAAACATCAGATGATCCTGCAATCATTGCAGAAAGTCTTTTCCCTTCTTGTGGTCGATAGAGACAGAGAATGCGTTTATGATGTTCTATTGCTCTTCCAATTTCATAACCGACACCCAGGGATGGCATCGAGACTTCTGCAACAACAACATCAGATTCAAGTATCCATTTAAAATCTCTCTCATGGATATATTCATCACTCAGACCATCTTCGCCACGAACACTCAATTTTTTATCGCCGACATGTTCAGTCAGGACGGTTCCGAATTTTCTTAAGTGTGCAATGATCTGAAGGTATAATGCTACATCATCCCTTCCTCCACGAATTGAACCTGCAAAATAGATGTTCATACGATATGAGAGCATGGTCTTGTTTATAAAATTTACTTCGAGTCAATATTTTCTTACGTATCATCATACGGATCTTTAATCAATCCTACTTCACGTTCTTTTTGTAATGCCGCATGATGTGCAACCCAGTAATTGATACCCTTCTTCATGAGTTCGTATTCAGTGATCTCGTGGAGAATTGTACTTTCAAAAAAATTCTTTGAAACGTTCTGCCCCCTTTTCTTTACCTTGCATGGGCAAAGCGTCATTTCATTAATCCCTTCAGACGGGTGATGGGTTTCAATCCAGATTTCATCGAGGGGGATGAATTCGTGGACGAATCCGTGACCCCCATGAGTAAAATATGCGCAGAGATTGTTGCGGATCCATTTTCCATTAACTACATAAATCTTATAGGATGACTCTTTGCGTAAGAATTTTTTCCAAGAACCGGTGAGTCTGAAAGAATGATCTTTCTTTTTTGCACGTGATTGAATTTCTACCTCAAGTTCTCTCCATAATGTATTGCGGGTATCAGGAATCATACGCCGGAGAAATAAGAGGGTATTTATTAAGATTGTTGTCAGATATTCTTGCTCATGATTCTGCGCTACATTTATAAACACCTCTTTCTTCCTCTTTTTCGTAGGGTAGTACTTGGCAGCGGGTGTCAATGCTTCAAGGCAACGATGCTCAGGAAAGTCCGCCCACAATTAAAAGGCCACTCATGGAAGTGAGTTCGCTAATAACGAAGGCAACCGCTCAGAAACGTTCCTCGTATTTTAGGGATGATGGAGAAGGCTCAACTGGCGACAGGAGGGCAATTCCTGACGACGAAATACGGATGGTTGAAACGACGAGCCCTGGTTTGTGCAACTCGAATTACGAGGCTTAGTTGAATGCCAAGAAGAATTGTTCATGATGCAAATCGTGAAGTTCTACAGAAGGCGGCTTATCGCTACCCTACACCTTTTTTATTCTTATCATGAACAAAACAGATTATTTTATTGAAATCTTTGAGAAAGTCGAGAAGGCTTATGGCGCGTCGGAGAAACGGCTTGCAAGCGATGGATGGAATTATGACTGGCAAACACTCATTGTGACGATTATGTCTGCGCAATCGCGGGATGAGACGACAATTCCAATTGCAACGACGCTTTTCAAAAAATATAAGACGCTCCGATCTCTTGCGAATGCGAAGTATGATGATGTTCTTCACGTCTTAAAATCCCTCAATTATAATCGCAGCAAATCTAAACACGTGATTGCTGCAGCAAATTATCTTCTCAATGAATTTAATGGAAAGGTTCCTGATACGATTGATAAACTCATCAAGATACCTGGCGTCGGACGAAAGACCGCAAATTTAGTTTTAAGTGAAGTGCATAAGAAAGACAGTATAACAGTCGATGTTCATGTACATAAAATTTCTAATTTATTAGGATTCGTAAATACTAAGAATCCGACTCAAACAGAGTTTGCGCTTATGAAATTAGTCCCTCGAAGGCATTGGTCGAGGATTAATCGTTTGTTCGTTTTATGGGGGAAAGACGTTCCTGGAAGGGATAAACAAAAATTTCTTAATAGATTAAAACATTAGTTCGAGTGACTTTAGCGTTATAGCAAATAACATTAATATTCGGATACTGCGATGTTATTTGCTAGATAGTAAATCGCTTTCACATATATCCGAAAATCAAAGCGATTTACTATAGCTGAATGTCGCTCATTCTTTCCGAGGTTTTAGTAAAAACCTCTGGTTGGCAAGGATGTTTCTGGAAGGGATAAGGAGAAATTCTTGGAACACATCACCCCATCGGCAATTCCTTCCATTTATACAATCGCGTGAATATGAAGCTTTGCCAATCTTTGATGATCTTACTATATTTGGTCTTTATGCGATGTGATACTGATTCAAATTCATCACTGTCCTTTGTCCAGAATGCGATTTTGAGATCATAATTGCCGGTTATCTTTTCAATAGCGATAATGTTCGGATGTGTCATGAGATATCCTAAGAATTCTTCCCACTCTTTTTGTGTATAGTTCCACGTCGATATCATGATGACTGCATAGATGTTGTAGCCAAGTTTCTGTTTATTGATACTGACGGTGAATTTCTCTATGACCCCATTCTTTACGAGTTTATTCATGCGGTACCGTACAGTCTCGTGGGATAATTTGACTTTACGTGCAAGACTGAGTATAGGAATTCGTCCCTCATCCTCGAGTATTTTGATGATTTCAATATCTTTAGCATCAAGAACTAGTACTTTTTCATAAGTTTTAGTATCTTTTGCCATTTTAACTACGTTATTTAAGATATTAATATATAAACTTCACTATATTTAATAAGAAAATAGTAAATGATTTAAAATAATCAATATAAGGTGATGGATATGGCAATGATGCGACGCAGACAAACGTTATTTGATGTGTATGAGGTACTTGTTTCTGGAGGATATTATGGTGCAGATGAGGCAACAACTGAACGCACATTCAAAGGTTCTTATCCGATACGGGATTTAGCACAGCAAGAAGTGGATCGTCTCTATGAGATTGAGCGCAAGAGTTGGCGTGCAAAACAGGGGATTAGTGCGATGTATATTGTATCTCCAAAAACAATTTTTGTAAACCAAAATCAAGTCTGGCAACCTAAACCAGAATATTTTGTACATCTTGACGAAGTTGACCCCATACCTGATACCTGCGGCGAAATTAGGGAATTACTCTCTACAGAGACAATGAGTCATGCGTACGTGAAATTGCGTGGCATCGCAAAGGAGCATAAACATGAAGTCATGGACGAAGTCTATACCATCATCAAAGGCGCAGGATATCTTACCATCGCAGGAAACAAGTATGAAGTTGATGTCGGAGAAACCATTGCGATTCCTAAACATGAATGGCATTATCTTGAGTCAAAAGGAGGATTAGAATTACTTGTAGTTACGTCCCCACGATTTGATCCGAAGGATGTGATACTAAAATAACTCTTTTATGTTCGGTTTTCCGTAAACTATTAAATACCCTATATGTTCTTGATTGGTATGGATATTCAGATATTTCATGGAATTGAAGGTGCCAAACAGGCCCGGGGACTTGCGGTTGTTATCGATGTCTTTCGCGCATTCTCTGTCGCGTGTTATGCTTATGCGGCTGGCGCAGAGAAAATTATTCCCGTCGCAGATCTCGATCTTGCGTATGCATTAAAAAAACAGTATCCCGAATATGTGCTTATCGGTGAACGTCATGCGAAAAAGCCCGAAGGATTTGACTATGGAAATTCTCCGGTAGACATTGAACGCGTCTCTTTTGATAAGAAAACAATAATTCACACCACTTCTGCAGGAACTCAAGGGATTATTAATGCGTCAGGCGCTGATGAAATCATTACTGGAGCATTCGTCAACATCGGTGCAGTGATACGGTATATCAAATTATACTCTCCTCAAACGCTTTCATTAATCTGTACAGGATTATACGGAGTACAACCTGATGAAGAAGACGATTTTTGCGCCCAATACATCAAAAATTCTCTTGAGGGAAAAACAAATGATTTTGCAGCGATTGTCAGTCATCTCCGTCATTCAAAGGCAGGACTTGATTTCTATGATGAAACAAAGACATGGAAGCCTGAACGGGATTTTGACTTATGTCTGTCCCTCAATAAATTTAACTTTGTATTAAAAGCAGAGCGTGATGCCGCAGATATGATTTATTTCAAGAAGATTTATCTGTGATTTCTTGTAATGGAATAAGACATTTTCCACAATCTTTTTAAAACCATTCTCTTTTCTTGAGCTATGGCACATGATAAGATTTCAATGCCGTCAAGCGGCGCAGGACTGACACGGTTCTTTGATGATTATAAGAGTAAAATTGAGATTAAACCAGAGCATGTCTTGGTTCTCATCATCCTCGTTATTGTCCTTGAACTCATCCTGAATTGGCAAGGAAATGCGTGGTTTGGACTCGCATAAATTCTCCGGTTTACCATGATGCCGAATATTAATCCCCGACAGATGCAGCAGATGATGCGAAAGATGGGTATTGATCAGGAAGACTTAGATGCAAGTGAAGTCATCATCAAATGTCCTGATAAGACAATCCGGATCACCAATCCTTCTGTGCAACGCGTCAAGATGCAAGGATCCATCAATTATCAGATTTCCGGACCAGAAACCATTGAAGCGCCCGACGCTAAGGAAGAATCGACTATTTCTGACGATGATATCGAAACAGTCATGGAACAGACGAGTTGTTCACAGGACGAAGCAACTGCTGCACTCGAAGAGACGAATGGCGACATTGCAGAAGCGATCCTTAAACTCAGTGAAGGAAAGAATTAATTTTTCTAGAATGGGAGATCGTCCTCATTAAGAGCGGTAATGATTTCGTTAATCGCAATTTGTTGTTGTTCTTCAAATAATTCTCTTGTATTGTTGAATATATTTATTTTAATTTTAGCATCTATTCTGTTATATGTTGGAGGGGGATATGTTGGTTTGGTGTAGTGTACTGTCAATTGGTTTTTCGAATCATTGTAAGTCGATAACTATAAATAATCATAACTATACTCACAGACAATAATATTTATACTAAATGTTGTCTGTTCGTAATAAACAAATGACATTTTCGTATAAAAATTGTGTCATTTGCTATATTTATGATCGCATGAATGTCAAAAACTGCGGACTAAAGTCCGCAGCGTGCAGTTTTTGATCACTCGAAAATCTGCACGCTTGCTCACGAGCTAAAGCGAGGAGCGTGCGCGTGCAAGATTTTCTCTGTGTCAAGGATGCGATAAAGGAGCGAAGAACAATACATGGTATAAAATACCTCGTTTATGAAAGGAAACATTTATAAATAGTTTCCTTCTATATATATCATGAATATGCAATATTGGGCTAAACTCATTAAAGATTGGAATGAATCCACATTACCGGTATTAATAACCCGGCAAATAACTATCCCTTTGGAATTGACGATAAATAGGGCTTTTTCACTCATAGGACCTCGGCGTGCAGGCAAGACTTCTGAAATGTTAATGCTCGCCAAAAATATTTCTGAAAAAAAAGGCAGAGATAAAACTATTTACATAAATTTTGAACGTGCAGATCTGGGAGCATTACATTCAAAAGATTTAGTATCACTTCTCGATGCATATCAACAAGTTTTTCCTAAAAATAAAAAAGAAGACTTATGGTTATTTTTAGATGAAATACAAAACGTGATTCAATGGGAATTATTTGTAAGAACATGTATTGACCAAAAAATCAAAGTAATCATTACAGGATCTTCTTCCAAACTCTTAAGCAAAGAACTTGCAACAAGTATGAGCGGTAGAAATTTATCTTACAATATATTCCCACTTTCATTTAAAGAATTTTTAGCATTTAAATCATTCAATATACCTAAATTATTATCTTCAAAAGAAGAAGCAACCATTCTTAATTATTTTGATGAATATCTTAATTTTGGCGGCTACCCTGAAGTCGCGCTTTATCCTTCTGAGAAAGAAAGAATTTTGAGGGACATTTTTGATACCGCGATATTACGAGATGTTATTGAACGACATAAAATTAGAAATGTTTTTTTAATGAAGACACTCATAAAAGCACTCTTGTCGTCTAAAGAATTTTCTGCAAATAAATTTTATAATTATTTGAAATCGCAACAAATAAAATCAAGTAAAGATGCAATATATAAATATGTAAATTATTTAGAAGATTCCTTTTTTATCTTTATGCTTAATAAATTTTCATTATCGTATAAAAAATCCGAACAATCACTTCCTAAAGTATATTTCGTAGATAATGGATTATTAAGAATACATGCAGTAGATGATAAAGGAAGACTACTCGAAAACACAGTATTTGTAGAATTACTCAGGAGAAATAAAGATATTGCCTATTATCAAACTACAACCAGGAATGAAGTGGATTTTATCATAAAAAATGGTAAAAAAGTCGAACAACTTATTCAGGTGTGTTATAACCTGTCAGATTTTCAAACAAGAGATAGGGAAATACGTTCATTACTCGCGGTAAGCAAAGAATTTTCATGCAACGATTTATTAATACTATCCATGGATCAAGAGGAAGAAATAACAATCGAAGACAAAAACATAAAAGTCTTGCCGGTATGGAAATGGCTTATGGAAAAGTAATATGTTTCTATCTTCAGAATTAGCCGATAACTATAACCAATCATAACTATACTCACAGACAATAATATTTATACTAAATGTTGTCTGTTCAACGAAACCAAAGGTTTCGAGTATTCACAACTATGTGAGCCTGCTCAGCAAATACGCAAACTTTAAATATTCTCGTCTGATTCGTTAGTATATGGAATCATGTCAATCGCCGCTCACCGAGAAGAATTGGACTAAAGAGGTCGAAAAAGAGATCTACACTGAGTGGAAAGACACTAAACGTTATGCATTCAATAAGTTATCAAAAAAACCTGTTTATTCTATTGACACACCGCCGCCGTATGTGAATACTCCAATTCATGTTGGTCAGGCAACAACCTATGTGTTTATGGATATGTTTGCACGATTTAAGCGCATGACTGGTCACGAGATTGTATTTCCATTAGGGCTTGATCGTAATGGTCTGCCCATCGAAATGGCTGCTGAAAAAGAGTTCAATGTCAAACTCACGCAAACTCCCCGTGAACAATTCATCGAGTATTGTCATAAGGTACTTGCGCAATCAACAATGGCGTCTGTTGAATCATTCTTACGTTTAGGTATTGGATTTAATTCCTGGGAAAAAAATAGTGATGTTGGTGCAGTCTATGAGACCGATAGTCCGGAATATCGTGCATTAACGCAGGAAACATTTATTGACCTTTGGAATAAAGGGCTCATCTATGAGGATTATCGCACAAATAATTGGTGTCCCGGATGCCAGACAACACTTGCAGACGCAGAAATTGATTACAGCGAACTTCCCTCATTTTTTAATGATATCAAATTCAAGGTCCAGGAAACTGGCGAGGATATGATTATCGCAACAACCCGTCCAGAACTTATCTGCACCTGTGAAATGATTTGTTATAATCCTAAAGACGAACGTTACATGCATCTTGAAGGTAAACATGCAGTGACGCCGATTTTTGAAAAAATTGTTCCCATCAAAGCAGACCCTGTTGCGCAGATGGATAAAGGATCCGGTCTCATGATGATGTGTTCATTCGGTGATGTTACTGATATTCGATTCTTCCGGGATAATGGACTAAAACCTACGATTGCAATCAATAAAGACGGTACATTGAATGAACATGCAGGGTTTTTGCAAGGATTAAAGATTAAGGACGCACAAAAAAAACTTGTTGGAGAATTGAATACCCGGGGACTTCTGGTTAAACAGACCAGGATTACACATCGCACGCCGATTTGTGAACGCAGTAAAGATCCGATAGAATTTATTGGCATGAAAGAGTTCTATCTTAAACAATTAGATTTCAAACATCATATGATGAAGATTGCCAAAGAAATCAATTTTTATGCTCCTGAATCACGAAAGATATTGATTGATTGGATCAATTCAGTATCTATAGACTGGCCAATATCGCGGCGCAGATATTATGCGACTGAAATGCCGCTCTGGTATTGCAAGAAATGTAATCACCCTGTTGTTCCACTCAAAGTAAAAGGCAAGGAAAGATATTATCAGCCCTGGAAAGAAGCTTGCCCAATTGAGAAATGCCCTAAATGTTCTCATACTGAATTTATTGGAGAAGAACGCGTCTTTGACACGTGGTTCGATAGCAGTATCAGTCCATTATATATCTTAAAGTATGGTCGTGATGATGTATTCTTTAATGCGCATACACCTTGTTCACTTCGGCCCCAAGGTAAAGAAATCATCCGAACCTGGCTGTATTACACACTTCTCAAAGATTATTTATTGACAGGTAAATGTATTTTTAATGATGTCTGGATCAATTACCATATTGTTGATGAGAATGGGAAGAAGATGTCAAAATCTGCAGGCAACGGTATTAATCCGCAAGACATTCTTAATCGGTTTGGCGCGGAGCCTTTTAGACTTTGGGCTGCACTTGAAGGAAATCTTGAAAAAACAGATTTCAGATGCTCGCTTGAACGTATTGAGGGTAGTGGGAAAACGATTTCTAAATTATGGAATGTTGCAAAATTCATCTCCATGTTTTCGCATGCAGAATTCAAGGATTTACATGAAGCAGAAAAACATTTGACTGAACTTGATCGCTGGATATTGAATGAACTTAATCATGTGACACGTAAAGCGCACGAATGTTACCCAAAATATGATTTTCATAATCCGATGGTTGATATCCGGCACTTTATCTGGGAAGAATTTGCCTCGCACTATATTGAACTTGTAAAGAACAGGGCCTATAATCAGAACAAGGAATTCAGTAAGGATGCACAACACGCAGCGATTTATACACTCAATTATGTTTTGAAAACATTACTTAATCTAATGGCACCGGTATTGCCGCTTATCACGTATAAGATCTATCATGCGTTATACGGAAAAGATATTCATTTCGAGACATTCGCAGAGGTCCAAAAACAGTTTGAAGCGCATCTTACTATTGAAGATATCACTGCATTGAATAGTTTCATCTGGAAGAGTAAAAAGGACCAGGCAAAAAGCTTGAAAGAGCCGGTGACTCTACTAGTCGTTGATCAAAAATTTAAATTAATCCAACACGATCTGATTTCCGCACACAATGTAAAGAAGTTAGAATTCGGGGAGCAAAGGATTGAATTGTAGAAAATAACATGTGTTCAAGATCTCGCTTCCGCTCGACTTTTTTAGCACCGGTTCGCATTCTGATATTTTATCAGTGGCAAAAATTCCTCTTGGGATATCCTTTTTGCAAGAATAATAATTCTAAGATGCTCACAAACAGGTGCTAAAAAAATATTTTTTGAACACACCAAAAATAATAACCTTTATATATCCTCTATAAGTTCTGTTTCTACCCAAGAGTTTAGAGGAGGGTTTGTGATGGATGAAAAGAATAAGATTGTTTCTGACGAGTCTAATATCAATCAATTAAATAAGAATTTTCAAGAGACAGATGCGAGTGAACCGGATCCTGTTATTGAAGAATATACTGATACAGATTCAGCATCAGTGTTGGATAAACCTGTACAAAAGGCAGAGAAGGTGGCAAAGGCGCCTGCGCCTGCTAAATCTGTTTCCAAGTCTGCCAGTAAATCTACTCCTGCACCAGTCAAATCTGCTGCTAAGCCAACAACTAAAACTCCCACTCCTACGCCTAAAATGTCGCGTAAACCAGAACAAAAAAAAGCGCCGGTTCCTAGATCTGCGCGGAGAACTACGATGAAACATTCAAAATCTGTACACACTGTTGAAAAGAAATCTAAATCAGAAAAAAAGAGTCATATGTGGCTTTGGGTCGTACTCGGAGTCATTGTCGTGGTAGGAATCATCGTCCTTTTAATATTCTTATTCGCAAAGAATACTCCGGTCATCAATACGCAAGAAACTCCTGTTGCAGCGATTGTCAATAGTGAACCCATCTACGCAAAAGCTATTGAACAGCAATATAATAATATGAATCCCGCAATGCAGCAATTATACTCTAAAGAAGCTATTTTAAACCAATCCATTACTGAAAAGCTCTTATTGCAAGAAGCAAAAAAATTGAATCTTCAAGTTACGAGTGACGAGATAAAAGCAGATATTGACACTATCAAAAAATCCAATGGATTGACTGATGACGCATTTCAAACAATCCTTGAACAACAAAATCTCACGCAAAAAGATGTTGAACTCATCATCTTTAACCAACGTATGATTATGAAATTAGTCAATACTACTATTATCCCACAAGTAGTTATTACTGAAGCGCAAATCCAGGCATATTATGCAACAAATACTGCAAAATTCAAAGATGCACAAAAAGTAACTGTCCAACAGATTCTTATTCTCGTAACCCCGAATGTTACTGAAGCGAATGCAAAGACGAAAATTGATGCAATCAAGAAAGAACTTACGGCAAGTAATTTTTGTGATCTTGTTGTTAAATATACGCAGGATCCGGGTAGCAAAAATACCTGCGGCGAATATACGTTCGGACGCGGGGTTATGGTCCCAGAATTTGAGCAAGCATCATTTAGTATGAAGATTGGTGATGTCACAACAACAAAGACTGATTATGGATGGCATCTTATCAAGAAACTTAATGAGACACCTGCACGAACACTTCCATTAACTGACGTCTACGATGCAATCAATAAAACACTTTCTGATGGGAAAACCCAGGAATTATTTGATGCAGTTGTCGCAACATTACACAAAAATGCAAATATTACTATCTATATGTATGGCCCAACTGTGGAGAATACCTCAACAACCGCAAATACTGTCACAACGCCAGCAGTTCTTGGAACAGACAAAGTTGTAACCCTCGCAAAATGCTTAACAGAAAAGGGTGTACTATTCTATGGCGCTTATTGGTGTACGCATTGTGCTAATCAGAAACAGATGTTTGGCGATGCATTAATCTATATCACGTATGTTGAATGCGCAGATCCCGACAATGCGCAGACACAGACACCTGAATGCACTGCTGCAGGAATTTCCGGCTATCCTACATGGATCATCAATAGCAAAAAATATCCTGGCGAACAACCACTTGAGAAACTTGCACAATTATCAGGATGCAGTTATTAATTTTTTTTTTAATTTGTTTTTTCTATCTTATTTTCAAGATCGCTTATTTTTTTCGTAAATTCTTTTTGAGCTTTTCTTCTTGCATAGAATGATACGCAATACGGTAAAATAAATGGTACTGTTGCTTTTAGTGTTCCTCCTATTAAATGTCCTGTTGCAAAATCTTGGTATATCCCTTCGAAATGTTGACTGTTTATTGCAGCAGAGTATAGATGTATTCCTGTACCTACGACACCCGCAATTTTCAAGCAACTTGTATCGTATAAATTCTTTATATTGTAATCCATACAATATGCTAAAACGAATCTATTTATATATTTTACTATTTATTGGTGGTAATTGTTATGGTGTGTCTTTCCGGAAACATCTCTGCACCTTATCTTCAGTAGCGTTACACTAAAATCAATCCTCATAGATGATATAACACTAATTTCGACTGCGCCTTGCCCAACGAAAAGTTTATAAACATCGTGGGCTCATATCGTTAAAAGAGGTTTTCCAAATGGGCATGTTTAAAGCAAAGAAAAGCGATCTTGCTTCTGGGCCTGATATCCCTCTTGACCAAGTCAATGCGATGAAGACGCAAGGATACTCGAATAATCAAATTATCCAATCACTCCAACGTGACGGGTATACGTCGAGTCAGATATTTGACGCGATTTCACAATCAGAGATGACTAATAAAGTCCCTTCACAGAATTCATTTAACCAACAACAAAATATTATGCAACAAGCAGAACAAATACAAATGCCATCACCTATGCAACAACAAGGAATGAATATGCCACAAATGCAGGGAATGCCGATGATGGGCAATAGGGGAATGGCAGGGCCTTCAACTGAAGAAATTGTTGAAGCGATCATTGATGAAAAATGGAATGAACTTGTCAAGGATATCAATAAGATTATCGAGTGGAAACAGAAGGCAGATGTGCGGCTTGGTTCAATGGAACAACAGATTACTGATCTTAAAGAACAATTCGATAAATTACATCAGGCGATCCTTGGAAAAATCGGCGATTACGACAAGAACATGATGGATGTCGGTGCAGAACTCCAGGCCATGGAAAAAGTATTCTCAAAAGTTCTTCCCGGATTTGTTGATAATGTGAATGAATTGACGAGGATTACTGATAAGATGAAGAGTGCTGAGAAAATAAAATCTGCACCTCTTGCAAAGTCAAAGAAATTTGTTGAAAAAGACGAAGACGATTCTTAGTTACATTGTTTCTTTTTTGTTGTTCTCCACTAGATTTTATAAATTCACTCCTTTAAAATAGTCTCACATAGTTAAATTTATAAAGGAATATGCGTTTATCCCTGCATGAAAACTCACCTCGCACTACCTAAAGACATCGAAAATTATGTGAAAAACAATACTCCTAACGCAGAAGGAGTCTGGAATTATTTCAATGACATAAGGCAGATTCCGCGCCTCTCCACAAAGGAAGCTGCGATGATGCAATATATTATCGAGTTCGCAGAAAAAAATTCTTTTGATTATGATGCTGATGCTACGGGGAATCTTGTAGTGAGAGTCCCTTCGAATAATGGGAGTAATAATACTGTTTGTCTTCAAAGCCATATGGATATGGTTGCTGATGTAGCAAAGGGATCAACATTTGATTTTTATAAAGATACTATCGAACTTGTATTAGATAATGGGTGGATAACTGCAAAAAATACTTCGCTTGGAGCGGATAACGGGATGGGAATAGCAAATGCACTCAATATCGCAACCGATAATAGTGTTAAACATCCAAATCTTGAAATACTCTGTACGGTAAACGAAGAGACCGGATGTAATGGTGCTGATGCACTTGGCCTAAAATTAGAATCTAAATATTTAATAAATATTGACTCAGAAGATGGGCCCGTCATTTATAATGGATGTGCAGGTTCAATTACATTAAACGGAAAACTTTCTGCAAAACCTGAAATAAAATCTGATGGGTGTTACAAATTAACAGTGAGCGGTCTTAAGGGCGGTCATTCTGGAATAGAGATTCATGAAGACAGGGGAAATGCATTCTCCATAGTAGGAAAATTGTTAGAAAGAATAGTTGCCGAATATAAGGACAGATTTCATATTATTGCGGTAAACGGCGAAGAAAAACAGGCTCGAAATAAAATTCCTAAATATGCTGAAGTTTCATTTATGCTACCACCTTTTGAAACAGTTAATTCATTAAGTCACAAATATATAAAGCATATTATTAAAAGAATGTCTGATGCAGATATACTCTCCTTACGATATGCTGGTATAGATATACAACTAAACGCAACAGATCATGGCGAATACTTGGCGTTTTCAAACAAGGTATCAAAAGACATTGTTGGTCTAATGAATTCTGACCATAGTGGAGTATATTCTTGGGCAATTACAGGAGAGGTACCACACACATCAAGTAATCTTGGTGTTATGAAAACAACAGAGAACGGTATTGAAATAACAGACATGATACGATCGACTCTACCTCAAGAATTGGAAATAAGATATGACGAGTTACAACGATTATTTTTAGAATATGGGTTTGAACCAAAAATAGAAGGTCGTATGGACCCGTGGAATCCAGTTGAATCCCATCTTTTGGATACAGCGAAAGAAGTTGGAAACAGTGTTTATTCTGAAGGAATAAAAGTCAAAGTAGTTCATGCTGGGCTTGAGTGCGGGATTATCCAACTAAAGTTTCCCGGCATGGAAGCAATATCGATTGGTCCAGAAATGTTACATGTTCATACATTTAACGAGCGAGTCAATATCGATTCAGTCGGGAAAACTTACGATTTATTGAAAAAAATAGTCGAAAGATTTTAATTTATTTTATAAAAGAAATCACAATTATTTTTTTACCATACACGAGCAAATTTACTCGCATTTACTAAGAAGAAAATTACGTGTAATAAAAGTTATATGCAATCCGTCTCCGTCCACCTTAACGAAACCTTTATAATTTATTCTTCATTACATAATCATATGGACTGGACACAATTCGATAGAGGGGTATTTTTGCTTAATGTTTTAGGTATCGTATATAATCCTAAAACTCGACAAATTTTAATTGGCAAAAGAGAAAATGATCCCTATATAAAAGAACTCTCTTGGGCGTTTCCCGGAGGAAGACCTGCGTACAAAAAAGATTTAGAATTTTACTTAAAACATGAAATCAAAATCAAAACAGGACTTGATGTTGATGTTAAGAAAGTAATTTTTGCCAAAACTTATCCAGAAAAAAGAGAATTCCTTTCAATTTATTTTTATTGCGAAGTTATTAGTGGAAAAGAAAAAACAGGAAAAAAATTTGTTGAGATAAAGTGGGTAAAACCAACAGATGTGCAAAAATACTTTACAACTTCTTTACACCCAAAATTATTGGAATATCTGAAAACATTAGAATAACGGCGGCTTTTTCACTATCGCTCGAATCACGCTGCGCTTTCAGTCGCTTTGCTCCTTTAAGGGAAACTAACAACAATCGTTATACTATAAAAGAAAACTTTCTCTACGTCTCTTTTGCAGTCAAGAATAACATTGCCATGATGACGAGGATCATGATGAGCATGAGTCCGAGAACTTTTGGATGGTACAGCGTATTATAGAAATTTTTTGAGAAATCACTTGTGTTTGTTGAACCGACAACTTGAGTCTTATTATCAACGACTGTGGTGCTTGTTCCTCCTGTAGTTGTTTCTGTTGTCCCTGAAGTGCCACCGGTCTTTGTAGTGTCAAGACTTTGCTGTCCAAAACCGATACCGATAGAGAAGAGTAAGATAATTCCAATCGCAATAAGAATAACAGTATAAATTGTACTGTCTCCTTTCATTGCGTCTGCAAGATCCTTTTCGCCGATTCCAAACATACGGACTGCAAAGAGGATGAAAAAGATGACCACAATGAGGATTGTTATCCATGGCGTGAATGTAGTCATGAACCCGGTGAATCCTTTCGAGAGCATGACAATAAATCCAATAGATACTGCAACCATTGCATGTAATCCTTTTCTTCCATCACCAAATACTTTAAAGACTTCAAGGAGTCCAAAAATAAGGATGAACACTAAAAGGAATGTAAATATCGATACAAAATTACTGAGTATCGATAAATCCAGAAATGTTGCCATACAATTATCCCTTCCTACTTACTCTTCATAACATCCCCGAATCTTTCGAAGATGCTCTTCTCGTTTTCCTTCTTTGGCTTATCACTACCCACAACAAAGTACATGATGATTGCAAAGACGAGTACGACAATGATGAGTGATTGGGTATCTGAATCTCTTAGGAAGTCAAGCCACTGGGGTAAGTTCCACCAATTTGCAGCAGATCCAAAGATGATTACTGTTGCAGCAATTGCAAACATGACTGCCCAACCGGCAACACTCGTACCTGCAAAATTGACCTCTCCACCGAATACTCCGATGATGAGAAGCATCATGACAACCGCGACGAGTACTGCTGAGACATTCGGGAGTGCATTATTAATGATCGTAACAACATCAGCGCCATAAGGATAGGTTCCGGTGACATGGGGGATGATGACACCAAGTGCCATGACAAGGCCGATGACTGCATTAAAATTTTTTCGAGGAGTCTTTCCGTCATCACCTACTCCAAGAACTTTTGTCTTTTGCAATACTGCAAAGACTATTGTGAATACGAGAATGAACGGCACGATAACATCGAGTACGCCCATATCACTTAATCGTAATAATCCATCTTGGAAAACGCCCATTTTTAATCACCTTTGATGTGTTTTATTCTTTTAAGGATTGTTCCTTTATATTTTTAACCTTTTTCTCAGGGTTAGACCACTACTTAATCTTTTTTATCTTCACTTCTACTTTTTGGTTCTTTCATGATATAGGCCATAAAGCCAATACATACTGCAATAAAGATGACTGCCGCAACATAACTCTTATTCCAATTATCCTTCAAAAAGCCATAGATAATATCAAGCCAGCCGAGTGCATTTAAAAAAATCATGATGATGGACACAAATACGATAACCATAAAGACGCCATAATAGAATGGATGATCTTTTTTATTGAGGAAGAATCCTTCTTTTGTCTGTGCATGAAATGCTCCTGCAAGCATCATAAAACAGATGATGAGAAGGAGTACGAGAAATATTTGTGAAACAGTCTTATTAATGACTGCGACGAGTTGTGTTGAGGCAATAACAAAAAATGCCATAACAAATGCAATCATGGAATTGAGATTTCTCTTAGTGAGTTCTCTATCTTTACTGTCCTTTTCTGTACCCATGATTTTTGTTTTTTCAAGAATCGCAAATACGATAGTAAAGACTAGGAGGAATGGCAGAACAACATCGTAGATGCCGATGCGTACTAAAAAATCGATACTCTCCCTAAAGACCGTCATTACTCCATTTATAAAAGAATCTATATATAAATCTTTTGATTCTTAAGACGTCGTTTTGAGTTCTTTTTTAAGTACTTCGTCGTCTTTACTGAAGAGAAAATATCCTTCAATGTTCTTTCCTTCGAGAATCAGCGGGATCCAATATTTATCATCAGGCCACATAGAGTCATAAGGAATTTTGTTTTGGTCGAACCATTGCGGCTTCATCTCTTCACTTTCAGATGGTTTGCCTGAAAATTGATGTGCACTGTAGAGATGCACATCGAGTTTTTGCGGGTCTCCTTGAAATTCGAAGATTATGAATCCGCGGTGACGTAAATCCTGTGGGATAATTCCCACCTCTTCATGAAGTTCACGAAGTGCTGCACCCTTTATAGATTCGCCTGCTGCAACTTTCCCGCCAAACCCATTCCATCGTCCCGCGCCGAATCCTCGCTTCTTCATCCCGAGAAGAATATTTGTATCATCGTATATCATGCAGAGGGTGAGGAGTTTATTGGTCATGACTAAATTAAAAAAATAGAAGTATATATACTTTTCTAAATAAGATTGGTTGAAATAACCGTATATAGCTAAATAGTATTGGTTAAAATAGGTATATATAAATATAACTTCACGCAAGAAGAAAACATATATACATAAACCTTATACAAAAAGAAAAATTTATAATATTATCCATGGAAAAATCAAACAAAACAGGAATATATATTGTGGCGATTGTTGCAGTCTTAGGTATTGTGATGATGACGGTCATAGCAGGAAAGCAGGCAGCAGAAGAAAAGAATCTTGCGCCTTCATTGACAAAAACAAATACAGCTGGAAAAGCGTATTATACATATGGCGCAGAAATTATTAATTGTCCTCCTGCCCAGGAAAACACCACACATTATGGTTGTCAATATTATGAGCCAGTTAATGGCTACACTAATAAAGGATCTTTTTGTCCAGATAAGAGTGCGTGTCGTTTCTGCAATAAAGGATATGTAAAACAAAGTAATTATTGTGTTCCTGAACAGACGAATATTTCCTGCACTAATCAGGGATATGTATGTACCAATCGAGTAAGAGGATGCGCCCTTAATTACACTTCCGTTAATTACTCCTGCGGTGATGATTTACTCATCTGCTGCGAAAACGTCGGTTATTGTGGTGATGGAATCTTAGATATTGCAACCGAACAATGTGAATATCCTAACTCTGATCTTAAAGTTGCATGCAATGCGTATAATCCAAAATATACTAATGGATCCATCAGATGCGACAATCAATGTGAAATAAATTTAAGTCAGTGCATTAGTAAAGAAGGCACTAAAGATAATAATGGAACTACACGTAATACTTCATTTGTACCTGCATATGAAGAACTAGGATATCGCCGAACAAATAAGGCAATGAATATCTTTATTATGGCAGAAAGTAATATTACTTTTGAAGATGGTGATGAAGTTGCAACATTTGATGAAAATATCATTACTGGTGTAAAAAGATATAATTCGTCCGAACCACAAATACAACAAGACTATGTACTCTTTGAAGTAAGAGCATGGAACGACATTCCAGAGACTACCACAATAGAAGGATTTCACAATGGAAAAATCATTACGTTCAAATTATGGGACAAGAGCGAATCAAAGGAATATACGTTAACTGCAAAATATATTGATTGTAGTTATATGCAAGATTCCTGTTGTAAACCAGAAAATACTTACTGTGCTTCTGCTGCAGGCGGAACTGCATTCGTCGTCTTATCAAAATAAATGAATCTGTAACGGTAGGTGATTTTTTCTTTTTTTAATTCTTTAAAACAAATTGGGTAAGTATATAGATACTTTTTTCCATCACCTTTTTAATATCTGAATCATTCAATAGAGTATGAGTATGATTCCACTTACTAAAGAACTTGCAGCGTATATTAAAGAAGAGGATGGCCAGCGCGAACTTATCATTACACGATCACGTACTATTCTCAAGAATAGCAAGTCAGCAATTTATAGTATCCATCGCGGAGAATTCAAGCAAGCAAAACAATTACTCGACGATGCAAAGAACGTGATTATTGAACTTCGTAAAATCATCAAAATCCATCCGCACCTTCAATACAATCTCGACAATGCACTTGAAGAGTATGCAGAAGCCTCCTGTTTCTATGAGTATCAGGTCAATAAGAAAGTTCCTTCATTTAAAGAACTTGAAGTCGATCCCATCAATTATCTTGGAGCATTATCTGATTTAACAGGCGAACTTGGACGTAAGGCAGTGATTGAAGCCACTGCAAAGAACAGTAAACGCGTCGAAGATATCCGTTCCACCATGGAAGAGATTCACGGCGTACTCCTTAGTATGGACTTACGTAATGGCGAATTACGCAAGAAATCTGATTCCATCAAATGGAACCTGCAGAAAGTCGAAGAATTATTGTATGATTTGAAACGGAAGAAATAAGGAACTCTTTCTTTAGAGTGAGGGTTAATCATCTTTCTCGATAAATTTTTAAATATCGTTCTTTATCGTGTACTAATGAAAGATATGGTCACATTGTCTGAAAAACATTTTTATCTCTGGCTTGAAAAACATAAGAATGGTCCCTATAACTATGAATTTCATGTTCCCGAAGTAGCACGATGGGCGAAATTAATCCTCAAGAATCATCCGGAAATAGATGCTGAGATAGTGCTCATTTCGGTGTGGCTTCACGATATGGGTTCATATCCCGTAACGAGCGCCGATCATGCAGTGGTTGGTGAGAAACTCGCAAGAACATTTCTTGAAAAAAATAAGTATGACAATAAAAAAATTTCTCAAGTGTTACACTGCATACGGTCGCATAGATGTAAAGACGTGATACCGAGATCTATGGAAGCAAAACTTGTGGCGTGCTGTGATTCTGCAAGCCATTTGACCGATTATGTATATATCTCTATGCTCATCGATAGTAAAACCAAAGATCTGTCTTTAGATGTTATAGGAAAATTGGAAAGGGATTATGCAGATTTATCAGCATTTCCAGAAATGAAGAAAAAGCTCACGCCACTCTACTTGACGTGGAAGAAATTATTATCAGCATATCAGAACGTTTTCTAAAGTCGAAGAATTATTGTATGATTTGAAGAGGAAGAAATAAATTAAAAATCACCAATTATTGTCAAGAACTCTTTGCCAAACTTCATTTGTTGGCTTTTTCCACTCGATTTTTAATCGCGCAAATTCTATCCCCGACCAAATCGCTAATTGTGGTGTTGTATAGCTTCCGTCGTATTCAAAGACTGGAACTCTCGATTTCCAATATTTTTTGACAGCCTTATTCATTGTTTTTTCGGTTGATGTTTCTTTATCTTTTGATTCTCTGTATAATTCTCTCTCGACATGCGCTCTATCAACAACATATGCTTTGTCTTTGGGTGTTAATTCGAAACTGAGGAGCATAACTTCTTTGTCTCTGCAAATATCGTGCATGAGATTATTCCACAAATACGGAAATTCTGAATTTTCTAACCAGGATTTTGGTTCAGGTTCAAGCAATCCTTCAATTATGCCATCATGCGCTTCATCGGGCAAACCATTACCTCTTCCATAACGAATAAATCTTCTACGCGGGATTAATCCTGTGAAATCATCAGAATAAAATGATATTCGCCCGTCTATTCCTTTTGTTTTCATAGATTGATATGCGCAGGAATTAGTATAATGATACCCCATAATCTTATTTGCTAATTCTGTAACCATAAGTCGTGGGTAGTTGTTAGTATTTATAAACATTTCGCTACTAAGTAGTGGTATTAAATTTTTTCGTAAATATACTTATCCGTAAAAAATTCGACTAATAAAAAGAAATATGATAAAAAAATAAAATTTTTATCTCTTCTGAGGATTGCCCCAGGCTGCAATACCGACCATGACGAGGAACCATGCATAGATTGCGTATTCGATGATGAGGCTGATGGTGTAATCGCCGGTGGTGAGTCCAACAAGAATGAAAGGCAGAGAAAAAAGTGGAATTAATGCCCACCATCCTGCTCTACCGACTTTTTTGAATAATTTCCACGACCAAATATACATATAGACTGAATAATAGACGCCAAGAATTGCTGCAGCAAGAAGAATTATTCCACCAATAATATAGAATGCAAGTGAGGCAGAACTGATGAGTTTTCCGAGGAGAAGAAAGATCATTCCTACAAAGAACGCAACAACACCCCATAAGAGCATCCACCACGGTCTCGCATCCATTTTTGATGATTTATACGCGATGATTGCAGGGCCAAATCCTGGAATCCATGCAAGTCCTGGTGATTTAACTTTTGTGCGTTGACCAAGTCGCATATATGCAAATGACATATAGATATAGACTGCAATAGCAATGAGTATCATAATACCAAACAATAGCATGAACATCGCAATATTAGCCGGGTCTACGGTTCCGTTTGTCAGTGTCGGAGTAAATAAGCCTGCCATGATAACACCTCGCGTATATTTTTATACTTTGTTTTGCGGCATCACGAATATGAATCCCGCACTATCACTTTCCGGGGGTATTAAGTATAAAAAGATTGTTATTCTTTTGTGCTCTCTTAGAAATCTTTTTTCGTTATTTTAATAAAATTTAAAAACTATCGTCGTATTATCTTTATTAGTAGTGATGGATGAGAGGTTAATATTATGTATCGAACGCATACGTGTAATGATTTACGGGCAAGTGATGAGCATAAGATAGTGACGATTGCAGGATGGGTCCATACGATTCGGTTGCACGGGGGATTGGCGTTTATCGATATCCGCGATCGGTATGGAATTACGCAGGTTACGATTAATACTGAGGAATTTGCTGAGGTAAAAAATCTTCGCAGAGAATTCGTTATTCAAGTGACTGGTGTGGTGAAGAAAAAACCAACTGCTAATGCAAAACTTGCAACAGGAGAAGTCGAGGTTGCGGTTTCTTCATTTGAGATCCTTAATACGTGCGAAATGCTTCCACTCGATTTGGATAATATTTCTGGGACAAGTGATGATACGCGTTTAACTTATCGCTATCTTGATCTTCGGCGATTTCCGATGCGTGATAATATTATTTTACGACATCATGTTGCGCAAGCGACACGCGAATACTTGAATTCACAAAACTTTCTTGAGATAGAAACACCGCTCCTTATCCGCTCGACACCGGAAGGTGCACGCGATTATTTGGTTCCCAGTAGATTATATCATGGAACCGCATATTCATTACCACAATCACCACAGATCTATAAACAACTCCTCATGGTCTCAGGATTTGATAGGTATTATCAATTAGCAAAATGTTTACGTGACGAGGATTTACGTGCAGACCGTCAACCGGAATTTACGCAAATAGATATTGAGATGAGTTTTGTCCATCAAGAGGATGTGTTTGCTATTGGTGAGGGCCTCTTAAAAAATATTTTCAAGAAGACAATGCATCAGGATTTAGGAGCACCATGGCCGCGTATCACCTATGATGAGGCAATGGCGAAGTATGGTACTGATAAACCCGATATCCGATTCGAATTATTTCTGCACGATCTGAATGCGGCAGTCAAAGGATCAGACTTTTCAGTATTCAATACTGCATTAGAATCTGACGGCAGTATTAAAGGACTTGTAGTTGATCATGAATTTACACGTAAAGAGATTGATGAACTAACTGACATTGCTAAAATTTATCGGGCAAAGGGACTTGTGGTGTTAAAAGTTGTGAATACTGCTGATGGACTACGGCTTGACGGTAGTGCTGCGAAACATTTATCGACTGAGATCCAGATGAATATTATTCGTGTACTTGGCGCAAAAGAAAAGAGCACGATTTTTATTGTTGCAGACGCATTTAAGGTTGCGCATGAATCCATGGCGTATGTGCGCATCGAATTAGGGAAACGACTCAAATTATATGACGAGAAAAACTTTGCATTCTGTTGGGTCTATGATTTTCCAAGTTTCGAATGGAATAGTGATGATGAACGGTGGGATGCTACGCACCACATCTTTACTTCTCCAAAACTTGAACATCTCGAATTTTTAGAGACTGATCCGGGAAAAGTACGTGCACTCTGCTATGATATGGTCTTAAACGGCATTGAACTTGCATCAGGAAGTATTCGTATTAACAGGCGGGACATACAGGAACGGGTCATGAATGTGATTGGACTCACGATGGAAGATGCAGAGCGAAAATTCGGATTCCTCCTCGAAGCATTCAAGTACGGCGCTCCACCCCACGGTGGATTTGCAATAGGTTTTGATCGACTTGTTGCATTACTGCGCGGCACGAACGATATCCGTGAATTTATTGCATTCCCAAAAAATAAGAATGCACAAAGCCCAATGGATGGATGTCCGTCGCCGATGGAAGAGAATGCGCTCAAAGATTTGGGATTGAAGGTTGAGAAGAAATAGAAATGAAAGAAGTTGAAATATTGTTTTCTGTGGCGAATACGAAAAAAGAATGCATCATTGCACTTAAAAAGTTTCGACTGCAAAGGCGTGTGCGTATCCGCGATACGTATTATATGCATCCACAACTCAAACAATTCGATCCTCGAAATGGCCGGTTATCTGAAGTGTTCCGCATCCGGGAGAAAGATAAAAGAATTATTCTCACCCATAAGAAAGATTATTATCAGGGAAAAGAATGGACATATGCTGATGAAGAGGAATTACATGTCCATGATCTCAAACAGGCGCAAAGACTTGTTGCTGCACTAGGTTTCAAACCACTTATTGTCATCGATAATGTACGAACAGCGTATTTGACATCGAAATACGAAATTGTTCTCGAAGAAGTCAAAGGTCTCGGATTATTCTTAGAGATTGAGCGATTACGCGTCAAAGATTCTGAAGACATCAATCAGATAAAGCAGGAGATTCGCAAATTCAGCAAACCATTCGGATTGCAACTCAAAGAATCAAATGAAGGAAAACCTTCGCTCATGCTTAAAAAGATGAAGAAAAAATAACTTATTCTCGTGAAGATTTCTGTGAGATTCTTTGTTTCATCTCATAAAATCCTTTTTCATTAAGCATCCTTCCAAATCGCAGAGAAGATTCACATGTGACATGAATAACCTCTTTTCCGAATAAGAGCGAATCTTCACGCGGAGATTGAAGTGTACTATAACTGATTCCATCACATAATTCAATCGTTTTTAATCGATAACCCATTTCTGTCTGTTCTGCAGTAACACCGGTAAGTATGCCGTCGAATACTACTGCTTCGAGCGGGTTCATACCTGATATGCGGACACGATAGACGCTTCCGGGATGAATATTTGTACGCTCTTCTAATGCAGGCATTCGGTGATTAAGTGAAATTTCAATCATGTTCATAGTCATCAATCCTCCTTTATTCAGAAGGGCAAATTAAAAACAGACATTAAATTTTCCCACGAGATAATGTAATGAGTTCACGCAATTCACGATTGGTCAGTACATCAATGTCGAGTGTCCTTTCTTGTAATTTTTTCTTTAAGTCAATCCGTTCATGAACGTCTCCGCGTGCATGCAAGATTTTTTCTTTCCTCAATGAATAGATTTTCTGATATTCAGGAGTATCTTTTTCATATACGTGTTGTAGTTTTCTCAACCGAGTGAGTGGTTCTTCGCATAATAGAATATGTAAGGTATCCTTTTTACGATATTCTTCTTCAGGATTACTCCGATCTACCGCAGAGCGTAAACCGTACAAGTTTCCGATGAGTATGGTTATAAAAACCACCAATGCAAGTAGTACTATCATGCGATCACCACCAAGTGCTGTAGGAGAGAGATATTGATTTCAGTCCATTCTCTACACATACTCTGTTAAAACATCCGACCAATATAAATATTATTGTAGAATATTCAATAATTAACCATAAAATATTTAAATATTCGAATATTATTCAATTCTATGAAGCATATTGAACCTAAACTCATTGCACTCCTCAAAGAGGGATATTGCACGCCGCAGATCGCGCGTATTGCAAAAAAGCTTAAGGAACCTTCAACCACACTCCAATACAATATCAAGAGGTTAGAGAAGGAAGGCGCAATCAAGAAGTACAAGGCAGTATTCGATTATCAAAAGATTAACGCCGGATTCTGCATCTATGTCCTCATCACACTTTCACCAGACGAATATGGCAATCCTGAGCGGATTGGTAACGAGTTATGCAAGCATCCGGAAATCGAGAGTGTCGATATCATCACCGGCGACTGGGAGATGATACTAAAAGTCCGCACAAAGGACCAAGACGCGTATTATGCCTTCGTCAAGAATGTTATTTCACGTAAAGGGATAGAAAAAATAAAAACATTGACTTCATTAAAACAATTAAAGACAGAATTTATCGTGGCATCTCATTGATGAATAATCGTCCCCTTAAACTTCTTTCCATCAAGATATGCGGTAACATTTGCAAAATCGCGGCCATTCATGATGGCAACTTCAAGTTTTAATTTCTCAGCTTCCTTGGACGCGACAGGATCAAATGGTGTATTAAGCCCCGGATCCCATTTGTCGCCGACGATCTTGCGAAAATCCTTCCAATTTATTTCCTCGATTCGCTTTGCATCAGCATATTTGTTGGGGTCCTTACTATAGACATAATCGATATTACTTAAATTAATTAATTTCTTGACTTTCAATTGTTTTGCGAGTAGCACCGCATCATAATCAGTACTGAAACCCGGCTCCCATCCTGCAGCGACAAGAATTTTTTCTTTGAACGATACCTTCGTTCTGGGGTCACAAACAAGTTTAGGATTAGCATAATTACGAAATATTGTACGGATGAGATGTGCATTAAGCCGTGTTGCATGGATGCCAATCCAATCTGCATCTTCAGAATTCAGATCGCCCATGGCTTTGATTGCTGCCTGATACGTCCGTGCAGTTCTGCCGCCGCCGGTGATAATGACAAATCGTTCAGGACGAGAAAAAATAAATCTTTTGAATGCATCAAGAAACACTGTATCGATCCCTTCGGGAACAATAAGCGAACCGCCAAGGCTGATGATGATTATTTCATTCATGCATGTTTTTCGGATATACGTATTTATTAATGTTATGGACAACTTTTTAAATTATCATACTACACGTAATGTATGACTGAACTCCATTTCCTCCAAATTCGTGAACTCCTCAATAAGCATAAGATTGTGTATCAACATATCGTGCATGAACATGTGCATCATTCTAGCGACGCTGCTAAGATTCGCGGAACAAATCTGAGCGAGGCTGCTAAAGCAATTATTCTTAAAGTCGAATTGAAAGATAAATTGCCACAGGACAAATTCGTATTTATTCAAGCAGTGATCCCCGGCGATCAACGTATTGACTTGAAAAAAATCAAGAATCTTTTCGATTCAAGAAATGTACAGCTTGCAAGTCCAGATGAAGTTCTCGAAAAGACTGGTTGCACCATCGGCAGTGTCCCGCCGTTCGGTAATCTCTTCAACATCCCGATCTATCTCGACGAATCAATCCTTACAAAAGAACAGATTGTCTTTTCTGCAGGGACACATCATGATTCCATCATCATAAAACCTGAAGATTATGTGCGGGTAGTTAATCCGAAGGTTGTGGATTTGAGGAAAGAATAGTGCTACTCGTAAAATTTCCAACAATCTCCGAATATCTTTCGAAAATCTCTCGCAAAGTTTAATAAAGAAAAAATCATTTCTTAATCAATAAAACCAGAATCTTTATAAGTAAGAATATTCTTACTTTCGATATGAAGATGATTACCGTATCAGAAAAAGGACAGATTGCAATTCCTCAGTCAATCCGGCAGCAATTAGGGATTGATCGCGGAGACGAATTAGTGGCCACTATCATCAAAAATAAAATTGTACTTGAAAAAGCAGAACATATCGACGCATATCTTGCTGACGATTTTGAAGATACGCTTGCGTGGAGTATGGATTCGCTTAAAGAGGTATGGGATAACAAATCGGACGAAAAAATATGGAAAAAATATCTCAAGAAAAAATAATACAAGGCGATATTGTCTTAGTGCCGCTTCCATTTAGTGATAGCGCAGAATATAAAGTTCGCCCCGCACTTATCGTATCAAATGATATATTTAATAAACAATCCATTGATTACATTTGTGTTCCAATAACCAGTATCATAAAATCAGTACCCTATTCAGTAACGATAACTAATAAAGAATTATCATCCGGATCAATTCTTTCTGAAAGCAGGATACGTACGGATAAATTACTTACAGTAGCAAAGACAAAAGTAATCAGACGAGTGGGAACAATAAATATGAAGACGTGGAGTGCGGTTAAAAAAGAAATCCTAACATTATTCTAACAGCAACATCGCAAGCATAATTCCTATACCGAGGAGCATTGCGACAAGTTGCCAGATACTTTTACTGACTGTATTTTCTTCGCAAGTTTCTCCGTGTAATTGGGGGATGAGGTCTGTTCCTGCGATATAGATCAGGTTTCCTGCAGCGAATGGAATCAGAAACGTACCGACGGTTTCTGTACTCACAATAATAATTCCGATGATTGCACCCGCGATTGAAGCAAGTGCAGTCATCACATTGACAAGGATTGCCTTGAATCGCGTCATTCCCCCATGGATGAGTACACCGTAATTTCCGAGTTCGTGCGGTATCTCATGCACAAAGACCGCAATGGTTGTTGCAATGCCAACAGGAATACTCACGAAATAACTTCCGGCGATAACAAGTCCGTCAACAAAATTATGCACCGCATCACCCATGATGTTCATGGAGACGAATGGTTTGTGGTGATGGTGCGTCGATTCAGGAAGATGGCAATGCCTCCAATGGATAAATTTCTCGACGATGAATGAAAAGACTATCCCTGCAATGATAGAGATTCCGATATATGCGTTTATTCCGCTTTCGAATGCTTCAGGCATAAGATGGATGAAGACATCTCCGAATAATGCACCGACTGAGAAGCTTACCATCAATAAGCCGATTTTTTCTAATTGCTTATTGTTGAAGAGGAATGTGAATATCCCGATCATCGAGGTAATGCTTACCACGAGTACACTAATAATGATGTATCCTACAAGTGTCCATTCAATACTCATGCTGATGCGCAATACAAACCTATTTAAATATCTTATTGATTCTTAGTATCAATAAGGAAAGTTGACGCGCATTATCTTATGAAATCACGTATCACGAGACAAAAAGAGCATCTTATCAAGAGACTTGCAGAAATAAAAGGATTGTTTACTGCAGAAGAATTCTTTGAAGAGTGTAGTGCAGAAACATTCAGGATAGGTATTGCAACCATTTACCGATTTTTGAATGAACAGGAAAAAATAAACTCTATTCACAGTTATCGCTGTGACCGTAAAAAAGTGTATTCGAAAACATCTACTAACCATTGTCATTTCATCTGTGAGCACTGCGGCAAACGCGAGCATATTTCGATAAAAAATATTGAGGCGATCCGTGCATCCACGACTGGAACAATCTGTCATTTCCAGATTGATGTATATGGGATATGTAAAAGATGTACGTTAAAGAAGATGCTGAAAACTAAATAATACTATTTGCTCATAACATGATGCTGTTGTTTGGCCGAATGCTTTCTTTATTTCCATTTCTCCTGCAGTTTCGTGTGTTTTCTGAGCCACCAGCCGATGATAAAGAAGATGATGGTTTGGAAAAATGCGTAAAAGAATATGCGTAGTGATATGTTAAAGAAGAATGCTTGCGAAAAGAGCGTAATCAATAATGAGTTATTTGCAAACATCCAGTTCCCCTGCGGAAAGAGGAAGAGATGAAAGAGGGCAAATAGTTGTTCGAAGTAGAATACTGCACTAAAAATAATTACGCATAAAATCACGCCCGCAGTAATCGATCCGATAAGGACAATACGTGCGATATATTTGACAAGTTCGTTTTTATCCTTGACCCGGAAGATGAGAAATAGGAAGGAGAGGATGAATAGGGTAATGGCCGAATAATACCAGACATACAGGGCCTGCATGACGCGTGCAACGTCGTAAAGATGTGATTGTTCGTCTGGCGTAAATGCGTTAAGTGATTCTACCCCGCTTTTACCACGCAAATAACGAATAAGATTTTCAGTAATTGCAATTGTTCTATTCTCACTATTTTCTTTTGTCGCATAGCCATTCTCAACCATTTTCGTATAGACATTGTTTTTTGCATATTCGCCGTAATAAAACCCCTTATTAAATATCATGACTGTAAATGATCCGAGAATGATGATGAGTGCGAGTGTAATGCCTGCAATGATGATACTGCTGTTTCTTACGAGCGCGCCTGAATCAATACGTTTTTTATTTTGGGAATTTTTCTTCATAAATTTTTTGAACCTCTAAAAGGACTTCCTGATGATTATGGACGCGCGTGATGAGTGGATGGGTGATGTGTTTATTCCACAGATATGACTTATTGAAATCAAAGAGGAGTACGCGAATACCTTTTTCTGAACAATGTTTAGCAGTCTTTGCTGAATCATCAATGATGACATCAACTTTTTCTTGGATACAGATGTCTGCTTTTGAGCGTTGTGGTGTCCCATCACGTGGATATGCATTGGTGAATATGATCTTTTCAAATAAATGGAGATGTGATGCAAGAATTTGTCTTGTGCTTTCTTCTAATTCATGCTGCCGCGCAGTGATGATAAAGAGCCGATGTCCCTGATTCTTCAACACATTGACTGATTCAAATGCATTAACGACGGGCTCTATCTCTTTTGAGACTTGTTTGTGGAATGCAAAGTAGCGATGTATTGATTCCTCGCGGCTACAACCGAGTACTTGCGCCCAATCGTAGATATAGAAATCTGAGAGTTGCAGCGTCGTATGATACGTACGATTATGCCATTCGATAAAGTTTGGGAGGAGCGGAAAGAGCACATCATCAAGATCGAATGCAATATTGAGTGCGGGTTGCTTATTCATTTTTTATGGAGATATCGTGCATTTTATTGCACATTTTTTATATAATAAATTTTACGTATAATATAAATTCCCTGTTGATTTCTGTTCCCGATCCTTTTGTGAATCCTCTTTATTGACGCGTGGACGATAGTTTTCTTCGTCGCGACGAAAGGTGATATTGATATCTGAGAGGAAGGTATTCATCCCCTGATGCATGGGAAAGGGACCTGTGACGCGTCCGGAAATCGCAGGTGTTCCGTCAAAGACAATGAGTTTATCAGAAAGATAATCGATGAAGAGGAGATCGTGGTCGACAATGATTGCGCTCTTACCCGTGCTTAGCATCATGTCCTTGATGACTTTGGATACGATGAGTCGTTGTTCAACATCCAAATATGCTGAGGGCTCGTCCATGAGTATGAGATCTGCTTCCTGTGAAAGACAATGCGCAATTGCGACGCGTTGTAATTCTCCGCCGGACAGTTCTGAAATTTTGTGCATCAATAATTCTTTCAGATTGAGCGGCCGGATGAGTTGTATCTCAAATTTTTGGATGGCACGTTGCAATGCTACCATGACAAGTTCATCGGAACTTTCAAGATATTGTGGTTTATAGGAAATCTTGAGTTTAAGTTCCTGTTCTTCTTTTGTTTTCAGTACACCTGCAAGTATTTTCACAAATGTTGTCTTACCGATGCCGTTCTGTCCAAGAACTCCGACGACATTACCTTTATGTATTTCTCCTTCTTTTGCAGTCAAGTGGAATGATCCTTGCGTATAATCAATATCTTGCCAGGTGGTCAGGATGTTTTCGCGTGTCTGTGGTGTAACAACCGGCGGATTAAATTTTATTGCATGGTCCCTAAATCGTGTATTTTCCTCTTTCAAGAATCCTGAAAGATACACATTGATGCCATTTTTTGTGGTCTTGACCCCGGAGACAACACCGTAGACTGATTCGTGACCGTACATTAAGTGGATCATGTCAGTCATATAATCAAGGATGATGAGATCGTGTTCAATGACCATGACTGCAATTTCAGGGTTCGTTGCAAGGTTTTTGATGAATCGCGCAATTTTAAGGCGCTGTTTAATATCAAGATAGGATGTTGGTTCGTCGAAAAAATAGACATTTGCTTTTTTGAGGACAGTTGCGGCGATCGCAATCTGCTGTAATTCTCCGCCAGAAATTTCTGTGAGTTTTCGTTTAAGGATTGCTTGGATTCCGAGTTCCTTAACAATTGATGCATATTCTTCTTTCTCATCAACTTTTTTGAGGAGTTCTTCAACTGTCCCATGGTATTGTTTTGGGATGAGGTCGACTTGTTGTGGTTTATACGCAATGGTGATCTGTCCGTCACGCAATTTTTCAAAATAGGCCTGCGCTTCAGTGCCCTTGAAATAGGTAATGATATCCTTGATATCTCCATCATGTTCCTTGCCGAAATTTGCTTTAAGCATATTTGCAAGAATCTTGACTGCAGTACTCTTTCCGATACCATTGCGGCCGATGATTCCGACAACTTTTCCGAAAATTGGTGTCGGAAGACTATAGAGTGCAAATCCGTTCGGACCGTAGCGATGGATGGGTTCACTTTTTAATTCTTCAGGAAGATTAATAATCGTGATTGCACCAAATGGACATTTCTTAGGACAGATTCCACAACCGGTACAGAGTTTCTCGTCAATAAATGCTTTGCCATCTACTGCAGTGATACATTGTTCGCCCATTCGATTCACCGGGCATACTCTTGCGCACAGATAATTCCCGCATTTATTCGGATGGCACTTCTTTTTGTCGATGACGGCAATTCTTGACATGATATCTAGAATTAATCGATGTTTAAAAAGTTATAGAAAAATAAGGATAGCAGTATATTTTTAGAATAGTATTAACTCATCGCTGCATATTCTGAAGCATACTTCATTTTTGTTTCAGATGTTTGATAGGATTTTTGTGTTGATCCATCAAGGAGTGCATATGCAAACCGCTTCTTTGGATGATACACTTTATTGACGAGTGCAGGAATAATTCTCAGATAGGTATCGATACTTGATGCGATTGATTCATGAGTCCAGAATAGTTTTATTCCTGCATGTGCAAGACCGCGTGTAGAATGTGTGCGTTCATAAATAGCGATTGCATCATCAATGGATGCGCGATCTTTAAATTTTACTAATACTTTAGCAGTCGATTGCATCATATGTTTCAATTCTTTATCTATACGTAATCCTGAGAGTTGGAGAACGTCGTATGCATCGATAAATGCGTGTGCTGCAAGGCGATATTCGTGTTTTTGATAGAATTTTTTCCCAATGCTTACGAGCTGTCTTTCTACATATTTTGCTTCTGCAATATGGAGGACGTGATCTTCCCTTGCATGTTTGAATAGCGCGACTGCCGCCTCTTCGTATGCGTTGAATGCGCCCCAAAAATTTTTTAATGTGAGAAATTCTTTGCCTAATTCGCTGAGATGATATGCTGATGCAATAGTCTTATATTTTTCGAGCCGGTTCCAGAGAGACTCTTTAGGCTGGGTACTCATGGTTGATGCCCTATTATTCATTGACTGTAATACGCCGATGGCGCCACCTTCTTCAATAGTATTTTTCATTGTATTGATATTATGGATGATCGGATGATGTGATGCGGTTGCAAGAAATGCATTTTTTACCACTTCTGATGTCTCGTCGAATACTGATCCGCTATTCATACCTGAAATTGTCATACTATTTGGACCTGCTCATCTTTTATATACTTTGTGAAAGTAAAATATATGATTTATGCAAGGATTAATCATTCAACTTTATAGAAGAATATACGACAACAAGAACCCATGCGAAAACGCAGGAATAAAATTAGAATTAGGAAACAATAGATGGTTAGGACTAATAAAAGAAAGTGCGAGTATTATTTAGATATAGCAATTATCGCTAATATTAGGGAAGCTATAGCAATTAATACTGTTACTACAGAAATTATAACTTCATAATCTCGTGCTCTTCGTATCCATCCCCTAAATGTAAAGAATTTTGTATAAACCGCGAGTAATTTTTCGTAAATGGGAACAATCATCATATAAGTCGGATGAGCTCCACTAACTTCAGGATAATTTATATGCGGATGCAATATTCTGACTGCCCCTGAAGATTCTAAATAATAAACTACTTTGTTAACTTCTTTATATTTTAAATTTAATCCTAACATAATTTCACTTGCATAAACGCCATTTGGGGAGCTTTCCAAGATACGTTCAATAATTGGTCGAAAATATTTTTCTTTCGTTATATCGAGATTTTTAGTCACGAATTACTAAAGGCATCAGTATTTAAATAGTTTTTCAAAGGTGACGTTAACTTAACAGCTCATAAAATAATCAGCTTTTTATATCCCTATCTCTTAACTGCTATTGGTGATGATGATGGATCTCAAAAAACTTGCGATGGTTATTGGAATTGCGGCACTCTTGCCATTATTTATCGGATTATTTATGGATGCAGTATATACTGAACCGCGTTATGATAAATATTGTAATGAGTCGATGTATGCATATCCTGCTAAGATCGGAACGAATTGTACCTATCAACCAAATCCCTTACAGGATCAATGTTATCGTGATCAGGGCAGTGCACGTATGAAGTTTGATGCGAATGGTTGCGAAACATTTGATAAATGTGATTATTGTTCTAAAGATTATAGTAATGCGCAGCAGATGTATAATCGTAATCTCTTCTTCATCCTCATGCCGGTCGGCCTCATCATTGTTATCCTCGGAATCTATCTATTGGTAGACTATATCGGTGCAGGGTTGATGTTTGCAGGACTCATCACCATGTTTTATGCGACTATACGATACTTTACGGACATGAGCAAGCTCCTACGTGCAATAGTTATCCTTATCGAACTCCTCATCATCATGTGGATCGGATATAAGAAGATTGGAAGGCATGATGAAGAAAGAGTAAGCGTTAAAAAGAAAGAAAAAGGAAAAAAACACAGATAAAAATAAGTTAGATATAAAATGAGCAAAACCAGACGTCAAACTAAAGAAGATATTGTTGATGAGCTTATTTCTCGTAAAGAAACAGATTTTGACTTAACTGATAAAGAACAAAAGGCCTTAGCAAAAATATTAAGTGATTTTCTCTCAGGCATTCATCAGAGAAAAAGAGGCTATGTTTATACGCATAACAGAATTATGCAGGAGACATCTGCATGGTTTGAATACTGGGGATATGATGTTGCGGTTGAAGTTCCTTTTTCTATGGGAAAATTTGATGCTGAAACAGTCAGATTTGATTTAGTAGCTCAGAAAGGTAAAGAATTAGTTGTCATTGAAGTAAAAGACATGATGAATAAAAGAGACTTTGGACAATTGAATTATTACGCAGATATGCTTCAAAAAACTAAGACTAAAGCAAAGTTATATCTAGCAATAGATTTTTTGGAGATTGATGATGCCATGGATGATGAAACCGCTATGGGTGAAATGGTAAAAGAAATAATGGAAAGAGAACATATCGGTCTAATATTTGTTGATAAGATTATATGTGTTATTTGTGATAACTACGAACAATTATCTCTACAAAAAATGCCAGACTTACAAATTTATTTAGAAGAAACAGAATAAAAGTGGTGAGGCTATGCTTAAGAAATTATTTGAGAAAAAATCATTCATCGCAGATATTACAGAACGTGCAATCACTATTGCAAAACATGCATCGAAAACAATCGTCTACGCAGATAGTGAGGATACTGTTCTTCTTGCGTGCGCAAGTGTTGCAAAAGAGAAGATTGCAAAGCCGCTCATTGTCGGAACAAAAAAACATATTCTTTCGTCATACGCGCGATTAAAGATAAAACATCTTAATGAGAAGAACATTGTTGAACCTGATGAAATAAGTGAAGAATTTATCTCTTTTGTAAAATTATATCTTGCGATGCGTACAAAAGACGGAAAAATTGTTACGCATGAAGAAGCGACTTCGCGTATGAAACAATCGCACTATTATGCGGCAATGCTCCTTTCAACAGGAAAAGCAGATGGTATGATTGCAGGATTCTCAAGTGCAACAAAGCCCTATCTTCCGGCATTTGAAATCATCAAGACCTATGAAGGCATTAGTCGCGCATCAGGACTATTCATCATGGACAAAGACAAACCCTATTTCTTTGCAGATTGCGCATTAAACATTAATCCGACGTCAGATCAGCTTGCAGAAATTGCCGCAACAACTGCAGATACGGTTATTAATTTTGGCATCAAACCAAAAATTGCCATGCTCTCATTTTCAACACGGGATTCTGCAAAACATGAAATGGTCGATAAAGTCAAGAATGCAACGCGCAGTGTCAAAGAAAAACATCCTGAACTTTTAATTGACGGGGAAATACAGTTTGATGCCGCGATTATTCCGGGCGTGATGCAGCGTAAATGTGCTGATTCTGTGTTGAAGGGCGATGCCAATGTGTTCATCTTTCCCGACCTGAATTCCGGAAACATCAGCTATAAGATTGCAGAACGGCTCGGCGGATATAAAGCGATTGGTCCAATCATGCAAGGATTAAATAAACCCGTCAATGATCTATCTCGTGGCTGTTCGAGTCAGGATGTTGTGGATTTGACGGCAATTACGGTGATGCAGAGTTTACAGTAATTAGGGCGCGCGTAGTCGTAACATTTATAAAAGATTATTTATTCCTTCTCTTATTACCAAACCCGTCTCGGTATAGAGATGTGGAGCGCCACCTGAGGTAAAAAATATGGTGGACGAAGATTCATTCTTCGTATCTTGAAAAAAGGTAATGGAGCACAACATGGCAGACCACAGTTTACTTGTACCAACAGAAGATTATCTGAAATCAGGAATCCATATCGGAACAAAGTTTAAGACTAAATATATGGAAAAATTTATTTACAAGACGCGTCCTGACGGTCTCAACGTCCTTAATATCCAGCAAATTGATGAGCGTATCCGCATGGCAACTGACATGCTTTCTGCATTCGCGCCAGAAGATATTGTCATTGTTTCCCGCCGAGAGAATGGATGGAAGGCAGTCAAAGCCTTTGGCAAAGCAACAGGCGCACGGGTATTTGCAGGAAGATACACCCCAGGGCTCATGACGAATCCTCAGCTTAAGACATTTGTCGAAGCAAAAATAATGCTTGTTATTGATGCATGGCCTGATAAAAATGCGATGATGGATGCCTATCATGTCGGAATTCCAGTCATTGCACTCTGCGATACAAATAATACGGCAAATTATATTGATCTTGTCGTTCCCTGCAATAATAAAGGTAAGAAATCACTTGGACTCCTCTTCTACGTCTTGACACAACGCTACATGGTCAATCGTCACATGCTCAAGCGGCCTGAAGACTTCAAGATGAAGATGGAAGATTTCTCAGACGAATAAGACGGGAATCTATTTTTTATTGTTTTATGATTATTTTTCCGGCCTTGAATAATTCATCAAAACGTTGCGATGGTCCAGAAGGCAGAAGTAGACCGAATGATTGTAAATCTTTCTGATTTGCAAAAACTAATTTTATGCCTGGAGATCTGGCAAGTTCAGTGAGACGTTTGCATGCTATAAAGAAATTTTCATCACCATAATCTTCAAGTAATACCGCACAATAGGATTCAGGAAGCATATAACTTCTACCAGTAATAGGCACAGTATCTGCGCCTACTGCTTGAACAAAAATTGTTTTAACCATGATTTCACCTTCGCAACTTGAATGTTTACTTAGTGATGAGATTTAAATAGTTTATTCTTTTAGTTTTTTTAAATGTTGTTTAGCATTTTTCCATAATGCTTCAAATTGATTCTTATATGCTGTTGCGATTTCTTGTGAGTCAATACGTATTGCAACCGGTTCTGACCAATTAATGATAAGAATGGTCGAAGGTAAGATGATTGTAGTACTGGGAAATGTTAATCCTTGAGGAAGATATCTTACTTTTGTGGTTTGGGAAGTAATGATTTTTTTACCATACTCGACAAGAATACGCTCACGGATTTTTTT
This sequence comes from Candidatus Woesearchaeota archaeon, assembly GCA_041658255.1. Classification (GTDB taxonomy): domain Archaea; phylum Nanobdellota; class Nanobdellia; order Woesearchaeales; family UBA9642; genus UBA9642. The sequence goes on from JBBAAQ010000006.1 coordinate 59,283, forward strand.
GCATTCAACGCGTTTTACGAATTGTTTCGAATATATTGGCATTAATTCGGTCAATTGTCCTGCATCTCCGATGATGCAATACCTTTTTGCGGTCGCAAGGACTTCTTCACCAAGTCTTTTAAACCCTTCAATTCCTCGATATACACTAATAGGTGTTTCAGTGCGTTTTGCAGTTATCGCAAGGGTTTCAAGCTGTGGCAATAGTGTTTTAAATTCACGGGTTTGTTTTTCAAGTTCATAAATTAGGGTACGCGGTGAAACTGGCGAGAATTTTAATGTCCGTCCATCTTTAACAGTATTTACAAAATTTTTATCACGTAATCGTTCAAGAATTTTATAGATGTGTGTTCGCTCTATTTTTGTTTCTTTTTTTAACTCTTCGACAGAGGATGATCCTAACTTAACTAACGCAAGATAGATTTTTGTTTCTTTCGCGGATAAACCAAGTTGCGCAAACACTTCATCCATGACTCAAGAATGTCGTTTATATTTATAAATGTATTTTTTGTGATGAAATTTTCACAACAAAGATATAAAAAGCATATACCGATTCTTTAATCATGTCTGATACGTTAGATACTATTAGTGATGCTATAGTAATTCCCGTAGTAGCAGCAATGATGATGTGGGGCGTAGCAGGATTTTCTGAATTAACCAATTATATTAAAAATAGTGATTGGTATATTACCTATAGAAAAACACCTGATATCAAAAAAACTACAGAATATATCCAATATATGCCTTCACAATTATTTTTTGAAAAGGAATTCCCATTTCCATATGGCGCTTCGAGATTGATTGAGGGGTATGATTATGATAAAAATGGGACGTTAGACTATGCACGCGAATGCCCTATCGTACCACGTATTAATTGGGGTCTATGGCGAATGATTAACACTAAAGAAGAATTATTTAAGCATATGCAAGAAGAATATGCTAACTATTATAACAAAACGCTAAAGTGATCGTAGACTTGCAAAGAACTCATCCATAATCACAACCTTTTTAATATATTTCATTCTTAGTTATTCCAATGAAAAAGAGAGGTTTTAGTTTTCTGCCCAGGAGCCTGAAGTCAAAGTATGACTGGGGCGATGTGGTGCGTGCATCAGGAGTCTATGAATGTTCGGTCTGCGCTAATTTTGAGGCATTCAAGAAGGGGGAACGATTCTCCCAATGCCAGGATTGCATCAATGATCATCGATCAGAAGATAATAAATGGTATGTCACGAATGAATTCATGTATTTTGTCTCGAAAAATCTGAATATTGAATTCGAAAAACTTGCAGGGATACAGCTGCATATTGCCGACGCCATCACTGAGTATGTGGGAACAGTCGGGTTCTTTTTTGTGCATGTCATTTGGTTTTTATTCTGGGTATTTGCAAATATCGGATGGTTTGGTCCAAAATGGGTGTTTGATCCATTCCCGTATGGTCTTCTCACGATGATTGTTTCACTTGAAGCGATTTTTCTTTCAACAATCATCATGATGAGTCAGAATGTTGCAGCAAAAAAATCCGAGATGCGTGCAGAGCACGAGTATCAGGTCAATCTTGAAACTGAGAAGAATGTTGCAGAAATACTTGCGGTTGTCAAAGACGTACGGCATGAAGCAGAACTCAAACACGAAACAATTGAAGAGATTAAAGAGACTGTTGAGGAAATTCAGGAACTGCATGAGGATGAACAAAAAGAGAAAGAACACCAAGAGACCATTGAAGACTTTGAACAGCACGAAAAGACGCAGTTTGAAAAACAGGAAGAAATCCTCGAAAATGCAGGAATTGACATGATTGAAGAATCTGCGCCGCCCATTGTTCTCGAAGAGAAAGAGAAGAAACGCAGGAAGAAATCTGCTGCGGATGCATCGAATAAGAAACGTGCATCGCGAAAGCGTTCACGTACCGCGAAAACACTCATCACCTTCGATGACGAATATCGTAAAGAAATCGTCGAATCAACAGAGAACACATTAAAACTTGATACGGGTAAGAAAAGAGGTAGGAAGAAGAAATAAATCTTTTTATCCATTCACTTCTTCAATCCCATCCTGTACGATTCTAAATAGTATATGATTTCCTTCTTTGATGGACCGATGTTTTATGATGGTTAGTTTTCGTAAGTCTCCGCGAACCTTTTGGGTTTCAAGGAGTGCGCGACTCCAATATTTGATGACATCACCACCGACAGCTCGAATCTTCTCTCGATCCTCGAAATCTGCGTAGACCTGATTGGTGAGTAGGACGGGAATCTTTTTCTTACGGGCAATTTCAGAAAGGAGTGCCATGTGCAGTCCGAGTTCGCGATTCACATTCGTGATATCATTCGTATTGCCGAGTTCGAGACGATACAAACTGGCGATAGAATCGACGATGATGAGCCCGAAATCTTCAGTGACACTTTTTTTCATGAATTCAAAAGCTTCTTTTTGTTCCTGATAGGTTGTTGGTGTAAGAAAGATGGTGCGATTCAACACTTCTTCAAATTCAGGACATATTTGTTTGAAGCGTGCAACACTGAATGAATTTTCTGTATCAACATAGAGGATTTTTTTATCTTTGACCTGCATCATGGCAAGGAGACAAAAATTTGTCTTACCCACACCCGGCGGGCCATAAATCGTCGTAATGACATCTGATTCATACCCTCCATCAAGAAGTGTATCTGTAAATTCCTTACCTGTAGAGAGTCGCATGAATTCATGGAAGAGACAGGATTTTAAAAAGGTGATTGATGCTCGCGTTGTAATTAGTGTACTCATAGATTTATTGCAAGTCTTGCTTCCAAAGCATCTTTACTCACATATCCTTGCAGCCAATAGCTATGATCTTTTGCAAGTTCTATTCGTATGTTTGCACGGTAATCTGGTTCTTTGCCTTCCTTGAATATGACGCTTCCACCGATTCGTATCCATTTACTAAGACCACACCCTGCTGTTGCGCTTGCTGAACCGCTATTTACCGGTACGCCTATCGGATAATTTGATTCTATATCAAACGTCCACGGTCCGTTAATGAATGTTGCATACAGTTGAGGAGTTACTATGCGATATTTTCCGGTCTCATTTTTGAATAGACCGAGCGCTCCAATAATACTTACATCTTTCATTTCACAAATATACCCCACGTTTAATCCTTTGTTTTCTATCTCTCCATTATTCGAAATACTATTCGGGACTGCTATCACTAAATCAGCTAATGAACTATCAAGATTTTTAGTAAATATTTTTGGAATGATCGTTCCTGAAACTTTACCTTCTGAATAATTTGCATACAGATCAATTTGCGCAGCTTTTGGCCCTCTAAAACCATTGTAAAAGTCTTGCGCGTGTATGTTAACATACAGTAATGCTGCTGCGATAAATCCGAGCGTTATTGATCTTTTCATTTTATCCCTTTTAGACTTTGTTTGTGATATTCGATTATTGTATCTGGCAAAATAATTACCCCGTATCTTGGACGGAAATCAGAATTGCCCATTATTTTTTCTAAAGTCGTATAACTTCCGCCAAACCACGTGCGTTTGTTTCCAATAAAAAGTCTCAAATCAGTTTCGTCTTTCGCCAAAACCGCAGTCTGATGAAATGGATTTATATCTCTATCTGAAGAATCGCGATATTTTACAACATAAAGAGATGCATCAAGAAAACATCCTTTTTCATGATTTGCTTTAAGTAATTCTTCAGCAACTCTCGTTGAAATTCGGTAAGGAGAATTACTAGTATGCTCTGAAATTCCGAGAGGACCTATTTTCTCCAATGATTTTTCTTGAAGCAGGCAATTTCCTGGATCATATCCCTCAGAAATAATCTTTATATTTTTTGTCGGGTTAAGACCGACAATACTGAGTGTATTATCTGCAAATGTTTTTTCGATATTATTTATATCACTAAATCTGTTAGCCCCCAATACGAGAAAAGCTCTCTGTTTTTCCATTATTGCTACATACCATAAGCCCGATATTGTGTTGTTTTGTATTGACATATTATTTACCCCCAAAATAAGTTATTGATGTTATGGTGTAGTGGTAACGGATTAACTATTTAATTCTTTGTGGTGGCAACTACCACCAATAAACGCAAGATATTTAAACATAAACAACAAGCATATCGTCATGTACGAAGCATTACTCAAAGATATTGGTCTCAGTCCTAATGAGGCAAAAGTCTATGAAGCGCTACTTTCTATAGGAGAATCATCAGTACAGCGCATCTCATTAAAATCAAAGGTGCACCGCAGGAATGTGTATGATTCCTTAGCAAAATTAATCGAAAAAGGGCTTGCCTCAGAAGTATTCGTCAAAGGAGAAAAAAACTTTAAAGCAACCAATCCCACAAAATTATTAGAATTACTCAAAGAAAAAGAAGAGCGAATAACCAAAGTTCTTCCGGAGATGCAGGCAAAATATAATTTTACCGAAGAAAAAGAAGAAGCTTATTTCTATCGGGGAACAGAAGGGTTTAAGGTATACCTTCAAAGTATCCTTGAGACAAAAGAAACAGCCTATTTCATCGGTGCAAAAGCATTCTGGTTAGATCCGCGATTAAAACACTATTTTTCCCGGTTTGACAAAGAACGGAAACGACTCGGCATAAAGTTCATGCATCTCTTCGATTACGAAGTAAAAGAACAGAAACCTGAAATCCTTAAACTCGTCGGGAAACCCTACAAATTCCTGCCGAAAGCATATTCCAGTTCTACCGCAGTTGATATTTTTGGCGATTATGTTGTGACATTCGTCGGTGTTAAACCCGGGCAACTCGATGAAGAACCATTGATGTTTGTTTTGAAGAGCAGAAGGCTTGCAGACGGCTACCGCAAATTCTTCCAGTTCATGTGGGATCATTGCAAAGAGAAATAAAAACAGAAATATTTATATACCACTTTAGAATAGCGATAATATGAAATCCAAATCATCTTCATCAGATAACCGTTTTTTGATTAATTTGCAAAAAGATAAAGACACAAAATCACTCTATGTGATTATACATGCTGAATCCTATTATAAGAAAAATTCTGACGTCGGGCCGGAAAAACGCAAGGACGATTCATGGTATGTTGCAAATGTATCTTTTGATACCTTATTAAAATTTTTTCAGGAGAAACTATTTAAATTACAAGAAACGAGTGCAGACAAATGGGACTATAGAGGTACGCCGCCGCATTATAACAAAGCCAAGATAGATATCTCGTACGCAATCACTGATATTGAAAAGGTTAAAGGAGTATCTTTTGTTGTCAAAGATCGTGATTATTGCGCTGCGGATAAACCAGCGTGTAGCGCACACAGCTTTGTAGAAGAAGTAATTAATAAAGAGTACAAGAAACTGTCGTGTGTTGATTCTACGCAGTAAAAAAGACTTGTGGTGATATAAGATTATTCTTTCATAGCATTTAAATAACCACAGAGCATCTTCTATTTATGCTTCAAGAAGGGACTATTGCACCGGATTTTGAACTTGTGGATCAGAATAATAAGAAGCATCAATTATCGAGTTACAATGGCAACTACGTTCTCCTCTATTTTTATCCGAAGGATGATACACCCGGATGCACAATGGAAGCCTGTAATATTCGCGACAATTATTCTGCATTCAAAAAATCGAAACTCATAGTCCTCGGCATAAGTTCAGATACGCCAGAGAGCCACACGAAATTTGCAAAAAAATATGCGTTGCCTTTTACTCTTCTTGCAGACCCGAACAAAGGCATGATTAAAGCATATGATGCCGGCGGAATATTTACGAAACGCATATCTTATCTGATAGGTCCGAACAGGGAAATACTCAAAAGATACGCGAAAGTCGATCCGAAGACGCATGCGACAGACGTGTTGAAAGATTATGAATTGACACGAAGAAATAAACAATAATCCACGACGCCATCCTCCTAAACAACAACCCTTTTAAACCTGTTCTTCTCCTCACTGTACCATGGATGTGAAACGTATCCAGAAATCACCGTATGTGTGGCTTATCGCAATATTTGTTCTTGTACTCGCATTTCGGCTGTTTATGGTATTTCAGACGCCGCATTTCAATTATGATGCGTATTTTACACTCCGGCAGGTCGAACAAATCAAAACAACCGGCCTTCCACTCTATGATGATCCATTAAGTTATGGCGGAAAATCACAGATGTTTGCGCCGTTCAATTATTATCTTCTCGCTGCATTCAGTTTTATGATACCTTTGGATATTGTCGCAAAAATTCTCCCTAATATTTTTGCGTCCCTCCTCGTCATTCTCCTCTATTTTTTTAGTTTTAAACATACGAAAGACACAAAAATATCCCTGCTCATAGCATTTATGGCAGGATTCATTCCAATATTCTTTTTTGACATCAATGCAATTTCCGTAAATTATACTGCAATCCTCCTTATTTTTGCGATTATATACTGCATGACGAGAATTAATGAAAAGCGCTATACCGAGTATACGCTCATTTTGATGTTTTTACTCGTGCTCACAACACCACTCGCATTCGTACTCATCATCGGTTTTCTCTTCTACCTTATTTTTCTTAAGCTTGAAAATCAGGAGATCGAAATTAAAGAAATCGAGTCCATACTCTTTTTTATATTTCTTGTGTTTTGGGTAAATCTTTTGATGTATAAACAAGCATTCATGACCCATGGCCTGCTCGCCATCTGGCAAAATATTCCGATTACGTTCCTATCAAATATTTTTAGTCGCGTAACATTTTTCGAGGCATTTTTTACCATTGGACTCATCCCATTATTTTTTGGTATTGCTGCAGTCTATATGGCATTTCAGAAAGCACAAAATAAATCAGTCATATTACTCACGGGATTTTTAGTTGGAGTATTTATTCTTGTCTGGTTCAAAATACTTGATTTGATTACCGGACTTGTTTTTTTAAGCGTAACGCTTGTGGTCCTGAGCGCGTTCAGCCTCAAGAATTTTACAAATTTTATTGAGAAGACGAAGATGAATAAGTATGAAAATATTATTCTTGCCGCTATTGTACTCTTATGTATTGTTACTGCGCTGATCCCCTCCTATATTGTAACAAAGGACAGGATACGTGAAGTTCCACAATCGCAAGATATCCGTGTTCTTATCATGGCGCAGGAAGCGCTTCCGAAGAATGCAGTTATTCTTTCAACCTTGGAAGAAGGAAATCTTGTTGCCTATTATGCAAAACGTAAAAATGTGGCAGACACGAATTTCATGCTCATCCCGAATATTAACCAGCGCACAAACGATATTACTACAGTGTATACGACCAAATTCGAGACTGTCGCAGTAGGGATTATGAATACTTACGAAGCAAAATACTTGTTTGTCACAAAGTATGCACGGACAAAAAATAACATCGAAGAACCTGCGTATATTGGTGATGTTGCATGTTTTCAACTGCCTTATATCTCTCAGGATGCAAAACTCTATTATCTCAAATGTAAAATCGGAGGATGAGCAATCATATGAATCGAAAAGACTATCTGATTATCGGGGCGATCATTCTTGGCGCAGTACTCCTCCTCCTCATCCCACTCGCAATGCGCGCGTTGCAAGGGAATTACACTATTGCAGGTGGTGAGTCTTATCATCAATTATGGCTCTTTGAAGGACGCCAGGGAGCAAATCAATTCATTGATCCCATGACGGGAACGTCAATGCCTATTAACATTATTCATTTTGTATCTTCATCTTCACCGCTCCTCTTTATTGGTGTCATGACGTTTTTGGGTGCACTCACACTCATCTTATTTACCCTCCTCTTACGTGAGCATGCGATTTCTACGAAAAATAGTATTATTATACTCCTTCTTCTTGCAACATCACCAATTTTTATCTACCTGTTTTCAGGAATCACGATCTATGCATTTAGTATTGTTCTGACACTCCTCGCATTTTTGTTACTCTCCCGGAAATTAACTTTTTTTGGTATAATCCCTTTGATTATTCTTCCATTCGTTGATTTTTATTGGGCACTCTTTACACTTCTGATCTTAATAGTCTATATGGTGGGTACAGGATCAACACCGAAATCATTCACGTATGCATTACTCTTTTTGGTGAGCGCAATCATTGCAAGTTTTATCGGTAATGCAACCATCGGTCATGACCTATTTACTGATCTTGTTTTTTCCGGTTCAAGTATTATCACCGATATTGGTGCAGATCCAGGATTTTCTTTCTCGATGATCATCCTCTCCATTGTCGGGTTAGTCCTCTTGTGGGAGCGTGGGCTTCGTAATGTTTTTGTATATGCGATCATTGGCCTTTTTATTTTTGGAGCATTTTTTAATAATCTTATCCGTATCTATCTCGGATTCATCCTCGTCATTTATGCAGGATTTGCATTCTCCTACCTCAAGAAACGTAAATGGTCTATTCAACTCATTAAAAAGACCACACTGCTCCTCATCTTATGTGCAATACTTTTTTCTACACTTTTTTATGTGACAAAAATTATTCGCAGCGAACCCACGTCTGAATTTATTGATGCAACACAATTTATTGCAACACAATCACAACCCGGCGAAGTTGTCTTCACGACCCCTGAAAATGCGTATCTGGTGACATATTATACCAAACTTGAAACATTCATTAATCCTGTACGCGCAGAGCGCGAACCTTTGCGTCTTGTACTCTTCGAGAATATTACTGTATCACGAACTCTCGAATATACACAATCCGTATTTACACAGAATCATGTCCGCTACATCTTTATTGACCAATCATTCGAGGATTATCTTAATGGAAAAAATGGATTAATATTTCTCATGCAGACAAGCCAGTCCTTTGTTAAGGTATATGAGAATGAGGGGTTTACAGTGTGGATGTATACGGGCTGACGAGTCTGTTCATTAGAATGGCTAAAATGTAAGTTATCGTATCGGAATAGAAAAAAGAGATAGTATCACGTAGAAAGCTTTACAATTTCTTTAGAGAATTTTATACTTTTTATATACTCTTCCATAAATTCCCAATTAGGTTCTCCTTGATCATCTACGGGAAGCTTAATTATAGTGTTCTTAATTCTATCCTGATTAAATTTTCTACCGTAAGAATATCTAAATTGCTCTAGATTAATTACAGTAGTTAAAAATAATGCTCTGAAAATGTTCAATTTAAACTTCGGAATAAGCTTTTCTACATGGTCACTTGCGGTAAAATTACACTCTTGATAAGAACAATATCCTTTTACAGCAGAATCTATAACGAGAATATTTCCTTCATCTGTAAATATATTATAGAAGCCCTCGACGCCATTGTTTTTAGATTGAGTAGTCACGTAGGGATATTGGCCCTCTCCAATCTTTTGTAGGATTCTTTTGGGAGTAGTCTTACTGCCTATAACGTCAAAAAAAGTATCTATTTTAAAATCTTTAAATTTTTGTATATCTAGAGTTATTCTCTTATTAGAATAAGACTCATCCATACCAGATATATTTTTTATTTTAGTATCATGCACCCAATCAGGAATTTCATCTGGAACTTTTAAAAACTTTAGAGTCTTATTGGCTTCTCTTCCAAAAGCACTATACTTAAATCGATTCATAGAGATACACTTACAATAAAAGAGTTTTTCAGCATCATTCATCTTTCTTTTTGGGACTAGAACAGCGACATTTTGCGCTGTATAAAATTTTTTCGGTTGTAAAAAACTCGATAAAAGAAAGCTACCGCCGAGAGATACAGTAATCAATCCACTAGAATATGGCGTGGTGTTATTATATTTTTCAACTGTTCCAACACAACCATTATTTTTAGAATCTCTGGATATAAAATTTATTTCCCCATTATCTATAAACTTCATCTTATTAGCGTCTAACTTACTTCCGTGACCAACATCAAATATAGTGTTTAGTTCAACTAGTTTCATTTTTAATTTAATTCTTTAAATAGAATATATTTTTTTATTTCCTTTTCGAATCCTTCTTGTTCTAGTTTGGAATAATCTGTTGGTAAATATGCCTCTGCACACCACTCATCCTCTGCCGTGACATATTTTTTTATACTCAAATTTTTAACTTCTTTTCCATTTCTATAATTGTAGATCCATTGATGTTTAATATCTCCCCATTTTCCGTCTTTGTCTATTCTACCAATGGGTTTTACTTTTACGAAACCGTCATCTTTCCAATATCCGAAGTATGATTCATTATTTTGAGAGTGTGAAATGTGTGCTTTGAATACTAATATTGCTGTTACTGTGCTGACCGAAGGATTAAATAATTCATCAGGCATAGAAAATACTGCCAGCAATGTATGCTTTTCTAATAGTTTTTTCTTCCACTCATAATCTCTTCCGGTTTGTGCCGTCACGCAGTTCATAGGTATTATGCCTATACACGTTCCATTTTTTTGAAGACAATCTAGATTATGATAAATAAATTCCAATTCGGAAACACTTGTAGAATATGGAGGGTTCAGAAATCCAACAGTCGGCTTATGTGGTTTTATTTTGTTTTTCATTAATGGACTTAAAGAATCGCCTTGATATATATTTGACTTACCATCGCCTCTCATCATCATATTAGAACACGCATAGGTAAACATATCACTTCTTTCTTCAACGCCAATTAATTGATTTTCTTTGACATATCTTTTTTTAGTTGTATTGTTGCCTGCTAATTCTAATAGTTTTTTCATTCCTTTAATTAAAAATCCCGCTGTTCCACAACAATTATCATATAATACATCATCAGCATTTAATTCAGCAATATCTACAAAAAGTTCTGTAACATGTTGAGGAGTTAATACTAATCCCAGTTTTTTATCACCATAGACATATCGTATAAATTCTGAATAGAACTGACCTAAAATATCATACCCTATATGTTCATATTCTGTGAATGGAAAAACATTTTTATTTAACTTAAGTATGATATCTCTCAATAACGTATTTTTCTCATCCACTCCTGTATCTCTATTTCGTATAGTTTGAGATATAGCGAGATTATTTGATTGTTTAATCTTTCGATATTCGCCCATTAATACTCTTGTTTTGCTACCCATTTTTTTAGTTTTCAATACTCGTTCTATCGCTGTAAGTAAATCTTCGGCAAGTTCCATAGGTTTTCTAGCGATATGATACGATTTTCTGAAATTTTCATTTTGTAAGGCAATAAGAACACCACTTACAATGGTTGCTCTTTCTACTTCTGGAACAGAAAAGTTGTATAATATTTGATTAAGTTCAGAAGCAAACATCAGTAAGTTTCTATCCTTAAACTTATCCGCCATCTTTCTCTCTTCGAAAATATTCAGGTAGTCATAAATTGTAAGAAGACTATCGTCTTTAACAGCGGTTCCTTTTTTATTAATTAGGAATGTAGAAACCAACATCTCTTCTGCTTTCTCTCCACTTACAGCAATAGCTATGACATTAAAATCATTCTTCAAATAACCTGCATAATGCAAGATACCATCAACAGCATATTTTTTCGGATTTGGCGATTCACCCTTTTTTCTTTTATGATCTTTCGTATCGGCTTTACACTCTATAATTATAACTGCATTTATAATATCTGGAAAAGTGACTATGAATTCAGGGCAACCTTGTTTTCCAGTTAACTCCTTAGAAGCAGTCTTTAATAGCTTAGCTATTTGTTCATTCTTAGTTTTTTGCTCTTCAAATTTTATACTTTTGAACAAGGGATCTAGATCGAAATGTTTTCTTACATGACTCTCCGTAATACGTTCATTACCCATTATGCTCTCCCGTGTGAGAGTTTCAAGAGAGTTATAACTAGAAACATTATTATCGGGAAACTCGCCAACCACACCCTCATAAACAGTATTATCTCCCTCTTTCTTTATATTGTTTACTATTTCATTAACCATTTTATACCGATAGCTCCGATGCATTGTATCTAACTAATATTTAACATCTACGGGCGGTTGTCCAGTGCGCATTATTTCCTCACGGAAGATTTACGGAATGTCCAGTTAATTTTCCGAAAAATTCGGAAGATTTCCGCCCTTTTTAACTAACTGTCATGTAACAACTTAAGATGAATTAACACCATTCCCCCGCAAACTATTTAAAGCCTCAAGGGGTCCGCGTATCATGAATGTATTGTATAACATCTTACTCTATTCTGTGTGGTTTCTTTCAACATACTATGTAGTCCTACTCCTTTTAATCATGTTTTCCGGGCAGGACAAACTCTATGAGAAACGCAAGTTCACTAAAGATCATGCAAAACGGATAACTGTTCTCGTTCCTGCATATAATGAAGAGAAAAAGATCGCATTTACGATCGATTCATTAAAAAAAATTAACTATGACGATATTGAGTTCATTATCATTAATGATGGGAGTAAAGATAAAACAAGTCAAGTTGTTCGTGCAGCAATTAAAGGCGATAAACGATTTGTGTTCATTGATCGCAAAGAAAATAAGGGCAAAGCGGCAAGCCTGAATGAAGGAATAGCGCGGGCATCTGGCGAATTTATCGCAACCATGGATGCAGACTCTGTTGTTGAAACAAAAATATTCCAGAAGACATTACCCTATTTTGAAAAGAAAGATGTTGCTGCAGTCACGGTCTCGGTACTCGTCAAAAATCCTAAGACTATTCTTCATAAAATTTTTGAACTTGAATATATTATCGGACTCTCACTCTTCCTTAAAGTATTCTCGATGTGCGATTCAGTATTCGTAACACCAGGACCATTTTCTATGTATCGCACGAGTGTCTTGCGCGAGATTGGCGGCTTTGATATTCATAATATTACTGAAGATACCGAGATTGCATATCGCATCCAAAAGAAGCGTTATCGTATTGAAAATTGTCTTGAAGCAAAAGCATATACGATTGTTCCGCCAACATTTAAAGAAGTGTGCGTGCAACGTAAACGCTGGTATTCGGGGGCGATACAAACACTCTATACGCATCGCAATATGCTCCTCAGTAATAAATATGGAGCATTCGGTTATTTTGTATTTTTTAATTATCTTCTTATTGCTTTTGGTCTCGTCCTTTTTTCTGCTTCAATATATCTTACAATCTCAAAGCTTATTGAAAACATTTTTTATTATAATTATACGGGCTGGGATATTTTTCGTTATTGGACGCATATTGAATGGGATGTCCTCAACTATAGTCGTGCAACAGTGTTAGGGTTCATTTCATTATTCTTTACACTATCAGTTCTTTTTATCGGGCTTTATATGACCAAAACAAAGTATAAAACAAGAAAAACAGGAATCATCGGATATCCGTTCCTCTTCTTTTTTTATCAATTCTTCTGGATTATTTCGCTCATTGCAATTATTCGGAGGAAAAAGATACAATGGCGATAAAAAAGCGGATTTTTTTAATAGCTTTTCTTATAACACTCTTCATTCTTGGAGTTATTCTGATGATTGGAAATATTCTTAATACTGAACGCAAAAATACTGTTCAAGATCAGATGAAAGTGATTACTGATTTGAATGAATTACAGATATATAGCCTTATGACTGATGTCTATGGGGATAAAATGGCCTGTATTGCCTTCAAAAAGAAATTACAGGACTGGGATAAAACACTCTGGGATCTCGGGCTTAAACTCGAATCCTATCGCGTTGCAAGTGAAGAATTCCAAAAAGACCCGTTCTATAAAGAGCAGAAACGCCAATTTAATGAGAACCAAGTACTCTATCTCATGTTTTTAACTAAAGTAAAAAAGGAATGTAATCTTGATCAACCCATCATAACCTTCTTTTATCAGAATGCGCAGGATTGTAGGAAATGTGATGATCAATCATTCATCCTGACAGACATCAAACTTGACCTTGAAGATGAAGTGTCAGTCTTTTCATTCGATATGGACTTAAACATCACGAACATTGAACTCTTGAAAGAATATTATGGCGTTGAACAATACCCGTGCATTGTGATCAATGAGAAGAAATATTGCGGTATTCAGGATAAGGCATTTATCATGAAAAAGATCTGTCCGCCGGGTGGCGAATGTGCAAGTAGCGTTGTGAAGATATAAGTTATCTCCTCTTAATAAAATCCCCGAGAGTCACATCTCCCGTGCGTTGCGTATTCTTTTGAGGAGTAGATGATGCAGGAGATTCTTCTTCTTTGACTTCTTCAACAATCTTAATGTGGAGTTCGCGTTCAATCTTTTTTGCAGTAGCAATAGAAGGTTGGAGATGTTCTGATTCGATATTGTGGAGCAATGATTCTTTTTCATTCAATCGTTTAGCCATCTCTTCCTGTTTAAGCCCGAGTTTTTCACGTGCCGTCTTGACTTTCGAACCATATCCTGGAATAAAACTATAGAGAGGCTCGCTCTTTTGCGGTTTGCGCACTTCTTTCACCACAACACGTACATTGGTATTGCTTTTAACCACACCATACTTTGAACAGTCAGAACAGACATGCATGAGTGTTCCTTCAATTGCTGTCTTAAATTGTGCTTCTTTGGATCCGCAGAGTTCACATTTTGCCATGGTATCACCCTCAACAAGGTCTGAAAATACCCTTATCTTTTAAGGTTTATGATTTTTGGCGGTGTCTATTTGTTTTTCTCCTTGCCCTTCGTCTTCGCGCGTTTCTTAAAACACAATACCCAGAGTGCCTGTTGACCGGAATAGACGAGTTTCTCGCAGACAAAGTCGACGAATTCTTCGGCCGTAGTAAGGAGTTGTTCTTTGGTGATGCACAAAATCGTAATGAGGCCTTTAGGTTTAATAATATATTCTGCCTGATAAAAGAATTCTTTATACTCTTTTTGATGACTTTTATGTTTTGAACTTCCGGGAATAAAGGTAATAATTTTATCAACACTGGATTCTTCCATTTTAATATCAAGCCAATCAGTATCAATCCTTCTGAAATGTACTTGTTTTTCTACACCGGCAACTTTAGCGTTTTTGCATGCGGCAGTAATATTTCGCAGGAGTGGATCGCTTCCGGTAATCGGAAGTTTCTCTGTCGTGTGTTCTTTATCGATCTTCGCGTAAAATTTGTCCCAATCCTTGTCTTTAAAACAGGCAAACTGATGGAATGGAAATTCTTTACGATACCACCATGGAGACATTTTACTCGCATAGAGTGCGGCTTCAATGATGAGTGTTCCAGAATTACAGTAAGGGTCGAACATGACATCAGTCGGTTGATATCCTGCAATCATGAGGACTCCAAATGCAGTTGTCCCCTTTAATGACATGGAACTATTAAAGACGCGATATTCACGTTTTGCAATATCGCCCGAGATATCAATACACAGGAGTGTGTGTTCTTTTTCTTCAAGTATAATATCCATAAAGGTGTATGCAGTGATATGGGGATGTTTTAAATTGACTGTTGTCGGGATTCCTTCTTCTTCAAGAATTGTTTTAAGTGTTCCGCCAATTTCACGTTCATATTCAGGAGTATCAATCATCTGTTTCGATTTAATGATCATGCGCATTGTTGCATGAGGCTGAACAATTTTCTTAAGAAGAGTTTTGTCCTCTGTAGTTAATAGGTCATTAAGGATACACGCGATTTCTGTACTTTCCGTATTTTTGGTTTGCACAAATCTTTTGACGATGAGAAATACCTGATTGCATAATTGTGTACGATACGCGAGTTCGCAGAGGTCTTCAATAGTTAGTACACTCATGATGAGCATTCCTGGAGCAGTTGCAATAATTGTTGCGGGTACGAGTGTGCGAATATATAATTTTGCGTGTTCCTCGAGCCCTTCATTAATAAGAAGTAATCCGTAAATTGGTGATGATTTCATACAGTTAATTTTCTCCCCAGCATCTTAAAACTCCGTGATGAAGGGCAATGCGGGTGTGTATGCAGTACGGGATGTTTACGCATAGCTGCTGCGTGGATATGCGTACTCGTCGGTATCTTTGCAATAACCGGTATTTCATAGAGGGAATTAACACTTTGTTCATGGCTTTGGTTCAGTACAATTCCGAGATTGAGTATTCTTTGTTTTCTCAGAAGTTCTGCGATATCAAGAACATATTTCGAACTTACATATGGTGAATGGATGATGATTGCTTCCGGGTTGCCACCTTCAAGTTGGCCCAGCACTTGCACAATCTCCTCACGTCTACCTGGCATATCAATAATAACATATTCATAATTTGTGAGTAAATCTTGCAAGTGTGTACTGATTTTATCATATTCTTGCATGGTCAGTGAGGGAATTATTTTCAGCCCCGATGCATGCGTATACATGGCGTCAAAGATGTGTTTTTCTCCGGAAAACACGTCGCTCAGGGTAATAGGAAGATAATCGATATTCAGGTGAGTAATCATATTCGGTTTAGAAAAATCTGCATCAAAGACAACAACTTTGCGATTCAGTTGATGGAGTGCGAGGCCTAAATTGAGTGCAAGTGTTGTTTTTCCTGTTCCTGAAGTTGCCGAAATAATGGTAATAAATCTTGTCATGGTAAAGAATTACGTAAGGGGTGTGTCCTCTTTTTTTTTATAACTTATTCTTTTCTTTCCCTATATTCTTTCTATTTTTTCTTCTTTTTTGCGTTGGCTTTCTTCTTTTTTTCTGCATTCTTTTTTGCTTGTTTTTGAAGTTCTACCATGCGTAATTTATCTTTAGGAATAATACGTTTTGGAATAATCTTTGGTTTACGCTTCGTGATGCGCTTCTTTTTTTGTTCTTTCTCGCGATCTTTTGCCCTGCGTTTATCCCATTCTTTTTGCCGATCACGTTCCTGTTGCGTTTTTTCTTGCCGTAATCGTTCACGCATTTCTTTTTCACGGGCAATTTCTGCATCTGCTTCTTCACGCATTTCCTTGACTTTAGACCAGTACGGGTTGCCGGGGTTTTCTTCATCAGCATTTTCTGCAGTGATGTCAGTTACGAGTGGCTTAGTCCCGAGCGTATAGACGCCTGTTCGTAAATTATCTGCGAAATGGAAAAAGCTCGTGAGAACTTCATAGTATTGGGAGATGATGTTGATATTAATGATTTCTTCACGCCCTGCAATGATTGATTTCATAGTCACATGCCGGCGATATTCGTTTTCCCTCGTGTACGTTGTTTTGAGCATGGCCTTGAGAAGTAAGTAGAGATCAACATTGTCGTGAACTTCCTGTTCTTTATAGATGCGTTTTAATGCAACACACCTTTCTTTCGGAGTGTTCGGGATTTCATAGGCGAGTTTGTGTTCGAGTGCGTATTTGAGGAGGGATTCAAATAAGAATTCGTAACAATCAACCATGCGGGTAAGAATATTAATCAAAATATCGACTGTTCGGGTGTATTTGAGACTGACAAAGATGGAATGGTCGACGCGTTTAAGCTCTTCGACTGCGTTCTCAATAGATTCTTTCATACGTTTCTCCTCCTACGATCTCGTGTGCTGTTCAGTGATTGCAAGTATGTGAGTAATCAGGATTTTTGCTTTTGCAAGAGTCTTTTTGACTTCGGGTTCGGTAAGTAATCGCACGTTAAAATCATTATCGGCAATGACAAATGTCTGTTTTTTAGTGAATGCAGTTGATGTTTTCTTGTATTCATCAACCATTTCTTTCATGTGCTGTGCAAATTCGAGAAATTCGCTGCTGAGTGAGTATTTTGGCATGATTTTTCGGCGAAACATTTCGCTGCATTCCTCGAATGTCTGTCCATAATTAGGGATATTTTTAAAATGTTTCTCGTATGCAAGAACAGCAACGATTGAAAGATCGATTGCGCGAAAGATGTTTTCAATAACTGAGACGAGAAGTTTTGGTTCTTTGACAACTAGGTATGTTGTTGAGAGGAGGTGGTCTGCAATTTTGAGCTTTTCTTCTGCCTGCTTCTTCAGTGTCATATAGTCATCCATCAGTCCCTCTTCTCGTACGCAGCCCAATTTTTCGAATACCACTTTTCTATCCTGTCAGGTATTTAAATGTTGTGCTCGATTGATACGTGTATCCTGGTAAATAAATTTGTTTAATCGTATATTCGAATCTGTGGAATCGGTAGGTTTCTATCTCTTATCCGGAGCGTTCTGCCCAGACCTTACATATCTCAATAATTGTTTTTACTGTCGCCTGCATATCCTGTACTGAAACAAATTCGGTTTTGGAGTGGAAATTGTATTCACCGCAGAACATGTTCGGTGTTGGTATGCCGCGATAGGATAGGGCGCATCCATCAGTTCCACCGCGGACAATTTTCGTATTCGGAGTAAATCCTGCGCGTTTCACTGCTTCAAGTGCATTCGCCAAGACAATCGGGTGCTGATCGATGATCTTTTTCATATTCCGATACTGCGCGATGACTTTAAGAGTATACTTCGCTCCAGGATACTGTGCGATGGTTTTGTCAAGCAGTTCTCTAATCTGTAATTCATTTGCGCGTAATTCCTCTTCGACGAAATCGCGTGTAACCATTGTCATCACTGCTTGTTCTTCGCTTCCAGAAATTGTGTTGACATGAACAAATCCTTCTCTCCCCTCAGTTGTTTCAGGAGACCATCGATCCTTGGGCAGCGCGTCAATAAATGCTGCGGCAATCCGAGTCGCATTAATCATTTTTCCCTTCGCATATCCGGTATGGGTGCTATGACCAGTAATTGTTATCTTGAATTTATCTGCATTAAATGTTTCGACTTCAATATCTCCCACGGTATCACCATCGACGGTATATGCGTATGTTGCACCAAATTTTTTGAGATCAAATTTTTCAATACCACGCCCCACTTCTTCATCGACTGTAAATGCAATCTTAATCTCTCCATGCACTATTTCCGGATGTCGCATGAGCAGTGATGCTGCATCCATAATCGCCGCAATTCCTGCTTTGTCATCTGCACCGAGCAGTGTTGATCCGTCAGAAGTGATGATATCGTGTCCGATCAGTGTTTGTAGTATGGGATTCTCGCTTACGCAAAGTCGCTGATTATCTTTTGGTAAAATAATATCTGCGCCCTGATAATTTTCGTGAATGATTGGTCGAACATTTTTTCCGGAGACTGCTGGACTTGTATCCATATGTGCAATGAATCCGATTGGCGGAACAGGAGCATTTGTATTAGACGGGATTGTTGCATAGACATAGCCATGTTCATCCATTTGCGCGTTTATCCCTAATTCCTGAAGTTCTTTAAGGAGTAGTTGTCCAAGTATTTTTTGTTTTTCAGTGCTCGGTATTGTCAGTGATTCCTCACTTGATTGTGTATCATAGGTGACATATCTTAAGAATCGTTCTTTGCAAGAAAATTCGTTTATGTTCATATGACCGACTGAGGGCGACTGTTTTATATAGTTTATGAAAGCACACACTACAACCGCATATTATTTTTTTCTAAACTTCTCTTCACAAACTATATAAACATGATATTAGTAGTGATTTTATGACTCGTACACCTCATTCTCCTGTCGACATCATTGATCGGGTCGAAGACATTGCGATTATTAAACTCCCAGTTCCGGGTTTTGAAGAACTCGAATTTAATCAAAAGATTTTTCTCTACCATCTTTGGAATGCAGCGGTTGCAGGAGATCGCATCACGTATCAGCAGCAATATAAATATGGATTGCAACTTATGGATTTTTTCTTAGATATTCTTGAACATGGTTTATGGAATTATTATAGTATTATCGTGAAGCAAAAAATTAATAAACTAAGGCGTATCTTATTGGATATGAATTTTTTTAAAAGAAAAATACCGGGCGCTACCATAGTTAATCCAAAAACAGTAGAATATTTGACGCAGCTTAAAGGGAAGATAGAAATACTAAAAGAATTATTGTTAACTTTTAGCGAAGAATATGCTACATTTAAAAAGGATGATATCGTAGTAGTTTTTGAAGAGTTAACAGCAGATGCCCAAAAAATACGTGAATGGTTAACAAATGCCCCTGTAGGCTTAGGAAAACTTTCTTGGATGGATAATATAGACAATGCTGTAGTAAAGAATATAACTCACGCTTATGAACATTTTGAGAATTTGCAATTCGAAAAAATAAAGACCAGTCTTCTTAACGCAGCAATACCATTAGAAGATCTTATCAGTAAATTAAATGATCTGATTGAAGTATACTCCAAAAATACTTTCCCTGGAGGAAATACTTACTAACATAGTTACCTACTCGTTCGACACTGGCGATATTATCCTGTTATTCTTTCCAGAAGTGGATAGAACTTAGCCGACGCCATTTTTCTTCATAAACTATATAAACCATTCCAGTGCGAGAATGTATATGGCTCATAAACATGCTTCCATCGAAATCATCGACCGTATTGATGATATTGCGATTATTAAACTCCCAGTTCCGGGTTTTGAAGAACTCGAATTTAATCAAAAGATTTTTCTCTACCATCTTTGGAATGCAGCGGTTGCAGGAGATCGCATCACGTATCAGCAGCAATATAAAT